>QCCS01000006.1 GCA_003281185.1 Prochlorococcus sp. AG-347-M15
TATTCGTGAAAGCTTTGAATGGCCAAATGCTGTCAAAAACTTGAGATACCCAATAATCATCTCCATCAGTTAATCTTGTGAGATTGGTCTTATGATTCAATTCTTTAATTTTAATTTGTAACTCTTGAAATAAATTTATTTCTTCTTCAGTTATTAATGAAAGAATTTCTTCTGGAATGTTTTGTTTTTTCATTTCTTTATAAATATGAATTTTAACCATCCATTAAATACATTCTATTTAGTAAATTTTTAAGAGATATTCAATAAATTAAGTGTAATTACCTACTCTTTTTTTTGTATTAATAAAAGATTATTTTGAAAGGGGAAACTTCCTATTACAAAATTTTAGGTGTAAATGAAAATGCATCCAATCATGAATTAAGAAAGGCATTTTGTAAACTTTCTATTGAGTTGCATCCCGATACAACCTCTTTAGAAATAGACGTTGCTAAAAATAAATTTCAAGAAGTTCTTGAAGCTTATGAACATTTAAATATTAGTAATTTAAGGAAAATATATGATGACAAACTAAAAGAAAACTCTGGGATTACAAATAATACTAACGTTTTAAATAATTTAGTAATCGATTCTAATAATCAAAATTTAATAGGAAATAGAAGACCTTTTTCGAATGGAGAATTGTTTTCGTTGTTTCTTTTAATTATCATCATTTCTATAAGTTTAATTGGTTCAATTTTTATTGCTTCTTTTACTGGAAAAGAATTAGAGACAATACCGCTTTGGCTAATTAAATAATTTTTTAAAAAAAGTCTGTGAATCCCTCTAAAAAACCTATCAATCAAAATTCACTGCAATCATTGGAATTGTGGCTAACTGATTTAGGTGCTGTTAAGGATATTAATAATCCATCTAAATGGTATCTGTTACTTTCAAATTGGAATGCAACTATTATTTTTGAACAAGAAGATTTAAGTGTTATATGGGAAAGTGAAGGACAAGAAACTAAAAGACTATTTTCCTACTGTATTAATAGAGAAGATGTGGAAAATGCAATACTGCAGGGACCTTAAACTTCTATCTAAAGATTGTCTAAGATTTGCCTTATTATCCAGTAACTTTTCCCCAATTGATCATCTGTTATACAGAGGGGCGGCAAGAGGTAAATAACATTCCCGAGGGGCCTAATGAATAAACCTTGCTCCATTGCAAGACTTTTTATTTCTTTCCCAATATTATTGAAATAACCTGTTTTGTTCCCAATATCTAAATCGAAGGCAGCAATTGTGCCTGATACCCTTACCTTCTTTATATAAGGTAATTTTTTAAATTTAATTAGATGAGATAAATGTTTTTCTTCAAATGAAAGGTATTTTTGTGGTTCTTTTTCTAATAAATCAAGGCTAGCGTTTGCTGCAGCACAACCTAAAGGATTAGCAGTAAAACTATGTCCATGCCAAAAAGTTTTTCTTGGAGAATCATCAATAAAGGATTGAAAAATTTTTTCTTTACATAAAGTTATTCCCATTGGTAAAAATCCACCAGTTAAACCTTTTGAAATACTTATTAAATCAGGAATGATTTTTGCCTTTTGAAAAGCAAAAAGGCTTCCACATCTTCCAAACCCAGTCAATACTTCATCGGCAATTAACAAAGAATTATTATTTTTTATAATTTCTGAAACTTTTTTTATAAACTGAGGCCTAACCATATTCATCCCTCCTGCTCCTTGAACAAGTGGCTCAAGGATTACTGCAACTGTGGGAGTTTTAAGTAGAGTTTCTAATTTTTGGATCGCCTTATTTTCTTTATTTTCTACTTCTTCATCGTTCATCCAAGTTGAAGGCCATGGGACTCTTCTAACTGGGAACATAAGATTATCGAAATTCTCATTAAAAATATTTCTTTCACCTAAAGCCATTGCTCCAAATGTATCACCATGATAGGCGCCATCAAAAGCCACTATTTGAGTTCTTGTCTCTCCTTTATTTTGCCATGATTGGAAGGCAATTTTTAAAGCGACTTCCACTGCAGTAGAACCGTTATCAGAAAAGAATAATCTTTCTAGTTTTGTTAATTCACTAAGTCTTTCCGCTAATTTTTTTGCCTGTGGATGTAAGAAATCAGCAAATATAACCTGCTCAAGTTTTTTTGATTGATCAAAAATGGCATTCGCAATATATTCGTTACTATGACCATGAAGAGTTACCCACCAACTACTAATTGCATCTATTAGTTCTTTTTCAGGATCTTTAGTAAATATGAGGGCATCCTTACCATGAGTTACTTCTATCTGCGGTTTGCTGTTATTAATTTGCGTAAAAGGTGGCCAAATATTTGGGTGCCAATCTTGATTTGGAGTTTTTGAATCCAAAGATTTCATTTAACTTATTTTTAAGTTTAATAGTGAGATCAACTTATTCTTGATGTCTAGTTCTCTCCAAAGTATATCTAAATTATTTGATTCCATTTTTTTGATGTAAGGAAATTCAGCAATTAAAGGAATACCACTAAAATCAACGAGAGTTTTTGGATTATCTAGATGTTTTTCGCCATTGACTACTAAACCTAAAATCTCAATATTTCTTCGTTTTAAGGCCTCAATACTAAGCAAGGTATGGTTAAGAGTGCCAAGTGAGCTCTTACATACAAGTATTACAGGAAGATTCCATTCTTTTATTTGATCTATTTGCAAAAAATTGCGTGTTATTGGAACCATTAATCCACCTGCAGTTTCTATAATTAGTGAGCCTTGCACTTTTGGTAATCTCAACTTGTCAAAATTAATAGCTTTTTGATCTATTTCAGCAGCCCAATGTGGAGATAGAGGTTTTGTAAAGACATAAGCTTCTTTGATTATTTTCTCTTTACTTACTTGTGCAAGTTTTTCAACAGTTTGACTATCAGTTTGTGATTCAATCCCACTTTGAATAGGTTTCCAATAAAAGGAATTTAATCCTTTAACGAAAAAAGAGCTTATTAAAGTTTTCCCAATATCAGTATCTGTTCCACAAATTATAAATTTGAAAATATTTTTGTGACTACTCATAATTTCTTTATGATTTGAATCTCAATATGCCATGAAAGGTTCACTGTATTATTGTAATTCTTTGGCCAAAACTTTTGAATGTCCTTTAACTCTTTCACTGTTTTGCGTTTACAATTTGTTGATTGTGCTCCTACATTTTTAATGCTTCTAAAAAGTTTATATACATCTTCAAAATTTTCAAGATAATTAAACTGTTTTGAATAATGTATTTCAGTTGATTTGAAATCTTTTAATAATTCTTTAGAGCAAAGGAAATTAAGACCACTATATTCAATATCAATTTTTTTACAAGTATCTTTCCATTCAGGAAAACAATCTTTTGTTGGATATGAAATGATTAAAAAACCTCCAGGTGTTAATTTGCTAAACCAATTTTTTATTATCTTTTCTGGGTTGTTTAACCAATGTATGCAAAAGTTAGATGTTAATAGAGAACAATTATTTATTTCAGAAGGTAAATCATTATTCAAATCCCATAAAATTTTTTTTCTAGATAATTTATTCTCAAGAAGCATTTTCTTGCTGAAATCAATTCTTGATACTTTTTGGGAAGAAATTTTTTCTATTTCATCTGCTAATAGTCCTGGTCCTGATCCTAGATCTATCCATTCACCTTTTTTTTTGGGATTTAATTCTTTGATAAGATGGACAATCTTTTTTGCAAAAAATTTCTGAATATTTGAATGTTCTAAATACCGATATGCAGCATCATTGAAATTATTTTGTATTTTCTCATTCCACTTTTTACTATCCATTTCAATCTTTAAGTGTATTACGTAAGATCTCGTATAAATTTAAATTATTCAAGCAATGACCTTGTTGAGCTAATTTAATTAAAATTGGCTTCCTTTCAAGTGTTTTATTTAAGGAATCTAAAAAGTTATTATTTGATTCGTTGTCAAGAATCAAATCATTTTCTGATTTTATAAAAATAATTTTGCAATCTTTTTTTAAAAATAATGGAAAATCTCTATTGATGTAAAGTTCTTTTAAATCACTTAAAAGAAGAGTTTTATTTAAACTCTCTAGACTTTTATAAAAGATATTTTTAAAACTATCATTCATATGATTTGGCATAAATGATCTATATATAAATTCTTTTAACATATCCTTAGGTTCATCTTTTATGATTTTTGTTTCCATTCTTTTTAGAGACCTCAAAATAAAGTTTCTCTTATTACTTAAAGGAAGAAAATTATTAAAAGAATTTATAAGAACAATATGAGTTGCTTCTTTTAAAATTTTTTTTGGCATTAAATGAAAACCAAATGAATGGCATAAAGTCATTCTGATTTCTTTTTTAGATTCGTTTCTAATCCATTTTGCTTGATAATTATTTGTCGAAAAATAGCCCCTTTCATTATCTTGCCAATGCCAATTATTATTTAAAAAATCAACTTTATAATCATCCCAGAAATATTTATTTAGTCCCCACCCATGTTGAGTAATAATTTGTTTCATTTAAACTCTTTTAATACTTTAATGAAATTATTTAGCAGATTAAAATCTAAGTTTCTTCGTATTGTTATTCTGATTCTTGATTGCCCCACTGGAACAGTTGGAGGTCTTATCGCAATTGCTAAAAACCCATTTTCTTCGAGATATTTTTGTAGATAAATTGCTTTCTCTTCTTGGCCAACAATAATTGATAAAATGTGAGAATCTCCCTGAACTGGAAAATCAAAATTTTTAATAATTTCATCTTTCCATACATTCGCAGAAGATAACAAATCATTTCCCCATTCTTTATTTTCTAAAATTTTTTTTAAACCTTCTAGTGCCCCAGCAGCCAAAGGTGGCGCAAGTGCGGTTGTATACCTAAATGCACCACTTGTTTGGATAAGATATTCTCCAATTTCTGAATTGGAAGCTATGAAAGCTCCACCGCTTCCAAATGCTTTTCCAAAAGTTCCAGTAATCATAGTTATATCTGAACGACAATTAAAACTTAAACCCCTGCCTTCAGGGCCCAAGATCCCAATTGCATGAGCTTCGTCAACTAATAATTGAACACTATTTTTTTTGCAAATTTCCGATATTTCTCTGAGCGGAGCAATTGATCCCTCCATGCTATAAAGAGATTCAACAACAACTAAAATGGAATTTTTTGTGGGGTTAGATTTAATAATTTTATCTTCTAAATCTTTTAAATTATTGTGTGAGAATCGAACTAGTTTTGCTTGAGCAGTTTTGACTCCAACCAATAAAGAGTTATGGATCAATTTATCTGCTATTACGATACTATTTCTGTTTGCTAAAGCCTGGATA
The DNA here is from genome assembly GCA_003281185.1 of Prochlorococcus sp. AG-347-M15. GTDB lineage: Bacteria > Cyanobacteriota > Cyanobacteriia > PCC-6307 > Cyanobiaceae > Prochlorococcus_A. The sequence goes on from QCCS01000006.1 coordinate 5,276, forward strand.
GCGGCTATATTTGCTTGAAATCCGCTTGGGAAAAGTAATACTTTCTCTTGATCAAGCCACTTGGCAAGTTCTGTTTCTAATAATTTATGTATTGGTCTTGAACCTGTAATAAACCTAGAGCTTCCTGAACCAATGCCTTCTAACGAGCTTATTTCGTAAGCAGCTTTTATTAAATCCTTATCCCTGCTTAATCCAAAATAATCATTACTGCATAAGTCTACAAGGTTTTGATTTTGCGAATTTACACTTTGAAGTTCGAAGGATTTTTTACCTAAAGAAAATGTTTTTAATTTACGGATTCTATTTTTTGGAATTTTTACTTTTTTCATTTTGGCAAAATAAAATATAGTGGATTTAATTAAAAAGATTTAGATTTACTATTAAAGTTTGCAAGGTATTTTTTGTTTATTAATATCTATATAGATAATATATTAAGAAGTTAACTCATCCTCTCTTCAATCACAATTATTGCTTAATTTAGAGGAATATTTCCCTTTTCCTCTAGATGATTTCCAATTAGAAGCAATACGAGCTATTAATAGCGGAAATTCTGTTGTTTTAACAGCACCAACAGGTTCGGGTAAAACATTGATAGGTGAATTTGCTATATATAGAGGCTTATCTCATGAAAGCAGAGTTTTTTATACAACACCTTTAAAGGCCCTATCAAACCAAAAGTTTAGAGATTTTGCTAATCAATATGGTGAGAATAATGTTGGTCTTTTAACTGGAGATATAAGCGTAAATAGAGAAGCACCAATCTTAGTTATGACGACTGAGATTTTTAGGAACATGCTTTATGGCGAATTTGATGAATTTGATGATCCCTTAGAAAATTTAGAATCTGTAATTCTTGATGAATGTCATTATATGAATGACCCCCAAAGAGGTACAGTTTGGGAAGAAACTATAATCCATTGCCCTACTAGAACTCAAATAATAGCTTTATCAGCAACAATAGCGAATGCAGATCAATTGCAAAATTGGATAGAAAAAGTTCATGGGCCCACAGTACTAATTAATAGTGATAAGAGACCAGTCCCTCTTGATTTTATTTTTTGTAGTGTTAAAGGCCTCCATCCACTTTTAAATAATAAGGGTAATGGAATTCATCCAAACTGTAAGATTTGGAGAGCTCCTAAAGGGCAGAAAATAAAAGGAAAAGTGGGTAGGATAATCCAACCAAAGTCTCCCTCAATTGGCTTTGTGATCTCGAAACTAGCTGAACGAAATATGTTGCCAGCTATTTATTTTATTTTTAGTAGAAGAGGATGTGACAAGGCTATTGAGAATATAAAAGATTTAACTTTAGTAAGTTATTCAGAAGCAAGTATGATATCCCAAAAATTAGATGTTTATCTTAAAAATAATCAGGAAGCAATTAAAGATAAATCTCAATGCGAGGCATTAAAACGCGGAATTGCATCTCATCATGCTGGATTATTGCCTGCATGGAAAGAATTGGTTGAGGAATTATTTCAGCAAGGTTTAATAAAAATTGTATTTGCAACTGAAACTCTTGCTGCAGGAATAAATATGCCCGCAAGAGCAACTGTTATTTCTTCTTTATCAAAAAGGACAGAAGATGGTCATAGATTATTATTTAGCAGTGAATTTTTGCAAATGTCAGGAAGAGCTGGAAGAAGAGGAAAAGATACCCAAGGATATGTTGTTACATTACAAACAAGATTCGAAGGTGCCAAAGAAGCAAGTGCACTGGCTACGAGCAAACCAAATGCTTTAGAAAGTCAATTCACTCCAAGCTATGGAATGGTACTTAATCTTTTACAAAGTTATACTTTAGAGAAGTCTAAAGAATTAATTAAAAGAAGTTTTGGTAGTTTTTTATATTTAGGTGAATCAGCAGGTGAGAATATAATTCTTGAAAATTTAGATAATGATTTAATTGAGTTAAAAAAAATTACTTCTAACGTTTCATGGAAAGATTTTGATGCATACGAAAAGTTAAAAAATCGTCTTAAAGAAGAGAGAAGACTCTTGAAAATTTTAGAAAAACAATCAGCAGAAAAATTATCAGAAGAAATTACTAATGCACTTCCATATATTAAAGATGGAAGCTTAATTTCAATCAAAGCTCCCCAAATTAAAAGAAAAATTGTTCCAGGATTAATTTGTAAGAAAATATATGAATCTCAAAAAATTAAGAGTTTATTGTGTTTGACAATTGATAATTTATTTATTCTTATAAAACCCTCATACATAGTAAGTATTTTTAATGATTTGGATGCAATTGATGTCTTAGGACTTGAAGTGCCAAAGATGTATTTTTCTGGAGAGGTATTTAGAGGAGATGATATGTCGCAATGTTATGCGGATCGAATTTTAGAAGTTTCTAAAAAAAATGATTTACAAACTCCACAATATGATTTGACAACGGAAGTTTTGGCACAAAAGCAACAAATTAATAATTTAGAAGAAACAGTTACTGATCATCCTGCACACAGATTTGGAGACTCCAAGAAATTAAAGAAATATAGAAAAAGAATTATTGATGTTGAACAAGAAATAAATATTAGAAAAAAACTTCTTGAGGATAAAGAAAATCATAACTGGAGAACTTTTACTGATTTGATTAAAATTTTGAATCATTTTGGTTGTTTAAATGATTTGGAATTGACAGAAGTTGGACAAACAGTTGGTGCAATAAGAAGTGAAAATGAATTATGGATTGGTCTTGTTTTAGTTAGTGGTTATTTAGACGATTTAGATCCTCCTGAGTTGGCTGCAATTATTCAAGCTATATGTGTTGATGTAAGGAGGCCTAATCTTTGGTGTAATTTCAAGCCTTCTTTAAAGGTAATAGATGTTTTTAATGAATTAGATGGTTTAAGAAAATTAATCTCTTTTCAACAAAATAAGTTTCATATTGAAATTCCTATCTATTTAGAAACAGATTTGACTGGAATTATTTCTGAATGGGCAAGAGGAAAAAAATGGAAAGATTTGGTTTTTAATACTTCATTAGACGAAGGTGATGTAGTGAGGATTATTAGAAGATCAATTGATATCCTTTCTCAAGTGCAATACTGTATTGGTGTTAGTAATAAATTAAAAAGCAAAGCTAAGCTAGCATTAAAAGCTATTAATCGTTTTCCTGTTTCTGAATCTAATGATCTTATAAAAGTCTCTGAAGATATTAATCCTGCAACAAAAAGAATTGAAAATAATTTTTAAATTTTTTTAATCAAATCATTGAATTGATATTCATTGCTTCATCAAATTCATCTTCGTTTAAATAACCTAATTTAATTGTTGCCTCTTTTAAATTTAATGATTCTTTGAAGGCAAGGTTTGCAATTTCAGCTGCTTTTTCATAACCAACTTTTGGCACTATGGCTGTAACCAACATTAGTGAATTTTCTAAATTTAACTTCATTCTCTTTTGATTAGGTTTCATCCCATCAACTAATTTTATTCTGAAGTTTTCTATTACATTTTTAAGTAATTTTAAACTTGTGAGAATATTAAATCCAATAAGAGGCTTATATTCATTCATCTGTAAAGTGCCGCTAGAATTTGCCATTGAGACTGCATATTCAAGACCCATTATCTGAGTACAAACCATTGATAACGCTTCGCATTGAGTTGGATTCACTTTACCCGGCATAATTGAACTTCCAGGTTCATTTTGAGGAATAATTAGTTCATATATTCCTGATCTTGGACCAGAAGATAGAATTTTTATATCATTTGAAATTTTAAATAATGCACCTGCTAATATTTTTATCTGACTCATTACTTGAGCAAGACGATCATGCGAGGCCATGATAGAAAAATTATTTTTTGATTTATAGAACATTAGATTAGTATCATCGCAAATTGATTTTATAGACTCTTCACAAAATCCTTTTGGACAATTAATCCCTGTGCCAACTGCAGTTCCTCCTAGAGGTAAGAAATATAATTCATTCAGACTCATAATAATTGCATTCTCAGCATCTTTAAGTTGTTCTGACCATCCTGATATTTCTTGCCCAAAAGTAAGGGGAACTGCATCTTGAAAATGGGTTCTTCCTATCTTTATAAGGTCTTTCCATTCTTCACTTTTTTTATCAAGGACCTTAGTAAGTTCTCTGATCGTTGGAACTAAATTTTTGATTATTTCATTAACAACAGATATTTGAATAGCAGCAGGAAAAGTGTCATTAGTTGACTGAGATTTATTTACATCATCATTCGGATGAATTGGTTGATGACTTCCAAGCTCTGAATTAGTTTTTAAAGCTGCAATATTTGAAATTACCTCATTAACATTCATATTTGTTTGAGTGCCACTACCTGTTTGCCAAACTTTTAAGGGAAACTGTGAATCGTGAAGCCCATCAAGTATTTCCGTACATGCCTCTACAATCAAATCTTTTTTCCTTTTATCTATTAAACCTAAATTGAAATTTGCAATTGAAGCAGCTTTTTTTATAAGGGTCAGTGAATAAATTAACTCAATTGGAATTAATTCTTCTCCAATAGAAAAATTTATTATCGATCTTTGTGTTTGAGCACCCCACAAAGCTTCCATGGGAACCTCTATTATTCCCATACTATCTTTTTCAATCCTAAAGTTTTTGGTCATTATTCCTCTGAAAACACTGGTTTAACTTAGATAAGGTTTTCAGTAATCCTAGATACCTAACTTCTCCCATATTACACTTAAATTATTAAGATGAATTGAAGGATTAAAACATTCTTCTAAGTCACTTTGATCAATAAAGTCCATAATTTCATTATCTCTCTCTATATTTTGTTTGAAATTCCCATTCTGAGTATTCCAAGCCTGATGCGCATTTTTTTGTACTAAGCTATATGCTTTTTCTCTAGATAAGCCCTTCTCTACAAGTAAAAGTAAAACTTTCTGACTAAAGATTACACCACCATATATATTTAAATTTTTGAGCATATTTTTTGGATAAACTTCCAAATTACTCACTATATCTTTCATTTCCCTAAGCATAAAATGCAAACAGATTGATACGTCAGGTAACATGATACGTTCATTTGAACTATGGCTTATATCTCTTTCGTGCCAAAGTGGAACATTTTCCAGTGCTGTTAAGACGTAACTCCTCAAAATTCTTGCTAAGCCGCTTACTCTTTCACTTCGAATAGGATTTCTTTTATGAGGCATGGCAGAACTTCCTTTTTGCCCTTTTGTAAAGCCCTCCTCAACTTCTAAAACATCAGTTCTTTGTAAATTTCTTATTTCAGTTGCGAATCTATCTAGGGAAGCTCCAACTAGTGCAATAGTTTGAACATATTCTGCATGTCTGTCTCTCGATATGACCTGCGTACTTACTGTATCTGGTTTTAAGTCGAGTAAATCACAAGTTATTTGTTCTACTTTAGGGTTCGTATTAGCGTAAGTTCCCATAGCACCACTTATTTGTCCAATTGCTATAGATTCTCTCAGTGCTAACAATCTTTTTTTGTTCCTTATTATTTCTGCTAACCATCCAGCAAGTTTAAAACCGAAGGAAATTGGCTCCCCATGAATTGCATGAGATCTGCCAATCATTAATGTATTTTTATGCTTTCTTGCTAATAATCTGACCTCATTTTCTAGGTTCTCAATTTCTTCTAATAACAATTCACAAGAATCTTTTAACTGAAGAGATAAGCCAGTATCAAGTACATCACTACTGGTCATGCCAACATGAATGTACCTTCCGGAATCTCCTACAAATTCATTAACGCTTGTAAGAAATGCTATGACATCATGTTTAACTTCTTTCTCAATTTCTGTAATTCTAGATTCATCAAAATTTGCATTTGAACGTATTTCTTTCATAGCATTCTCAGGAATTTTTCCGAGAGAAAAATTTGCTTCACATGCAGCTATTTCAACTTTAAGCCAACTCTGGAATTTTGCGCCTTCAGTCCAGATTTTTCCCATTTCGGGTAATGTGTAACGCTCAATCACAATTTTTATTAATTATCAATTTAAACTTTATAACCAAAATCGAATTATTGCTCTATACCTTAAAGATGTACTTGCCATTGAACATATTTGACTGATTATTATTTTCTTATGTAACATTTTTCTGGCTAATAATGAAAGCTTAAAAATAAAAATATTTGCATTTATTTCTTTCGTTAATAATGGGTAAATTTTTAGTTCTAATTTAAAATTGGAAGGTATCAAAGAATTTGGATCTTAATCTTGTAGAAGTACATTATTCAGTTTTTGCTTATTGATTTGTAGATGATTAAAAAAAGTAGATTAGACCTTTATCTTCTTAATAAAGGTTTATGTGAAACTCGTCAAAAAGCCCAAGGTTTAATTCTTGCGGGTAAGGTTAGAGATATCAATGGAAAAGTTTTGGATAAACCTGGACAACAAGTATTAATTGGATCTGAATTTTTTATTGATTCCGAACCTATGTTTGTATCAAGAGGTGGCGAAAAATTATTTGAGGCATTTAAAAAACTTGAAATTAAAGTAAAAGATAAAATATGTATTGACGCAGGAATCTCTACTGGAGGATTTACTGATTGCTTGTTACAACAAGGAGCAAAGTTAGTTTATGGGATAGATGTTGGTTATGGACAGACGGCATGGAAGATTAGAAATAACCCGAAAGTCATACTTTTTGAACGAACTAATATTCGAAATTTAAAACCTAATGATCTTTTATCTAGAGGTAATGAATTACCAAATTTTGTGGTTGCTGATTTGTCTTTTATTTCATTAAAGTTAGTTTTTAAATCTATTGGTAATTTATTAGAAGGTGATTTTGTTGAGGGAATATTTTTAATTAAACCCCAATTTGAGGTGGGTAAAGATAAAGTCAGTAAAGGTGGTGTTGTTCGCAATCCTAAATTCCATACTGAGGCAATAGAGTCTGTTATTTATGCTGCTAAGAATTTTCAATGGAATATAAAGAATTTGATAGCTTCTCCTCTAGTTGGTCCTGCTGGAAATCATGAATATCTAGCTTGGATGACCTTAGGAAGTCAATCAAATAAAATGATTAATAGTGAATATGTACAAAATTTAGTAAAAGAAACTCTTTGATTTAAAGAGCTTCTTCATTTTTGTCTCCAGTTCTAATTCTAACAACAGAATCAATTGATGTGATGAATATTTTCCCGTCACCGATCTCTCCAGTTTTTGCTGCTTCAGCAATTGCATCTATGACTGAATTAACCTTTTCATTTTCTACAACAACTTCTACTTTGAGTTTTTGAAGGAATTCAACAGTAAATTCAGAACCTCTATATCTTTCAACTTGTCCTTTTTGCCTTCCAAAACCTCTGACTTCACTAACTGTCATTCCAACAATACCAGAGTTGACTAATGCAATTTTTACATCCTCCAGCTTAAATGGACGTATGATTGCTTCAATTTTCTTCATGATTAAAGATTGAATATTCCTATTTTAATTGTTTTTTGGGAAAACATCCAACATTGAAATATCAGAAAAACATTTAACAGTTAGGCCTGCATTCGTAGCGTCTTCAATTAATAATTGGGAATTTTCTTCGGAAATTATTACTGTACTATTTGACAATGCTTCCCACTGATCATTCTCAAAGTGTGTTTGAAGCCATAACATTCCAATTGCGCTTTTTGGTTGAAGTGATTTGTTTAAGTTGTTATCGATAGTTATCAAACAAATGTCCATTAATTTTTCAATAAACTAATCACATATAACCTCTTTAACCGACGTTATGAATGTCACAATTGATACAAAAATAAGATTTAACCGCTTTTGAGTTGTTCAATTGTAATACTTAGGTTTGTTTATATTTTTGCGAATTTTTATCTTTATATATAGTTTTTATATAGGTTTAGTAAAAAAATTCTACTAAAAATGAGTACAGCTAAATTAGAAGATTCGACTCAAAGACCGCTATATGGTGAGAGAATTATTGAAGAATCAAAAATAATTTGTTTCGATAATCCAAATAAGAAAAGAATTTATGAAATTTCTATTCAGTTACCTGAATTTACATGTAAGTGTCCCTTTTCTGGTTATCCAGATTTTGCAAAGCTAAATATTATTTATCAACCTAATTTGAAAGTCTATGAGTTGAAGTCTTTAAAGCTTTATATTAATAATTTTAGGGATATAAAAATATCACATGAGGAAGTTGTGAATAGAATTATGGATGATCTAGTTAACGAAGGTTCACCTCACTGGATACATTTAAATGCTGCATTTAACCCTAGAGGGAATGTTTCTATGCAGTTGGATATTTTTAGTGGGCAGAAAAGAAATTAAAAATTTTTTATTTCGTCTGATAATTTAAAAAATTCTTTTTTAAAACCAACTAAATTTTTATTACTAAGGCCTCCAATAGATAACTTTTGTGATTCTTTATTTACTAGAATCCATAATTGGTTAGTTGGTATAAGACTTATTATAGTTCCAAAAATTATTAAGATAAAAGAAAAGTAAATAAATGGTATAGACGGATCATTTTTAATTATTAATCCACTGCTGGGGACTATTTTTTTCAGAGATACTTTTGAAGAGTTAACTTCTAAAGGATCTTCATTGATATAGAGATTATTTCCGGAAAAATTTTCTATATTCGAAATTTTAAGTGGACCATTTTCATTATCTATTGTTAAAAGGAAATTTTTTTTAGTCTCCGATCCTAATTCAACTAAAACTCCCCAAACTTGATTTCCGATTTCTGGAATCTCCTTTAATTGTAATTGATAAAGGATATTATCTATTTCTAAAACAACATTTGATATTGCCCAATCTGCTTGATAAATAGTTAATCCTTTAAACCTGATTGGGTGATTAACTTTGGTTGTTTTTATTTCATTTAAATTTAGATCTTCAGAAGAAAAATTTAATTTTGAAATAAACTGTTTGGGCACACCATCACTTTCACGTTCTATAGAAAAATCGACTAATTTTACATTGGCTTTTGAGTTTGTGCTCTCATTAACAAGATCTAAAGTTTCTCCAGGCAGTAAATATTGTTCTTTTGATTGACTTGTAAAACTTCCATATGCTGAACCTATAAGTAGGACTATTAATCCTATATGTACAACTAAAGGACCGATTTTTCCAATTAACCCCTTTCTTGCAGAAATATGACTATTAAATTTGTATGTTTTCCATCCTTTTTTTTTAAGTAATAAATCTACTTTTGATATATGTTCTCCATCTTGATTGATTGGATAACTTGTAGTTAGTTGCAGTTTGCTAAATTTTTTTTCGCTCTTATATTCAATCCATTTTAATGAAGCTTTTAATGAAGGAATTTGCCTCCTAAAACTACAAGCTGCCAGAGAAATGCAAAGAAGAATTAATGTAAATAAAAACCAAAAGCTTGTATATATATGATCCAATTGAAGTTTTAAGACTTTTTCTCCATCTAAAAATCCAAAAATGGGAGCTCTATCGAAATTATCAATATAAAATTTATTATTATTATCTTGAGGTATAAAAGTACCTATGCCACTGGCAAGAGCTATGAAGATCATCAGTGATATTGCGAATCTTAAACTTGATATTTTTAAAATTAGATTCTTAAAAATAATCATTTAAATCCAATTTGAAAATAAATTTAATAATCCTAGTGCTACTAAAAATATCCCACTTAAGGTAGGAATTATTTGACTAAATTTTCTAAGCTCTAAAAATTTTTTTAAATTTTCTGCTGTGGCTCCCGCAATAATCAGTGGAGTGACTTGGCCTATTCCAAAGAAAAGTAAAAAAATAATTGAGATTATCGGGTTTTTAGCTTGCGATACATAAGCTAGAAGAGTTGCTAAAACTGGAGTAATGCAAGGTGAAGAGGCTAGTCCAAAAGTAGTTCCTATCGCAAAAGGTGCTATGAGGGATGGTATCTTGTCCTCTATTTTTTTTAGATCAGGTCCATTCGGGAACTGAAACTTTAAAATTCCTAGTAAATTTAAACCCATTATTATTGCTATTAAGGCAACAATCGAAGTGTAATAAGCTGGAATTTGCCCGTATATTTTACCTAAGAATCCACTCGCAGCCCCCAGTGCAACAAGCGAAAAAACTACTCCTCCTGAAAAACTAATAAGTTTAAATTTATTTTTCTCTGTTCCTCCTATATAAGCAATTGTCACTGGAAGTAATGATAATGAGCATGGTCCAAGACTTGTTAAAAGTCCTGCGCAGAAAACCAAAAATATAGTAAATGGTCCAGGGTTATCAAGGCCATTCTGCATAAGCAGATTACCCTTTTGAGATAATTCTGAAATAACTAAATTAAATGATTCGATAGCTAGACTTAAATCTAATAAATTCTAACTAATTAAGAGTCTTTCGTGTACTAATAATACCTATGAAGCCTGTAGATTCTAATGAACATCTTAGTAACATCCCTGCAATAAAAAATGATGCGATTAATGAATTCCCACCATAACTAATGAAAGGAAGTGGTAAGCCAGTAGTAGGCATAGAGCCTGTTGCTACAGCAATATGCATTATTGATTGACCTATCAACAATACACCACATCCAATAGAAACTAATTTTGTATAGTTGTTCCGGCACTTTAGAGCAATTCTTAGATTTATATAAGAGAAAACTGCTAGAAAACCTAGGAATAAAGTACACCCTAACAAACCAAATTCTTCAGCAAAAATGGCAAAAATAAAATCTGTGTACATAAAAGGTAGGTACTGTAATTTTTGTATAGACAAGCCAAAACCTTGACCGAATAGACCACCTGAACCTATAGCTAATAAACTTTGAACCAACTGAAATCCACTTTCCTGTTGATCTTTCCAAGGATTAATAAATGAAGTAACTCTAAGTTTTTGATATTCGTTATTTAAGATACTAATACATCCAGTAATAAATCCTAATGAGGCAAATGAGCAGAGAGAACTTAGTTTTACGCCTCCACATAAACCCATTACCCAAAAAAGAATTCCAGTTAATGATGCAGTACTTAAATTAGGCTGTTTTAGTATTAATAAAATTAATAATCCAAAAGAGAATATTGAAATTAATTTTTTATCATTCTTAATCAACTTCCAATGTGCGAAAAGGTTAGAAGCTTCTAGAATTAGAAAAGGCTTAATTAATTCAGATGGTTGTAGACGTAAATTTCCAAGTACTAGCCATCTTGAAGATCCGTTAACTGTAATTCCAGTAATATTGGTTAGTAATACTAGAAAAAACAAAACAAAAAAAATAATTCTTGAAAACTTTAAAAGATTTCTAATGTTTGTATTCAGGACAAAATAAAATAAGCCAATTCCTGGAATTGTCCAAATAATTTGTTTTTTTAAGAAGTAAGCCCAATTTCCCATTTCCCTACTAGCCACCCACCAACTTGATGATCCAAGAATGCATATTCCTAATATGGACCAAATTCCAATGAGAATAACGAGTATTTTTGCCTCATAAGGCCATATCGTCCAAGGTAAGGGAAATATAGACTCTGTTAAATTGCTTAGATTTTTTTTGTAATTAGAATTAAAGGTTTTTTTTCTTTTAGAAATTCTTTTGTATTTTATTTTTTCTTGACTTATCTCCAATTTTTTAGATGTATATGTACTATTGAGACGTTTAATTGAGATTTTGCCAAGTCTTTTATTAACGTTTTATAGTGTTAAAGCAATAAAAAAGATTACTTTTCATAAATTTTAATTTTGAAGAATAAAGTAAAAAAAGGACTACAAATTCATTATAAATCTTAAGAATTAATTTTTTATAAAAAAAAACTAGCTAAAAGGTACCTCTCCGTGATAGATTCCGTGAGTTTATATACTTACTTCAAACCATTTAGAGAGGTTTCTAAACTATGTTCACATCAGTGGACTCAAATAGAAAAAAACTTGAGCATCCCTCTAATGAGAATGTTCAATTTCCTCGATCCCTAAATAATTCGATTATCAAAGAAAGTAAATCTGGCATTGCCAATCAATTAGATAATTTGCTTTCTCAAAATGATGAATACACAAAATTGCAATTAACAATTTTTGGAATTACTTTTATTGTTTCTATTTTATTAGCGTCAATAACTGGAATTTTTCTAGGATTTACTTTTGGTTTAAGTATTTTTATAGGTTCAATAGCCGGTATTTTTTACCTACGTTTGCTTGCTAAAAGTATAGGGAAACTTGGTAAAGAATCATCAGGTGTATCAAAATTGCAACTTTTAGTTCCAGTTTGCCTCTTTATTTTTGCGAGCAAGCTAGGATCTTTGGATATTTTTCCTGCAATGATAGGTTTTTTCATTTATAAGCCTTCACTCATTCTTTATTTTTCACGTTCTTAAGTAAATTTTTTATTCAAAACAAATGTTTTTTAATTCCTTGCTAACAAATTTTGCAGCATTAGAAGTTGGCCAACATCTTTATTGGCAAATTGGAAATATCAGACTACATGGGCAGGTATTTTTAACATCTTGGATTTTATTAGGAGCTTTATTAGTTTTTATTTCTTTAGGAACTAAAAAGATGGAAAATGATCCTAAAGGCCTACAAAACTTGCTTGAGTTCCTTTGGGATTACATAAGAGATCTTGCTAGGACGCAAATAGGTGAAAAAGTTTATAGAGATTGGATGCCATTTATAGGTACTTTATTTTTATTCGTCTTTGTTAGTAATTGGGGAGGAGCTTTAATTCCTTGGAGATTAATTAAGTTACCAAGTGGAGAATTAGGAGCACCTACTGCTGATATCAATACAACAATAGCCTTGGCTTTATTGGTTTCACTTTCTTATTTCTATGCAGGTTTAAGCAATAAGGGTTGGAGATACTTCGAATACTATGTTCACCCAACTCCGATTATGCTCCCTTTCAAAATTTTAGAAGATTTTACGAAACCTTTATCACTTTCTTTCAGGTTATTTGGAAATATTTTGGCTGATGAACTTGTTGTTGGTGTTCTAGTCTTTTTAGTTCCGCTAATTCTCCCAATACCTGTTATGTTCCTAGGATTGTTTACTAGTGCAATTCAGGCATTGATTTTCGCAACTTTGGCGGCCTATTACATTGGAGAAGCTGTTGAAGAACATCATTAGCTGTCTTCTAATACATTCAGACGCTTTTACAAAGAGTCTGTAATCTGGCAAAATATCTAATCGCGTAGGTCTGAATATATCAGACCCATTCTTAAAAGAAAGGATGTCCAAGCGTGTATGACAACAAAGATTATCACAAGTATTAAGCTCTTTATTTCAAAATTATGGATTCGATTACTTCCGCTGCATCAGTTGTAGCTGCTGGTTTAGCAGTTGGTCTAGGTGCTATTGGCCCAGGTCTTGGACAAGGTAACGCAGCTCAAGGTGCTGTTGAGGGTATTGCCCGTCAACCAGAAGCTGAAGGTAAAATCAGAGGAACTCTTCTTTTATCTTTCGCTTTCATGGAGTCATTAACAATTTACGGATTAGTTGTGGCTTTGGTACTACTTTTTGCGAATCCTTTTTCCTAAAAGTTAATATTGCTTCTAATCCTTATTAGCAATATTTAAATTTAATTTTTTAACTTCAACTGAATCATATGTTGGCCTTTAATTTTTTTGGTGCTACAGAAGGTGGATTATTTGACATAAATGCCACTTTGCCACTTATGGCGATACAAGTAGTTGCGCTTACTTACATATTAAATTCTCTCTTTTTTAAGCCTGTTGGCAATGTTGTAGAAAAAAGAGAAAAGTTTGTAAGTAATAATATTATTGAGGCCAAAAATAAACTTTCTGAGGTTAAAAAATTAGAAGCTGATTTATTAACTCAGCTTCAAAGTGCTCGTACAGAAGCCCAAAGAATTGTGAGCGAAGCTGAGAATGAGTCTGACAAGCTTTATAAAGAAGCAATAGAACTTGCCAACAATGAAGCAAATGCTTCAAAAGAAAAAGCAAGACTAGCAATTGAAAGTCAGACGTCTGCTGCTCGTGATCAACTTTCTAAACAGGCTGATGATCTAAGCGAACTTATTGTTAATAGATTGATTCTAGAAAAATGAATTTAACTCTTTTAGCTACAGAAGGTTTTGGATTGAACTTCAATTTATTCGAAACTAATATCCTTAATTGGGCTGTAGTAGTTTTCGGTCTTTATAAATTTTTGCCTGGTTTCTTAGGTAAAATGCTTCAAAAAAGGAGAGAAGGAATCCTTCTTGAATTAAAAGATGCTGAAGATCGACTTCTAAATGCAACTCAAGCTTTAGAAAAGGCGAAGAAAGATTTATCTTCAGCAGAAGAAAAAGCTTCTCAAATAAAAGCAGATTCCCTTAAAAGATCTGAATCAATCAGAATGGAAAGTGAGAAAAAAGCGATAGAGGAGATGGCACGAATTAAACAAAGTGCAATCTCTGATGAGAGCTCTGAAGCATCCAGAGCAATTTCTCAACTAAGAAAAGAAGCTGTAGAACTGGCAATTAAGAAAGCTTTAGATTCTCTCCCAAATCGACTTGATAAAACAACTCAAGAAAATTTGGTAACTCAATCAATTAACAATATTGAGGTGAACTAATGCCACTTTTAAATTCAGTTACTACACCATACGCAGAGGCATTACTTCAAGTTGTGAATGAAAATTCGCAAACTGAAGAGATGGTTTCTGAAGTTAAACAACTCTTAGAATTAATAAATGATTCCCCTGAACTGGAGAAGGCACTATCCTCTCCCATTTTAGAGACAGATGCTAAGAAGAAAATCATTAACGAAATTTTTTCAAAAAAGGTTAGTTCTTCTTTATTAAATTTCTTAAAATTATTGGCCGATAGGCAAAGAATTGGAATCCTTATTTCAATTCTTGATAGGTTTTTAGAGATTTACCGAGAAAATAGTAATATTGCTTTGGCAACTGTTACTTCTGCAGTCGAGCTTACTGATGAACAGAAAGGTTTAATTACCAAAAAGATCATCAATATTGCTGGAACTGAAAAATTAGAACTTGTAACTAAAATCGATCCATCTCTTATAGGTGGTTTCGTCGCCAGTGTAGGATCAAAAGTAATTGATGCTTCTCTTGCTTCACAAATAAGAAAACTTGGCTTATCCCTTTCCAAGTAACTTTTAAATCAACCTTAAATTCTTAAATCCATGGTATCTATACGCCCTGATGAAATCAGTTCAATCTTAAAACAACAAATAACTGATTATGACCAATCTGTAAGTGTTAGCAATGTAGGAACTGTTCTGCAAATCGGTGATGGCATTGCAAGAATATATGGCTTAGATCAGGTCATGGCAGGTGAGTTATTGGAATTTGAAGATGGCACAGAAGGTATAGCTTTAAATCTTGAAGATGATAATGTTGGGGCCGTTTTAATGGGAGAGGCACTGGGTGTCCAAGAAGGAAGTAATGTTAAGTCCACAGGAAAAATTGCATCTGTTCCGGTTGGTGAAGCAATGCAGGGGAGGGTTGTAAACCCTCTCGGACAACCAATAGATGGGAAAGGGGAAATTCCAACGAGTGATACTAGATTGATTGAAGAAATGGCTCCTGGAATAATTAAGAGAAGATCAGTGCATGAACCAATGCAAACAGGTATCACATCTATTGATGCAATGATTCCTGTTGGAAGAGGTCAAAGAGAATTAATTATTGGTGATAGACAAACTGGAAAATCTGCAATTGCTATCGACACGATAATTAACCAAAAAGGTCAAGACGTAGTTTGTGTTTACGTAGCTATTGGTCAAAAGTCAGCATCAGTAGCAAACATCGTAGAGGTATTAAGAGAGAGAGGAGCCTTAGATTATACAGTCGTAGTTAGTGCAGGAGCTTCAGAACCAGCTGCTTTACAGTACTTAGCACCTTATACCGGTGCAGCAATTGCTGAACATTTTATGTATCAGGGTAAAGCAACACTTGTTATTTATGATGATTTAACGAAACAAGCTCAGGCTTACAGACAAATGTCTCTTCTTTTAAAAAGACCACCAGGAAGAGAGGCTTATCCAGGAGATGTTTTCTACTTACACAGTAGATTGTTAGAAAGAGCAGCAAAACTTTCTGATGCTATGGGAGGTGGCTCTATGACAGCTCTTCCAATTATTGAAACTCAAGCAGGGGACGTTTCTGCTTACATCCCAACTAATGTTATTTCAATTACAGATGGACAAATATTCTTGAGTGCAGATTTATTTAACTCAGGATTAAGACCAGCAATTAATGTTGGTATTTCTGTTAGCCGTGTTGGAGGAGCCGCTCAGACAAAAGCAATTAAAAAAATTGCAGGAACTTTAAAATTAGAGCTCGCACAGTTTGATGAACTAGCTGCTTTTTCTCAATTTGCATCTGATCTTGATGAAGCAACTCAGCAACAACTTGAACGAGGTAAAAGACTAAGAGAGTTATTAAAGCAACCTCAATTCTCTCCGCTAAACCTTGCAGAACAAGTTGCAGTTGTTTATGCAGGAGTTAAAGGTCTTATTGATGAGGTTCCTGTAGAAGATGTTACTAAATTTGCAACTGAACTTAGGGAATACCTAAAGTTAAATAAAGCGGAATTTATAGAAGAGATTCTTAAAGAAAAGAAATTAAATGATGGATTAGAAGCGACGCTAAAAGAGGTGATAAATGAAGTTAAATCATCTATGCTTGCCACAGTTTAAATTTATTTAGGAGATACCATGGCAAATCTTAAAGAGATTAGAGATCGAATCGTTTCCGTTAAAAATACAAGAAAAATAACGGAGGCCATGAGACTTGTTGCAGCTGCAAAAGTTAGGAGAGCTCAAGATCAAGTTCTTAAGAGTAGACCTTTTGCTGATAAACTTGCTCGAGTCTTAGAAAATATTCAATCTAGAGTACAATTTGAGGCTGTCGATTCTCCTTTACTATCTAAGAGAGAAGTAAAGAGTATCTCCTTGGTTTGTATAACTGCGGATAGAGGTTTATGCGGTGGTTACAATACAAATATTATAAAAAAGGTAGAAATAAGATACGCAGAATTAGTCAAACAGGGGTATCAGCCAAATTTAATTTTGGTAGGAAAGAAAGCTATTGGATATTTTCAAAATAGAAAGGATAGATATGTAATTAAAAGTACTTTCAAAGAACTAGAACAGGTACCCACAGTCAAGGATTCTGAAGGAGTTACAAATGAGATTTTAGCCGAATTTCTTTCAGAAAATTCTGATAGGGTGGAAATTATTTACACGAAATTCATCACTTTAGTTAGCTGTGCCCCTGTCGTTCAAACACTATTGCCACTTGACCCTCAAGGAATCGCTGAGGAAAACGATGAAATTTTTAGGTTGACTACAAAAGATAGTAAGTTACTTGTTGAAAAATCAAATATTGAAAAAAGTGATTCAGAGAAGTTGCCATCAGATATTGTTTTTGAACAAAGTCCTGATCAACTATTAGATTCCTTATTACCTTTATATTTACAGAATCAGGTACTAAGAGCTCTTCAAGAGTCAGCAGCTTCTGAATTAGCTTGCAGGATGACTGCTATGAATAATGCAAGTGATAATGCTAAAGAATTAGCAAGTACTTTGAATCTAACCTATAACAAAGCCAGACAAGCAGCTATTACACAAGAAATATTAGAAGTTGTAGGAGGTTCGGCAGTTTAGCAATAAGATTTAGGATATGCCTGAATACAATATCAAAGTTCAATTTGAGCAAAAGACTGTTAGTTTTTTATGTTCTGAGGATCAAGATATTATTTCAGCTGCAAAAATGAATGGAATAGATTTACCAAGTAGTTGTTGTTCAGGAGTTTGTACAGATTGTGCATCCATGATATTGGAAGGATCCGTAGATCAGGAAGATGCTATGGGATTAAATGATGATTTACGGGAAAAGGGCTTTGCACTTTTGTGTGTAGCATACCCCAAGTCAGATTTGAATATTGTTATTGGTAAAGAAGTCGAAGATGATTTGTATAATGATCAATTTGGTAAATATCAAAAATGAAATTAAGTTCAGTTGAGTATTATTTAGATTGGCCAGTTTCAATAAAATTAAAAAATTTAAGGGAATTCATCATTACAAATTTAGAAAAAAAAGGAGATTTAATTCGATGGTCAATTGTTGATATTCAAAATTCTATTGACTCTTTTGGAACAAAAAAACTTAAAATTAAAGCTGTCATAGCTAATTAAAAAATATAAAATGAAATATTTTTAATAATGGAAAATTCACCAACAATATTCATTGTTCCAACTGGTATTGGTTGTGAACTAGGAGGTTTTGCTGGGGATGCACTTCCTTCTGCAAAATTATTAGCATCCGCAAGTGGATGCTTAATTACTCATCCAAATGTTATGAATGGCGGTACTCTTTCTGAAAAAGATAAAAATATTTTTTATGTTGAGGGTTATAGTTTAGACCGACTTGCTAAAGGAGAAATCGCTTTAAAGAGGGTAAAGCAACAGAAAATTGGGATAATTTTTGATTCAGCCATTGAAAAAGAAATATTAGTAAGACATTTACAAGTTGCTGATGCATGTGTTTCTACTTTGGGGATTAATGTTCATTCTTATGTGATTACAAAAAAGCCATTAAACATAATTATTGATTCTGATTTTTCAAAAATCAGTGGCGGCACAATTGAAAATCCTGATACTCTAATTGATGCTGGAAAATGTTTAATAGAAAAAGGAGTTACGGCAATAGCAATAGTGGCAAAATTTCCAGATGATCCAGATTCTTTAGAAACAAATATCTATCGAGAGGGGAAAGGGGTTGATCCTATCGCTGGAGTCGAAGCAGTTATAAGTCATTTAATAAGCAAATTTTTAAAAGTTCCCTGTGCTCACGCACCTGCTTTAAATCCAATTGAATTGAATGAAAATTTAGATCCTCGTGCAGCTGCAGAAGAGATAGGATACACTTTTTTACCATCTGTACTTATTGGTTTAAGCAATGCACCTGATATTGTTGAATTGCCTGCTAAAAATGAATCAATCTCACTACACCCTGATCAGATTGAATCGATTGTTGTTCCTAATGGTGCATTAGGAGGAGAAGCAGTACTAGCAGGGATTGAAAAAGGTTTAAATATTATCTCTGTAAAAAATCAAAATTCATTAAAAGTGACAAATGAGTTTTATAATTATCCCAATCTTTTTGAAGTTGATAATTACTTAGAAGCTGCAGGCATAATTCTTGCTATCAAAAAAGGTATTAACCTTGATTCAGTTAAACGGCCTTTAAAAACAATCCAACAGTATTCTTGTAGTGATTAATAAGATATTGCTATGGGAACTCTCCAGTCACTTCCTAATGATTGACTGCTTAGTTTTAGGATTGGAGGAGCCTGTTTTCTTTTAAATTCCGCTTTTTTTATGAGTGAGATAATTTTTAAAATTAAATCTTTTTTATAACCATCTTCTTCTAGTTGTTGTAAATCTTTTTTTTCTTCAATAATTCCTTTAAGAATTTTATCTAAAATAGAGTAAGGTGGGAGAGAATCAGTATCTAATTGATTAGGACCTAATTCGGCACTTGGAGCTTTCGTACGTATATTTTCTCCAATTATATCTACACTATTATCTAACATATATAACTTTCTACGACTAATTGAATCTTCACTATCAAGCCAGTTGCATAATTTAAAAACATTAGTTTTATATAAATCCCCAATTACAGATAATCCCCCATTCATATCACCATAAAGTGTGCAATATCCTACGGCTAGTTCTGATTTATTGCCTGTTGAGAGTAACAAATGCTTTTCTTGATTTGCTAAAGCCATAAGAAGTGTGCCTCTTATTCTTGACTGAATATTTTGATTTGTTATTTCAGCCATCTCGAAAGATATGGTTTTTATAAATGATTCTTCAAAAGAGGTCATCAAGTTTTCAATTGGAATGCTCTTGAAACTTATCTTTAATCTTCTTGCTAAATCTTTTGCGTCACTCTTTGAATGAGATGAGCTCCACTTAGAGGGCATTGAAACACAATAAACATTATCACTTCCTAGAGCCGCTGTAGCAATTGCTGAGACAAGTGCTGAATCAATACCACCACTTAATCCAACTAAAGCTGTTTTAAATCCACATTTTTTTGCATAATCTTTAACGCCAAGGACTAACGCATCAAAAATTGATGACATTTCGGAGTTTTTAAATTCATTTTTTTCAGGTTTTGTTTGCTCAATTTCCCAGCTGGAGAGATCTTCCGAAAAAGATTTTAATTGCTTAATTTTAGATCCATTCTTATCAAGAATAAAACTATTTCCATCAAAAATTAAATTATCATTTGCTCCAATCTGGTTGACATAAATCAGAGGCACTTGAAGATATTGTGCAGCAAAACTGGAAACCTTTGATCTAAGCTCTAACTTTTTCAGAGTATATGGGGAGGCTGATAAATTTACTAAAATATCAACTTTTTTTTCCTTTAAATCAATAATGGGATTTTTTCTATGGATTCCTCTACCTTCTATATCTTTGTTGACCCATAAATCCTCACATATAGTAAAGCCAAGTCGCCAAGTTTTATTTTTAATTTGTTTAATCAATACGGAAACTTTTTCCTCTGATCTAAAGTATCTTTTCTCATCAAATACTTCATAAGTGGGAAGAATAATTTTCCGAGCAATTATTTTCCATTCACCGCCCTCAACCAACGCAATAGAATTATAAAGATTAGGAAAAAAAGAATCATTTATCTTCTCAGCTATTCCGATTGAGATGCTTAAGTTTCCATATTTTTTATTAATATCAAAAGCTAATTGATCAAGAATTTGGTATTGATTTTTGATTAAATTTTTTTTTAAAAGTAAGTCATTTGCAGGATATCCCCATAATGACAATTCTGGAGTAAGAACTAAATCAGCAGAAATCGAGTCAGCTTTCGAAGCAATGTTTAGTATTTTTTTTGCATTGCCCTCTAAATCTCCAACAATTGGATTTATCTGAGCAAGTAAAAACTTCATTCAACTAATTTAGAAGATTCATATAAATTATTCTTCTTAACTATATCTATTAATGACGTTGGTAAATTAGAACAATTAAAATTTAATCTAAAATTTGAACTTGAAGTTTCTGGAATTTTGATGGTCGAAATCTTAAATTTCACTTTGTAAGTTTCTAACATTTTAAGAGTATTTGAATTAACAGGATATCCCTCTCTTATAATTATAAAGAAACTTACCTCCAATATAATCTTGTCAAAATTTTTCCAGTAGAAAATATCTTTAATTAGATCACTCCCAATAACAAAATCTAAATTAGTAAATTCATAAATTTCTTTACATTTTTTGATTGACTCTACTGCCCATTGGCTACTAACCCTTTGATTAAATAAAATTTTAGGATTATCTAAATCTTCAATAAGAGTTTTTAATAAATGGCTACGAATTGATATATCCTCTATGTGCTTTTTTTTGGGGTTATTGCTCACGTAGCTAATAGTAAAAGCATAAATTTTTGATAATTCTTCAAGTATTTTTCTATGTCCAATGGTAGGTGGATCTGCACTAGTACCAAATAATGCAATGCTTTTTCCCATTTTAAGTTTTAAGGTAGAAAACTAACAAAATTATTATTTGAATTTCTTTTTGTTAGATAAATATTTATGTGTTTGAAAATCTCTGTTTCATTAAAATTACTATTTTGAAGCATTATATAAGGTTCTATAAACGAAGCTTTGCTTTTTTTAAATATCTCTTTGGCTGCTAATTTCCCAAGGATTTTTGTAGAATGTATTGCTATTGCTGCCTGAATAATTGCTATAGGCCCATAGGGTACTAATGATAGCCCGCTAGTGAAAGGTGCTGTTAATAAAATTACTTTCTTAATAAGGTTGAAAGATATATTTACTCCGACTTGAGTTGCGCCCAAAAATAAATTATTAATTGATATATTTTTGAATATTTTTCTAGTAGATTCACCTTTTAAATTTAAGCCGTAAATCTTACTTAATTCGCTAATCAATGCAGTATCTATTGCAAAACTACCAGCAATATCAAAAAGAATTAAAGGATTAAGAGCTACCGTTGATGCCTTTATGGTTGAAAATTTACCAATAGTTGACTGCGCTAATTTCTGCCTTTTTTTCAATCTTTGCTCTTTTATCTGCAGAAACAATTTGTCAGCTGATTGAAGCGAATTTAGTGTTAACAATTTTTCACCATATTGATTTATTATCTTTGTCATGTAATTTTTAAGATTGTTTTCAGAATTAATAATTATGGGAATATTTAAATCTTTCGGAAGCTTAAACTTTATACTTTCAATTATTTCTTTTAATTCAATTTTATTGAAAAGATCGGTTTTATTTAAAGTTACAATAATTTTTTTTCCATCTTTAATCAAGGAGTAAATTTCGTTTAATTCATTTCTATTTAAATCGCCTGAGACTATAAATAAAATAATATCTGAGTGATTTATACACGAGTAAACTTTATCTGGGCATTTAATATCGCAGAAATCAAATCCTGGAGAATCTAGCAACTCTACACTGTTAAGTGTTTGATCTTTAATATTCCATTCTTCAGCTTGTATTTTTCTTGTGGTCCCATTGATAATATCGGTTTTAAATATATCTTCTTTTAATAAATAATTTAAAACAGAGGATTTTCCAACGCCAGATTTACCATAGGCGCCAATTCTTATTTTTTTTTCTTTAAGCCTAAAAAGTTGTTGATTAAAAGAAATTATTTCTCTATTAAAAAAACTTTTTTCATAGTTGGTAAGATCAATAGTCTCCCACCAATTTTTCAAAAGTGAATAATTTTTATTAATTTTAAGTTCTTTCATAATTTATTTTTTCCACCAGCCAGCTAAGACAGATAACACAGCTTCAGCACCAATAATCCCCACGAATCCCCCAAATTCATCTACTACTACTTTCACTCCTTTATGATTCTTGTCAAATCTTGTTAATAATTGATCTGCCTTAATCATTTCGGGAATGTAGTCTACAGGTTCGCAAATTTCTGATAATAATTTTTTATTTTCCCCTTTTATTAATTCTCTTAAAATATTTTCACGTTTAACAACTCCTTGTATTTTGTCTACTTTATCTCCCAAAATGACCCACCATGGAGAGTTATCAGACATTATAAGTTTTGAAATTTTATCAAGATTGGAATACCCATCGAGACAAGGTACTGATACCCTTGGAGTCATTAAATCCTTAGCTTTTAAATCATTTAATTGAAAAACCTTGAATATCATTGCTGCCTCATCAGCCTCTATTAAACCTTTCTGACTACCAATTTTTGCCATTTGTCTGATTTCTCCTTCATCAGTTGAAATTTCATTTTCTGCAGTGATAACAGGAAATATTTGCTCTATTAATATAAGGAATGGCTTCATTAAAGTATTTAATATTCCTAGTATTGGCACGGATAATAACGCTATTTGTACTGAAAATCTTGTGCCAAGAGCTTTGGGCAATACTTCTCCAACTAAAACTACTAATATATAAAATCCAATAGAGAATAGGGTTAAGCCATAACTATTATCAATTACTAATGTTCCGTATACTCCTAAAATAAGACTCCCAATTATGTTAAATCCATTATTAGTAATAGTAATTACAGTTAATGTCCTTCCTAGATGTTTTCTAAGTTTAAGGAGTTGATTCGCAGAACTTTTTGGCTTTTGTTTTGAGGCTATTTCTAGAATTCTTATTGAATTTACAGCTAAAAAAGCCGCTTCTACTCCCGAACAACATGCTGACCCAACTAAAATAACAACGATAAGTAAAATTAAACCGTAAACACTTGGTTCCATTAAAATAGGTTAAGTCCTGAATCAGTATTAATTCATTCTTCCATTTTTTTTAAAAACACGCCAATACACAATTTTATGTTTAAACCTGACAATAAAGTTTTTGAAGAAAGAAGAGAAATTTTCTTTAATAAATTAGATGGAAAAGCTGCT
Source organism: Prochlorococcus sp. AG-347-M15 (assembly GCA_003281185.1). Taxonomy (GTDB): domain Bacteria; phylum Cyanobacteriota; class Cyanobacteriia; order PCC-6307; family Cyanobiaceae; genus Prochlorococcus_A. The sequence goes on from QCCS01000006.1 coordinate 29,040, forward strand.
ATCATTCCTGGGGCTAATCTTGTAAAGCATCATGCCGATTGTGAATATCCTTTTAGGCAAGATAGTAATTTTTGGTATTTAACTGGCTTTGATGAGCCGGATGCAATTGCTCTTTTCTTATCGCACAAGCCAAAGGGGGAAAGATTTATTTTATTTGTTGCTCCTAAAGATGTTATAAGTGAAGTTTGGCATGGCTTTAGATGGGGTGTAGACGGCGCCGAAAAAGAGTTTAAGGCTGATAAGGCTCACTCAATAACAGAACTAAGAGATTTACTCCCAGATTACATAAATGGTTCTGATGAACTTGTTTTTTCAATTGGTAAGCATCCATTAATTGAGAAAATAGTTCTAGAGATCTTTTCTCAACAACTTGAAAACCGCTCAAGATTAGGAATTGGTGCAAATTCTATAAAATCTCCAGAAATTTATTTAAATGAGATGAGATTAATTAAAAGTGAATTTGAAATTAAAAGAATGAGAGAGGCTACACAAATTTCAGCAGAAGCTCATGAACTAGTAAGAGAATCTATCTCATCCAAGAAAAATGAAAGACAAATTCAGGGTCTTTTAGAAGGATTCTTTTTGGAAAAAGGTGCTCGCGGACCAGCTTATAACTCAATTGTTGCTTCAGGAGATAATGCCTGTATTTTGCATTACACCTCAAATAACTCACCCTTGAATAAGGAAGATTTATTATTGGTAGATGCTGGTTGCTCACTAATTGATTATTACAATGGTGACATAACAAGAACTATACCGATAGGTGGAAAATTTTCCAAAGAACAAAAAATTATCTACGAGATTGTATTAAGTGCGCAGAAAAATGCAATTAAAAGTGCTGTAACTGGATCAAATTCTAGTAATGTTCATAGTGTTGCTTTAAGAATCCTGATAGAAGGATTGAAGGAAATTGGTTTATTGGCTGGTAGTACTGAGGAAATAATAGATAATCAATCTTATAAACATCTTTACATGCATAGAACTGGGCATTGGCTCGGCTTAGATGTTCATGATGTTGGAGCATACAGAATGGGAGATTATGAAGTGCCATTACAGAATGGCATGATTCTTACTGTAGAACCAGGGATCTATATCAGTGATAGGATTCCAGTCCCCGAGGGACAACCTCTCATTGATGACAAATGGAAAGGTATTGGGATAAGAATAGAAGATGATGTTCTGGTTAATGATAAAAATCCAGAAGTTTTAAGTTCTGCTGCACTAAAAGAAATTTCTGATTTAGAATTTTAAATTTGACTTATCTAATCAATAGATTTATTTTTATGAAGTTTGTAATTCAAAAAAACTAGTATGTCAGATTCATATGATTCAAAACTCTCTCAAGCAAGAGGCTTGGCTAGCCAGCTAGGAATGTTTGCTGAGGAAAACGACATCCCTAAAGATCTTTGGGATTCATTAGAAGCTACAATTTATGATTTTTATCAAGTTTCTTATGATAAATAAAAATTTTTTTTGAAAATATCAATAACTAAATTCAAGAAATTTTGAATAAATTAATCAAAATGTGACCATAAACTGATAAATTATTTATTAAACATAATCAAGTGAATGACCTCATCAGATAAGTTAAATCAAAATTCAACAGAAAACAAAGAAAAAAGCAGTGGTAATCCAAAATCTAAAAATTTTTCTTCTAATTCAGGAATGTTGGGAGCTAGTGCTGTACTAGCCGCAGCTACAATCGACGAAGACGGAGTGCCCACAGGGTATACCCCTAAACCTGACGAGGGAAGGTTCATAATTAAAGTACTTTGGCTACCTGATAACGTTGCTTTGGCTGTTGATCAAATAGTAGGAGGAGGTCCAAGCCCTCTGACTGCTTATTATTTTTGGCCTAGAGACGATGCTTGGGAAAAATTAAAAAGTGAATTAGAGAATAAAGGTTGGATTACAGATAATGAAAGAGTAGAAATATTGAATAAAGCCACAGAAGTTATAAATTATTGGCAAGAAGAGGGGAAAACAAAGAAATTAGAAGAAGCCAAGTTAAAGTTTCCTGAAGTAGCTTTTTGTGGTACCGCTTGAAAACTAGTTTTTTGCGGCTTGAATCCGAGCTTCGGCTTTTGAAATCTCTTTAAGAGCTTTTATTTTAGCTGGATTTTTTTCATTTTCAGAAAATTTACTAATTGCTAATTTTGCTTCTTTAAGATCTTGTTCAGCATTTTGAACATTTATTTCAGATCCAATTTCTGCATTATTTACTAAAACTATTACTTCATCTGATTCAATTTCAGCAAAGCCCCCCATTAAAGCAATTGATTTCCACTGAGAATTCATTCTTAGCCTCAAAACGCCAATATCTATAGCTGTAACTAAAGAAATATGCCCTGGAAGCACTCCAATTTGACCAGTAGTACTAGGAAGGATTACTTCTTCAGCTTCGCCTTGATAAACATTTTTATTAGGAGCTAATACTTTAAGTGAAATTGCCATTAATTTAAAATTATTGAATGTTAAAAATGTATAAAAATATTTATTTTTCTGACTTTATTTTTTCAGCTTTTGCTTTGACTTCATCAATGTTGCCAACCAAGTAAAATGCCTGTTCGGGTAAATCATCCAATTCACCCGACAAAATCATGTTGAATCCAGCTATGGTGTCATCTAATTTTACGTATTTACCAGACATTCCTGTAAATATTTCTGCTACAAAGAAAGGCTGAGAAAGGAATTTTTCAATTTTTCTAGCCCTATCGACTGTTAATCTATCTTCTTCAGAAAGCTCATCTAATCCAAGTATTGCAATGATGTCTTGTAGTTCTTTGTATCTTTGCAAAGTTGATTGAACCGCTCTAGCAGTTTTGTAATGTTCATCGCCAACAACAGATGGTTGAAGCATAGTGCTTGTTGAGTCTAATGGGTCAACTGCTGGATAAATTCCCTTAGCAGCAAGAGCTCTTGCAAGCACAGTAGTAGCATCTAAATGGGCAAAGGTCGTTGCTGGTGCTGGGTCAGTAAGGTCATCTGCAGGTACATAAACAGCCTGAATAGATGTTATTGATCCTTCTAATGTAGATGTAATTCTCTCTTGCAATTCACCAACATCCGTTCCAAGCGTTGGTTGGTATCCTACAGCCGAAGGCATCCTTCCTAGTAATGCTGATACTTCTGAACCAGCTTGAACAAATCGAAAAATATTATCAACAAAAAGTAGAACGTCTTGTTTATTCACGTCTCTAAAATGTTCAGCCATTGTAAGTGCCGATAAACCTACTCTCATTCTTGCCCCAGGTGGCTCATTCATCTGTCCAAAGCATAAGGCAACTTTTGATTGGGTTAAATCATCTGCATTGATAACTCCCGATTCTTTAAATTCCTCATATAGATCGTTACCTTCTCTGGTTCTTTCCCCTACACCTCCAAAGACAGACACCCCACCATGTTCTTTCGCAATGTTATTAATGAGCTCTTGAATAAGAACCGTCTTACCGACACCAGCTCCTCCAAATAATCCCACTTTTCCTCCTTGTCTATATGGAGCTAAGAGGTCGATAACTTTTATCCCGGTTTCAAAAACTTTTGGTTTAGTTTCAAGGTCAGTTAATTTAGGTGCAGCTCTATGAATTGGTGCTGTATCTTTAGTATTAACTGGCCCTTGTTCATCTACTGGTTCACCTAAAACATTAAATATTCTTCCTAATGTCGCTTCTCCTACAGGTACGGATATTGGTGCTCCTGTGTCTATTGCCTCCATGCCCCTCACAAGGCCGTCTGTGCCACTCATAGCAACTGCTCTAACTCTGTGGTCGCCAAGTAGTTGTTGAACCTCTGCAGTGAGTGCTATATCTTGTCCAGCAGGATTTTTCGCCTCGATTCTTAAAGCATTTAAAATTTTAGGCAATTTTCCGGCTGGGAATTCTACATCGAGAACTGGGCCAATTACCTGACGAACTACGCCTTTTGTTTGTGAAGAAGTTGATGGAGTTGCTACCATTTTTTATTGATTGGTGATAATTAGCTGATTTTTTACAGCTTATAATCCGAAAATACTACCACCTCATGGGTAGATTCGTTAAATGGGTTCGGCCACCCGCACAGTTTAAGTATGGTTTAATTGCCTCTTCACAGATTATGTTGTTGATGATACGGATAGAGAATTTCTCTTTCCATTTTTATGACGCAAAGCGTCTCAATCATGATCCTCCATTAATCTATGGCAGCTGTTTCACTTACAGTCTCTACAGTAAAACCACTGGGAGATAGAATATTTATTAAAGTTTCCGCATCTGAGGAAAAAACTGCTGGGGGCATCCTTTTGCCTGATTCAGCTAAAGAAAAACCACAGGTGGGGGAAGTTGCTCAGGTAGGTCCTGGCAAACTTAATGACGATGGTTCTCGCCAAACTCCAGAAGTGAGTATTGGCGATAAAGTCTTGTACAGCAAATATGCTGGAACAGACATTAAATTGGCAGGAGATGAATATGTCTTGCTCTCAGAAAAGGATATTTTAGCTGTAGTAAGCTAAAATATTTGTTTCAAAAATTATTAAAACTTATTACTAAATTGCTGCCTCAACATGGCTAAAAGAATTATTTACAATGAGCAAGCTCGTAGAGCGCTCGAGAGAGGAATCGATATCCTTGCTGAGTCTGTAGCTGTAACGCTCGGACCAAAAGGGAGAAATGTTGTACTAGAGAAAAAATTTGGTGCTCCGCAAATTATTAATGATGGTGTCACAATCGCTAAAGAGATTGAACTAGAAGACCACATTGAAAACACTGGTGTAGCATTAATTAGACAAGCCGCCTCAAAAACAAATGACGCAGCTGGTGACGGTACTACAACAGCCACTGTTTTAGCGCATGCAATGGTCAAAGCAGGGTTGAGAAACGTTGCTGCTGGAGCTAATGCAATCACCTTGAAAAAAGGAATTGATAAAGCGACTGAATTTCTAGTAGGCAAAATTAAGGAGAATTCCAAGCCTATTAGTGATAGTAATGCTATTGCTCAATGTGGAACCATCGCTGCTGGAAATGACGAAGAAGTTGGTCTAATGATTGCCAATGCCATGGATAAAGTTGGTAAAGAAGGTGTTATTTCCCTTGAAGAAGGAAAATCAATGACTACTGAATTAGAAGTTACTGAGGGGATGCGTTTTGATAAAGGCTATATTTCACCTTATTTCGCAACAGACACAGAGAGAATGGAGGCTGTTTTAGATGAACCTTATATCCTTTTGACAGATAAAAAAATTGCCTTGGTACAAGATTTAGTCCCCGTTTTGGAACAAATTGCTAAAACTGGTAAACCACTTGTCATTATTGCAGAAGATATCGAAAAAGAGGCTTTAGCAACTCTTGTTGTGAATAGATTACGAGGTGTACTAAATGTCGCTGCTGTAAAGGCGCCTGGATTCGGCGATAGAAGAAAAGCCATGCTTGAAGATATGGCCGTTTTAACTAATGGTCAACTTATTACTGAAGATGCAGGCTTAAAATTAGAGAGCGCTACTATAGATATGCTTGGAACTGGTAGAAGAATAACTATCAATAAAGAAACTACAACTATAGTAGCTGAAGGTAATGAGCAAGCTGTTAAAGCTAGATGTGATCAAATTAAGAAGCAAATGGATGAAACAGATTCTTCATACGATAAAGAAAAGCTTCAAGAACGACTAGCAAAATTAGCTGGAGGTGTAGCAGTTATCAAGGTTGGGGCTGCCACTGAAACTGAGATGAAGGATAAAAAACTTCGTCTTGAAGACGCTATTAATGCAACAAAAGCAGCTGTTGAAGAAGGAATCGTGCCTGGAGGAGGAACAACTCTTGCTCATTTATCTCCAATTCTAAAAGAATGGGCTGATAAAAATTTAGAAGGAGAGGAATTAATTGGAGCTAATATTGTTGAAGCTTCACTGACTGCTCCACTTATGAGAATTGCGGAAAATGCAGGCTCTAATGGTGCTGTTATTGCTGAAAATGTAAAATCTAAGCCTTTTAACGATGGATTTAACGCTGCCTCAGGAGAATATGTAGATATGTCCTCCGCCGGTATTGTTGACCCTGCAAAAGTTACTCGTTCAGGATTACAAAATGCAGCTTCAATAGCAGGAATGGTTCTAACCACTGAATGCATAGTTGCAGATTTACCTGAGAAGAAAGATTCATCTGCTCCTGCAGGAGCTCCAGGAATGGGTGGTGACTTTGATTATTAACTAAACAACAGTTAATAAATTTAATTTTTAAAAAAGGGATCATTTTGAATGATCCCTTTTTTTGTTTAAAGTTTATGAAATCCAGCCAGCGCTAAGAATAACGGCAAGAGACAAAAATATGATTAAAAAAGTCCAAGTTATTTTGTTGAGAGATGACTCTGCACTACTTGCGCTATTGAACATTGAGCTACCACTAGCAGCTATACCTCCCATTCCGTCACCTTTGGGACTATGAAGTAAAACTAGGAGTATTAGGAGAACTCCAGAAAATACCCATATCCAACTAAGAATTTGAATCATTACTATAAAAGACTTGTATAAACTCTAGGCGTGTTGTACGACTTTATTATAACCTTTTAACTCTATCTCTTTAATTAGAGATTTTCCTGACATTTCATTTGGTATTGGAAGATTTAATAACTGTAATAAGGTGGGTGCAATATCAGCTAACCCAGCATTATCTCTTAAATAAATCTCATTTCCCATATTCGGAATTTTTCTTTTTTCGCCCTCGATAAAAATTAATGGAACTTTATTTGTGGTGTGTGCGGTCCATGGCTCTCCAGCAGGCCCTTTCATTAATTCTGCGTTACCATGATCCGCAGTAATAAGAATGCTTCCACCCATTTCTCCAGTAGCATTAACTATTTTACCTATACATTGATCAACTGTTTCTATAGCTTTAATTGTTGCATTCATATTGCCTGTATGGCCCACCATATCAGGATTAGCAAAATTGATTACAATGAAAGCATATTTTCCACTTTTAATTGCTTTAGAGCAACTAATAGTTAATTCTTCTGCAGACATTTCAGGTTGCATATCATAAGTTGCGACTCTTGGAGATGGAACTAAATGTCTTTCTTCTCCCGGTAAAGGAATTTCTACTCCACCATTAAAAAAATATGTCACGTGAGGATATTTTTCTGTTTCTGCTGTTCTATATTGCTTGAGTCCGTTCTCTGAAACTATTTGTCCTATAAAATTATTGAGAGACTCAGGAGGGAATGCAACTTTTACTGGAAAGTTAGCTTCATATTGTGTAAAAGTAACTAAATCTAAGTTTGGAACTACTTCTCTTTTAAACTCTGAAAATTCATTTAATGAGAGGGATTGAATTATTTGTCTTGCTCTATCTGGACGGAAGTTAAAGCAAATTAAACTATCCCCATCTTTAAGATACTTTTCAGACATTCGTATTGGCTCAATAAATTCATCAGTAATGTTTTTGTCGTAACTTTGTTTTATATAATTCTGTGCAGAAATATTGCTTATTTTAATATTCGGATCAGTTAAATTAGCATATGCCTTTTCTGTTCTGTCCCATAATTGATTTCTATCCATTATCCAATATCTTCCGCATATTGAGGCTATCTCACCTATTTTGAATTTTTTTATGCACGATTCTATTTGATTTATATATTTAGATGCACTTTTTGCTGGAGTATCTCTCCCATCAGTAATAACATGGATTGCAACTTTTTCGATTCCGTTTTCCGATGCCCATTGCATTAAACCTACTAAATGATTGATATGACTATGTACGCCTCCATCAGAACATAATCCAGTGATATGCAAAGTTGAATTGTTTTTCTTTAATGAATCAGCAATCTCTTTTAAAGCATCAACTTGGCTTAACTGATTGTTTTTTACAATATTTGTTATTCTAACAAGCTCTTGTTGAATTATTCTTCCTGAACCAATGGTGAGGTGTCCAACTTCTGAATTACCCATTTGGCCATCTGGCAGTCCTACATCTGCTCCGCTAGCGCTAATAAGAGTATGAGGATAAGCATGCCACAAAGAGTCCATTATTGGTGTCTTGGCACTATTTATCGCATTGTCAGATGTATTTTCTCTGTATCCCCACCCATCTAATATTGCTAGAACTACTGGGTTCTGAGGCATGTTTAATTTATTTATATTTTTGCTGATAATCTTTGACATGTCTTAGATCAAATTAATTTTTATGTGATCCAATCTTAAATTTAGCTTTAAACGTAACTCTTTAACAATTTTTATTTTACATGGTTAGCTTTTGCTAATTTATAAAGACAATAAACAAATATTATTTGTAGATAAATCATGTCCAATAAAAAAAGGGTCATAATACTTACTGAAGTTGAGCTTAGAAAAACCCTTTCACGTTTAACTTCCGAAATTATCGAGAAAGTAAAAAATCTAGAAAACCTTGTTTTAGTTGGCATTCCTACTAGAGGAATTGATTTGGCCGGAGTTTTAGCAAAAGACTTATTTACCAAAACTGGCATGAGAGTAAGAAAAGGAACAATCGATCCAACTTTTTATCGAGATGATCAGAATAGAGTTGGGTCACGCTTAATGAAGGCAACAGATATTCCGATTCCTATTGAGAAGAAAGAGATCCTTTTGATAGATGATGTAATTTACACAGGTAGAACAACAAGAGCTGCAATGGATGCATTGTATTCATGGGGCAGGCCTCAAAGGGTGATGTTACTGGTAATGGTAGATAGAGGTCATAGAGAATTACCTATTCAACCAGATTTTTGCGGAAAAATAGTTCCAACTGCTAAACACGAAATTATAAGTTTACGTCTACACAATATTGATAATGAAGAGGGAGTTTTTCTTGAATAATTTTATTTCAGAAGATATTCCCTAAATCGTACTCTCCAAGAAACTCATCTTTAATATCAAAACATTTAACTGATAAATCAGCATTTTTTGTGATTTTGAAGAAAAGAGTTAAGTTATCTTCTCCTAAGTTTGATTTATTTTTTAGTTCGATCTTAAGAGGTTTTTTATCCCATTTAATAATTTCTTCTTCACTTTGTATCTCCGATAATTTTGGTAATCCATTTTCAAAAATCACATCATATTCTCTTTCTATTTTTGTTTCTCCAATAATTATTTCAAATATTTTTTGGTTATTTTTGCTGGCTTGAAGGATCAATTTAAATGGTTTTTCAGTTGGCCATGTTTGACCTTTGCAAAAAACAGGATGCCAGAAGTGTTTTTGTTCTCTCTTATTAAATAATCTTATGGATAATCCTTTAGTTAAAATATCTTTAATTTTTACCCCTGGGGTCATTGCTAAAGCTCCTAAGGCTATTGATTCAATCGGAGGTGGGGACTTTATTTCAATTTCTGGAATCTTTTTTGTTATCCAGTCCTTTATTAGTGGTATTTGAGTCCCTCCTCCAACCAAAACAATTGCACTTAAATCATTTATTGTACAAAACTTGCCTCTTGCATTATTTAATAAATCTTTTAATAAGGAATTAAGGTGATTAAGAAGATTATTTTTAATAATAATTTTTTCAAATATTTCTTTACTCAAGTAAAATTCCTTTTCTTGATATCCTTCAATTAAGAATTTTGTTGGAAATTTATTTTCATATTTTATTACAGATGAGCTTAGCTTACATTTTACTTCTTCTGCCTTCAAAAGATTAATTGCATATTTATTTTCTGGGATAAAATAATCAACTATCCATTGATCAATATCTTTTCCTCCAATTTTTGAGCCTGTTTTACTGATTATTTCAGCACACCTTATTTTCTGTTTTGAAATTGAGCTAACATCATTTCCTTTAAATTTTAAAAGTTCAGCTATCGGACCAGATTTCCCTTCTCCTCCTTCTATTTTTACTATATTCATATCTATCGTGCTTCCTCCAATATCTATTGTCATAATTTTTGAGCCATATGGTACATCTATACCTAAACTTGCTGCGGTGGGTTCATCAACTAATGCAATTTCATCGACAGAAATTTCCCTACAAAGGTTCACTAACCATTCTCTGTAACCCTTGTATGTATCAATTGGAGCGGTTATAACAAGTCTTTTTATTTCATATTTTTTGGGAATGCTAGACCACAAAAATTTTAAGAATTTTTCACCACATTCAGTAGGGTTTAAGATATTATTTTTGTAGATTTTTTCATTAGGATTTCCAATTAATCTTTTAAAATTTGAATGGAAAAACAAGTCTGAATTAGAATTCTCCTTCATTTTTAATGCGCTAACACCAATTTTTAAAGTTTTTGAAGTATCCTCGAACCATACTGCTGTAGGAATAACTCCTGGAGATGACGTAATATTTGGTATCTCAACTAAAATAGAATTTATATCTTTTTGATCTTGAAAAGCCACTACAGTATTAGTATTCCCTAAATCAATAGCAAGTGTTCCAGATAAATTTTTTTCCATATGAAATTTTTTATAAATCAATTAATTCCTTTTTGTAATTTATGCTTTGAATTAGTTCAATAAATTGTAAAATATATCTTATAACAATAAATTTTTTAATGAACATATCAAATAATACTGGGATTGACTCTAATGATCTTGCCAAAAGAGGTGAGAGTTTAATAAGAAAATCAACTAATAGATACTTAACTACGGTGAGAATTGCTTTTAGAGCTAAACAAAGGCGTTTTGATGATTTTGATGGACTCCTAGAGGAGTCAACTATTAAACCTGTTCAAAGATCAATCATAGAGCTCAGCGATGAACAAGACCAACCAGATTTACTTCCTGGTTAATTTTGCTAAAAAATCAAAAAAGATGGAGATTAATTAAAGATTTTAAAAAGGGCAAATTTTGTTTTTTGATTGGTGTTGATAATTGGTCAATTGAATTACAAAAAAGTGAATTTAATTCACTTTATATTTCACTAATAAGAATTTATGAACAACTATTAGCTATTAATAAAGAACTAATGGATGAAGAATCTATTACTTTAGAATTTGAACAACTACCTTGGTATATTGAGTTAGAGGGGAAAAAGAGTGAATGGAGTTTAAGATTTGTCTTTGAAAGCCAAGATAAAACTAGATCTTTCGAAATGTATTGGCCGATACCAATAGCGCAAAATTTATTTAATGAAATAAAAAAGATGTGGGAATCAATGGATTGAAAGATAAATTAAATTGGAAGTTTTGGAAAATATTTCCCCGTTCCTAAGAAAATTTTTCACAACTTTTCCACAAATTTTCAAAAAAAAATATCTTTTTGCCTAAAGTTTGTGGAAAACTTTTGATTTTATATAATTCTTTATATTTCAGTAAGACTTATTTTTCGTAAAATTATTTTCACGATCCCACCATATTATGACTGAATTCTCATAAATCTTACTGACTGAGACTGTATCTTACAAGTCCTAGTTGACGATTTTGTGATTTTGAAGAAAACTAGTTTTTATAAATTAAATTTTAAAGAAATTTTTATTATGGAAGAGTCAAATTATGATGTAAACCAAATAGTCTCAAGTAAGGAAGATGACGTAATTAGTTTTAAATGTGAGTTGCAAGTAAATCTTCAGAAGGCTTTGAAAGAATTTGTAGAGCAACATCCTAATTGGGATCAATACAGGATAATACAAGCTGCTATTGCAGGATTTTTGATGCAGAAAGGATTTCAAAATAGGGATTTAACTAGGCTTTATATTGGAAATATGTTTTCAATGAATTTTAAGGACTAAAAATTTTTATATTTTTTTTAGCAGTATTTTTGCTATATCATTACGTATAGGCAATATAGATAACCTATTACCCTTTTTCACTACTAATAAGTCATCATCATTAAATAAAATCTTTAATTCAGGTAAACTTAAAATATTTTTTAACTTTGATATAAATTTTACTTTTACACAATCCCATCTAGGATTTTCAGGCTTTGATTTTGGGTCAAAATATTTTGAATCTTTATCAAATTGTGTAGGGTCAACAATATTTAGATCTACCACCTCCATAAGTCCAACAATACCTGGAGGTTTGCAATTTGAATGATAGAAAAAAACTTTATCACCTTTATTCATATTTCTCATGAAATTCCTGGCCTGATAATTTCTTATGCCATCCCATAAAGTTACACCATCATTTTCTAAATTATCAATGCTATAAGCATCTGGCTCACTTTTCATTAGCCAGTAGTTTATTTCAGTCATATCAAGGGATTAGAAGAATATTGCAAAGTGTGGACAGGGTGTGGATGGAATGGCTTCTACACCCTTTTCTTAACTTATTATCCATCAAAGTCCTTATTTAGGAAAGTGATGGGTGGTATGAGGTTATTTCCTTTTATATTCGTTTAGTTTGAAATTAACTTCATATAAAAACACCTCGATATTTTTAAGCATTTTTTGTGCGTAATAAAGTTTTTCATCATATTTACCCGCAACAATAACTCCAGAGACATTTGTGTCTCCATATTTATCTTGGATCCAGCCCATATATCTTGTTACTTGACCAACTGTGTCATCGCTAGTTTGGTTCCTTTTAAGTTCAATAACCACATATGAATCATTAGATTTGTTTTTAGCCAAGATATCTATTCTTCCAATATCAGTTCTATATTGTTGACTTTTAAGATCACCACCTTCATATATAAGGTTATATTTTCGTCCGAATTCAGTTTCCGCCCAATTCTGTATTAAAAAGTCCTCAAGTTGACTTTCAAGATAAAATAATCCACTACTTATAGATGAAGTTTCATCTTTAACTTCAATATCTAAACAAGTTTTAAAAAAAATAACTATTTCTGATAATTCTTCTAAAAGTTGCTCTTCAGAAATTTTTTTATCATCTCGGTAAAAACAAACCTGATCTCCCTCAATTTTTGGTTCATAATGTTTATGAACATATGAATCTCCATATCTATATGGGTTTTCTATAAAGTCAATTATTTTTGTTTTTGTTTCATGAATAGAAGGAGCCCAACTTTTTTCCGGTATATGCGTTTCACTTATTCCATATGAAAGAATTAAAAGTCCCTGTTCTTTATAAAACAAATAAACGGGATTGTATCCATTAGAAACTGGCATGTCTGGAGACCTTAGAGCTACCCAAGGAATCCTTGATAATGAACCTTGACCGAAAGAAACTTTCATTTTTAAGTCAAGATATTCTTTTGGATAATCTTTTGTTTTAAGACTCCCTGTTTGAGTTTGTTTAATAAATTCTTTTAAAAAATCCATCTTTTAAGGTTAAAGCACTCATAAAAAAAGAGGGTTTCATCCCTCTATGTTAGATCGACTGTCAATTAAAAAAAAATTGATTTATAGATAAATTTATCCTTCTGCAGGAATTAGAATTGGGACATCTTTTGCTCCAATTGCTGCGAACCAAACTATTGCATTATCGGTTTTTGCATTACCCATTGTATGTTTTGGTGTCTTTGGACCAACTATAAATGTATCCCCTGCTGTATAGGTAAGATCTTCCATACCTTGTCTTTTGACAACAATTGTACCTTGCTCAACATTACCTAATAATGGAATTGGATGAGAGTGAAGCGGGACTATCCCTCCCTCAGCTAATTCGACTCTTTGTAATCTTATTTCTGCTTTTCCTTTTGGATATTTAAGAGCATCACCATCCATAGTTTCAGAACCTACAAAGACTTCTTGTACATCTACAGGCGATTCGGCAGCTATAGAAATATTTGGGTTGATGAGCATCAAAGCAAAAGCGATTGCTATGAATAAATTCTTAATCATGAATTTAAATTCCTAGATAATTATTTAGGCATATAGTATTTATTTTTAAAATATTTGTCAGTAGCAGACTTAACTTTTTAGGCTTTTCTTGATGGAGTTTTAATCAACTAAAAGTGTGGACGACGTGTGGACGGAATTTATCTGATTTTTGAAATCCATTGCTATGACTACTGGCACATGGTTCATTAGCCAGTAGCTAGGTTCCTGTTGTACCATAGGATCTCGGCTAATATATAGGGTTTGAGTAAAGTTTGGGTAACTTCTTTGAATATGAATTTATTATCCATCAAAGTTTCTATTTAGGAAAGTGTACCCCTTTCCTCTATATATCATGACGGTACCCCTTTATAAATTACGCTTATCTGTTGGAAATATTGAAGGAAAAATCTTTAATCGAGAATTTATTAAATAATGACTTACCTATTTGTGAACCCACACCGTTGTTCTTGAGTTCTTTTTGATATGCCTCTTTGCTTGAGAGAATGATATCTTTAATCGAGAATTTATTTAAGAATGACATTCTTATTTGGGAAAATTGCTTTGTAGATGATTACATCATCTCGTAATTATCAAATTTAGTTTTTAACTTTGCTGCTTTATGTATTAGTCCAACTGCTTCTTTTCTTCCAGTAGCTTGTTGCGCCTGATGCATTAATTCAGCATATTTTTTTACGATTTTCTTTTGCATGGTTTAGATTAAATAAAGACCGTTTTTTAATCTAAAGCTGCAAGGAACAACTTTCAGAAGATAAGGAATCAACGGTAAAACCTCAGAGTCAACAAATTGGAACGGGTTAACTCGTGTGTTAAATATATAATCAATTAGCTAAATACCTGTTGGTATCTATGATTACATTGTTTTCAAATCCTGATTTATTTTAGTTTTATCTAAAGTGGAGGAGATTTCTTTTTAAATAATGAGTGTGTGTTAATCTTGAATTGATCTCTAATAATTTATGGTTGGCTTCAGTTGTATCCCTGCAACTGCCTCATGACAACCATGTATTAATTTTAGGACTGCTTTAGTATTTTTTGATTCAAAATATATACCTCTTCCCGTACCTAATAGTTCCTCAAACCGACCTATAAATTTCAAGGCTATAGGAGGACAATATAAGTATAGATCTAGGAGGTCTAAATGAAACTATTCAATCAATTCACAATCCTTCCAAGATACCTAAAAGCATTTAATTATGCTGGAAACAGAATGGAAGAAATAACAAGAAATCTTGATAGAGATAACCATTTATTTGAAGACTATTGGAAGAGGGAATGTAGAGAACATCCAACTAATCAGCATTGTTTAGTCTATTGCGACTGAGAATTTTAATCTTAAGGGTTGACAACTGAGTATAAATACTCTATAAATAAAGTGTAGTAAATGCTACCAAATCGTCCGATCTACTATTAGATAGACCGCAGTACGAATCAAGCCATAGGACGGGGACTTGATCAAGACCAGGAGCTGCATAATGGTAAACATGTATTTTAACGGCAAATCTTTCGTATATTGCAAGAGCCAAGAAGAGAAAACAATAAAGCTTACTTATAGAGGATCTAGTTACTTGAGATAAATAAAATCTCATATCTATTAAATATTCAATAAACTATTTTTTTTAGAGGTGTTATGCCATGAAATTTACTAATTCTCCTTTTGCCATACTCGATAAGAACATGAACGCATTAGATTATCAAAAAAGAAATTTAAAATATGAGGACTATTGGGTAAGAGAAAATGATAATCAAACAAAAGAAGATTTTAAATAAAGTATCTTTTGCTTTTGCAGATAGATAATACTTTGTTTATTTTGTTTTACAAAGAATATAAAGCCAGCTAAAGAAAGTAGCGAAAGCAATTATTAAAGCAATACTATTATTCAATGGACTTAAATATCTTTCTATCAAAAGTGGTACATATAGAATCACCAAATACCAATAAAGAGCAGATAGTAATCCAAACAATAAAGCCAGAAGAATATAAAAAGGTAAGATATATAATCTTCTTTTTTTAATTCTTTCCTCTGTAATATTTTCGGTTAAACCAATTCTTGACCAATAACCACCATTTAATTGGAGAAAAAACTTTAAAAATATTCCGTAAGTATTTATAAAAAATCTAGATAAAGCAAATAACGGGGAAATTATAAATCTTTGCATTACTGCTTTAAAAATTAAATTTGTTCAGTTATGAAAATCTGGCTTATATTATTAACTTTTTTTTCTCTATATTTCGTTAGGAAAAATACCATTGAGCTAAAAACAACTAAAAATCCTATTAATGATATTCGATAGAAAAGGTCATCAGACATATCAAAAAAAGCTGATCTTTTAAATTTGTTTCTCATCAAAAAAAGAGGGTTTTATCCCTCTAAGTTTAGATCGACTGTCAATAAAGTTATTTTTACTTGTGATGAGTGTGTTTCTTAGGTATAAGTGGTCTAAGGACTTGTCCTTTTCGTAAGGACTTGAGCCTAGCGGTTTCAAGGTTAACCCCGCACTCCTACACACGAGTACAAAAACCTTTTTAATTAATGCAGATTACTTCCAAGACACTTAGCTTGCTACTTAATGTAGTTTTTGTGCTTTGTGTCTTTGTCATTTGAAGACTATTCATCAAAAGAGATTAATAGTTTCAGGGTTTTCTTACTTCGAACCGAACTCAATATCGGTTAGTTTTTTAGTCTTTAAAAGTTTGAGTAAAGTTTGAGTAAAAAATTACGATTCCCTGAAATCCCAGTAATAGCTAGACGCGCTCACTTTTCATTAGCCAAAAAT
This sequence comes from Prochlorococcus sp. AG-347-M15, assembly GCA_003281185.1. Classification (GTDB taxonomy): domain Bacteria; phylum Cyanobacteriota; class Cyanobacteriia; order PCC-6307; family Cyanobiaceae; genus Prochlorococcus_A. The sequence continues at coordinate 45,474 of QCCS01000006.1, forward strand.
TTTCTTCAGTCATATCAAGGGAATTGGAGGAATTTATCTGCTAGAATTTTGCTAGAATCAGATTTTTTTATATGTTTATTATCCATCAAAGTCACAATTTAGGAAAGTAATGGGTGGCATGGGGGTGCATAGGACCGTGCTGCATCGTATATATGATCTGATACATTTCTGTTAAAAGTTTACGGGTACAACCTTTCAATAGATTCTTTCTGTTCTTGCTTTTTTATGTCTTCAGCATCTAAAACAGGGCACGAGTTTTGATTTAGTGATAAGAGGAAAGTGCTTTTTTTGAATAGTTTGAAAAGTGGTGTAAGTAATAAGTTTTTCATTTATTCCCAAGTTTTCATATCAGAGAAGTCGCTTGCTATTGCATGAAGCATCCCTCCTACAAATGATCTAGGGCAACCAAGTTTGTTAACTAAAACTTCTGATTGTTTTTTGATATCTTCCCATGTAGGTCTGATATCCTCATTTATTTGTTTAAGGCTAGGTTTAAATTCTTCTGAATCATTCATATTAAAAGGTATTAACTTATTAAAATTCAATTGATAGTAAAGAAAATCTCATTTATTTAAATAAATATTCAATAAAAATTACAAAATAAATTCTTTAGAAATTATTCTAAGCTGATTTAAATTCAGATTATTTAAATAATTATTTGCAATCAATTTTTCCTCATTAATTTCGAGATCTTTAATCTCAGAAATAATGCTATTAGATATTAAATCAATTAAATGTTCTTTATCCATGACTTATATATAAACCCAAAACAAAAATTAATTATTTAAAGTCTTCAACTCAACATATAAGTAAAAATACTTAGATAAATATAAAACTCATAGGTTTGCTAAATCACTTTAGATGATTGGTATAGGGTGCACGCGAATTATCAGCTACTCACACTTGAGCTTTTTATGCAACATAATAAGTTTACATAAAGTAACAATTAAATGAAAAGACTTTTCCCTTACATAGCTTTTGCATGTTTAACTGGTTTTACGGCTACGACTGGTTTACCAGTTATAGCAGGCGGTTGTAGTAGCCACATGAACAAAAAAGCTGAAATCAAATGTGCTGAAGATGATACTGAGTGTCAAATTGAAAAAGCTGAAAAGTTTGATTTAAAAAATTCTCTCAAGTCATAAAATCATGACTCAAATCGGTTTATTTATGAACTCTGCCCCAAGAGATTTGATTGAGTTCACATTCTTTTCGGCTGTTGGTTTTACTGCAGGATTATTTGGTCTAATTTAGTTATAGAAAATTGACCCATTCTTTTTTTTCTCTTTACCTTTTCAAGTCTTTCTTTCTTTTATGTGATTGCTTGCTTATGGAGAGATTTAATTAATCAAAAGTAAAAAATATTTTTTTAATTACCTTTTATAGATAAATCTTTGTATGTCTTCGAATAGATTAGATTTTGATTTAAAAAATCCATTACTTTTTAAATAAGATTTTCCTTTTTCTATATTTTCAATTCTTTTTTCATAAGAATTTTCATCTAAACTTTTTTTCATAAAAAAATAGTCGGACTCTTATTCTGAATAATGCTCACAAAAAAGCGGTTACCTTAAATACAAAATTTAAATTCTTTTTTGAATTGCTTCTCATTCAAACAAAAGATCTAATAAAAAATTTTTTCCTTAAATTACTAAGACTAATAATGAAAAATAAATAAAAAATAAATTCTTAGAAAAAAAGGAGATTATGGTAGGAAATACTACATCAATTACCTATCAGGAATAATTAATTTGTAGATATAAATCTATTTCACATAATTATGGAATTCGCAAAAAAATTCATGACTGAAAAAGCTGAAAAGCTTAACGGTAAAGCTGCAATGCTTGGAATGTTTGCTCTAATAGGGGCTTATTATTTTACAGGTCAAATTGTTCCAGGTATTTTCTAACAACAAAAAAATTATTTAAATTTTTTGAAGGGCTTTATGAAGCCCTTTTTTATTTAATTATTAAGAATCTTTTGATATCTTGTTCTTCATGTCCTCAATATTATTAATTAATTTGTCTAACCATTTTGTATTATCTTCTGGTTTTAAATATTTAATTTTTGGTTGATTAATTTCAAGAGTCTCAAAATCTCCACTCATAAATTCTCCTTTGAATGTTTGTTTAACTACCTCTCTGTTCTAATTGATTCGATTAAAACACTGCGTATCTAATGTGTGCGGTTTGAGGAACATTTAGGTACGGAAAGAGGTATGTTTTTTTAGCCATTTAAATCTAAGGCTGACCTAAATTAGAAATATGGTTGTCATGAATCGGTTGCATTGCTACAACTGAAATCAACCATAAACCTTAAATTGCATTTAATAAAATGACTTACTATAGTTGCTTTGATCAAAAAGGAAACATAATTGCTCGCTGTCAGACTAAAGAAGATATAGATGTTCTTAAGAAAATGGGCAGACCAATAATGGAAATAAAAGAAATGAAAAAAGAGGAATCAGTTGTTTGTTCGTTAACTGGTAGTCCGTCCGATTACAACGACGATTATTAAGAGTATGACTCAAAGATTACTTCAATTAAATCAACAAAAAAGATTAGTAGTTTTTTTGTTGATTGCATTAAATAGCATTTGTACTTTCTTTTCTACTTTTGAAAAAGCATTAACTGATCGCGAAAGAGCGAGATAAATTATTTAGTTATTTTTGGATTAACAGTCAATCAATAAAATTTAAGACATTAAAAAAGACCCTTTTACAGGTCTTTTTTAAATAGTGACGACAGAAAGGAGATCTATTTGATAATCAGATTAAGAATTTTCTTAGAAATTAGTTTTGAAAGTAAAAGTGATTACTCACTTCTTCATGCTTTACAAACGACTTTATTTTTAAGATAGTTCAGAATTAATTCCGGAAAATTAATTTCTGATCACTTAACTTTCTTACCGTAAAGGTTAGATAAGTTAATTTACCTTGGTGTTGCAGACCATGGATTAGTGAAGATCTAGTTGGTCAACCTTGGTCGAGTCGATCACCAGAACTGTCGTAAACATAAAATAATCGGTCATATATATTTTGCATGAATCCTTAATATTGATTTAATCATGATTAATTAAATCTTTAATCCTGGGACCATATCATCCAACAAGCTCAATCGAATAGACGGTATCCTTACAATTATTTTTTTTATCCCATTCCTTTGCAAAAGGAGATTCCATCTCTGCACCTAATTTTTCTAAGTCAGTACAGTTCATTAGTAAATGAGATTTGTGTTCATTGACTTTTACAAACTCATAATCAGTTACAAACTCCTTGCACATTTCTTCAAGAAATAATTTCGTTACATCATTTTTAAATTCTTCAAATGTACAGCTAAAAGTTGAAATGATAAGTGTGTTCATAAAAAAAAAAGGGTTTTATCCCTCTATGTTAGAGCGACAATATATTAATAAGATAATACGTCTAGGGTTAATAAGATTTTTTTGATTAAATTAATATTAAGTTTATTTTTTAAATCCTAAATGGATAGGTTAGTTCAAATAAAACTTAATTCTCAACAAATAGATAAATTAAATTCAATTTTTTTTGAAATACATCCACAAGGAAAAAAAAAACTTGAAATAGGTCAGAGCTTGATATTTCTTGAGTCAGTAAAAGTCGGAACGTCTTTTGGAATATACGCAGGAAATTTTATACCAAGTATGGGCAGTTATTCTTTCTCTCATTCTCCATTTTTTGAGTTAATTCCATTTGAAATAGGTAATTATGTGTCTATAGGTGAACAGGTTTGTAGTTTTGGTTTTGAACATCCTACTGATAATTTAGGAACTTCTCCTCTTTTTTATCAGAAAAATAGGAATTTGTTTAAGAGTGTAGATATAAATACTTCTCAAAAAACTATTAATGACAAAGGTATATTTATTGCAAATGATGTTTGGATAGGAAGAGGAGTAATGCTTAAAAGAGGAATAAAAATTGGTAATGGAGCAGTTGTTGGTGCTGGTTCAGTTGTTACAAAAAACGTACCTGATTACGCAGTTGTGGGAGGTAATCCCGCAAAGATCATAAAATATAGATTTGATGAGAATATTATTGAACGACTAATGAAAGTTAAATGGTGGAATCTTCCACTTCAAGAATTATCTAAATTAGATTTTAACTTGCCTATTATAAAAATCCTTGAGTCTTTTGAGGAATCAAATTCTTCTGAATTTAAAACACCTCTGCAAAAAACTTTGCTTCTAGATTTATTAGGAATTAACTTAATTTAAGTATTTATAAAATTATTTATATATTTATTTCTTTTGGTTCTAGCTTATGGAGCTAATTTGCACCGTACTCATTTCAAAATAAAAAGATAGTGATCTTTTAAAGTTGATGTTTTCTAAAAATTTTTATATTTTTTAAATGGTGAAATTTTTTACAAATTTTATATATGAAAGTTCAAATTAAGCCTAGTTTTCTATTTCCAACACAGTTTTGGACTGCTGAACTAAATGAAAATGTAGAGCAATTACAAAAAGAGGCTTATTTAATAAAAAAAAATGATAAAGATGGTGTTATTAAGAGTAATTCTGGTTTTAAGGCATATCATTCAAAAGACATAAGAGATTTAAATAATCTTCCAGGAACCAATCAATTATTAAATCAAATTATTAGTGCAGTTAATGCAATTCATCAAATCAGTAGACAAGGTGACCTTCAATTAACAAATTTTTGGGTAAATATAAATGGAAAAGGTTCTTTTAATACGCCTCACACTCATTCAGGCCTAACTTATTCAGGTGTATTTTTCATTAAAGTACCGAAAGAAATGAAAGGTGGAAGATTTCTTTTTTACAGGAATTTTAATGAAGCTGACTTCATCTCCACAGAATATATGGGGCTTTTTAAAGAAGGATACAAAATGCAAGCATATGACTATCCTATTAATATAATTTTACCAAAAGAAAATATGCTAGTTGTTTTTCCTGCCTGGGTACCTCATGCAGTTGAGATTAATTTATCTGATGAAGAAAGGATAAGTCTTTCGTTTAATTTTAAATTAAATAGAACTTTCTCAAAGGTGAATTAATCCTTTTGGTTATTTTCTTATTGGTGAGTTTGTTGGCGGGGATTGAATTAAGATCCTAATCTGAGAAATTTGATGATTTGATAATTTCCCATGCTTCTAAAGCAGTGTCTGCATATTCAAAAAGATTTAAGTCCTCATCTGCAATTAATCCAATATCAGCTAGATATTCTAAGTTTATTATCCTATCCCAATACTCTCTACCAAAAAGTATTATTGGAATTTTAGTTTTCATGCCTGTTTGACAAAGTGTCAATAGTTCAAATAATTCATCTAGTGTTCCAAAACCCCCAGGAAAAAATACAGCGGCTACTGATCGCATAACAAAATGGATCTTTCTTAATGCAAAATAATTAAATTTAAAGCAAAGATTGGGAGTTATAAAAGCATTTGGTATTTGTTCATTAGGGAGACTGATATTTAACCCTATAGACTTACAATTTGCTTCAAATGCACCTCTATTCGCTGCTTCCATAATTCCTGGCCCCCCACCTGTTACAATCACGTGAGAATTGCAGTTTTTGTTTTGATTGCTAATTGAAGCAAGTTTGGAAAACTCCTTTGCAGATTGATAGTAATGACTCATTAGAAGCAAATTTTCTAATCTATTTAAATTTCGTTTAAGAAGTATCGATTTAGGATTTTTTTTAATTAACTCTTTTATATTTTCAATTCTCTTTTTTGTATTTGATTCTTCTGTGATGCATGCGCCTCCAAAAATAATTATGGTTGAAAGAATTTTATTTTCTTCAAGGATTAAATCTGGTTTAGTAATTTCAAGAAGCATTCTGACTCCACGCATTTCATTTCGGCTAAGTAAACCAATATCTTCTTGAGCCAATTTATAAGTATCAGAATTAATAATTAAATTCAGGTTTTTTAAATTATTAATTTTAGGCGACATATACTTTTTAGTTTTTTTCATTTCAAACAAGAGTTTTAACTTTTCTTTCTAGAGGATTAAAAAAGACTCTTTTGATTTTTTTATTTTCGTAAATCCAATAAACAGGTGGACTTTTTCTGGCCTTAATTAAATTAATTTTGTCTAATTTTTGTGGGATAAATTCTTTAGTAGCATCAAAAAATTTATCTCTTTTGGGTTGATTTAAAACAATACTACCTTCTTTCCCTGAGATTGATCTGTGATAAGTTCCTATAGGAATTTCTAATGCTCCCATAGATCTATTTAAATAAATCACATGATGAGGTTCATCCCAGAAAGGATTTATTAAAAAAAATGTTCTTTCTCCTGTGATAACTAAATTGTGGTCAATTTGATGATTGTGAACATAGTATTGCTCATCTTTTAAATCATCTGGAGGAGAGATAGCTTTCCCAGAATGGATCACAACATCAGAACCATTAGAACTATCTATGCCTGCATCGAAGAATGTAACTTTTGAAGTCTCTCTAAAAACATTTATTGGGAAGAATCTTAATTCCATGGTACAAACTCCCTTTTTGAAAATTTATAAATACAAAAAAATGTATTTACTTTTTAAAAATAACTATTTATTGATGTTTAATTGCAACAAACCAAGCAATCTTCTTGATTTGGATAATCAGTGCATTCTTTATTTAAAATTTCTTCCAAAAAATCTACTTTCTTAACATAATCAAGATCTTTTAATTCTTTGTTTGGAACCGTGAATTGTGTTTGTAGTTTCATTTTTTGTTCTCCTAGTTAATACTGTTTTTTGAATCCATTCCAAGTTTGAGAAAACCTTAATCCCAAATAAGAAATTAAAATTGTCCAAAATAAAATCTCTATACCTAAATTAGTCATTTGCTTGGCCTCCTTTCTATCTGATTATTCTTTAGTACGGGTATTATGTAAAAATCAAGCGTAAGAATACCTAAAAGTTAAATTTTTAATCACAAAAAATCTTGCAATGGTTTTTACTCGGATGTTCTGCACATTCTTTATTCCAATAAGCTTTAATTTCTTTGAGCTTATTGTCATATGAAAGGTCTTTTTTATCCAAATTAATTTCTTGGATAGTAAATGTGTCATTTAGTGCCATAAGACTTACCCTTTGACTACACATATGTTCTAATTCATTTAAATAGTAAATTTCAAGTTTTATGTGTGCGGTTAGAGGAACAAAATTGTACGGATTAAGGATCAAAAAAAAATCTCAAATTATGAATAATTGCAGGGAAAATATCTTCAAAAAAATTATTCCAAATTTAAAAAAATTTGTATAAATTTTGCTTAGCAATTATATTCTCTTAATAACTTCTTACGTCTGCTATTAGCTATCATTCATCTAATCTATCTGCATATTCTCTTAAAATCTCAGCCATCTTCTGAGGTGGAATTTCTTGTTGATATTCTCTACATAAATCAAAAAATTTATCCAAAAAATCTTTCATTGAAGATGACATAAAAATTAGCGTTTCATTTTAAAAGTAAAGTATGCAAACCCACCAAGCAATAAAAGACTCACAACCCCATAAGTAATTGCTATGCCGTAAATGTATGTCATTTATTTATAAAGACATAAGCAGAATATAAATAAACTAAGAAAACTCCAATAGCAATGGAACTTCCATAAATAAGAAAGTTCCAAAATCTATATAAGTTAGGTTTTTTAAATTCTTTTTCTTCTTCTTTAGTAATCATTTATTTTCTTTTTCTTTTCTGGCAGCATTACCTTTTGCTCTTAATACCAAAGTTATCGTAAGGGCAGCGCTTAATATCACAGCATCAATTAATAGGTGCGGGGAAATATTCATAAGCTAAAAAGAGAAATAATAAGAGCCATTATCTTTTCAGCAATGAATCTATTAAATATTAAAAAGAGGGGTTTATACCTTTAAGTTTAAATCGACTGTCAATCACTGTCTATTTTAGCTTTTTAGTCTATCTTAAAAAGGTATTTTATTTAACCAGAGCAAGAGAAGGCACCTGTAAGAATATTTTTAAAAATTGGTGCTTGACCCAATGCGTACAAAAAGAAAGTTGATGATGCAAGAGTAATAGCTATTTTGGAAAGTCTATTAAGTTTTAAATTTGAGACTTTTGCAAATGCAGAATTCATTTTTTGCTTGATTTAATGAACTTATAATAGCTGCATAAATTAAATATTCAGCATCAAAATTTACCAAAGAATAATTTTATTGCGCCTTATTTTTCAGTTTGCATTTTTACGAGTTCAAATTCTTTTTTAGAAACTACTCTAATTTTATATACTGGATATCTTGTCTTAAACCATTTATTGATAGAAATAGCTACTCCTTTTAAATCTTGGGCAAAAAATATTGACCCATAAAATCTTAGTTTTAAATTCTTTGAAGAATTCCCAACTTGTAGGGGAAGCCATTAAAAATCTAAAATGAAAAAATATATAATTGTTGAAAAAAAATAAAAATCGACTTATGTGTTTCATTATTTCAAACTTATTTAATGAGAGGATTTATTTGAAGATATAGGGTTTTCATAAAGTGGTAATAACAAACTTTAAACAAAAGATCTAAATCAATTTTTACCCTTTATGAAAGTATCACTTTTATTTTAGAACTATTTCAAATTAAAAAAATATCTTCGGAAAGAAGGGGCCAATAAATTGACCCCTCTTGGTGAAACTCTTCCAAAGAAACACCATTAAAATCTTACTCTGAAAGATGCAAAGTTAAACAAAATAAAAATCAAGATTAACAGCTGCATAATGATTTGCAATAGAGATACTTAACCAAATTAAATCAAATTAAATCAAATAAGTTTTCAATGTTCAGTAAGCTATTAATTTAAATATTAAAACCTTCAAATAAAAATCTTCTAAATTCAAGAAAAACTTTTGATTGAATTAGATGAAACTTCTACAGATACAATTGATTCGCCATAATGAGATTCGGCTGATCTTATTAGTAACCAGTAAAAAAAATTAATTAAAGCTTTCTCCACGAGGATTTAGTAACTAATTTTAAGTAACCTCATAATTTTTGTAATAACAATATACAAAATAAATTTATCAAGCAATAAAGATATTTATCTAATAAAAGCATAGATTCATATTAATTAAAAAAAATTTGCATTTATAGGCTTTAGTCCGTTCTATTTTTTTAGCAAAAGAAAAATTGTACCGTAAAGTAACTATATTACTTAGTGACTATAGTAGATTATGAATTAGCCTTTATTTGTTATTAAGATCAAAATATCTGAGCATAAGTTATTGCTATAAAGTGTATAAGCATGCTACGAGACTTTAGTTATATCAATAGATTCGGTATTTTTACTCATTGATATATTCATTCTTAGGATAATATTATTGTCGTTGTCTATAGAGGGTTTAATTTTGAAAAAAATAATTAAATTTTTTGAACTATTTAAGAGAAGAATTGAAATTCTAGAGGCAGAGGCTGAATTAAAATTTATATTGGAAAATTAATAAAAGGGATTCCCACATTGCCCCATTTGTGCAGTTTTAGCATTTATTTCTTTTTTTATTGGAATTACTACTAATAGTCATATGTTCTTTATTCTTCTAGGATGTTTATAAGAGCAGAATACAATCTTAATATAAAGTTTATTTCCTATTAATAGTTGACATCTAAGTATAAATACTTTATAAATAAAGTGTAGTAAATACTACAAAATCGTCCGATCTACCATTTGATAGACCGCAGTACGACTCAAGCCATAGGACGGGGACTTGAGCAAATTAAGGAGCTGCATCATGGTAAACATGTATTTCAATGGAAAGTCATTCGTATATTGTAGAAAACACGAAGAAAAGGTAATAAAGCTTATTTATAGAGGATCTAGTTACTTAAAGTAATACTTTAAATTTCTTTTTTATATCTAATAAAAATTTATTTAATAAAAACTTTAAAATTTTTAATTATCCTTTGCCATACAAGACAAACGAATGAACTAACCAGATTACCAAAAACGAATTTTATATATAAAGAGTTTGTAGGAGAGAACATCAGAGCACTTTTAATAAATCTAATAAATAAGTATTTGAAGGTTTTTAGTCTGCATAAGTTGCTTTAATAAAATTATTGCTATTAATTGATATAGAGATTTTTATTACTAATGCCATTAGACTTATTTTTAATGAACATGTGTGTTGTTGTAATTGCTTTATTGATAAGAAGAGAAATTAAACTTAAAAAAGCTAGGTAATTTTATTATTCATCAAATTTTTAAAAAAAGATTGTGCATTTATTTAAGTTTTTTAACTCAGTATTTATTAATACCTTATAAGAAAAACTAATTACTAAGATATTTTTTTCCTATTTAAAAATCTATATATTCGTATATTTCGTAACGAGAAATTAATTTAGAAATAACTAATTTGTTAAAAGATTTTTTAAAAGGTTATGCAACCTATTCCTGAAGAACTTTACAAAAAAATAGTTGAGAGTTCTAAAAAATGAGTAATTTACTAATTGCTTTATTAGCTTTAGATATAGGTGTTAGTCTCTCTAAAGTTTTTATTTTTACCTGAAAATCAAATTACTTAGCAAAAAAGAAGCAATTGTTTCTAAAAAAAAGAAATAGTTATTGTGTTTTCTTTATTTGAAGTATTTATTTTATGAAATTTAAAATTGAACCAATAAAGGAGCTACCAACGAGAAGTAAGACCATTAAAAGGGCTATTAACTTCGCTAGTCTCATAAAGATAAATCCGAATTTCCTGTAGATCTCTTTATCCAGTGAATTTTCCAAATATTATTTACTTTTTTAAAAGTTGAATTAACTGTTAGTAAGTCGTCATAAGTACCCCTTTGTAAGAAAATTTTGAACCTATTGTAAAAATGCACATTACTATATTTTCGCTTTAAAATTTGAATCGGTGAATTTTGATTATTTATGCCTTTTCTTGAACTATATCACCAATAATCATTATCGTTCATATAAACCAAAGGAAGTAACCCCTCTTGTTTAGATTTTTTTTAATGTATAAATTGGAATGAGGTTATTTTAAAAAAAATTCGTTAGGATGTTCGAAAGAAATAGATTTTTAATGTAGATCATGATCAATTCAATAAACAAATTATTGCCTGTTGGTAGAAAGTTGAAAAAATATTTGCCTTTTTTTATTGGATTTAAATTACTTACATTTACAGGCTTTATTACTTATTTAATGAATCGCTAATTGATATACCCTAAAAAAAAGTTTAACTAAATTAAAATCTAGTGAATAAAGAAGAACGAATAAAAAGATTTAAGTCCATGTCAAGTATCCAAAGACAAGAATTGATATTAAAGAAGATGAAAGAGAAAGGTATAGAGGTAGGAAGCGGAATTCTTAATTAAAAATACGATAGCGAAGAGGTTTATGAGTTAATTCTTATTGCGAATTGCTTCCCAGAATTAAGAGAAAAAAAATAAAAAAAATATTTGGGATTCTTTAATTTAGTTATTCATTTTGGTTCCCTTAAAGCAGCAATAATTAATCCACCTATCAATCCGAGATTCATAAAAACTGCTCTTTGATGGAAAGGGAATACATGAAAAATTATTGTTGTTGGAATAAGAAATAGTAATAAAAAGACTGAACCGATTTTTTGTCTGTCTCCAAATATAAAAAATCCAGAACCCAAGATAAGACAAATAATTGCTCCAACTAGAAGAATAGATGAAATTTGTTCAGGAATGCCTTTTGAAGAAATATATTTGACTGTTCTTTCAAAATTGTTTATTTTGTCAGGTATGGATGAGATGAATATTGCTGAAATTGATAATCTTGAAAAAAAATCTAAAAAAGATTTGATACTTTTATTTTTCAAAAAAGAATTTTTCATAATTTTATTATAAGAATAAAAATTTATGCTTTTGATAACTAGTTAATTTTTCCAAAATACATTTAAATTTTTCTTAAAGAGGTTTAGCTCAATTAATAGAAATCTTTTTAATTAATTTGAATCTTTTTAAGGTAATTAATAGTAATTTATGAATTGTCTTTTTATATTTGTGAAAGCATAAATCTTATTAAAATAAAAATGTTTAAAAAATTTCTTTTAACTTCTTTTTTACTTTTAAGTTCCTTCATAACTATATATCCTTCAAAAAAAGAAAATACTAATTTAATTGATTATTGTTATTCCCTCGAAAAGATACTTTCTAGAAATGCAGTAGAAAAAAGCAAAAAAGTATCAGGAAAATATAAGAATTTTGCAAATGATATAACTTTATTTGGTATAAATAAAACTAAAGGATCCTTAGTTAGTAAGATAGTTGATCAATATAAAAATTCTAAGAATTCATTTATTATAACTTCTGTACCTAATCAAATGTATTGTTTGGCAGGATATTGGGTTGAAAAGGTAAATCCAGGAACATTTCAATCTATTTTTTATGACAAAAGCAAACAAAAAATAAATCAATATAAGAATATTAAAAAAGAAGCTGATGAATTTATTAAAGATATTGATTCCGAATATAAATCCATACAAAAAAAAATTAATGATATTAATTTACAATATAAATCTATACAAAAAAATATTAATGATTTATTTTAAAAAGTTTAAATCCTTTTATTAGAAGTAATACCTTATATATTTTAGTTTAAGACTGTTTGTGAATTTTATCTGTCTTAAGGCATAAATCATATTTTTTTAATTTGAAACTTTGCTAAATAAATTAAAAAAAAACTGTTTTGATTTATTTACACCCACGAATAGTTTTTTATCATGTAATCATGAAATATCACTTCACATATTCTGATGCAAAGCAGTGGTCATGTAAGTGCAATTATTTAATTTATGAATAATTTCATAATTCATTTATAAACAATTTTGAATTTAAACTAACTAATTTGAAAGAAAATTTTCTAAATAATTAATATCTGATTCAAATAAAAATAATACTATACATTGAAATTAGAATTTTAAAAAGAAATTCGCAGATAATATTTGCTCGACTTTAATATGTATAAAGATTTATTCAATTTTATGAACATCTATTTATTCTGGATTTCATTTTTAGCTCTATGGGCAATTGTCCCACTTATGATAATTAAGGGTAGAGCTGACGAATCAACTAAAATTAAAACTTCTCCCGAAGTTAAATCTAAGAAAAAAGGGTGGTTTAAATAGATTTCCAATTTACTTTAATTAGAATCTCTTGAAAGGTATATTTATAGTATCTTTTCATAAATAAAAATATTGTTCTAATTTTTAATAACTTGAAATTTTGAATTAGAAAGTCGTATGCCCTTTGTTATTACTAATGCTAAATAGGAAAAAAAAATATCTTTTTTTGGTTGTTCTCGGCGGAAGAACAAAAATGGCTAATGTAGAGTTACATGATGTTAGATGGGTCGTGGGAACAAGTATTGAGGATACATATGATGCACTAAGAAGAGATTGGTTTGGAGACTTTGAAGGATTACATATTGATAGTTATAAAAAAATAAATTATGTGGATGGGCATAAGATAACTCTAAAAAATATTGAAAATAAAACATTAAAAAATAATAAATTACTCAATGCTAAGCAAACTCAAAAGAATTTATGGTTTGTAAATATTGGAGGTTATGAACCAACTTCTATGCAAGAAAAACATGAATTTGGATTGATTGTAGCTTCAACTAAATTAGAGGCAAAAAATTTAGCAAAATCTAAATGGCTTATTGGATTTAAAAAAAAGCATAAAGATGATATTGCTTCAATAAATTCATTTGTTAGTTGTGAGGATTGTAAACTTATAAAAAAAATAGGTAATTGGGAAATAGAATTAAAATTAGAAAATAATTTAGTCGAAGAAAATAATTATCCTGATTGGTATGGTTTTAGAAGAATAGATAGAATTTAAAAAAAATCTAGATAATATAAATTTATAAGAAATTTTTTTTAATATTTTATATATTCTTTAACCAAATTATTCAAAGAAAAGATTATAGAGTACTTGATTTTCTCAAGAAATAAATTCCCCCTCCCATTGAAATTAAGACAGGTAACCATGCTGCAAAAATAGGATTTAATAAACCTTTTACTCCAAATGAACTAAATACGAATGACATTACGTAATAAATTAAAATAAGAATCACGCTTAATCCAAATCCCTGACTTTTAGAAGATCTTAAATTAGATTTTGAACCCAAGCTACTTCCAATTAAGCCAAATACTAAACATGCACACGGTAAAGTGAATTTTTCTTGAATGCGTACTTGAATTCTTCTAATTTCTTTTAGATTAGCAGTTTTTTTATATATTTTTTCTGCTTGTAAGGCCTGCTGCAAAGTCATTTCGGTGGCATCTTTAGGCACTTTTGCTAATTCTAAGGGCCCCTCCACAAAAGGATATGTATACTCTTTGAATCCAATATTTGTGGTTTGTCCGCTCGGAGAAATTGATACAACATTACCTTCAGAAAATATCCAAGAAGAATTTCTTTTGTCAAATCTTGCTGAGCTCGCTTTTAAGATTTGTTGAAAATCTTCTCTAGAAAAATCCAATAAAGTAACGTCTTTCATCATATTGTTTTCATACCAAGAAGCATAGAATATATGAGTTAGGTAAGTATTTATTTTTGTTGGTTTTTTAGTTGATGAATTTATCCTTGAGCCATATCTAGAAAACATAATATTGTCTTTGCCTGTTTCCCCACTAAAAGAACTTCCTATTCCTGATCTTAATGTTTTTTCAGCTAACTTATTACTTGCTGGAACTAAATTATCATTAAAGTAAAAAGTTAATCCTGTCATAAATATTGAAAGAGCAATGGCTGGAGAAATAATCCGTGAAGTTTTTATACCCAAAGATTTCAAGGCTAATAATTCAGAATTGCTTGATAATTTTCCATAGGCTAATAATGTAGAAAGCAAAACTGCCATTGGGAATGATAAAACTAAAAAGCTGGGTAAACTAAAAAAGAGAACTTTTAAAGCTAAAAATAGAGGTAAACCAAATTCAACTATTTTTCTTATTAGATCGAACATTACCCCAACAGATAATGAAATAACAGTAAAAGCAGAAATAGCAAATACCATAGGAGGTATTATTTGCCCTAATAACCATCTATCAATTAATGGTATTGAATACCAAGGGATAAGGACTTTATTTATAATTTTTCTTAAATTTGATTGATTTGAGAGTTTCAAAAGGGATGTATTTATTTTTTTTTTTGCATTATAAAATATCAATGATTTAGAGACCAATAAAAAATTAGTAAATAATTTATTCATTAATCTAGACAATAAATCAAAAAATTTCATTTGTACTTGCAGTAATACAAAAAATTTGATTTTCTTAGAAAAAAGAAATTAATGAAAAATAAAATTTTACTTAACGAATGTAAGTGCTTGCACTGTCAACAGAAATTAGAACAGATTAATAATTCAAGATTATATTGGGAGAAACTGATTTCAAAAAAAAATTTTTTTTAGTAAAACTTCTTTTAAAGTTTTGACAATAAGATTATTTATCTAGCTTTATTATTATTTTTGTAAATCTTGTTTTCTAAATTAAAAAGCCAAATAATAGTAAAAATACAAAGAGGGATAAGAAAAAAATCTAAAGACATTATTTAATCTAAACTATTTTCTTATTAGCATTAAATTAAATTTTTGACTTTTTTAGTTAATACCTGGTTTTTTAATTAATCATAGGCAAATATTATTTCATCATTTATAGCTTTAATTACTTTACAAAATTAAAAAGAGCTTGCTCGTATCCCTGCGGCAAGCTCTCATGACGACTGATTTAAATACAGAATTCTGATGTCAACCAGCTAAGCACTTCCTAAATGCCTTTTCATATTAATGGGTAAAATTACTTACTGTGAGTATAAATGCTTATTTTGTTTAAGTATCTAATAATAATGTCAAATTTATTTGGACAATAAATTTCACTAGAAACAAGAATTTCAATAAAAAACAAAAGATAAATTTAGCAATAAAGGTTTATAAATTCATTTTTGATGTTATTTACACAAGTTAATATTTGTGTTACATTAGTTAACAATTCAATTTCTTAAATGACAAAATCAGACGTTACTACAGAATCAGGTGGTAGACAAAATATGTTTCCATCAGAAACTAGACCATACATAGATGAATCTGTTTCTTACGATGGTTACCCTCAAAATGCCGAAAAAGTTAATGGAAGATGGGCTATGGTTGGTTTCGTTGCTCTATTAGGTGCATACGTAACAACTGGGCAAATAATACCGGGAATATTTTAATAACTCTCTCTTTTTAATTTCCCAAATTCTTATTTTTCAGTTTTAAATTTTTACCTAAATATAATCTTTCAAATTTTAATTCTACAAATATTTTATATTAAATTAATTGAGAGTAAAAGAAAAACCAAATGAATGCTATTGCATTCAAACCAAATATTATTCCAAAGAATATATAGGCGAACTTTTTCCCAATAAAGGGAGTTTCAGGTTCAAGCTTTACTCTCATTTAATTGTTTAATTAATTAAGTGAATATAGCACTGTCCATAGATTTAACATAGATTATTTTTGCTATTTTCACTAAATTTTTTGTTATGTTATGAGACATTAGTAAATTCCAAATATTGAGGCTAATTAATTTATGTTTTATATAATTAAATTTATTTGAAAATTACTTTTTTGGGTAAAGTTTAAACTTGATTTTTACTTATATTCTATAAATTAGATTTATAATCAATAAATAGTATTTATAAACTCAATAAAATATATATGAAATTTTAATTCAAAAAAAAGCCGAATTTTAATTCGGCTTTATGAAAATATTGAAAAAGTCGTTAAATGTAACCAGGTATGATTTGACCTGTAGTTAAGTATGCTCCTATTAGTGCTATGAAACCTATCATGGCAAATCTGCCATTTAGTTTTTCAGCAACTATTTTTTCTTTCTCAATTACTTTGGTTTCTGATTTTGTCATTAGAACCAACCAGGAATAATTTGACCGGTTGTTACATATGCACCAATTGCAGCTACGAAACCTAACATTGCTGCCCAACCATTAAAACGTTCTGCTTCTGGAGTCATTTTTTTAAAATAATAATTGTTAACTAATATAACATAATTATTTATTTTTGTAAAGAAAATTGAAAAAAATCACTAAATTATGGCTGAAAATGGAGTATTTGATACAAAAGTGTATCGTAATATACCCTAAAAAATTAACTCTATTTTTGATTTTTTTATTTGAAACAAAAAATTTAGGACTGGAGATTTTTCTTTTTGTGTAAAATCCTCATTTAGAATTAATTTAAATTAATATGCATATAAGAGTTAGCTAGTAGGGATACAGGCTGACTCTTTTTAGTTTCATTTTAAGAAATTGGTAGTTTTAAAAACTCGAAAATTTGCTATTAATAATTTAGAAACATAGTATCTAATGTCATTAACCACATACTTCATGCATTTGATTTTTGCAAAATATCATCCTCTTCTTAGTTCAGATTCAGTTCTTATTTTTATACCTATTCTTACAATCTCAATATTAATTTTTAGCTTTAAAATTATTTTTTTGAATACTCCAAAATTGAGAAAAGTTAAATAAAAAAAGGCCATAAAAATATTTTTTCCGCATTTTGCAATTCTGTTTATTTTGGACAATAGACTTTTTTTTCCTGCTACTCAAAGAAATAGATTATGTATTGGAGATTTACTATCCAAAATCATAAATAAAAATGGTTCAATTTTGGAAATTGGAAGTGGCAGTGGTCAGCATGGAGTGGTCTTTCAAAAACGCTTTCCTAAAATAATCTGGCAAACAAGTGATCCAGAGATTGTGCATAGACAAAGTATAACTTCTTGGATTGAGTATGAGAACTTAAGTGAGAAAATGCCCCAACCACTTGTGATTGATGTAGAAAAAATCCCGTGGAAAATCCCATTAAAAATATTACATTCTTTGCAAGGTATTGTTTCTATAAATATGATTCATATCGCAGAATGGTCATGTACCTTAGCACTCTTTAGGGAGTCAGGGAAAATACTTAATAAGGGACAATTTTTGTTTTTGTATGGGCCATTTAAAATTGGGAACAAGCATACCAGTCAAAGTAATTATTTGTTTGATGATTCATTAAAATTGCAAAATGAACTTTGGGGAATAAGAGATATTGAGAAAGTAAGTGATGAAGGAAAAAAAAATGGTTTTTTTCAGGAAAATATTATTAGTATGCCTGCAAACAATTTCTCAATAATTTACAGAAAAATTTATTAATTAACTCAATTTGAATATCTTTACCTTATAAAATAGTATCTATTTTTTGATCAACCTGAAAGTTTTCTACTCCATTCTTTATGCTTCTCATCTAAATCTGAAACTTTTTCACCTAAACTCAATTGTCTTTCTAATAATTCCACTTTTGTAAGAGTTATTTTCTCTGAATAAAATTTAATAGGCTGTTGGCCATGCATGTTGTCACCGCTCATAAAAACATAAAATTCTTATTATCTTTAAGATGAAATCTTGGGTTTATCTCATTCTTTTATATTCTTTTCGGATTTGCGTAAATTAATGTGATAAAGAATTTACATTTATTCTGTTTTTAATCCTCTTTTAATGTAAGAAGATTGCCAGATATATCTCCCATTATTTGTTTCTGGCTTTACAGCAACACAATTGCAAGCAACATTCCAGAGGGCTTTATGGATTGGATCAGGATTAAAAAGATATGCTTTTTTAAAGGCTTTTTTGATTAACAAAGTTGCCTTTTTTGCATGATAATGTGGAATTGATGGACAGACGTGATGAACGACATGACTAGAGCCTATATTATGATGCACAAAATTAAGGATTTTTCCGTAAGGCCTGTCAATAGACAGAAAAGCTCCTCTCATAAATGTAAATTCAGTATTTGAAAGATGTGGGACATCTGAATCTGTATGATGAAGCCATGTATAAACTACTAACCAACAATTAACTACTAATAAAGGACCAAAATATAATGCGATTATAGGAAATAATCCGTATTTAAAAACTAAATAAAAAATACCCAACAATGTTAGAGCTACGCCAATATCTGATATCCAAACTTTCTTAGTCCATATTGATGGCCACAATGCTTTGGAAAATGGTTTCATTGGCCAAAAATGATTAGAAGTTCCATATTTAATGCCTCCGGTACTTCCTGTAAGTAAATAAGCAGGCCAACCAAATAATAGATGCAAAAAAAGTTGAAGAATTCCGTAATTTTTCTTGCCTATTACACTTGAAAAATGTAATTCTTTTTCTCCTCCAACTTTTTCTGTAACTCCATTTCCCTTAATGACTAAAGGAACGTGTGTTTCACCATTAGTTACATTATTCGTGAATCGATGATGAACCGCATGAGAGCGCTGCCACGAAAAATAAGGAACTAATAGTAATGAATGTAATAAATAACCAGTTATTGTTTCCAAAGTCTTGTTATTTGAAAATGCGCCATGTCCACATTCATGGGCAATTACCCAGAACCCCATTGCAGTAGTTCCTGATAAAAAAGAGTAAACGATCCAAATTGGTATCATTGTGGGAGTAAATGGAATGAATAAACCTATTGCAATAACTAATAATTGAATTAAAGCTGATTGTAAAAGATACCTCAAAGAAATTATGGTATTACACTTTAAGTAGTGATTTGGGATAACATCCTGAAATTCTCTTATGCTTGGAATATCACAATTCTTTATTTCAAGCGCTTGGCCATTTAGACCGGACAATTTTATATTTCTCAAGTTTTTTTTTGGTAAGAATTTAGTAAAATAAAATTTAATTTATACTCTCTATTATCCATCACAGACTCTTTTTATTAAAGTAGATTATGGTTTTGCTTATTTAAAAAATTTATTTAAAGTCTGATTTTAAATTTTGAATTAAATTTAATTATTATATTTTGCTGTAATATTTTAACTAAATTTCATATTGCCCCTTTTAATAACTTTTCGCTGTTTAAGTAAGTTTTATAAATCTTATTTATTTGATTCAAAGACCGCGTATGTACCTCTTTGGAATTCCTGATTGTTTGCGTGGTTTTACTAGAATAGGTATAATCATCACCCCTACCGTAAAAAGACAGATTGGTGCAACTACCATAAATATGGATTCTAGAGACATGAGATAACTATGAATTTACTTATAAATAGCAGGATTTTCTTTTTAAGTCATGCGTATTTATATCTATTTTCTAGTTAATAAGAATTAATTCAAAACTTTATTTTCGATTAAGCAAAAAAGAAAAAAAGATTAAAAAAAAGTGATTTTTTCATAATTCATCCTAGAAAACTAATTATGTTTTTTATTAATCTTATGGATGAAGAAAAAATATGGATGTTAATGACCTATTATTGTCCAACTCATGGCGATTCAAGTATAGTAAAACCCATTGAAATGACAAAAAAAGATATTAGTGAATTTCTCTTAAAAAAAGCTAGGACTTCTAAAAATTAGCTATTTTGTATAAACGCTTAATTTATAAATTATTAATCTAGGAAGTTATGGGATTAATCATTTTTCCAACTTGATCAGAATCGCAGGTTAATTCACATTGATTAAGTTCATTATCCGAAATCTTTTCTAAAATTCTTAACATATCAATCTCGGAAAGTTCCCCATTGGTATTCCATTTTAAAGTTGTTTTCCTTTGAGGTGAATTTTTTTTATTCATTTTGATCCCCCCCCTTTAAATGAATTTCTAAACAACGAGTAATACATTCTTGATGACCATCGATTATGCTGCATTCAGTAATACACTCAAAATATGAATTAATAGAATCTATTTCTGTATTCTGATTGGTAGAAACAAATGAATCATTCATGATTTTGTTAAATTTATTTGAAATAGAGATATAGCACGAAACCATGGTTAATAATTAAATTTATTAAGTGAATTAAAAAAAATAAGTATTATTTACTAAATAAATTTATATCCTTTTTTTTCAAGAATAATAGTAATAACCTGCTTTTAAAAGATTAAAAATAAAAAATTTGTGTTTTGTTTATTAATTTTCTTAAAAAAAAAACTTAATAAGGATCAGCATAAAGACTGATTTACTTTTTAGCAATTTACTTAGATGATAAAAAGGTAAACTTTTAGATTTTCAAATGAAATCATTAATTAATTGGCTTTCAAGAATGTTAGAGAGTATGGCAAACGCTTTTATGCATCCTTTAAAGAATGATTTACCTCCATCAATTGGTACACATGCTTATAGCAGTATTCCTATAAAAAGAAAATTGAGAAGAAGGTGGAATTAGGTATTAACTTATTGGGATTAATTTTTCTTCTTTATTATCCCAAATAATATATTTAAAGCAGTTTGAAAAATCACTTAATTTTAAGAATTTGGATTGATGTAGCAAATGAATATTTGCTTTATGACAAGCTCTTAAGTTGTAATTTGGAATTCTTTCAGAGAGGTGATGGATGCTGTGGAATGATATGTCTGCTAAAAACCAATTTAGCCAATTTGGAATGTCTAAGTTGCTACTACCCAAAATCGCTCCATCTACAATATCCCAATTTTTTGTATTTTTAGCATATGCATTTTTATAATTATGTTGTACGAAAAAAACACATATTAAAATTGCAGCTGATAGTGTTAATACTAATGAATAAAACGATAAGAAAAAAAATAGGCCAAACCATTTGCACATAAATATCCAACCTATTATCACTACTATATTATTTATTATTAATTCAAATAGTTCACTAAAGTTATCCCCATAATCAGAAAAAGGTGGTTTGACTTTTGAATTAATAACTAAAAGTTTAGACATTTCTCTGTTTTTTATTTTTATAAAAGTCTCTTTCAAGATATCTTTAGTTAAATTAAAAATAATAATAATCAGTCCTAATCTGGGTTTTAAAACTAAGTAATAAAAGCCCCCAGGGAAAAGCATTACCCAATTTCGACTTATTTTATAAAGTGTTTGCTCTCTTTTTGAGAGAGAATTATAATCTTCAATACTTAAAACATCTACAGGCCCTTTGTAAATTTCCCAATTTCCGTTGTTTCTATGATGAAATGCATGATCAATTGACCATGATTTTTGAGGAATACCATTTACCAAACCAAGTAAAAGGCCAAAAAAGCGGTTTAATTTACGTTTTGTAAAAAGAGAATTATGTCCACAGTCATGCATTAACGAGAATACTCTAGAAGACAATAGAGTTAGAAGACAAAGGATAGGTATCATTAAGAAACCTTTTATTATTAGCAAAAAAGGGTGATTTATTATTTGATAAACAATTAACCAAATAGAGATTATGGGGATTAATGTAGAGATAATTTGATAAAAAGCTCTAAAATTATTTCTTTTTAAGAAAGGCTTAATTAAAAAATCACTTCTTTTAACTTTAATCATATTCCCCTATTTTAATTTAAATGAGCATAACAAATTTTAAAAATTTCTGATTATAAACTAAAAAAATCATTTTTTTTTATATCTTACTAAAGAATAAATTCTTTAGACATTGTTCTCAATTGATCTAGATTTAATCTCTTTAAGTAATTCTTAAAATCACAAAGATTCTTTGTTGATTCAGAATCTTTACTCTCATAAAGAAGACTAGTAGAAATTAATTCAATAAGATGATCTTTGTCCATAACCACTTATAGACCATAATTCGTCTTTAAAAAATTATGGTCTTGAATTCGAGATCATTATTTCATTTCTATAAAAGTGATTTTTATAAATTTTTTAAATCTTGTTCTATTTTTTCTAATCTTTCGTTTAATTCTTTTTGTTCTTTAATTAAGGCTTTTTTCTTTTCTGCAATCTCTTTGTTTAAAGGGGAATCAAAATATTTTTGATAAGAAACAAAAAAAACTGCTATCGCTACTGTAATACCGAGAGCACCAACTATTAAAATTGGCGATGAAGGAAAGTCATAAAATGGAATTGACAATGTTCTTTAATAAAAATCAATCCTAGCCATCTAATAAATAAAACAATGGGTAATAAATACTTATTCTCTAGGAAATTATATAGGCAATTACTTTAGTTATTTTTCAAAAAATAATGTTTATATTCAATTAATTTTCAAATTAAGTAATTGTACAGGTGTCAAAGCATGAATAACTAATAATGATTAAATTAGTAAAAATTTTTTTCATGAAGAAAATCATTAATAAAAAATATAATAAAAATGAACCATGGTTTAAATGGTTAACAAGAGAACTTAATTCTTATGAAGCTTTTCAGGATTTCGACTTAGGAAAGAATCCACGAGATGTTGCAGAGGAATTTATTTTTAGTAATAGTAATACTATTGAAGAAGTTTTTGAGAATTTTGATGAAGAAGACAAAGATACACTCAATCAGTTTCTTAAATTAACCGAATGCGAGTTGCATGTGTTTAGAATTCTTGAAAAACAAATTGAGTTAAGAAACAAGGTAAGATTTGTAGATTTTAAAAAAAAGAAAAAAATAAAGAATTAATTTCTATATAAATTTATTTTTCCCATTACCAGTCTTTCCAAAGCCTAACCAGATGAACCACAAGATCCATCCTAAGATAGGTATTAAATTAATAAAGATCCATTTCCAATCTTTCCCAAAATCTCTAATTCGTCTTATATCAATAGCTATTTGAGGAATGATACAAACTATTCCATAAGCATTGAATCCAAAGGTTTTTAAAAATATTGGGATAGTTAGGAAAGAAATTATAAGATTCGCTAATTGAACTAACCACCAGTCCGATCGAGATGTGCATCCTTTGAATTCTGTAGCTTTAATCCAAAACTCCTTATATGCATTTAAAAAGTCATTAAGCATTAATTAAAAAATCAAAGAATTTAACACTATCAATTTTATCTTCAATTTATCAAAATGTTTTTTATTTAATTAATAGGATCAAATAAATTCATATCATTTGAATCTTTTTTTGGGATCTCATCTTGATTTGGTAATGAACAGAAGCCATCTTTGCAAATCCTTTTTTCTTTTGCAATATTTGTAGTCTCCGAAAATATATTTTTGTTATTGTTATTTGAAGATTCTTTCAGCATTTATATAAAAAAATTAAATCCAATATTAAATTAATAACTCAATTTATTTTGATAGGCAATAAATTTAATATTAATTATTTATTTACTTTTTTTGATTTGGTAAGTCTCTCCAAAATAGCGCCATTATATAAATGAATAAGAAAACAAAAAAAATATAAAGTATAGAATTTAGATGCATGTTTTTTTATAAAAGTAATTACTAAGAGAACTCCTTTAAAAAAAAAGGATATCAATGGATTGGTATTTTTAATTCAGCAATCCTATAAATTCTAATATTTATTTAAGTATTTTATGATTTTCCCAAATTTTCATTTGGAAAAGTTTTAAATATTCCGAATATATCTTTTAGTTACTAAAGCTTATAAACATAAGAATTTAATAAATCCAATGAAAATTTTCTGTTGTTAAATATCTTTTGTGTTATTTAGGATATTCCTTATTTATTTCTCTTAGAGCTTTTCTACCTTCTTTAAGAGTTCTTAAGACGAGCCAAGACATAGAAAATATAAGAATAAGGGTAAGGGTTATTAGGGAAATGTGAGTAGTAAAGGTATTATTATTCAATTTACTGAAATTTCTTCAGAGATTGTAGTTAAAATTCAAAAAATTTCAAACGTCAGGTCTAGAGTAAGCAGGTATAAGCATTCCGCCATCTTGGTCATCGTTATCATCATCAAACCCACCCCCTAGTAGTAACTCAATAATTACAAGTACAGCTATTGGATAAAGACACCATAATATTGCTGTAAAAGGACTTACTGCGGAAGAGGATGAGTAAAATTCTGTCATGGCTTGATGTTAATCTAAAGAAACAACAATTGTGGATCCTTTGGACAGTGTTATTCAATATTTCTATAAATATTTTTGTAAACTTTTCAATGTCGCACGAATAAATCTTTAGTGTTTATTGATATTTTTATTTTTCAATATGAATTTGAATAATAATTTTGTAGAACCTAATGAGAAACTTATAATGACATAATGAATCGCGTAATTGTTATTTTTTATACTTAACAATAATTGTACAATTTTGATTCAAAAACTATTATTTATCTTGATTTTATAAATTCTATGTTTTCTTTTACTTTTGATCCTTTGGCTGCGATATTTGGTATATCGGGCATTGTAGGCTTCTTTTTCTTTGTTTCTGCTGCTAAGGGAACTTCCAGTATCAATACAAAACCAAAAAAGGAATTAGATTAGAACTTATTCTGTGAGAAAACTAAATTGAGATTTGAAATCTAGTATTTTTAAAAAGTCTTGTTAATTTTTACTTATTCCATTGTTTAGAAATAAACCCAAGAAAATCTTTTAGGTCCTCTTCAGGACAATTTGTTTGTTTTTGCAAATCAATGCAAATTTGCTTAATATTTTCAAAAGCATTTTTTACTATTTCGTTTTTTTCGATAACCTCAAAATATTCTTGATCAGTAAAAGGCATAATATTAGTTTCCTTTTGAAAATTATGTATTAACTATATTTTATCTGCATTCACATAACAATAAAGAAAGAAAAAATCTTTTTTCTTATATCTAGCTGCCCAATCGATAATGTTTTTTAATATTTTTGATTACTTCCCATTCACAGTAAAGTCCAGCCGGAAACTCAACTAAATCTCCAGCTTTAATGAATAAATGTCACCGTTTTTCGTACTTATTCTCGCTTGGCCTTCAATGATTAAGCAAATTTCCTTATCATCATAATTCCATTGAAATTTACTTGGCTCACATGCTCAAATAGGCCAACTTTTTATTCCATACTGAATTATTGTATTTGCACTACAAGGGGAAGTGATTAAAAATAGCAAGAAATGGTTCGGATATAAATTTTTTAATATTTTACAAAAAAATGAAAATTTATTTTTTAGAATGTGTAACTACCTACTGTCTTTTATTTTTTTTAGTTTAATATAAAAAAAAATTTAATTTATGGATGAGCTTTCTGTATTGTCAATTTCATTATCAATAGCTTCTCTAGGGATATTTTTTTTATTTTTCGCCTCAAATGATGATGATGATCAAGATGGAGGTAAGTTGATTAAATCATTAGAAAGAATTAATTAATTTTCAAGTAAATAAAATATTTAATAAAGATTGATAACATATCAAGCCTGCATATAAGCAGCTTAGAAAAATAACATAAACCTCCAATGTACCAAGTCTTTTTTTCTTTAGAATTTTCATTGTTCTGAATGTTTATAGGATAATTTTATTTAATCTGATTTCTATTAACATGAGTATTTACTACATTGACTCAGAGATTAAAGAATTATTAATGTCAAGCCAAAAAATAAAAAACAAGTAAAAAATATTATTTGTTTGGTAATTTCTCTTTCCTCATTCTTAGCAAAAAGTAGAGAAATTACTGGAGATGTGCTTAATAAAGCCCATCCAATTCCTATAGGAAGGGTTTTAAATACAATTTGTTGTAGCAATATTCCTATATTGGTTCCAAGAAGTATTGAAAGTAAAAATCTTTTTTGTTGTTTCTTTTCTATGTTTTTTAAGAAAAAATTAATCTTAAATCTTTTTAGAGTAATCAAAAAAATTATTGCACCTAATAATCTTATCTCAGTTGTAAGGAAAGGAGATAAATTGCTTTGAAGGAAAACCATCCTTGAAAAAAGACCTCCAAGGACAGCACATAAAACTGATAAAAAAGGAAAAGCAAAAATCTTAAAATTATTTTTTTCTGAGGAAGGCGAATTAGATTCCTTAAAATCGTTACCTTTTTTGAGAATTATGAACAGCGAAAGGGATACTATGATTATTCCAACCCATGATTTAGGTGTTAAATTCTCATTAATAAAAATTTCCCCTGACAAAGCAGCCATTAATGGAGAAAGAGTTTCTACAGATAAAGTTTTTCTTGTGCCAATTGTTTGTAATGACTTTAGGTAGAAAGTATCGCCTAAACCTATACCTATTATTCCACTAATTAGTAAGATGAATATGTATTTAAATTCAGTTGCAAGGCTAAGATTAATAAAGGCAGGGATAAAAACTAAAAAAGCAATTATATTTTTTATTAAATTAATATCTATCGACTTATATTTTTGAGTTTGCGAACGCCAAATAAAGCAGGCGTAGGTCCAAGATATAGCAGCGCCAAAAGCAGAAAGGATTCCAATCAAAACGAATAATTTTTAGAAATTTTATTTTATAAATTGAGTAAATGCTAAAAAGAATACATAAATAAGGATCAATATACCTGGTAAATACTGAATTAGTGATTTGAAATTATTTTTCATATTTCTAAAATGATATTTTTTAAACAGTTTTTTTGTTACTGGGGTATAAACTTTCTAACTTCTTTCTTCTTTGAACTTTCGCATTAATTCTTTCTTCTTTTTCTTTTTTCTTGATCTCATCATTTATCTTATTTTGTCTATATCCAAACCAAAGTAGAACCCAAATAACAGAAGTTATTAAAAGAAGAGCGGTATATTGACCAGTCATAGGAAAACTGGCCTCTGAATATTTAACGTAAGAAAATATTTGACTCATTTAATTAAGTTAAAGCATAAAAATAACGACTGCGTTGATTTTCTTAAATATTTAAAAATTAGTGAACTACAGCTATTTATTATGTAATTTTAAAGTTTTTAATTTATTTTTTTTATGGTTTTTGGATTAATTTTTCTTTGTAACTCCTTGCTATTATCAGATTGAAGCATATTAAATAATAAGTTCTTTGGAACCTTTTGATTTAGCAGTTGTTGGAGGCGGTGCAGCCGGTTTTATGACAGCAATAACTGCTGCTGAAAATGGAGTAAAGAGAATAATAATTCTTGAAGGAACTTCCAAACTTATGGAGAAAGTAAGGATTAGTGGAGGGGGAAGATGTAACGTCACTAATGCGACATGGATACCGAATGAACTAGTTGATAATTACCCTAGAGGTGGAATTCAGCTCTTGGAATCATTTAATCGTTTTGCTGCTGGAGATGTGTATGATTGGTTTGAGAAGAAAGGGTTAAAATTAAAAATTGAGGAAGATCTAAGAGTATTCCCAGTTTCCAATTCTTCTTCAGATGTTATTGATTGTTTGCGAAAAAGTGCGTTATCAAAAAACGTAGAGATATTAACAAAATTTTTTGTAAAAGAAATTTCAAAAACTCCAGATAATATATTCAATATTTTTAGTCTTAAAAAAGCAAAGATAACTTCAAAAAATATTATTCTTGCTACTGGAGGTAATCCAAGCGGATATAAATTAGCTCAAAATCTTGGACATAATATTGTTAAACCTGTGCCATCGCTTTTTACTTTTTCTACAAAAGAACCAAATTTGGATGAATGTAGTGGGGTATCGATAAAGGGTATAGATATAGAAATTAAATTAAACAATAAGAATTTTCAAAATAGAGGCGATTTACTAATAACTCATTGGGGTTTTAGTGGACCAGCAATATTAAAGCTTTCATCAATTGCAGCAAGGGAACTTTACAGCCAAAAATATAAATTTAATTTAATCATTAAATGGTCTGCTTTAAGTTATGAGGAGTTAAAAGAAAAAGTTAAATATTTAAGATTAAATAAGGGCAAGGTGAATCTTATTAACAGTAGACCTGTTCCACTATTAACAAAAAGATTATGGATTTTTTTATTAAATAAAATAGGTATTGATAAAGAGAAAAAGTGGGCTGATTTACTAGTGGATGAAAGAGAGAAAATGATAAATATTCTAATGAAGGATAAATATATAATTTCGGGGAAAGGACCATTTGGAGAGGAATTTGTTACTTCTGGAGGCGTAAAAATTAATGAAGTCAATTTTAAAAGTATGGAGAGCTTAATTTGTCCAGGATTATTTTTTTCTGGAGAAGTTTTAGATGTTGATGGGATCACAGGTGGATTTAATTTTCAACATTGTTGGACAAGTGGATGGATCGCTGGGATGGCAGTCTCAAAGTTAAAACATTAAGTAACAAATCAATAAGTAACAAATCAATAAGTTTATCTTTTTTTTATTAAGTATTAGAAGGAAAAAGTTTTTTGAAGAAACTTTAATTTTAAAGTTTTAATAATTGGTGAAGATTAATGCAGAATCTTGTATCAAAAAAAGAAGAAGAGGAAAAAAGATTAAAAGCTTTAGCAGAATATAGGATTTTGGGAACCAAGCCAGAATCATGTTATGACGATATTACAAAAATTGCTGCTGCAACCTGTAATGTGCCTATTTCTTTAATGACTTTGGTAGACAAAGATAAACAATGGTTTAAATCCAAAATAGGACTTCAAATATCAGAAACCAGAAGGGATTGGTCTTTTTGTACACATGCAATAAAAGAAAATAGTCCATTAATTATTCATGATGCTTTCCAAGATGAAAGATTTATAAATAATCCATTGGTAACTGGAGACCCAAAGATTCGTTTTTATGCAGGTTTTCCCCTTAGAAACAGTGATGGCAATAAGCTTGGAACTCTTTGTGTAATAGATAGAAAGCCAGGAAATCTAACTACACAACAATTTAATATTATGGAATTATTATCCAAGCAAATAGTTTCATTTTTAGAGCTTAGAAAAAAGTCATTAAATTTGCTAGATGCATTGTCTAATTTGCATAAACAGGAAGGGATTTTATCTGTATGTTCATATTGCAGAGAAGTGAAAAATAAGGAGGGCGATTGGATGCATTTAGAAAAATATCTTTCGAAAATTAGTGATATTAGATTCAGTCATGGGGTTTGTGATAATTGTATGGAAAAACACTTCCCAGATGTAATCGAAGTATGGAATAAAAAGGATTTTTTTGAAGATGGTCAAAAAAGATTTTTGAAGTCCTAGATTCAATACCCTGCTTTTTATTGTTTAATCTATTTTCTAAACAAATTCTTTATTTGGTGGCTAGTATTGTATAAATTTTGACTAGAAGATGTTATTAGGAACGTTATTTACAGGTGAAATTGCTAAAAGTGCATTAGTGGCATATGTTCATTATTTAGGAATTATTTTGTGTTTCGGTTCTCTTTTGTTTGAAAGATTGACTCTAAAAGTAGGTCTTAATAGAAATGAGACGATCTCAA
Organism: Prochlorococcus sp. AG-347-M15; assembly: GCA_003281185.1. Taxonomy (GTDB): domain Bacteria; phylum Cyanobacteriota; class Cyanobacteriia; order PCC-6307; family Cyanobiaceae; genus Prochlorococcus_A. The sequence goes on from QCCS01000006.1 coordinate 75,435, forward strand.
TGATAATTGCAGATGTGGTTTATGGTTTGGCAGGAGTTGCAATTTTAGTTACTGGGATTTTGCGTGTTAAGTATTTTGGTCAAGGAGGTGATTTCTATACAGGTAATCCTGTGTTTTGGATAAAGGTTTCTCTTTATATTCTTGTGGGATTACTTTCTTTATACCCAACAACAACCTATATCTTATGGGCCATTCCATTAAGTAAGAATAAATTACCTGAAATATCTGAGAATCTAGTCAAGAGGTTCAGACTTATCATTACTACTGAATTAGTGGGCTTTGCAACAATACCTTTGTTTGCCACCCTCATGGCTAGAGGCGTAGGTTTAGGTTGAATAATTTATTTCTAGAAAGAAATTGTTTAATAAGCGCAAATAAATTATATAGATGGAGTTTAAGTTATAAGATTTCTAAATCTGCAAAGGAAATTATTTTTATTGGTTTAAATCCCTCATTATCAGATGAAGTTTTCTTAGACAACACAACAAAAAAGATAATCAAAATTTCGAAAAACAATAATTACGGCAAAGTAAAATTAATCAATCTATTTGCTCTTATTTCAAGCAAACCAGAAAAACTTTTTAAACATAAAAATCCTGTGGGCTATCTAAACAATAATCATATTTATAAAAACTTAAAACACTGGTCTGAAAGTAAAAATTGTGATTTATGGTTAGGTTGGGGTAACAAAGGTAAATTTCAAAATAGAAATAAAAGAATATCAAAAAAAATAATGCAATATAACTCAATTAGGAAAAATAATTTTGATAATCCTCTTGGACCGCTTTTAATTAAGAAAACAGTCAAAGATAATCCAATACACCCTCTATATTGTTCTGATTATTCCATCCTCCAATCTTATTTTTAGGTAGTAAGGCTCAAATGCAAACCAGTATTTTTAGCTATTCCATTAAATATGTGTTAATTTCTATTTGTTAAGTTAACCTAATATGAAAATTTCAAAGCAATTAAATAAACTAAAAAACTTGAATGTTGAGGCAGAAAAATGTTCTACAAGAGAAGAAGCAAAAAAAATAATAATTAAAGCAAATAAAGCACAAAGTAAAATCAATAAATAAATAAAAGTAATTTCACTTATTCATAAATAATTATTTTCAAAAATATTTAATTTACCTAAATACACCATATATATTTCTTATTATTTATGTCTTTGAAAATAATTAAAATAAGGAAATCGCACGAAAGATTTAAATCGACTAGAGAATGGCTAAATTCGATGCATTCATTTTCTTTCGCAGAGCATAGAGATCCAAAATGGGATAATTTTGGGAAAATTAGAGTTATAAACGAAGATATTATTTCTCCTAATGCAGGATTTAATACACATTCTCATGCAAATATGGAAATAATTACTGTCGTAACAAAAGGAGCAATAACTCATAGAGACTCTTTAAACAATCTTGGAAAAATTCACAAAGATGAAGTACAAGTTATGTCTGCAGGTACTGGGATCTCTCATAGCGAGAAGAATGAAGAAAATGAGAACTGTAAGTTGTTCCAGATTTGGATATACCCTCAAAAAGAAAATATCAAACCTCGATATGATCAAATTTCATTAAATGAAAAGTTGTGGGACAATCTTATTTTTAATTACAAAGACGGTAAAAATAATAAGCTTTTTCTAAATCAAAGTATTTCTTTATGGCGTTGTAAATATAAGCCAATTAAAGAAAAAAAATTGCCATTAAAAATCGATAAATATAATTGGATACAGATAATAGAAGGTAATCTTTTATTAAAAAGTAAAGACTCTAATTCAAATATATTTCTCGAATCTGGAGATGGGTTGGGTTTTGAAGTTAATTATTATGATGATGTTTCTATAGATACTGAAAAAAACTTAGATTTTCTTTTATTTTCGATGCCTTCCTTATAATTAATCTGTTATTTTAACCATCAACTCCTTTATTAAATGCATTTAAGGCTTGCAAAGCCATGTTAAGGTGAACTTCCATAGCACCAAGTGCAATTAAAGAATTTGGTGATTTATCTTTTAGTAAATTCTCTTTTCTTTTTGATAACTCATTAACTACCTTCTTAGTTGAAGCTTCCCAATTGTTGATTAACTCTTCAAATTCTCTTTTTTCAGGGCTTTCTATTTCTGCTAATTCATCAGAAAAATGAGAATCCTTTTGTGCCTTAAGCATCAAGTAGCTTAATTTTTTATGACTTATTGCTTGAGGTAAATTATTAGGTTCACTCATTGTTAGTGGTTTATTTATAGACAAAATCTAACTAATTAAGTGAATATTCGCTAGGGGGTAAACGGTTGTGATGACCGACCTGAAATTACGAAATGATACTTGAAGAAAAAATGGATTTATTAACCAATAATTTTTCACTTATTAGTTTCTTGAAATAATCTCCACGCTCTTCATAATTTTTAAATTGATCAAAACTAGAGCATGAAGGTGAGAATAATAATGTTCCAACCCTATTATTTTGTAAATAATGAAAAACAAAATTTATAAGCTCTTTTAGTTCTGAAAACTCAAAAATATTTTTTTTAAATCCTTCATTAATAAGCGCCATTTTTAGGACTTTTGAGCTTTCTCCAAAAAGGAAAACACATTTAACTTTTTTCTTTAAAACTTTTATCCACTCACTATATTCATTGCCTTTTAATCTGCCCCCAGCAATTATTATTATTTGACCTTCAATTGAACTTATTCCCGCAATAGATGAGTCAAAATTTGTAGCTTTACTATCATTAATGATTTCCAGATCATTATTTTTATAAATTGTTTCCATCCTATGGGGTAATTGTCTGTAATTAGATAAAGAATCTTTAATCTTCTTACCAGATAATCCAACTTTTCTTGCTGCTGCAATTACCAATAAAAGATTTTGAAGATTATGCATTCCTTTTAAAGAAAAATGTTCAAGTTTGAATAATTTCTTCCCTCTCTCAACAATGTACTCTTGTTCATCTATCCAATAATCGCAATGAATAAAATTTGATTTATCAAAACTAGTTGTTATCCAAACCCCTCTTGATAGTGAACTGTAGTGATTTCTCAGGTTTTTATCGTCATAATTATAAATTCTAAAATCAGATTTTTCTAACAAGCTTTTTTTTATGTTGAAATAGTTTTCAAGTGTTTTATGTCTTTCAAGATGATCTTCTGTGAAGGTTGTCCAGATTCCAATATTAGGTTTTACTTCTGGAGATATTTCTATTTGATAACTGCTTAATTCAGCCACAACCCAATCAATTTTTTCATGTTTTTTGGAGTGTGCATACTTACATAAGGGTGTACCAATATTTCCAGCAAAAGGAGCATATAATCCAGTATCACAGAGTATATGGCTTAGTAGATGAGTAACAGTAGTTTTGCCATTAGTGCCAGTAATACCTATCCAATTTGTGTCCTTTAAAATTTCCCATGCAACATTAATTTCTCCAATTACTTTAATTCCCTTTTTTTTTAATTCAATAACAGTTATATGGTAATAAGGTATTGATGGACTTACAACAACAGATTCGATCTCTTTCAAAAAAGGTTCAATTTCTTCAATCACAAATTCTTTATTTAGAGAAACTATGATATTAAGCTCTTCTAATGCTGTTTTTCTTTCTAAAAATTCTATCCCATCTTTACTTTCCCAAACAATTACTCTCTTATTGATGCTTTTCAAATACTTGGCAGCCCAAAATCCAGATTTACCTAATCCAATTACAAGATTAATATTTCTTTTACTTAAATGATTGTCTATCATTAAATTTATAATTGCATTTATATTAATTGTGTTTAAAGGGTAATTCAATCATGAGATTTTTCTTCAGTATTTATAGTATTCACCCAAGAAAAGTTAATTAATGGAAGATAATACTGCAAAATATTGGTTCTCTTGGTTTTATGAAAAGTGGGAAAAAAATGCTCCAGGTGAATTAATTGAACAGGGTTTAACTCCGTCTCAGATTGCTGAGCGCTTTGTTAATGAAAACCATGATAGTTTTATTCAATTGTCAAAAAAAATTGATGAAAAAAATTATGATGCCTTAACAGAATTTATGAAACTCTCAGAGAGTGAATTACATATCTTAAAGTATTTTCTGAAGTTAGTAAAAATGAAAAATTTATAAGAAGTTATTAAGTATTTCGAGGCTTTTTTCCCATAAATTTTTTCTTTCTTTTTTATTCATGGCGAAAGGAGAAGTAGGGGATAGTTTTGGATGACCTCTGAAATTAAATCTAGGACCATAATGATCACCACCTCTCGCGTCTGGTGAGGTAGCTGCAAAAAGTTGAGGTAAAGCACCCATCTCAGCAGTTTGAAAAATAGGGTTAAATAATTCCAAAGAGAATGTTTCTAATGGACCAGGGTTAGGTTTTTGAGCAGTAAAGAGATTTGTTTTTGCAATTCCTGGGTGAGCAGCTAAAGAAAGTATATTTTTTTGCTTTAAGTTTTCATTTAGTTCCAAAGCAAACATTACATTTGCCAATTTACTATTGGAGTAAGATTCCCATTTGTTGTAATAGTTCTCGGCTTTCAGATTTTTCCAACCAACTTTGCCAAAAAATTGTGCTCCGGAAGTCACCGTCACTATTCTAGATTCTTCTTTTTTTTCAATAATTGGAAGTAACTTTAAAGTCAAAAGCATGTGAGCTAGATGATTAACTGCAAATTGTATTTCATATCCTTGGGCACTAAGAGTTCTAGGCGGATGCATAATGCCTGCATTATTGATTAGTAAATCCAAATTTTCAAAATTATCAAAAATTTTGGACTGAACTTCTACAATATTTTTTAAATCTGACAAATCTAATTCTAATGGTGTAAATAATCCTTCAGGATTAAGACCTTTAAGTTTTTTGATAGTTTGATTAGCTTTTTCGAGCGATCTACAAGCTATAACAACATGAGCATTTTTTTCTGCTAAGGCCTTTGCAGTGTAATATCCAAGACCACTATTCGCACCAGTAATTAGCGCTGTTTTGCCTGTAAGGTTTGGAATATTAGATGTTTCCCAGTTAGAGATTTTTGGTCTTGAAATAGTGGCAGTCATTTAGTAATCATGCAAATTGCTTTGGAATTTAACCAAAATTTAATTACTTTTCCACTTTAAATACTGGAAGTCAGTATCGTGAGCTCTTATTGAAGGTACTATTCAATATTATTTTTCAATTGCATATTGCCATTCGTTATTTTGAGATAAACTTTTCTCTCTAAGTAACTGTAATTTCCTACTATTTATTTTTATAACTATCCCATTAGTTGGATATTTTGCAAATATTTTTTTCTCTAACCAATTTTTTTTATATATTTGGATTTCGCTTGTATGATTTGTGAAGTAACTGTCAGGGGTGCTGAAGCCACATTTTTTAAGATAGTTAAGGGTTTCATATTGATTAAGTCTTCCATTAAGTATTTGGAAACAGCAAAAGCGGAGACTTTCTCCAATCCCTTTCTTATCATTGAGGTATTTTCTTGTAATTTTTTGGGAAATGCCGGCAACTTGGTTTGTAGCGTATAGTTCACCTCTAATTTGAAAATCTCGTTTGATAGGAATATAATCGGGGACATTTTTAATTTGTTTAATTTTGCTTGAGACATCAAATCCTTTTTTTGTAATAGCTTTATTAAAATTGCCATCAATATATCTAATTGCAATAGCACAGCCATCAATTTTTGGTTGAATGCTTAATCTTGTTTTTGTTAATAAACTTTCCAAAAATTCTTTATAGTTTTCTTTAGCTAATTTTGGCAAAAGTTTATTATTTTTTTGATTAAAGTAGTCAGGCTTTGGATCAATAGGAATAAAGAGCTTCTCAAGTTGCTTAAATGCATCATCCGAAATTATGCCTTCACCTATTCTGTATTGTTCATCTAGATACTTAGCATCTCTCACTAATAAATTATTCATAATAATTCTGATAAATATTTAAAAATCTTTTAGAAAAAATCATTTAAATAAAGATTTGAAAATTAAAATTAGATCTAAAAAGTAATTGACCACTAAATATCCTCCTATGCAGAGAGCGATTTAAGAGTATAAAATGTACTGATAAGGCGTTTAAATTAAATACTTCAATCAAACATATTTACTTAAAAGTGAAATAGAAAAATTTAAGGATTAATTTGAAGGCAAATTTTTGAAATTTCTATCAATACAAAAAAAAATTTTTTAAAGTTATGAGAAAATGTCATTTTTATTAAAAGCTCAAAATACCTGGGAAAATTTTGCGAAATACAAAATCAATGATTATGCAAAATTAAGAAATTTTGATTTTGGGCCAAATAACGAAAGTTCAGTTTCAAAATTATCGCCTTTCATTACTCATAGAATATTATCGGAATATGATCTGATCCATGATATTAAAAGTAAGTACAAAATCAAAAATTCAACTAAATTTGTTGAAGAAATATTTTGGAGAGTTTACTGGAAAGGGTGGATGGAAAATAGACCCAAAGTTTGGAGAAATTTTATTTCAGAAAACAATCTCGATTTTGATTATGAGCTATATGAAAGTGCAATTAATGGCAATACAGAATTAGATTTTTTTAATTCTTGGGTCCATGAATTAAAGCATTACAACTATTTGCATAACCATACAAGAATGTGGTTTGCGAGTACTTGGATATTTAATTTAGGCCTCCCATGGCAATTGGGAGCAAAGTTTTTCTTTAAATATCTTTTTGATGGAGATGCTTCATCTAATCTTCTTAGCTGGAGATGGGTCGGAGGATTGCAAACGAAGGGAAAACAATATCTTTTTTCATCATCAAACCTCAGAAAGTTTTCAAATAATAGATTTAATGTAGAAAAAATAAGTAATCAACAAATTTTTCTTGAAGAATCTAATCAAATACCATTTGAAGATGAGATTTATAAAAATGATATGGATCCTAAATCAGATTATCTGATTATGTTTGAAAATGATCTGCACCTAGCAACCCTTAAAAATTTACTTCCAAGCTATAAAAAAGTATTTATTATCCTTTTAAAAAATGAACAAAGACAAATTAAATTGTCTGAATCTGTTTTGAAATTTAAACAAGATTTGGTCTCTGAATTTGTAGAGCAATTTAATAATGTTGAACAGATTGATCCTTATTCATTGGAAAGTACTTTTAAGAATACTAACGAAATAGACATTATTTATCCTGGAGTGGGAGAAAATTATGATTTCATAACTGAGTTTAAAAATTTACACCATAAAAAAATTTTTAATCTTGTGAGGGATGAAGATTTATTTGCTTGGAAATTTGCTAAAAGAGGGTTTTTTAAATTTAAAGAAAATATTCCAAAAATAAATCAGAGAATATTAGAAAATTTTTCAAAAAATAATTTTTAACTTACTTGAATTCCTAATAAGAAAAAGAATTCATTAGAGTACTAAGTATAAATACTTAATTAGGCGCGACTTTTGCGGTTTAATCCACGATGGATACTGTGACTAGTTATTTTTACTTAAGGATAATTTTTTTATAGTGCTCTCAACAATTCTTACCAAGTCGTTTAGCAAAGATACTGCTTTATTAATTCTTAGAGTTATAACTGGAACTGTTCTTATTCATCACGGTTATGAGAAATTAGCAAATATAGAAAATTTCGCTGATGCTTTTGTCAGACCATTACATCTTCCATTTCCAATATTTTTATCATATATAGCGGCATTTTCTGAAATAGGTGGTAGTTGGCTACTAATTATCGGCTTAGCGACAAGATTCGGGGCTTTGGCAATTGTTGGAACAATTTCTGTCGCTATATATCATGCACTAGTTACTTCAGGTTTTAATATTTTCTTACTAGAGCTCTTACTATTGTATTTTGCTTCAGCAACATCAATTGCATTAACAGGGCCTGGTGATTTCTCCTTAGATGAAGTCATTATCAGAATTTTGAAATCAGAAGATGAAGAGGAAATCATTCCTACAACAAAACCAAAAAATTCTAAGGAAGTTGAAGTTAAAGAAGAAACAAGTAAAGGTGGCTTATTTCAATTTCTGCAAGCGAACATACTCTCAGATACTTCAAGCTAATTTTTTAGGATAAAGGTTATTGATTAGTTCTAACCTTTTTCTATAACTGTTTCTCTTCTCAAATTTTATCTTAATTGTTGCTTCAGATAGACTTATTAATAGCCCTATAGCAGTCACCCAAGATAAAAAGATAAAAGGGTTTTCTGGAATTTCTGAAAAATCCATATGAATAATACTTCTTTTTTAAAACTGACTGATCACTATTTGTTTTTCAACCTAAATATACAATTTAGAAATATTTAAGGATTAATTTCAACTTTTTCCCATTTCTTACTCTTTTCCCAAAGATATCTTTTATGAACAGGCTGTTCTAATTTAAGAAGATCTACTGAATCGATTTCAAAATTTAAAACTACAAAATTTTCTGACTTGGGAAGATTGGATAATTTTTCATAAGCATATTGGAATTTTGGGTTTATTTTCTCGCCAGGATATCCCCAAAACCAAGAAGATTTTGATTTTTCTGATAATAAATCCCAATAATTTTTGTTATCACTTAATTCATGAATTTTTCCTTTGAATCTATATTGTGATTTGGTTTTCAAAAAGAACCATAATATTTCTGCATTAGGGTTGGATTGTAAATGCCAAATTTTTTCACTTCTTCTATCTGTAAAAATAATCATTGAACTGTCTTTATGCCATCCTCTGAAAACAACTGTTCTTAATCTTGGCTCATTTTCTTCGCTGACTGTTGCAAGCTGTATCCATCTATTAGAGGGTGATTTGCCCTCTTTTTTTCTAGAAGATTTTAAATCTTGCCTCCAACTGGGTAAGTTGTTTTCAGGCATTTAATTTAGGCAATATAAGACCACTTTTCTTTTTGTATTCTTCGAATGAATCATATTTTGAGAGCGATTTATCTTTCTTTATCATTCTTGGTAGAAAAACTATAGAGAAAAATATGGCAAGAATTACTACTGGTATGAAACTCATTGAAAGTATGGCGAATGATAGATAAATTAGTATTTCTCCTAAATAATTTGTATTCCTTATATTTTTAAAAAATCCTTCTTTAATTAGATCTTTTTTTAATTTAAGAGAAAAATATTTTTGGGCATCACTAGCAAAGTGTAGAAACACACCAATTATATTTATAGATACAGATGCAGCTATTACAATATTTGGAACAGATTTCTGAGATGATATAAGGATGTAGGGAGCTACCCAGTAACTTCCAAGGAAAATAAAACCAGTAACCGAAGTTAAAAAATTGATTTTTTCTTTAAAATAAGGATCTGGGAATATCTTTTCTTTTAGAAGCCAAAGTAATCCGTAAGTACCATGCAGGGCTAAATAAACGTAGGGAGCAATAGTAAAATTATCAAAAAAAAGCATAAGACCTATCACTACAAATGCAGTGAGCCCCTTATGTAGATTAATTATTTGATTAAGTTTCATCATTTTAATAATCTAAAAAATGAAATTATTTTCTGTGGATATAACCTAGTTCGTTAAAAGTTTTAATGGGCGATACTGGATTCGAACCAGTGGCCACTACCGTGTCGAGGTAGTGCTCTACCACTGAGCTAATCGCCCCAATTGAGGAATTTTTAATCCCCCTTATAAGAAAATAGCAGGTTGCGTTTCATTTTCTAAGTAATTTAACTTTCCATCGTTCTCTTTTGGTTATTTCTAAATTTAGAATTTCAATAAATCCTTTATTTTCAAGTTCTAATTTGTCGCCAATTTTTAGATTAATTGTTGGCTTATTAACTTTGCTTCCATTTAATCTGAGCATTCCATTTTCTATCCTTTCAATGATTTTGGTTCGTGATACCCTAAAGCCAGCTGAAGCTATAGCATCTAATCTTGTTGAAGCTTCTACTGTATTGACAAGTTTTTTTGATCTTCCTGAAGGTATTTGTAATTCATCTATACCTACTACATTAACTTTTACTTTTACGTCTCTTAAATAAAAAATCTTTTCATCTAGATGCTTAATATTTGAATTATCAATTATCCCTTGTGCTCCCCTATCGCCAATAGTCCATATATCTCCAACTTTTATTTGATTAACACCATTTTCAATTAGGAGGGATCTAAAGTCGTCTTGTGTAGCATTATCAAATAAAAAATTTCCATTAATTTTTATCCCTAGAGCTGGAAAATTACTTTTTAGCGCATCCTCTTCAGGAATATTATCTCCTCTAAAGCAAGCTATCCTAGATCTTTGGGAAGAGGAGAATCCTCCATAAATAAAAAATTTGAAATCATTTAAATTTTCAAAATCTTTTAAAATCTCTTCGCAAACATAAGTTGAATTAAACCCAGTCCAATAAGTTTCCCAGTGTTTGTAGGCTAAGTTCGCAATATTTATTAATTCCTCAGTTTCTTTTTTGTAGTTTGAATTTATTAAGATTTCTTTTAAGTCAATCATTTAGCCTTCTAAAAAAATTATATCTTTTGCATCTGATTGTTTTATCAAAGCCCATGGTAATTCTGCTCCAATTTGATTTTCAAGTAGAACAAGCCATTTACCCTCTTTATTAAAATTGATGATCGTTCTTAACTCTTTATTTCTATTAATGTTGACACTTGAAGAAGAAACAATGCTTCCTAAATATCCTGAACCCATTCCTAAAAGACCTCCAATTAATGATTCCCCGATGTTATTTAATCCAAGAAAGCTGAAGGTAGATAAATTTGTCATATTAGAAAAAGCTATTCCAGCTATAAACCCAAATGGCATTAGCCAACTACTCATATCTTTTTGTCTGATTTTTCTATCAAGATTAGGATTTAAGATTCTTATATCTTCAAAATTTTGAGTTTTGAATAATATATTTGCTTTCGCATTGAGCGATTCTGTTTCGTCTGATGATATTTTCTCACTTATTGGTGGGATCAAAATAGCTTCAGAGAGCATTACTGATTTTTCTTTGAAAACATCAAATAGCTGGATACATTTATCAAGGTCTTCAAATATCACAATACTTTTAGTCAAATTTCAATCCTCAAATGTTTGTGTGTTATTCAAATTAATAAAATGAGATACATACACTATAGATTAAGTTAAAGTAAAAGATTAAAGAACCAATCTTAAATGACAAAAGTTCTCATTACAGATCCAATTGATCAAACAGGAATCGATATTCTTTCACAAGTTGCTCAGGTTGATCAGAAGATAGGAATCTCAGACTCTGAGTTAGCTTCCATTATTAAAGATTATGATGCTTTAATGATTCGCTCAGGTACTCAAGTGACTGAAGAGATTATTAACTCTTCAAGTAAACTGAGAATCATTGGGAGAGCAGGAGTTGGAGTCGATAATGTAGATGTTAAAGCTGCCACGCAAAAAGGAGTCCTTGTTGTTAATTCTCCAGGGGGTAACACAATAGCCGCGGCAGAGCATACTATAGCTATGATGTTGGCTATATCTAGACATATTCCAATTGCAAACAGTAGTACTTTGTTAGGTAAATGGGAGAGAAAGAAATTCGTTGGCAATGAGCTATATAAGAAAAAATTAGGTGTAGTAGGTTTAGGGAAAATTGGTGCTCATGTAACGAAAGTTGCTAATGCATTAGGAATGGAAGTTTGCGGATATGATCCCTTTGTTTCATCAGAAAGAGCTCAACAAATCCAAGTTAAACTATCTGATCTAGAAGATTTATTCCAACAATCCGATTATGTAACTTTGCATTTACCTCGCACACCAGAGACAGAGAATTTAGTAAATATGGAGGTGCTTAAAAGTATGAAAAGTAGCGCAAAATTAATTAATTGTGCTAGAGGAGGCTTGATTGACGAAGAAGCATTAGCAGAAGCTTTAAATAAATCATTGATTGGAGGGGCTGCAATAGATGTCTTTTCAAAAGAACCTTTGGAATCTAATTCACCACTTTTGAAGGTTGAAAAGAACCTTATTCTTACCCCTCACTTAGGAGCATCTACTAAGGAAGCACAAGAAAATGTAGCTGTTGACGTTGCAGAACAAATAAGAGATGTCTTGCTTGGCTTATCTGCGAGAACTGCAGTAAACATTCCAGGTTTGAGCCCCGATATTATGGATAGTCTAAAACCTCATTTGCAGTTGGCTGAAACAATGGGTCTCCTTATAAGCCAGCTTTCAGGTGGACAGATACAAAAACTGGAGGTCAAACTTCAAGGTGAATTTGTTCAACATCCTTCCCAGCCTTTGCTAATAGCAAGTTTAAAAGGCCTACTGAGTAAGGCTTTGGGAGATAGGATAAATTACGTGAATGCTTCTTTAGAGGCAGAATCTAGAGGTATCTCAGTTGTTGAGAGTAAAGATGAAGCAAGACCTGAATTTGCTAGTGGATCGCTTCAGTTAACTACTTATGGGGATAACGGTGACCATAGTGTAGCAGGGAGCATTTTTGCTGATGGAGAATTAAGAATTATTAGTATTGATCAATATCCAGTTAACGTATCACCAAGCAGATATATGTTGGTTACGAGGCATAGAGATATGCCTGGTATTATTGGTAAACTAGGTTCTTTATTAGGTAGTAACAATGTAAACATTGCCTCTATGCAGGTTGGGCGCAAAATTGTTAGAGGAGAAGCTGTTATGGTGTTGAGTATTGATGATCCAATACCTAACAAATTGCTTGACACCATTATTGACGTAGAGGGGATTACAAGTGCTAATCCAGTTACCTTATAAAAGGTTTAATATATATTAATGGCAATTAAAGATTGGTATAAACTGACTTTTCTGATAGAAAGTGATTTAGAAGATATTATTATTTGGAAATTAAATGAACTAGGAATTTCAAGTTTTTCATTTGAATATTTGAAAAAAAATGAAAATAAAAAAGAAGTGAATATTTGGCTTCCAATTAATGAGTGGGATAATGATTCTAGATGTGATTTTGAAAAAATAATTAGTAAAGTTCTAAACACGGATGACTCTAGAAATCAATTTTTTAGCTGGAGCATAATTAAAGAGGAGGATTGGTTAACAAGCTGGAAGAAATATTGGGCTCCTGAATTAGTAGGAAATCATTTATTAATATTGCCTTGTTGGATAAATATAAATCAAAAATTTAAGGATAAGCAAATCATAAAAATTGACCCCGGTGCAGCCTTTGGTACTGGCAGCCACCCTTCGACATATCTTTGTTTAGAAAAAATGGAGAATATTGTATTTTTTAATAAAAAGGTATTAGATATTGGCAGTGGAAGCGGGATTTTAAGCATTGCTGCAAGATTACTCGGAGCAAAAGAGATTTGCGCAGTTGATAATGATTATCTAGCTATAAATTCTACTAAATCTAATTTTCAACTAAATTTCGGAAATTTGAAAAACTTAAATACATATTTGGGACCTTTTAATGAAGTGATTTTAAAAAATTCACCTCATCAATTTGATTTTGTTTTATGCAATATTTTAGCTGAAGTAATAAAAGAAATGATTCCAAATATTTATAAGTGCTTGAGAAACAATGGTGAAGTTATTTTCAGTGGAATTCTGAATTCGCAAAAAGATGAAATTATAAAAATATTAATTCAGAATGACTTGAAATTATTGGATGTATCAACTAGAAATGATTGGGCATGTATTTCTGCGCAAAAACCAGCAATCTAACCTAAGTATAAGTTTTTCTTATAGATACTCTTTAATACATTTTATTGTGTCATTTTTTACTTCAAAATCTCACATATCGACTCAATCAATGTTAAAAATGTATTTGATAGGTATTAATTACCAACAATTTTTTTTTTAAATGGCTTCTTACAAAGTTACACTCATCAGCGAAAGTGAAGGTATCAATTCAACTATCGAAGTACCTGATGATCAATATATACTCGATGCAGCTGAAGAACAGGGTATCGACCTTCCTTACTCATGTAGAGCTGGAGCTTGCTCAACATGTGCAGGGAAGGTTACTTCAGGAAGTGTTGATCAATCAGATCAGAGTTTCTTAGATGATGATCAGTTAGAAGCTGGGTTTGTTCTTACTTGTGTTGCTTATCCAACATCTGATGTAACAATTTCAACTCATGCTGAAGAAGATTTATATTAATTATAAAAATTTACTTCTTTAAGTTGAAAATTAATTATTTCTCTGCCACCCTCTATAAAGGTGGCTTTTTTTTGTGAAATGAATAATTTTGAATTATTTAAGACTGGAAGTGTTCAATCAAGCTACGGAGGACAGTACAGCTTTAAGGTTATTGGACCATGTTGCAGACTATATGATAGGGAAGAATTACCTTGGCCCTGTTCAAGGCTTGCTTGGAGAAGCAAGGAGCCTAGTTGGAGAAGAATAGGTTCTAGATTCGTGGCAGACATGGCTTCAAGAAAATGTCCCTCTTATTCTGTTCAGATTTTGGAGCCTGGTTCAAAACCAGTGGATACAGTAATTACTCTTTTTTCAAAGAAGTTTTCTTCTGATATACAAGAATGGTGGTACAGCAAAAAACCAGGCTCAAAAGAGCCTGGCAATATATATCCATTAAAAGATTATTAGATTAAAAATTAAGATTTTGGCTTTGGAGGCATGTAACCTTTTAATCCAGTGCATTCAAGACTATCGATTGTATCAACTCCAGTTTGTGAATTAGTTCCGCTAGCTCTTTCACATAATGATTTTCTCTGAGAAAGATCAAGATTCGCATCGGTAAAGTCTGCTCCTTCAATAATTGCCCCATCAAAAACGCTTTTCATTAGCTCGCCATTAGTAAGATTTGCATCTGTAAAATCAGCATTATCAAAGCGTGTTGCGTATGCAATAAGGTCCTTCATATTTGCCCCTTTAAAACTAGAGTTTTTTGCGGTTGTTACGCTCATATAGGCACCTTGTAGATTGGCTTCACCTAAATCTTGATTAGATAAATCATATTTAACATATTCAGTATTATGAAGATCGGCACCGTGAAGATCATCTTTTAGTACGTCAACTGATGAAGGATCACTAGGATAAAGTGCATTAGCAGAAATTGGATTAAGAGATAAACCAATAATTAACGGAAGAAAAATAAATAGCCTTTTCAAAGACTTATGTAGTGATGAAAAAATTGAAACCATTTCGATCAACATCAATATAAAATAGAAAACCTATGACTATTATTCCATGGGTTGGTCATTTGCGACCTTTCTTCTAACGAACTGTTGCAGTTTATTTAATTTCTACAGTTAGAAAATCTTTCGCAAGCTGAGTATTTGGAAAAACTTTTTGCGCCTCTTTAAGCAAATCGCTTGGCTTGATAGCATTTTTGTTATTGTATCTTGGACTTAAATGAGTAATAATTAATTTTTTGGCTTCAGATAATAATGCTGTTTTAGCGGCCATTATTGTTGTGGAATGTAATTTTTCGTAAGCCATGCTCTCATCCTCCTTTGAAAAAGTTGATTCATGTACGAGTAAATTGGCATTTTTTGATAATGATACAGCTGATTCGCTAAAGATAGTATCTGTGCAATAAACAAAACTTTCACCCTTCCTAGGAGGTCCGCAGAAGTCTTTCCCGTCAAATTTTCTCCCATCAGCTAATACGACTTTTTTACCTTGTTGAAGTTCTGAATATATTGGTCCAGGTGCTATTTTCAAAGACTCCGCTTTTTTTATATCAAATATGCCAGGCTTGTCTTTTTCAGTAACTCGATAACCATAAGCAGGGATTTTATGTTTTAAGAAGGCGCAATTTACTTTTATTTTCTTATTTTCGAATAAAATCTTACTTTCAAATGCAAAATTTTCAACTTCCACGAAGTGTAATGGAAATGACAATTTGCAAAAACTACTACCAAGCGCAGAATTTATAAAATACCGTAGTTCCGAAGGGCCATATATTTCAATTCCCTTACTATTACCTGATAAACCTAAGGTAGCTAAGAGTCCAGGTAAACCATAAATATGATCTCCATGCATATGGGTAATAAATATTTTCTTTATTTGCGAAGATTTAATATTGCTTTTCATTATTTGATGCTGAGTTCCCTCTCCACAGTCAAAAAGCCAAACTTCCGAAGATTGAGATAATTTAAGAGCTAAAGAAGAAACATTCCTCGTTAATGTGGGTACTCCAGAGCTTGTTCCTAGGAATGTGATGTTCACTTATATTAATATTGTTGTTTTTTTATCTGGATTAAATCTAGACTTTTACTGAAACTAAGGCAATTTCAAAATTTGTTTTTCAAACAAAGTGATTTTAAACAAAATAAAAATTACTACTAAATTTTGTTTAATAAGCATAATAATTTTTTGTTTTAACCAAAATAGAACTGTTTCGGCTTCAGTAGAACCCATCATAAATGTTCTTATTCTAAAAGACAAAAAAATTAGAATTAGGTCAGACAGATCAATTCCATTAACAATTAAAGGTCAGAGATTTTCTAATAAAAAAATTAAAGGTTTAACTTTAAAAAAAGACAGTAATAAAACAACTTTATTTTTTGATAAGAATAAACAGAAAATCTATAACTTGAAAAATGAAGAAAAATTTGTAGTGAGTTCCACAGATAGAAGAGGTATTTGGGTGGGACAAAAAAGATACGAAGGTAAATTGAATATTTTTATACATGATAATGACATATTGGTAGTTAATGTCCTTGGGATTGAGAAGTATCTTGGAAGTGTTGTTGGTTCAGAAATGCCTCCTGAATGGCCTTTGGAAGCATTAAAAGCTCAAGCCATTGCATCAAGAACTTATGCTTTGAAGCAGAAAGGAAATACTCTTTACGATATTGATTCGACAAATAAGAATCAGGTCTATATAGGGCTAGAAGCTCGGACACAAAAAACTAAAAAGGCAGTTACTAGTACAAGATCATTAGTTTTGACATATAAAAATAAATTAATTAATTCTTTATTTCATAGTAGTTCAGCTGGTATGACTGAGAATAGTCAAGATGTATGGAAAAATAAATATCCATATTTATCGAGTGTTAAAGACTTTGATAAAAATAATCCAAAACTCAGATGGAATAAAAAGTTTTCAAAATCTCAATTGCAAAAAATATTTCCAAGGATTGGAGGGATTAGACAAATTGAAATTTTAAATGTAACAAGTACGGGTCGAATAAAAAATGTAAGAATTCATGGTTATTTTGGAAAACATCAAATTTCAGGGGTTGATTTTCGAAAAAAAATGAACCTTCCAAGTACTTTAGTAAGATTTAAATTTATTGGAGCTAATGAGACTAAATCTAGTAATAATAGCGATAAGTTATTATCAACAAATTTATTAGAACCTTTTACCCATATTGTTCGAGTTGGTGATACCTTAATAATTATTGCTGATCAATATAATGTTAGTGTTGAGGAATTAGTTGCCATAAATAATATTGAAAATTCGTCATTAATTAATATAGGTCAAAGATTATTAGTTCCAAAAAATTCTCTTAATTCATCATCATCATCAGAAAAGATTCTGGTAGTTTCAGGATATGGATCTGGTCATGGTGTGGGGATGAGTCAATGGGGTGCAAAATATATGGCGAATCAGGGAGAAAAAGCAAAAGCTATATTAAAACACTTTTATAAAGGAGTTAAAATTCAACCTTTTAAAAAATATTTCTTATAAAATTATTTTGCATTAAGGACAAGTTTTGGATTTATATTAGTTTGTTCTCTATTAAGAAAGCCTATACCAAGAAGAGTTTTTCTTTTATCAACCACCTTTATGGGTTTTTTGCAATCAAAAGTTTTGCTTTTATCTAGATAATTAATATCTACTTTAATTGCTCTTCCAGTTTGCCAAAAATTGATTTCTTTTTCTTTATTCAATACAAATGTTGAAATGTGACTAAGAGCTGAAATGGTTGGAATGATAAGATTTGCAGTTTGGCTTTTATTTTTTTCTATATCTGATATTTTTATAGAATTTTGTTCAAAAAAGCCACATGCTGAAATTCTTTTAAGTTTTAAAAGGCAACCTTCGGAGTTGACAACTTTACCTAAATCTCTAGCAATTGACCTTATATATGTGCCTGCGGAACATTTGATTTTTATTTCTAAGATTCCGTTTATTTGGTCCCATTTCATTAAAGTGAGTTCATCTATTTTGACTTCTTTTGGAGCTAATTCAAAATTTTCATTTTTAAAGAATTTTTTGTAAGCCCTCTCTCCATTTACGTGTACACTAGATATTTTGGGGGGAATTTGTTGAATAGTTCCTCTGAATTTATTTAAATATTGCTCTAATTTCTCATAACTCATTTTTTGGCCAACCTTTTTGATTAATTATTTCTCCATGAATATCATCAGTGCTTGTTCTTATCCCTAATTTAATTTCTCCAATATATGTTTTCCCCTGAGGAAGATATTGAATAAATCTTGTTGCACTACCAATCGCAATTGGTAATGTTCCCGTAACCTCTGGGTCAAGAGTACCTGTATGCCCAATTTTTTTTGTATTTAATAACTTCCTTATTTGCTTTACACAATCATGTGAGGTAAAGCCTTTATCTTTATTAATTATTAAGAATCCATCTTTGGCTTCCATTTTAAATATTAAGAATACTTTGAGAAAGATTTATTAACACCCTATTATTTTCTATAGGAAATTAAAGTAAGAAATTGAAAAACAATAGTTTAATATTAAAAGAATTTTTAAATAATGCATTTAATTTGAAATCACATTTAATGGAATTCTTTTCAATGAATGAATGTGATTTAGATCGATTTCTTAAAAATGCAAAGATGAATTTGGCAAATTTGCATCCTGGAGAAGCTTTAAGTGATGTTTCAGATTTCTATACTGAGATTGTTGGAGATGGGCATGTGGCAGATTTAGCTGCTTGGCATATTACAAGCAAAGATTACATTGCTAATACCTTAAAACTTCAACAGAGATTTTCTAGAGATTTGGTTTTAGATTTTGGAGGAGGGATTGGCACACATGCTTTAGCTAATGCTATGTCTTCTCAAGTTGAGCATGTTTTTTTTGTAGATATTAATGAAACAAATAGAAAGTTTGTTCAATACAGGGCTAAGGAATTAGGAATTGAAAAAAAACTTACTTTTTGCAAAACTATCAAAGATGCAAAAATATCGAAATTTGATACGGTAGTATGTCTAGATGTTTTAGAACATCTTGCTGATCCAGCTTCTCAAATTGAGATCTTTTATAAAATTATGAATTTAACTTCTATTGCTTTATTTAATTGGTATTTTTATAAAGGAGAAAAAAATGAATATCCATTCCATATTGACGATGTTCAAATTATTGAGAGGTTTTTTGACACATTGCAATCAAATTTTTTAGAAGTTTTTCATCCAATTCTTATAACAGCAAGAGCTTATAAGAAAATTAGATAACTATATTAACTCTTTTTCTATTTCTTAAATTTCTTTTGATACTCTCAAAACTTACAGTACCATCTTTGAGTGCAAAAAGTGTATCATCTTTACCTTTGCCAACGTTGATTCCAGGCAAAAAGGATGTACCTCTTTGGCGAATTAAAATTGATCCAGCTGATACCTTTTCTCCTCCATAAGTTTTTACACCGAGCCTTTTTGAGTTTGAATCTCTTCCGTTTCTAGTGGACCCTGTTCCTTTTTTGTGTGCCATTATAAAAGTTTAATTTGTAGATTTTTCAGATTTTGGTTTAGATTCTTTTTTTACTTCTTCCTTTTTAGAGGAGGACTTAGAAGAACTCTTACCTATTGATATTGATTTTACCATAACTCTTGTGAGTTCTTGTCTATGCCCCATTTTTCTTCTCGTTTTTTTCTTGGGGCGCATCTTATATACAATAATTTTTTTATCTCTTTTATGAGAAATGACTTCTAATTCGATTTTGGCATCTTTGATGTAAGGTTTACCAATAGTTATAGAGTCTTTGTCTTTCAAAAGTAAAACTTTTTCAAGTGTTATTTTATCTTTCTCTTTAGCATTTAATCTATCTATATCATAGTATCTGTTGACTTCAAACCAAAATTGTTGGCCGGAAGTTTCTGCTATTGCGTACAATTCATTATTTTTCAAAGAATTGCTTGGGGAGGTTTTAGAGTTAGTCATATACTGAAGACGCTGTTAGGCTCAAATTAATAATTTGATTAAGCCTAGTAAGCAATCATAATTATTTGTATATTTTCTTATTTTGTAGTGTAATTAGTCAAGGGTTGTTTTAAATCTTTTGATATCAATTTGAGGAGCTAAAAAATGGCTGTAAGAAAAACATATATTTTAAAACTCTATGTCGCTGGAAATACTCCTAATTCAATGAGAGCTTTAAATACTTTAAAGGACATACTAGAAAATGAATTTAAAGGAGTATATGCCCTAAAGGTCATAGATGTACTTAAGCAACCACAACTTGCAGAAGAAGATAAGATTTTGGCTACCCCAACTTTAGCTAAAATATTACCCCCACCCGTTAGAAAAATAATTGGTGATCTCTCTGATAGAGAAAAAGTTTTGATAGGTTTAGACCTTCTTTTTGATGAATTAACCGAAAGTGAATATAGTGGAGATAAATAACATTATGGAAAAACTTTTATAATTAAATGTTAATTAAAAGTTTATTTTTTATTAATTATTCTTATTTCAACTATGAAAGATAAGAAATTAAGTAAGTCAAATAGAATGCAGGTACAAAAACTTCCTACAGGGATAGAGGGTTTTGACGATGTCTGTAGGGGAGGGTTACCTGTATCTCGAAGCACATTAGTCAGCGGCACATCAGGGACAGGTAAAACTGTTTTTTCTCTGCAATATCTACATCATGGAATTTGTAATTTTGATGAACCAGGGATCTTTGTCACATTTGAGGAGTCACCTTTGGATATTATTAGAAATGCCGCAAGTTTTGGTTGGGATTTACAAGAATTGATTGATCAAAATAAGTTATTTATTTTGGATGCTTCTCCTGACCCTGATGGTCAAGATGTTGCAGGTAACTTTGACCTGTCTGGTCTTATTGAGAGAATTAGTTATGCAATTAGAAAATATAAAGCTAAAAGAGTTGCAATAGATTCAATAACTGCAGTCTTCCAACAGTATGATGCTATCTATGTTGTGAGAAGAGAAATTTTCAGGCTAATAGCTAGATTAAAAGAAATAGGTGTTACGACAGTTATGACTACAGAAAGGGTCGATGATTACGGTCCAATTGCTAGATATGGAGTAGAAGAATTTGTATCTGATAATGTTGTCTTATTAAGAAATGTCCTTGAATCGGAGAAGAGAAGAAGAACTCTAGAAGTTTTGAAGTTAAGAGGCACTGTACATATGAAAGGTGAATATCCATTTACTATGGGAATGGATGGTATAAGTGTTTTTGCTCTTGGAGCAATGAGATTAACGCAAAGATCCTCAAATATTAGGATCAGCTCTGGAGTTAAAGATCTTGATGATATGTGTGGAGGTGGATATTTTCAAGATTCAATCATCCTCGCCACAGGAGCTACTGGTACAGGTAAGACAATGCTAGTATCAAAATTTGTTGAGGATGCTTATAACAATAATGAAAGAGCAATACTCTTTGCATACGAAGAGTCTAGGGCGCAATTACTTAGAAATGCTACTAGTTGGGGAATAGACTTTGAAAAGATGGAGAGTGATGGTTTGTTAAAAATTATTTGTGCTTATCCTGAATCAACTGGTTTAGAAGATCATTTACAAATAATAAAAACGCAAATTAATCAATTTAAACCAAAAAGAATGGCAATTGATTCTCTCTCAGCATTAGCCAGAGGCGTAAGTTTGAATGCATTTAGACAGTTTGTTATTGCAGTTACTGGTTACACAAAACAAGAGGAGATAGCAGGCTTTTTTACAAATACTGCTGAGGAATTTATGGGAAGTCATTCTATTACCGATTCTCATATTTCAACAATTACTGACACGATATTACTGCTCCAATATGTTGAAATAAAAGGAGAGATGGCTAGAGCTTTAAATGTTTTTAAAATGCGAGGATCATGGCATGATAAACGAATAAGAGAATTTATTATTACTAGTAGAGGACCTGAAATAAAAGATTCTTTCTCTAACTTCGAACAAATATTTAGTGGTGCCCCTCATAGAATTGTTCCTGATCAAAATATTCAAAATGTTTTTAAAGGGTTAGAAAATAATTAGAGAATTTAGCTAATTTAAGATCTTGAAAAATTATTTGTATTATTAATTGTTTGAGTCAATAATTCATCTTTGTCAGATTGTGCCAAAGCTAAGTCAAACCAGAAGGTTGTTCCTACTCCTAATTCACTAGCCATACGAATTTCTCCACCATGTTTTTCAATTATCCCTCTCACTATAGATAAACCTAAGCCTGTACCTTGCTCAGTATGAACAGCATTCTCAACTCTATAAAAACGGTCAAAAATCTTTTCTTGATCAGATTGAGATATTCCTGAACCAGTATCGGCAATCTCAATTCTTACTTTTGGTAGTGGTGAAACTAACTCGCATTGAGGAGCTCCATCATCTTTATTAATTGGTGGAAAGGCGGGACAAGAATCTGGCCACGTATAAGCTCTTATCATTAAGTTGCTGTCTTTTGGACTAAATTTCAAACCATTACCTAACAAATTATCAAAAACTTGTAAAAGTAAATCAAAATTCCCAAGAATCGAAGGAATATTTTCTTCTATATCATGAGCTAATGAGACATTTTTTTCTGTTGCATTAAGTCTATAATTTCTGAGAGTCTGCTCTATTGCTGATTTTATATCCATTTCCTCTAGTTGAATTATTTTCCCCGACTCCAATCTTGATAAATCTAAAACATCATTTACAAGTCTTGTAAGCCTATCTGTTTCAGAATTTGCAATACCAAGAAATTCGAGTTGTTCTTCATTGGATAGTTGATCTTTTAAATCATGTAGGGTTTCTACATAACTTTTAATGTTAAACAATGGAGTCCTTAATTCATGCGAAACATTACTTATAAATCTATTTTGTGCAGCATTTAGTTCTACTTCTCTTGTTAGATCTTGAATTGTGACAGCAATTCCCTTTAATTCAACTTTGTTTGTATCTAGTACTGATTGCAAGACAATTCTTAAAGTTCTAGCTGGTTCTCCTAAGCTAAATCTTAAATCATCTTTTTCCTTTTCTCTTTTTAGAATAGATTCTACATTTATATGTAAGTCATTAGATAAAATTTCGGGAATCTCACTTAAAAAGTATTTACCTTCTAAGAATCTTCCTTCCCAACGAAATAACCTCTTAGCTGTTGGATTAGCAAGTACAATCTTTCCTTGAGAATCCAATAATAAAGCACCATCAGCCATAGTAGCTATTAGTGATTGCTGCTTTATTTGAGCGGCTTTCAGTTCTTCAATATTAGCCTCTTCATAATTTTCTAACTGATTGGCCATTCGATTAAATCCATTTAAAAGTTCTCCAAGGTCTCCTGTCATAGGTAAAGAAATTCTTGATTTAAAGTTTCCCTTCGAAATCTCCCTCACACCTCTTACCAACTCTCTAACTGGCCTTGTAATTGTCAGTGCATTGAATACAGCTCCTAGTATTAGTAAAACCCAAATAGAGATAAAAACTGCTATGGTTACCTCTCTTGTTAATGCAGCGCTGGCTAAGGCTTTTTTATTAGGTGTAACTCCTAAAGCTAAAGTTCCAAGATATTTTCCCTTCCAAAGCATTGGAACAAATACATCTGTTACTTGACCCTGAGGAGTGACATGCTGCCTGACAAGTGGGAATTGTGGTCTTTTCTTTAATTCTGATGGAAGTTTTAGTCTTCTAGTAAGTTGAAACTGGCTATCAGAACTTGTTGGAGTGGCACTAATCGGTATGCCAAGTTGAACGATGTCTTCAGCATCTGTAAAAAATATATAGCGTAAATTTCGACTTGATCTCCAAAACTTTTCAGCTACATTGGAAATTTCTTTTTTTTGATTATTAGCAACTAATTCAGTGACATTTCCAGATAGCAATAATCCAAGATCTCGGGCATATCTAGTATCATTCATACCTGCATCTCTTTGAATAGTATTTAGTGCAAAAAACGTTATTCCTGTCATTAGAAGACTTACAACAAGAGTTGCAATTGCTAATAATTTCGTTCTTAAACTAAATCCGCTCCACCAGGCAAGGAATCTATTAATCCAATAATTATTAATAGTTTCATTATCTACCATGTTATATCTTCTAATTTCTTTATCTCTAGTATCTTCCATAAACTTAATTCTCCTTTGAGAAGGATTTTCTCACTTGATGACCAATATCATTTCTAAAGTAAATACCATCAAAATTAATTTCTTTTAAGTTTTTGTATGCTTTTTGAAAAACCAAATCGAAATCTTTATCTTGACAGACAATACTTAAGACTCTTCCTCCATCTGTAAGTAATTCTCCATTTTTACTTAGTGAAGTACCAGAGTCGAAAATTTGACAATCACTCGGGTCAAGTTTTCCTATTTTTATTGGTAAGCCAGTTTTATATTCGTGAGGGTAACCTTTTGAGGTTGCTATTACACAACCACTAACCTTATCAAAAGTTTCAATCTTTTCATCGCCAGTTAATTTACCCATTGAGCATTTTTCAAGCAGAAATACAAAATTTTTATCCATCAAAGGCATAATTGTTTGGCATTCTGGATCACCAAATCTGCAATTGTATTCTATAACTTTAGGCCCAAATTTTGTGAGCATTAATCCAAAATAAATTACGCCTCTGTAGTCAATATTTTTTTTATTTAGTTCAACTATAGTCGGATCAATTATCTCTTTGATAACTCTATCAAGATAATCTTCTGTTAGTAGCGGAGCAGGAGAATAAGCCCCCATCCCTCCTGTATTGGGACCTTTATCATTATCATTGAGACGTTTATGGTCTTGAGCAGTTGGTAGTAATATGTATTTCTTTCCATCACATAAAGCAAAAACTGAAACTTCTGGACCTTCAATTTTCTCTTCAAAAACTATCATATTCCCGGAGTTACCAAACTTACCATCGAAGATTAATTTTGCTGCGGCAAAACATTCATCTTTTGATTCAGGAATAAAAACTCCTTTTCCTGAAGCTAGACCGTCAGCTTTTACTATAAGTGGAATCGATTTTGAATAGATAATTTTTTTTGCTTCTTCTAGAGAATTGACTTTCCAAAAGTTTGCAGTTGGGATATTTGCATCTTGCATAAATTCCTTTGCCCAAGATTTGCTATATTCCAATTTTGCTCCGTCTTTACCCGGGCCAAATACTTTGAAATCTTTTTTTCGAAGAAAATCTGCTAATCCATTTGCTAACGGTATTTCAGGTCCTATCACAATTAAATCTATTTTTAATAAATCAAGCTTTTCGACAAATTCTTTTTTATTGTTTATGTCGATTTTTAATCTTTCACATTTATTTATTCTCTCTGATCCTGCGTTACCCGGGATTAAGTAAACTTTTTTTACTAGATCATTTTTTTGAATAGCCCAAGCTAAAGCATTTTCTCTCCCGCCATTTCCAATTATTAAAATATTTTCTAACCTACTAGAGTCCTTTGAAATTGTTGAATTAGTGCTCATGAAATTTTCTTTTTTGGAGGTTATGAAGTTTCGATGAATAATCAGTTAAAATGAAATAAACTAGATTTAAGAATTGATTTCTATTAAATATGTTAATTACAAATCCTACTTTTAGTAATCGAGAGAGGCTTTTAATTAATGAATAATAAATATGAATTGATTTATGAAGGCAAAGCTAAAAAAGTATTTAGTCATGATGATGCAGATAAAGTAATAATTGAATTTAAAGATGATGCGACAGCTTTTAATGCATTAAAAAAAGCTAAATTTGAAGGGAAGGGGAAACTTAATTGCCTTATAAGTACAAGGATTTTTGAACTTCTTGTAGAAAAAAATATCCCAACCCATTTTATTGGTTTAAAAAATGAAAATACAATGATTGCGCATAAAATAAAAATCATCCCTTTAGAAATTGTTCTTAGAAACACGGCTTATGGTTCTTTGTGTAAACAAACAACTATTAAATCAGGAACTGTTTTGGCTAAACCACTCATTGATATTTATCTTAAAGATGATGAACTTAATGATCCTCTATTAACAAAAGATAGAATTGAACTAATGAAAATAATAAGCGCTAATGATTTAGATTTAATTATAGATTTAACTTTAAAAATTAATTTTATCCTTAAAAGTTTTTTTAAAAATATTCACCTTCATCTTGTAGATTTTAAGTTGGAGTTTGGATATGATGCTGAAAACAATATTCTGCTTGGAGATGAAATTAGTCCTGATAATTGTAGATTGTGGGATCTGAATCAGAAAAATGATACAATAGTAAGTCTAGATAAAGATAGATTTAGAAATGATTTAGGCGGAGTAATTGAAGCTTATAGCGAAATTAATCGGAGAATAAACGATTTTATTTTATTCAACAAAAAATGATTTAATTATTTTAATCAAAAATCCTATGCAAAAACATTCTTTAAAATTTGAAAAGATTTTCACAAACATTGCCTTTGTTCCTTTAATTTTGATATCCAATAATTCAGAACTAGCAGCTAAATATTTATCTAATGACATTGATGAATCAATTACAAAGTTAGAAATAAATAATATTAACAATGATTTTTCTCAAGGGTTTGATACGAAAAAAGAAAAAAATTTCTTTATTGCTGAAAATAAAAGCAATATTGATAAAGAAAGTGTTCTTATTTCAGAAATAATTATCGAAGGTTGGGAAAATCATCCTGAAGGCAGAAAACTTGAATTAGCTGCGTATGATTCTATGAGCATAAGGCCAGGAAGTATTATTAATAATCAAATTTTAAATAAAGATCTTAATGCAATTTATGCAAGTGGTTGGTTTTCGAGAGTTAATATTAAGTCTCAAGATGGCCCATTAGGAGTGAGGCTAATTGTAAATGTAGAGCCGAATCCAATTTTGAAGAAAGTTGAACTTAAACCAACCAGCTCTTTAATTTCTAATGCAGAGGTCGATGATATTTTTAATAATTTTTATGGCACAACTATTAATCTCAATGAATTACAAAATAAAATAAATATATTAAAAAATCGATATGAAAGCGAAGGGTTTTCTTTGGCGAGAATTAGTGGCCCAGATAGAATTTCTAAGAATGGTGTAGTAATACTTAACGTTTCTGAAGGAATTGTATCTGATATTAAATTAAGATTCCCTGGGGCTGATGGCGAATCAGTAATTGAAGGAAAACCAAGAAAGGGTAAAACAAAAGACTGGGTTATAAAAAGAGAATTAAAAACACAACCTGGGACCATTTTTAATAGAAAAATTTTAGAAGCTGATATCAGTAGACTTTACTCAACAGCATTGTTTGATGATGTAAGGGTGTCTCTTGGTCCTGATAAGTCAAATCCTGGCCAAGTGATAATCTTTTTAGATTTGAGCGAGCAAAGAACGGGATCACTAACAGGGGGCGTTGGTTATAGTAATAGCTCAGGTATCTTTGCTTCAATTGGGTTGCAGGAAACGAATACATTTGGAAGAGCGTGGTCTACTAATGTAAATCTAAATTTTGGAGAATATGCTACGACCTATAATTTTTCATTATCTGATCCTTGGATTAAAGGAGATAAACATAAAACTTCTTTTAGAACAAATGTTTTTCTAAGTAGAGATTATCCACAAGAATTTAGAAGTAAAAATAACGGAAGAATCTACGCTGTAGATAATAAAACACCTTCAAGCTCTGATACGTTTTCTTCAGTGGTCTTAGAAAAAACTGGAGGTGGATTTTCTTTTTCAAGGCCTCTTAATGGTGGAGATCCATTTAAGGCAGCTAAATGGAGAGTTCTTGCAGGTATGAATATTAAGCAAGTAAAGATGATTGATGGTTCTGGGAACAAAAAACCTTTTGGTGATAGGACCCCAGATACAACCAGAAATAACGTAAGCGATATTATATGTATTGGATTTACTTCAAATGATGGGACATGTTATGAAGAAAATATGTTAGTAAGTGTGATAACAAGTACATCAAGAAATAATTTAAATAATCCTGTAAACCCTACTTCAGGAAATAAATTAAGTCTCGGAACTGAACAGTTTTTTTCAGTGGGGGGAAACTCTCCAACTTTCAACAGAATGAGAGGCTCATATGCATTTTTTATTCCAACAAAGTTGATAAATTTAACCAAAGGATGTAAGTCTAGTGATGCTACTGATGAAGATTGTCCTCAAGCTATTGGGTTTCAATTAAAGGCTGGTACTACTATTGGAGAATTACCTCCTTACGAAGCGTTTTGTATGGGAGGAACATCCTCTATTAGAGGTTGGGGATCCTGTGATTTAGCAGTAAGCAGAAGTTTTGTTGAGGGCACAGCAGAATATAGATTCCCTGTTTGGAGAATGATATCAGGAGCTTTATTCGTTGATGCAGGTACTGATTTAGATACTCAAAAGGATGTCCCAGGAAAACCTGGCGAATTATTGCAGAAAGCAGGTTCTGGTTATTCGCTTGGAGGGGGAGTTGGAATAAAAACGCCAATTGGTCCATTAAGATTAGACGTTGCTAGTAAGGACTTAAGTGGAGATTGGAGATATACACTTGGAGTTGGATGGAAGTTTTAAGTGTTTTCCTGGGCTACTAATTATGATTCTTGTTATACCTTGGCTGGAGTTATCTCCAGAGAAGGTATAGGTCTTCATAGTGGGGAAAAAACAAGAGTTAAAATTTCTTCTTTTGAAAAAGAAGGATATTATGTCTCTTTTAGCGATAAACCCGAGGAAATATTTAAGTTAACTCAAGATTTAATTGGAAGTACTATGCTTTGTACTGCGGTTAAATTAGGTGGAAGAAATTTATATACTATTGAACATTTATTATCATCATTAGCTGGATGCGGATTAAGTTATATACATATTGAGGTTGATGGGAAAGAGATCCCGCTTTTAGATGGATCAGCAATTCAGTGGGTTAGAGCCTTTGAAGAAGTAGGGATTAAAAAGGCACCTAAACCAGATAATTTTTTTAGAGAGATTAATAAACCAATAATTCTTAATAAAGAAGGATCTGTTGTAACAGTAACTCCCTGTGAAAAGACTAAAATTATTTCTACAATAAGTTTCTCCTATAAAGCAATTGGAAATCAAACTTTTGTTATTGATTTAAATCCAAAAAGTTTCGTTGAAATGATTGCTCCCGCTAGAACATTTGGTTTTAAGGATCAATTTGAAGAATTAAATGAACTTGGTTTAATAAAAGGAGGAAGTTTGGAAAATGCCCTTGTTTGTGATGGTGATATATGGGTTAATCCACCATTAAGATTTGATAATGAACCAATAAGACATAAAATTTTAGACCTTATTGGGGACTTGGCTTTGGTAGGGTTACCTAAGGCCCAAATTTTAGTTTATAAAGGATCACATTCTTTAAATGCTTTATTGGCTTCATCACTAAAAAATTAACTTCATTTTTAATTATTTTGGAAAAGAAATTATCAAGTGAAAAAAATCAATTCTCCTCTGAGAATATACTAGGTTTATTACCTCATAGATATCCTTTTGCTCTTGTTGATAAAGTCATAGAGCATATTCCTGGTGAGAGAGCTGTTGCTATTAAGAATGTCACTATAAATGAGCCTCAATTTCAAGGACATTTTCCTGAAAGGCCACTAATGCCAGGTGTTCTTATTGTTGAAACCATGGCTCAAGTGGGTGGAATAATTGTAACGCAAATGCCCGACCTTCCTAAAGGACTTTTTGTATTTGCGGGAATCAATAATGTTAAATTTAGAAAACCTGTCGTACCCGGCGATCAATTGATAATTACTTGCGAATTACTAAGTATTAAAAGAAAAAGATTTGGCAAGGTTAAAGGTGAGGCAAAGGTTGATGATAAGTTGGTTTGTTCTGGTGAATTAATGTTCTCATTAGTTGATTAGAAATATGGAGAATAATAATATTGAATTAAAATCAAGCTTTAGTGGTGTAAGAGTTCACCCAAATGCTTTTGTTGATCCAAGCGCTGAATTAGATGATGGGGTCATTATTTCGCAAGGAGCTATTGTCGGACCAAATGTGTCTATTGGGAAAGGAACTAAAATAGGACCGAATGCTGTAATAGAGGGCAGAACTCAAATTGGTATTGAAAACAAAGTTTATCCAAATGTTTTTATAGGTCTAGACCCTCAAGATCTTAAATATAAAGGAGCTTCTACTGAAGTAATTATTGGAGATAATAATACATTTAGAGAATGTGTAACTATTAATAAGGCAACTGACGAAGGAGAAAAAACTATTATTGGAAATAATAATTTGTTGATGGCTTACACTCACATAGGTCATAATTGTGTACTTGGTAATGGCATAGTTTTATCAAATAGTGTTCAAGTCGCAGGCCATGTAAAGGTTGAAGATAAAGCTATTATTGGAGGCTGTTTAGGTATACATCAATTTGTACATATTGGATATTTAGCAATGATTGGAGGGATGACAAGAGTAGACAGGGACGTGCCTCCTTTTTGTTTGGCGGAGGGACATCCTGGAAGATTGAGAGGTTTAAATAGGATTGGAATTAAAAGAAGTGGTTTGATGGAAAAAAATGATTTTGATTTAAAACTTTTGCAAGATACATGGAATTTAATTTTTAAATCCAATCATGTAATTTCTGATTCATTAGAAATAGCAGCAAAAGGAAAATTAGATCTTTCTTCAAAAAAATTATGTGATTTTTTAAAAGATTCAATATCAAAAGAAAGACGCGGCCCAATGCCCTCAGTAAATTAATGAATAAAAAAATATTTATCAGTACCGGAGAAGTCTCTGGAGATTTACATGGAAGTTTACTTTCAAAAGCATTATTTGATGAAGCAAGAAAAAATTCAATTAAGTTAGAGATCTATGGACTAGGTGGTGAGAAGATGAAGAGTGAAGGAGTAGAAATATTTCAAGATACTACATCCATTAGTGCGATAGGGATATGGGAGGCTTTACCGCTAATAATTCCTATGTTAAAAGTTCAGAAAAAGTTTTATAAAACAATAAAGAAGTATCGGCCAAATTGCTTAATATTGATCGACTATATGGGACCCAATATTAGGATTGGAGCTAAATTAAAAAGATCAAGAAATAATATTCCAATCTATTATTATATTGCTCCTCAAGAATGGGCTTGGAGAGTTGGTAATAATAGCACTACAAATTTAATTAAATTTTCAGACAAAATTTTTGCAATTTTTAAACAAGAAGCAAACTTTTATAAAAGGAGGGGTGGAAATGTTTTTTGGGTTGGCCATCCAATGATTGATATGACGAAAAAAATACCTTCCAAAAAAGATTCTAGAACAATACTAAAACTTCGAACAAATCAGAATATCTTGCTTTTAATGCCTGCATCAAGACCTCAAGAATTGAGATATATATTACCTACCTTCTTGAAAACCGCAAAAAAATTACAACTAAGATATCCAAGTCTTATTGTCTATATTCCTTCTTGTAGGAAAGCTTTTGATGTAAAGTTTAGAAAAGGCTTAGAAAAATATAAAATTAAAGGCAAAGTTATATCTCAGCAAGACAATTCTGAATTAAAGCCTTACATTTATTCATTAACTAAACTAGCTTTGTGTAAATCAGGTACTGTTAATATGGAATTGGCTTTGTATGGAATACCCCAGATTGTCGGTTATAGAGTAAGTAGAGTTACTGCCTTTATTGCTAAAAAAATTCTTAATTTCAAAGTAAAATTCATCTCTCCTGTGAATCTTTTAGTAAAGAAATTAATAATACCTGAGTTTGTTCAGAAAAATTTTAATGAAAAGAAAATTTTTTATAAAGCTTGTAAGCTTCTCGATCTGAAATCAGAAAAAGTAAAAATTGAAAAAGGCTATTTACTATTAAAAAGGGAATTAGGAGATGAAGGAGTAGTTGAAAGAGCTGCTAAAGAGATTATTAATTCTATAATTTGAGGCTTATAATAAAAAAAATGAAGTATTTTTTGCCTATAATAATTACCTTTTTAATTTTTATTAATCCTGTAAACACGTTTGCAGAAGAATTGATTCTCGCAGGAGGTTGTTTTTGGTGTTTAGAACATGATTTAGAGTATTTAAAAGGGATAAATTCTGTACAAAGTGGTTATTCAGGAGGAACTTTACAAAATCCTACCTATGAAAATCATGATGGGCATCAAGAAGTTGTTTTGGTTAATTATGATCCCAAATTGGTTAGTTTTCCTAAAATACTAAGGCTGTATTTGAGAAATATTGATCCTCTTGACGGAAAGGGTCAGTTTTGTGATCGGGGAGACTCTTACAGACCAGTTATCTTCTTCAAAGATCAAATTGAGGAAAGTGATGCAAGAAATGCACTTGTTTCGGCTTCTAATGAACTGCAAGTTCCATTTGAAAAAATATCTGTTGAATTAAAATCAAAGAGTCAATTTTGGTTAGCTGAAGAATATCATCAGAATTTTGCTGAGAGAAATCAATTAAAATATAATTTTTATAGATTCTCATGTGGGAGAGATCAGAGGTTGGATAAATTATGGGGGGATAACGCTAGATCAACAAATCTTTGGAATGAATGATTCAAATATTGTTATTTATTTTTAACCCATTGAACAAGAGTTTTAACTCCAAAACCGGTTGCACCTGATGGATTAATACCTTTACTCTTATCAGTCCAACAAGTCCCAGCAATATCAATATGAGCCCAGTTAATCTCTTTGTCAAAGAATTCCTCTAAAAATAAAGCGGCTGTTATTGACCCACCTGCTCTAGGACCTGTATTTTTCATATCAGCTATATGAGACTTTAAACCTTCTTTATAAGATTTTTGAAGAGGCATTTGCCATAATTCCTCTCCAACCTGCATTGATGCAGCTTTT
>QCCS01000007.1 GCA_003281185.1 Prochlorococcus sp. AG-347-M15
GATATTTTATATTTTGAGCCTGTTACTTTGGAGGATGTGCTCAACATAATAGAAGCTGAAAATCCTTATGGTTTGATCGTTCAATTTGGAGGTCAAACGCCACTAAAATTATCTTTACCTTTATTTGAATGGCTTAAAACTGATGAAGGGAAAAGAACTGGTTCTAAAATTCTTGGAACTTCTCCAAACTCTATCGACATAGCAGAAGATAGAGAAGAATTTACAAAAATACTTGAAGAATTAAATATTAGGCAACCTTTAAACGGTATAGCTCGTAATCATTATGAAGCACAATTGGTAGCAAAAAATATTGGATTCCCCTTAGTTGTAAGACCTTCTTATGTTTTAGGAGGTAGGGCAATGGAAATTGTTAAGGATGAGAATGAATTATCAAGATATATCTCTGAGGCAGTAAAGGTATCCCCTGACCATCCAATCCTTTTAGATCAATATTTGAATAATGCTATTGAGATAGATGTTGATGCTTTATGTGATTCAGAAGGATCCGTTGTAATTGCAGGTCTAATGGAACATGTGGAACCAGCAGGAATTCATTCGGGAGATTCTGCTTGCTGTTTACCATCAATTTCTCTTTCAGCATCAACTATCGATAATGTTAAGAACTGGACTAAATTAATTGCAAATAGGCTAAATGTTGTTGGTTTGATTAATTTGCAATTTGCAGTTACAAATTTAAATAATAAGGAAAATAAATTATTTATTCTTGAGGCAAATCCAAGAGCTTCCAGAACTGTCCCATTTGTTTCAAAAGCTATAGGTAAACCAATCGCAAAATTAGCAACACAGTTAATGCAGGGTTTAACATTAAAAGATATTGCCTTTACCAAGGAATTTTATCCAAAATATCAGGCAGTAAAAGAAGCTGTTTTACCCTTTAAAAGATTTCCTGGATCGGATACTCTTCTAGGTCCTGAGATGCGATCCACTGGAGAAGTAATGGGTTTAGCTAAGGATTTCGGAATTGCTTATGCAAAGTCGGAATTGGCAGCGGGAAATGGTGTTCCTTCTGAAGGAGTAGCTTTTTTATCTACTAATGATTTAGATAAAAAAAATCTTGATAAAATTGCTAGGGAATTGTTGATTTTAGGATTTAAATTAATTGCAACAAAAGGTACTGCTGCATACTTGGTAGATTTAGGAATTCAAGTTGAAGAAGTGCAAAAAGTACATGAAGGAAGACCAAATATTGAGGACCTAATTCGTTCTGGACTTGTTCAATTAATAATTAATACTCCAATAGGATCTCAGGCTCTTCATGACGATGCATATTTAAGACGTGCTGCTTTAGAATATAATATCCCAACTTTTACAACGATTCCTGGAGCAAAAGCAGCCATTAAAGCAATTAAAGCCTTGCAAATTAATAAAATTGACACTTACTCTTTACAAGAAATACATAATTATTAATTATTTATTCTAAGTTTTTTAGTTTTTCTCTTAATTGGTTTGCCAAAGAATTTCTACTAATTGAAAGTAATTTCAAAGTGTCTTCATGCATTTTAAGTTGTGTTTCTGCTATTTGTAATCCTTTTATAGACTCTTTTATGTCATTAGAAAGTTCACTTATCAAGTACTTTTTCCCATCAAAGGTTAAAACTGGGTTAGCAGATTCATTTGTGTTTTCATTCATAGATTTAACATTTATAAATAAAATAGGATTATAATTTTTTTATCAATTGTTTTTCACATAATTCTTTATATATCCCATTTTTATTTAGTAAATCAATATGTTTCCCGACTTCAATAATTTCGCCTTTATCAAATACAACTATTTTATCTGCACCTTGCGTAGTTGCTAATCTATGAGCAATCACAATTACAGTTCTATTTTTCATAGCTCTATTCAACCCTTCTTGAACTTCTGACTCAGATTCTGCATCTAGTGCACTTGTAGCCTCATCTAAAAGAAGAATGGATGGGTTACCTAGTATCGCTCTGGCAATTGCTATCCTTTGTATCTGACCACCTGATAAATTTGAGCCTCTTTCAGTTATCTTAGTTTCGTAATTTTCAGGAAGTCTTTGAATAAATTTGTGAGCATTAGCTTTTTTTGCTGATTCAATAACTTCTTCTTTTGTGTAAGGCCTACCCATTCTTATTACATCAATAATTTTTCCTGAAAATAAAAAAGGCTGTTGTTGTACTAATGCAATATTATTTCTAATATCTTTTGTGTTTAATAATTTTAGATTCTTATCATCAATTAAAATTTCTCCATTTTTTGGGGTTATAAATTTCAATATCAATGCCATCATTGTACTTTTTCCAGCCCCTGAAGCTCCCACAAAAGCTGTAACTTCAGCTTTTTTAATTTCTAAATTTATATTTTTAAGAACTTTATTATCATCTTTGTATTCAAAATCAACAGTCTTAAAACGTATATTGCCTTCAATGTTTGAGATCCTTGTTAAATTTTCTTTATCGTCTTCAATAGGGCTTTGATTTATATTTTTCAACCTTCTTATAGATGCTTCTGCCTGTTTAAAGTCATTAAAATTTGTACTTATATGGCTTATTGGATCAATAAGCATCAAAATAGCAGCAAAAAAACTACTAAATTCTTCACTAGTTAGAAGGCCTAGGTTAATTCTTGTGGCTCCTAAACCTAATATTGCTAATATTCCAAATGCTTCTATGAAACCTACAACTGGATGCTGAAATGCAAGTAATTTTAATGTTTTATATTTTGCTTTTTTATTTTCAAATAATCTTTTATAAAATCTATCCTTAATCCAATTTTCGGCAGCAAAAGCTCTTATTGTAGACATCCCATTTATTGATTCGCCTATTAAACCTGCTAAGTTACTTGTTGATTCTTGACTCTTTTCAGATGCGAACAAAACTCTTCTTCCAAAACTATTAATTGAAAGAACAATTAGTGGGGCCAAAATAAAAGTTGATAAAGTGAGTGACCAATCTAAATAAAACATATATATTACTACCGCTAATAATTGTAAAGTGCAAGGAATAGTATCTTGAGCTGTTTTGTAAATAACTTCGCCTACTCTATCTGCATCTTCCGTAAGTCTATATGTAATATCTCCAGCTGAAATTTTTTCAATTGAATTCATATTAATTTTTTGTATATTGCTGAATAGATTTCCTCGCATCACTTCACTAATTTCTAGAGATGGTTTTGCTATGAATATATCCTGCCCAAATTGAGCAGTTTTTTGAATTAAAAATACTAATAAAGATTTAAATATTATGTTAGAAACTTTTGAGAGATCGCCAGATCCAATTGCCGGGATCAAGTTTCCAGCAAGATATGCTAACAAAGGCCAACAGGCTACGTAAATTAACATACAAATAAAACCTTTTATAAATCTATTTAAATATGGTCTGAATGGAGGTATTAATCTCAAGATATTATATATTTTATTATTTATCTTACTGTATCAATATCTTTGGGTACATAAACAATGAAATTAGATCAATTCTTAAAATGGAAAAATTTGGTCTCCTCTGGCGGAGAAGCAAAAATTATTATTAAATCTGGCTCTGTAAAAGTTAATGGTGTAATAGAAACTAGGAGAGGAAGAAAATTAAATAAAGGAGATAAAGTTATATTTCTAAAAAATGAATTAATTTTTTAATAGTTGGCCTATTCAACTCAATTTATATTAATATGATTTTCTTAGAGATAATATTTTGAGAAAATCTGTTATTGCTGGTAATTGGAAAATGCATATGACTTGTGCTGAAGCTAAGTCTTATTTGGAAGAGTTTTTACCTTTAATAAAAACCATTAAGGATGATCGTAAAGTTGTTATTGCACCTCCTTTTACAGCTATTTCTACATTTTCTAATAATTCCGATTTTGATTATTTAGAAATTTCTAGTCAAAATATTCATTGGGAGAATGAAGGAGCATTTACTGCGGAAATATCTCCAAAAATGCTTCTTGAACATGGAGTCACATATGCAATAGTTGGTCACAGTGAGCCAAGGAAATATTTTAGTGAAAGTGATGAGCAGATCAATAAAAGAGCGGTTTTTGCTCAATCTAGTGGACTTACTCCAATAGTTTGTGTTGGAGAAACATTAGAGCAAAGAGAGAGAGGAGAAGCTGATAGAGTTATCACTAGGCAGGTTGAACAAGGACTTGAGAATACCGATCCATCAAATCTTATTGTTGCATATGAACCCATTTGGGCTATTGGGACAGGTAAAACATGTGAGGCTATAGATGCTAATAAGATATGTTCTTTAATTCGGAAATTAATAGGTTTTGATGATGTGATTATTCAATATGGAGGATCTGTTAAACCTAATAATATTGACGAAATAATGTCAATGAGTGATATAGATGGGGTTTTAGTTGGAGGGGCTTCACTAGATCCGAATAGCTTTGCAAGAATTGCAAATTATAAATAATAAAGATCCATGGCCAAAAGGCTGGGGAAAAAAAACTTCAATTATGGGGATTATTAATTTAACTCCTGATTCATTTAGCGATGGTGGAGAATTAAACTCTGCAAAAAAAGTCTTGGATCAAGTTAATCATTTTTTGCGTAATGGTGTGGATGTTATTGATCTTGGTGCCCAGAGTACAAGGCCTGGGGCCGAAGAAGTTGGCTCTAGCATAGAAATACAAAGATTGATCCCATATCTGAAATTAATAAAATCTGAATTTCCTAATGTTTTAGTCTCTATTGACACTTTTAATTCTGAGGTTGCTTATGAAGCACTTTTAAATGGTGCTAATTGGATAAATGATGTTACTGGAGGAAGAAGAGATATCAATATTTTGGATGTTGTATCAAAGTTCAACTGCCCATTCGTTATAACTCATAGTCGTGGCAATAGTAAAAATATGAATGAACTCTCTAATTACGAAAATGTATTGAGTGATGTTAAATATTCGCTAGATAATTTAATAAAGAATGCTTTAGAAAAAAATATATCTCAAAGAAATATAATAGTGGATCCTGGAATTGGTTTTTCAAAGGACATTATTCATAATTTGGAAATTTTGAGAAACTTAGATGTATTTAAAAAATGGAATTTGCCAATTTTGATTGGTGCATCAAGGAAAAGATTTATAGGAGAAATTTTGAATGAGAAAAACCCAAAAGACAGAGATATTGGAAGTCTTGCTATAAGTTGTATTTGTTCACAATATAATATTGATATGGTTAGAGTTCACAATGTAGAACTTAATTATCAAATTCTGAAAGTTGCTGATAGGGTTTATAGAAAATAATAAAATTATTATTCTTTAACACCCTCGATTTTATCCTCTACCTCTTGGTATAGTTCTTTCAACTGTTCTATATTTTCATCAGAAGTTTCCCAATATCCTCTACCATTAACTTCAAGCAAAGTCCCAACAATTCTTCTAAAACTATTAGGATTTAGATCCATTAACCTTTTCCTCATTTCTTCATCATTTATAAATGTTTCATTAGTTTCTTCATACACAAAATTATCTACTTGACCACTTGTCGCACTCCAACCAAGTGTGTAATTAAGTCTATTAGAAAGTTCTCTAACACCTTCATAACCAGATTTGAGCATACCTTCATACCATTTAGGATTTAAAAGTTTTGTCCTTGAGTCTAATCTGATAGTTTCTCCAAGCGTTCTAACTTGAGCATTAGAAGTTGTAGTATCTGCTATGTAGCTACTTGGTTCTTTCCCGTCATCTCTTAGTGTTTTTATCAATTTTGTTGGATCTGAATCAAAATAATGACTTACATCTGTTAATGAAATCTCTGAGGAATCAAGGTTTTGAAATGTAACATCTGCTGTTTTCATTACTGACTCAAATACCTCTCTTTTTTGATTCATCTCACCTGGATTATCAGCGTTAAAAGCATATGTTTTGCGAGATAAATACATTTCTTGTAATTCATTTTCTTCCTCCCAAGTTGAGTTTTCTACTGCTAAATTAACATTTGAACTGTAGCTTCCACTTGCATTAGAGAATACTCTTGCTGAAGCCTCTCTTATAGAGGTACCTTCTTTTTCTGCTTGTTCCAATGAATGTTTCCTTACAAAATTAGATTCCAATGGTTCATCAGCCTCAGCCGCTAATTTGACCGCCTGATCTATTAGAGCCATCTGATTTATAAATAGATCTCTAAATACTCCAGAGCAGTTAACGACCACATCTATTCTTGGCCTACCTAATTCTTCTAAAGGGATTAATTCTAATTTATTGATTCTTCCAACAGAATCTGGTTTTGGTT
Organism: Prochlorococcus sp. AG-347-M15; assembly: GCA_003281185.1. Taxonomy (GTDB): domain Bacteria; phylum Cyanobacteriota; class Cyanobacteriia; order PCC-6307; family Cyanobiaceae; genus Prochlorococcus_A. Next base: position 6,216 of record QCCS01000007.1, read on the forward strand.
TTACCCCAACAAACCATAAAATTTGAGCTAGTGATTCTCCATAAGTTTTAATGTTATCAGTACCCCATAAAACACAAGCAATTGTTTCAGGCCAAGTCCCTTGCTCTTCCTTTTGCCTTTCAATTAATTTGTCAACAACTGACTTTGCAGCAGCTACTGCTGCCGTAGTAGGTATTGATTGTGGATCAAGTGCATGAATATTTTTACCACTGGGTAATACACCTGGATTTCTTATAGGATCTCCACCTGGTCCCGGTAAAACATAATTTCCATCTAATGCTTTAATAAGGCTATCCATTTCTTTATCTGCACAGACTTGTTCCAAACAGAAAAGTAAGTAATCAAATAATTTATTTAATTCCTTCTGATTAACTTCATTAAAACCATTTAAGTTACAGACTCTTAGCCAAGGGGTAGGTAAATTAAGTCCAAATACTTTAAGAAAGTCAAACAATTTGGAAAGAAGTGATTTTTCTAAATAAACTCTGCCATCAACAATTTTTAAAGAGTTGACCATCGCAAAAATAGACTCTCTTGCTGTCTTTATAATTTTTTCATTTAACTCTACAAATTTGAGTTCACCTTTATTATTACCATCATAAATTTGTTCAATAGTCAGACCCATGGATTCAGCTAGAAGTCCAGGAAGAGATCTTAATCCCTCTTGTTCTCTTTCTAAAGATGCAATATTTACAAGTGTTGCAACAGCTTCTTCTGCTGTTGGTGCTTCCCCAATAGTATGAAGACCACAAGGCAATAATCTACTTTCAATTTCCATCAACTGTTTATAGATATTACCTACAAATAAATCTCTTTCATCTATTGAGAGTTCTTCTACATCTTTTGAAGGGAGGTCAACATCCTTGTCAAGATTACATTGTTTAGAAGTCTCAACTATTGCATTAACAATTTGAATACCCCTACTATTTTCTCTAAGTTGTTGATATGAACCAACAAGTTCGCTTAGTTCTTTAAGTCCTTTATAGAGTCCTGCATTTTCTGCTGGAGGAGTTAAATAGCTAATGGTTGAGGCATAACCTCTTCTTTTAGCTATCGTTGCCTCAGAGGGATTATTAGCAGCATAGTAATACAAATTAGGTAATGATCCAATGAGAGAATCCGGATAGCATGTTTCACTCATACCCATCTGTTTACCAGGCATAAATTCAAGTGATCCGTGAGTTCCAAAATGAAGAACAGCATCAGCTCTCCAGATTTTTTCTACATAAGTGTAATAAGCAGCAAAACCATGATGAGGACTAGCACTTCTTGAATAAAGTAACCTCATTGGATCACCTTCATAACCGAATGTAGGTTGAACACCAATAAAAACGTTTCCAAAATGTTTTCCATAAATCAGAAGATTTTGTCCGTCACTATTTAGGTTTCCAGGAGGTTTACCCCAATTCTCTTCAAGTCTTTGTGAATATGGTGTGAACTCTTCGTATTCTTTTACTGACATCTTATGAGCAATATTTAACTCTGGAGAGCCGTCCATTGCTTCAGGGTTATTAATTACTTTTTCCATTAATTCTTTTGAATTACTTGGAAGTTCATCTATTTGATATCCTTTCGATTTCATTTCAAGAAGTACTCTATAAATTGAACCAAAAACATTTAAGTACGCTGCCGTACCAACATTTCCTTTGTCAGGTGGAAAACTAAATACTGTGATGGCTAATTTTTTGTCCTTTCTTTTTTTAACTCTTAAAGTTGACCATTTTATTGCTCTTTCAGCGATTACATCAACTCGATCTTGGAGCGTATGCGCTTTACCTGTAGCATCATCACGACCTGAGAGAATAATAGGTTCAATAGCACCATCAAGCTCAGGAATTGCAATCTGAAGTGCTACCTGAACTGGGTGTAACCCTAGATCACTATCTTCCCATTCTTGTGTGGTTTGGAAGACTAATGGAAGTGCTACCATATAGGGTCTGTTTAACCTTTTTAGGGCTTCAATAGCTTTAGGATGATCTTGTCTTGCTGGCCCACCAACTAGTGCAAATCCTGTTAAAGATACAACTCCATCTACTATAGGTTGATCCTTATTTATCGAATCATAATAAAATGCATTAACGGGTTTTGAAAAATCAAGACCTCCGCAGAAGATAGGTAGTACTCTCGCCCCTCTGTATTCCAATTCTTGAATAACAGCGACGTAATGAGCATCATCTCCTGTAACGATATGACTCCTTTGAAGCACTAAACCTATTGTTGGGGTTTTATCATCTTTAGGATTTATATCTTTCCTATTATTTTCCCAATTTTGATATTCTTTAAGATTTTCAAACATGCAAGGCGCAAGGGGATGCCAAATTCCTAAATCTGGGAATGTTTCAGGATCTTGAATTTTGAATTCTTCTATTTGATCTTTTATGGTCTCTGAAACAGCGTATTTTTCAGAAATCATTAATAAGAAGTTTTTTAAATTCTCAGTGGTGCCACCTAACCAGTACTGAAAACTCAGAATAAATGTTCTAGCATCTTGAGCTTTTTCTACTGGAAGATATTTAAGTATTGAAGGTAGGGTATTTAATAACTTCAACATTGAATCTTGGAAACTTGCTCCATCAGATTCTTTTTTCTTTTTTATTAAATCTCCAATAATACTTTTAGATTGACCAAGTTGGGCCATACTAAAAGAACCTAACTTATTTAATCTCATTACCTCTGGCATGGAGGGGAATATAATTGATGCTTTGAGTTTGTCTTTAAATGGGGATACAGCATCAACTAATTTTTGAGCAAGATCTTCAATAAAAATTAAAGAGGCTACAAATATATCTGCATTAGCTATATCTTCTTTAAAGTCTTGAAAATTACTATCATTTCTAAGTTCTTCGATAAGGTAGCCCCTAAGGTCTATACCTATTGGCCCATTCATCTTATTTATTGACTTTGCAGCTTCCGTTAAGGAATTTTGGTATTGTGGCTCAAGGACAACATAAACTGCTTTAATTACAACTTTGTGTTTGTTATCCTCAACAGGAGATACTCTGCGATTTGCTGAGCGGACCTGCGTAAACATTGATTTTTTTTAAGTATTTCTACCAGCCTACGAATGAAAAGACGTTATTGTGTGCAATATAAATAGCGTGTAACAACCTTTAAAAAAAAATTTTTTAAAAAAATGACTGAAAATTCTAAAAAACCCGTACCAGTACTAGTTTCTGGAGCTTTAGGTAGAATGGGGAGAGAAGTGGTTAATACTGTATTAAATTCCACAGATTGTGAACTTGTTGCAGCAATTGACATAAACGAAAAGAATAATGGCTCAAATATTTCTGAATTATTAAATGTTGAAAATTGTGATATTTTTGTCTCAAATGATTTTGAGGGAACTTTATGTTCTGTTAGTCAAAACTATAGAAATGAAAAAATCAAACCTGTGATGGTTGATTTTACTCATCCTGATTCGGTATATGAAAATACCAGATCAGCTATTGCATATGGTGTATCACCAGTCGTAGGAACTACAGGTCTAAGCCCCTCGCAAATACAAGATTTGTCTGTTTTTGCTAAGAAGGCATCCGTTGGTTGTGCAATAATTCCTAATTTTTCAGTAGGTATGGTTCTTCTTCAGCAGGCGGCATCGGTGGCTGCAAGGTTTTATGACAATATTGAATTAATAGAGATGCATCATAATCAAAAAGCTGATTCTCCTAGTGGGACGTGTATAAAAACTGCAGAAATGATAGAAGAATATCCAAAGAAATTTAATCAGAATTTAGTAAAAGAGTCTGAGTCATTGAAAGGTGTACGAGGTGGGCTCAGAGATTCAGGTATTAACATACATTCTGTACGATTACCAGGATTATTAGCTCATCAGTTAGTAATTATGGGATCTCCAGGTGAAACTTACACAATTAAGCATGACACTATTGATAGAAAGGCATATATGCCAGGAGTTTTACAGGCTATTAAAAAAATAGGTAATTATGAAACTTTAGTTTATGGACTTGAAAAATTGATTTTTTAAAATGTTAATTCCAATTAATTCAAGTCAAATTTCAAAACTTATTCCTGCAGTGGGTACAGGAAGTCAATTTAAGTACGCGTTGGGGAATCCAAGAAAAATTCTTCAAAGAGTAATAGTTTCTTCAATTGGTGGATTTATCTCATTAATTATTAGTTCTACTGGAGATCAAACTAATAATTTCTGGTTATTCCTATGTGTAGGTTTCTTTTTGTATATCATCTGGGGCCCAATTCTTGAAGCAAGTAGAAAAAATTTGCAACTAAGAAAATATAAATTTTTTTCTATATTTGATGGTTATATATCAGATATTTATAAAACAGAAAAGATTGAAAGTTCAAGAGAACAATCTAATAGGAAAGGTCGATTAGAAGTTATCGAAAATAAAAGGACTTGGTTAGTTCTTGAATTAGAAGATGAAGATGGTTATTTGGAAAAGTTAAGTTTTCCTTTGGAAAATAAACATAGTCAAATTAGGGTGGGTTCAAGTATTAGATGTTTAATAACATCAGATAACCGTAATTTTGACAGAGATTTTTATTTGACCGATGCTTGGCTTCCTGAAATTAACTTATGGGTTGGTGAGTATCCCTATTTATTAAGACCGGCATTTGAGGAAATTTGTTATATTTATTTCAATAGATAATTGATATTTATATGTATTGATGAAAAATAAATTCAATTTTAAAATTGTTGGATCAGGTCCCACCGGTCTATTACTCTCAATTGCACTTTCAAAATTTGATTGCAATATTTTTTTAACTGATTTATTAACAAAAGATAGGTTAATTGATAAAGATAAAACTTATGCAATTACTCACTCAACAAGAAAAATCTTAATTAAATTCAGACTTTGGGAAAAATTAGAACCATTTTTATTTGGCTTTGATACCCTTTCAATTTCAGATAGCGTAACTTCTTCTTTGACCAATTTATCAACTTCTGACTTAGATGATGATATAAGTTCTGCTGAAAATATTGGCTGGGTAGTTAAACATTCGGATCTCATGAACGTTTTTTTTCAAGAGATTGATAATTATGAAAATATTTTTTTTGTGACACCAAAGAGATTGTCAAGCAAAAAAAAATTATTTGATTATCAATTCTTTTCTACAGGAGCAAACTCACTTGATAAAAAATTCTTAGATTTTGTTGATATAAAAAAATCTTATAGTCAGTCTTGTTTAACTTTTAAAGTTTCTCTTAGAGGTAATTGTGAAAAGCGCGCATACGAAATTTTCAGAAAAGAAGGCCCCCTTGCATTATTACCATTAGAAAAAAATTTATATCAAGTAATTTGGACTTCCAGTACTTTAAAGGCAACTGAAAGGTTAAATTCTGATAAGAATTTTTTAATGGATAATTTATCAACTATCTTGCCGGACGAATTTAAGTTGGATCAAATAGTTGGCGAATTTAATATTTTTCCTGTTTCATTATCTTTAAATTTACCAGTTTTAAATTTAAAAAAATTTGTTTTTGTAGGAGATTCATTCCATACATTTCATCCTGTTGGTGGTCAGGGTCTAAATAGTTGTTGGAGAGATGTTAATACTATTTATGATCTTTTTAATAAAAATACTGCTATTACTAAAATGCAATTGATATTATTTAAATTCAAGTATTTTTCAAGCAGGATTTTAGATATTACAGTTACTATTTTCATAACTGACTTATTGATATCAATTTTTGCTAATAGAAACGTTTTTTTATTTCCAATAAGGAAACTTTCATTTTTACTTTTAAATAATTTTCTTTTCATAAGGAAATTAGTCCTAAATCAAATGACTAAATCTCTCGTTTACTCAAGTATTAAATAGAACTAATGAATAATTATATAACTAAAGAAATGATAATTTATTTACTTAATATAGTAGGTTTAGATGAATCTTCTATTGAACTTGGTATAAAATTATCTATAAAAAATAACACTCCATTACCAATATTATTATGGAGTTATGGAATGCTAACTATTGAAGAACTAGATAAGTTATATTCATTTTTATTTCAAAAAATGGATTAATTTTTCTGTTATACTTTGTCCATATTTTAAGAAAGAACAATTAAAGTTTTAACTAGAGGAAATCAGGTATCAAGAAAATCTATAGAGAGGCTTGATTTATTATTATTATTACTAGAAACTATTGACTTAAATGGCATACAGTCCCTTTATTCATTTTCAAATAGACTTAATTTAAATGATGTATTGCCAAATAAAATTACTATTTGGAAATTAAGGAATAATAATCCTTTGAGAAAATCTTATATTAATAACAATATTAAACCAAAAGAATTCGATGCATTAATTAAAATCACCGTTGAAATGTCTAAATATTTATACCCTTATATCAGAGAGATACTGAAATCCAAAGAAGATATTGAAGAGAATTCTGTTATTTGGAATGATTTTAATAAGAGATTTATTGAGTTGATTAAAGAGAGATTTAATATAGATAGTATGAGAGTGAAAAAGCTTTTAAATCAAGCTGAAAATGATGAAATTATAATAAAATCTTTGCTTATTTTATCTTTTTGCATTTCAAATCAGGGTTATCAAAAGTTGAAGAATTTTTTATTCGATTATTAATACTATGCAAAATAAATTATCATTTCATCAATCTTCAGTGAGTCTTGAAATAATCGGATTGCCAGATTATTCAAATAATGAAAATAAAGATCAAATATCTATAATTTCTCAATGGAAATTAACCATAGTTGATAAACCACTTATTGAAGGCAAAATTGAGCATTTAAGGCCTATTATGAATGCCTTTTATATTTATTCAAATCTTTTAATAAAAAATAAAATTCCAATATATGAATCCAAACTAATTGATATAAAAGCCGACAATCTTCACATACATAATATTGTTCTCAAGAGCTCTAAACCAAATGTAAATCCATTAAATATAAAGATTGGCAATTCCTTGCTTTCAGACACCATAAATTGTTTTGATCAGTTAAATGAATCTACAAAAGTAAGAATAAAAACTGATGCAATTAATAATATCTCTAAAAATTTAAGATTTGGGTTAAATAACAAAGTTAAATTAATGAATTTTATATTGCCCCCTTTCATTGCAATTTTTTCCTTAATTCTATGCTCCTCTACTTTTATTTATTTTTATAATACTGTCGAAGATAAAGAAAAAAATGAACTTATAAATCCAGAATAAAGAGCTATTAGCATCTCAAATAAAAAACGATATTATAGGGTAGTTTCTTTTAAGAGTAAGTTTAATTTATTCTTTGACATTTGATGTATGGCAGATTTAATCATCCCAAATTTGAATAATAAATCTGATAAATATATTTTTAAAAAAAAATTAAATTTAAGAAGAAAATCTAAAAGAAGACTATTTACTGAATCTTTCATTTTGTTTGTTTTGAGTGTTTTATTAGTTTATATAATTTATTTAATTCCCAATAAAAAATTACTGCTACAGAATTTACCTTCGACATTTAATAAATCTTTTTTGTTATTAATTGATCTCTTTTCATATCTCTATGAGATAATCTTGGTGATTTTTATTTTAGCCTCTTCTTTTACTGCTCTAATCTTAATGATAGGTTCTTTTTATAGGTTATTTAAATTATCTAAGAGAAAGTCAAAAAAAATAAGTTATAAATAATCTCAAATAGGTTGCATTAGGCCACCACTTCCTGAATCAGAGTCATCATCATCATTTTCTGTTTCTTCTCCAAATATAGCAAATATACCAAGTAAGATTGATGAAAGAATAATTGATAAGGGTAAAATCGAAGTTTGGATTCCGACGTCTAAATATTCACCCATAAAACAAATAAATTTTTATAAACCTAACCTAAATACAACTCTTTCGCGGATTTTAAATAATTATTTAATAATTTATTCTCATTTAATAATAAGTTCTTTATCGAAATTCTTTATTTCTCTTTCAAAAGAACTAAGCCACAACATTAGTTGATCAATTTGATTTTGAATTTCAGTTACTCCTAACCCCCTTATTGTTATGATTGATAATTGCTCTCCTTCATTAAAGTTAAATTTATTTTGAACACTACTTGGTAAAGTATTTTTAAGAATTTTAAAAGTAGAATTTTTTAATTTGGTTTCTATCACTATGTTTGGCTTTTTGAGTTTGATCTTATTAAAACCACATTTTTTAGCTAGTAATTTTAATTTCATTATCAGAATTAGGGACTCAACAGGTTTGGGTAAGGTACCATATCTATTTACCCAGTCTTTAGCTAATTCATTTAGTTCATTGTTATTAGAACATTCGGTAGCAGATTTGTAAGCCTCAAGCTTTTCTTCTCTGTTTAATATCCATGTTGCAGGTATAAATGCATTTATTGGGAGATCAATTTGTGTGTCGCTAACTTCTGGTATTTCTTGCCCACTTATTTCTGAAATAGCCTCATGGAGCATTTCTATATATAAATCATAACCAATAGCATTAACCTTTCCACTTTGCTCTTCTCCTAGTAAACTTCCGACACCTCTTATTTCCATATCTTTCATTGCAAGTTGGTATCCACTTCCTAGTTCCGAAAAGTCTTTAATCGCTTTTAATCTTTGTTTTGCAGCGTCATTAATTTTATTTATATTTGGATAAAATAACCAAGCATGTGCTTGTACACCGCTTCTACCGACTCTACCTCTAAGTTGATAAAGTTGTGAAAGTCCAAATTTGTGTGAGTCTTCAATAATAATAGTATTTACTTTAGGGATGTCTAATCCACTTTCAATGATCGTTGTACATATCATTAGATCTACTTCTCCATTATTAAAAGCAATCATTGCATTTTCAAGATCTGTTTCGTTCATTTGCCCATGAGCAACAATAAATCTTAAGTTTGGAAACATATTTTTTAATTTGTTCACAGCTTGATCTATATCAGAAATTCTTGGAAGAACATAAAATATTTGACCTCCCCTATCAAGTTCTTGATTAATTGCAGTTCTTATAACATCCATATCAATTTCAGATAAATATGTTTTTATTGATCTTCTTGATGGAGGAGGAGTATTTAATAAGCTCATTTGTCTCAGTCCAGATAAACTCATATAAAGAGTTCTAGGAATTGGAGTTGCCGAGAGAGTTAAAACGTCTATGTTTGATTTGATTTTTTTAATTTTCTCTTTTTGTCTTACTCCAAATCTTTGTTCTTCATCAATAACGAGTAGTCCTAAGTTTTTAATTTCAATTTCTTTTCCTAAAATTTGGTGCGTTGCTACAACTAAATCAATTTTGTTATTTTTCAACCCTGCATAGATTTCATTTCTCTCATTAGTTGTTTTGAATCTATTGAGTAATGAAACTTTTATAGGGTAAGGTGAAAATCTATTATTTATTGTTCTCCAATGTTGTTGAGCTAAAATTGTTGTTGGTGCTAGTAATATTACCTGTTTGCCTGATGTAATAGCTTTAAAAATAGCTCTAACAGCTACTTCTGTTTTGCCAAACCCTACATCTCCACAAACTAGTCTGTCCATTGGCTTATCACTTTCCATATCAGATTTTATTTCTTCCACAGCAGTAATTTGATCAGGTGTTGGTTGATAAGGAAATGATTCCTCTAATTCATCTTGCCAAGGACCATCTTCTGGGTATATGTGGCCCTTTAATTTTTCTCTCTTTGCATAGAGTTTTAATATATCGACAGCAACTTTTTTGATTTGTTTCTTATTTTTATCTTTTATTCTTTCCCATTCTGTCCCTCCTAATTTATTTATTTTCGGCTTTATTATTCCGCTTGATCTATATCTGTTAACACTACCAAGTTGATCAGCGGCAACACTTATCTTCCCATCCTGATACTGAATGACTAAATAATCTCTTGAATCTCCAGTTATATTAATTTTTTCTATTTTTAAAAATTTACCTATTCCATGATTTTTATGAACAATAAAATCACCGGGACTAATCTTATTTACATTAATATTTGAATTGACACTTCTTTTTTTTCTTCTTATGAATACATTATTAAAAAGAGATTGTTGTGAAAATAATTCTTTATCTGTTATCAGGACAACTTTCCATATCGGAAGAAAAAAACCCTCGATTTCATAGTTGTTCTTATTTTTTAAAATTAAAGGAGTTGAATTATTAATTGACTTAAATGCTTCATCAACATCATTAGGATTGTTTAAGAAATTTGTATTACATTCGTGCTCAAAAAGTAAAGTCCTAGTTCTCAATGGTTGTGCTGATAATATCCATATTTTTTCATTATTTTTTAAATTTTTATTTATATCATTTGATAATTTTCCTATATTTTTAGAGTATGAATTTAATCTTTTATCGTTTAACAAGAACCTATTATCAATATTGACTTTAGATTCAAATTCATAAAATTTTATTAAATTAAAATTTCTTAGTGAATTTAATATTTCTTCAAACTTTAAATGCAAATTGCTTGTAGCCTCTACATTAATGCCATTATTTTTAAGGTGCTCATTTAATTCATTCGCACAATTATCAAAATTACTTTCTGAATCTAGATACCAATTATTTGCAAATTTTTTACAATCTTCTAATTCATCAACTACTATAATTGTTTCCGTATTTATAAAATCTATTATATTTGAGGGTTCTTTTTCAATTATTCCTAAATAACGATCAAGATTATTTTTATTTATATCTTCTGAATTAAAAATACCTTTCTTAGATAAATTATTTAACTTATCTTTTATTAGCAAATCAAATCTAGCCTGTATTATTTCAATATTATTGATACTTTCTAATGTTTTCTGTGTCTGGGGATCATATTCTCTTATTTTCTCAATTACATTATCAAAAAATTCTAATCTAATAGGAAACTCATTATTGACAGGATAAATATCTATTATTTCCCCTCTCCTACTCCAGAATCCTTCTGTTGAAGTTACATTGTCCTTCGTATAACCAAGCAAAGTAAGTTTATTTGCTAATTCTTGAATCTCGATTTGAAAACCTTTTTGTAAATGTAACTTGTTCTCAATTAACAAGTTTTTATTTATTAGATGAGGTTGTAGTGATCTCTCTGTTGATATAACAATATTAAATTCATTTTTCTCTTTTTTAATTAATTTGGATAAAACAGTAAGCTGACTAAATTCAATCTCTTTGGATTTATTAATTGATGCGTATGGTAGATGCTCTGTTGGAGGATAATATAAAACTTCTTTATCATTTATACTTTCAAAATAACCAATCCATTTGTAGGCAATTTCTACATTAGGACAAATTAATAATATATTTTTTTTCTCTTTTTTTGCGATGCTAGCTAAGATTATTGATTTTGCATATCTACTTGAACCAATAATATTTAGTTCATTATTTTTTGAAATTCTTTTTATTAATTCAGAAGTAATCTGTGAGTTAGAAATATAATTAACTAAAGTATTTAAACTCATTTATATTTATCAATCTTGATTACAAATATCCGATACATTATATTAGATTTTATAGTGATTGTGAATAATATTTGATGGATTCAGCCGCAATAAATTCTTTTATACCCACACTAGATCAGGTAGACAGTTGGTATGAAATATTTACACTTTTACCAATATTAATTGCTCTAGAATTATTATTATCTGCAGATAATGCGGTCGCACTAGCTTCTCTTACTAAATCCCTCGACAGTAATGAATTAAGGTCAAGAGCCTTAAATATTGGCATAACAATATCTTTATTATTTAGAATTATTCTCATCATATTATCTAAATTTTTTCTAAAGTTTATTTTTATTAGAGTTTTTGCTGGTTTTTATTTAATATACTTATTCTTCTCTAATGTTTTTTTAAATTCAGATATAGAAAACGCTGAAGATGGGAAAGATAATAATAAAAATAATTTTAGGTTCTTAAGGGTTGTAGCCCTTCTTTCTATTACTGATTTTGCATTTTCCATAGACAGTATCACTACTGCAGTGGCTATAAGCGATCAATACATCTTAATTATATTTGGAGCAGTGATTGGAGTATTAGCCTTAAGATTTACATCTGGGATTTTTTTAAAACTTCTGGATATATTTTCTAGATTAGAAACAGCCGGTTACATAGCAATTTTAATAGTTGGGATTAAGCTTTTACTAAATACGTTAATTAAAGAATCTATTCTTCCAGACTATTATTTTTATATTTTGATTTTATTTGCTTTCATTTGGGGATTCTCTAAAAAAGAATCTAAAACTTAATCTGAGATATATTCACCTACTGATGGCTTTAACTGTTGTATCAATTGCTTTTTGCTTGAAATGTTTTTGCCTTCAAGTTTTGCTTCCAACAAAATAATTGGATCAGTTTTAGTTGAAATTATTATTCCTTCATTTTCTATTACAGCGAGAATAATACCAGGTCTTGAATAATTGCTTATGAAAAGGTATTTTTCATTTTTAATTTCATCACTAATCAAAACTTTGATTTTAAGTATTTTTAAGTTCTTACCTCTAAAAGTTGTATTTGCTCGTGGGTATAGTCCTTTTATTTTTTGAGAAATTTTAATTGCATCATTACCCCAATCAACTTTAAAGTCTGATTTTTCAATCATTCTTGCGTAAGTAATTTCTCTTCCAAGGGTATCTTGTTTTGTTAATTGAAAATTAGTATTTTTATTAATATTTTCTTCGACTAGTGATGTAGCTTTTAAAAATAATTTTGCAGATAAAATACTAAGTTTTTTCGATAGAGTATTTAAATTATCTTCATTATCGATTTTAATTTTTTCTTCTAATAATAAGTCGCCAGTATCTAGTCCCTCATTCATTTTCATAATTCCTACACCAGTAAATTCATCGCCTTTTATTAGTGACCATTGGATTGGAGCAGCGCCACGCCATCTTGGAAGTAATGAAGCATGTGCGTTCCAACAACCAAATTTTGGGATTCCTAATATCTCTTTGGGTAAAATTTTTCCGTAAGCTATGACAATAAATAAATCACAAGATAGTGATTTAAGTTCATTTATAAAATGTGAATTGTCCCTGATTTTTGCTGGAGTATAAATTTTTATGGATTCTTGCTCGGCAATGCTTTTAACTGGAGAGGAAATTAATTTATTTCCTCTAGATCTTTTCTTATCCGGTTGGCTAACTACTGCAATTACCTCGTGCTTAGATTTAATAAAAATATTAAGGCTCGCAATTGAATATTCAGGCGTTCCCCAGAATATAATTCTCACGCGTCACCAGTTATTGATAATTCATCTACCCATATATGTGGAGAAATTCCACTTGTTGTTACCTCTTGGCTTGATTCAATATTTACTATATTTTTCAAAAGATATTTAATATCCCCTGCTACAGTGGCAGATTCTATTGAGATTTTTTTACCGTTTTTATAGTGCCATCCATCAAATGGAAGAGAGAAGGAACCTTGGCTTGCTCTGACACCTGCATGGATTGCATTTAATTCTTCAATATAAACAAATTCTCCCCCATAAGTAGAGTGATCTAATAATGTTTTAAGATCAGAGTTTTCCTCTGATTTCTCAACTACTATCCAATCAGGAGATACTGAGACTTTTGATCCTAGTCCAGCGTGGCCTGTAGGCATTGTTTTAAATATTCTTGCAGTTGATTCTGAATGTATGAAATTTTCAATTCTCCCTTTGTTAATTAAACATAATCTTTTGGTAGGAGTTCCCTCTCCATCAAATGGTGATGAAGAAATATTCTTTTCATGGAGACCATCATCATAAATATTAAGTGCTTCTGTAGTTAGTTTCTCTCCAATAGAATTTTTATTAGATAAGCTGACTCCATCTAAAATGCTTCTAGCATTGAACATTGAACTAAAGGCATTAATGATCGTTAAAAAAGATTCTGGGGAAAAACATATTAAATATTTATCAGTTTGAATGGATGAGTAATTTAAATGAGAAATTGTTTTATTACAAGCGTCTTTAATACAAGACTCTATGTCTAAATCTTCAACTCCATATCCAAGTTTTACAGAACCTGAGCTACGAGGTTTTTTATTTTTCTCTTCTGCTCTTGCATATAAATAAAGTACAGCTTGACTTTTTGTATAACTCCTAAAAGCACCATCACTATTTGCATAAACTCTCTCATAAAAACTTTCAGAAAGACTATTATATGGAACAGATTTAATGGATTCATGGCTTTTTAATAGTTTTACTTCTGCTTCTCTTAAGAGTGTAAGTAATTTTTTAATTCCAACAGGATTTCTTTTTTTTGCGTCCTTAACTTCAATATGATCCTTAGCTAGTGGTGAGAATTCTGTTCTTTCATTTTTGTTGCCAAAATCAGATGCAATATTTGCTTGGTTTAGAGCCTTTTTAATACCAGATTCACTGATATCGCTAGTTGTTGTAATACCAACTAAATTAGATTCGTTCCAAACCCTTAAAGTTAAAATTTGCTTTTGAGATACCTTAAGTTGTTTAGCCTCACCTTTATCTACTTGCACAGAATAATCATTAGAAAAGCTTGCACCATAATCCCACTTTTTAAGATTTAGGAAATCTGCAGCTTTTGAGATTTGACCTGTAATTTCTCTTGAATTCATATCCTATCTTCCGCCAACAGTAATTGAATCAACCTTAATATGAGGTTGGCCAACAGTTACGTTGACACTTCCGCTAATAGATCCACAGAATCCAGGAGCCAATTCGAGGTCATTTCCGCACATTGATATTTTTGGCATAACTTCTTTAGCCTCACCAATCAAAGTTGCTCCCTTTACTGGATTAGTTAATTTTCCATTTTTAATAAGATATCCTTCTTCTACTGCGAAATTAAATTGTCCTGTAGCACCTACACTGCCACCACCCATGGATTTGCAGTAAAGACCATCACTAATACTATTGATTAAATCCTCTTTCGAGTGCTCACCTTGAGCTATGTAAGTATTTCTCATTCTAGAAGCTGCAGCAAAAGAATAATTTTGTCTTCTTCCACTTCCTGTTCTTTGATGGCCAGTTCTTAATTCACCAGCTCTGTCGGATATAAATTTTTTTAAAATTCCATCTTTTATAAGAACCGATTTTTCGGGTTCCATACCTTCATCATCTACTGATAATGAACCAAAGGATCCTTCTGATATTCCTTCATCTATTGCTGTTACAGATTCATGTGCAATTTTTTCATTCAATTTATTCTCAAATGGTGTTGTTCCTCTCTCTATTTGGGTAGTTTCAAGTAAATGACCGCATGCTTCGTGAAAAATAACGCCACCAAATTTATTAGCTAATACAACAGGCATTTGTCCCGCATCAACGTAATCGGCATACAACATATTCATTGAACTTTCAAACACATCATTAGCTGCTTGTTCGTGATCCCACAATCCAAATTCATTAGGAATTCCTGATGATCCAAATCTTCTGCTACCACTAGATCTATATTGGGCATCACTAGCAATTACATTGAGTCCAACTGTTTGATGCAACCTAATATCAGAGACATAGGTTCCATCGCTGGAAGCTATAATTACTTCTTGCAGATTTCTTGAGTAACTACCTTTTCTAGTTATTATTTTATTATTTTTTTTAAGAGACTTAGTGCTAAGTAAAAGTTTTTCACTAATCTCATGAATGGATGGTACTTCATTAATCCATTTTTTCTTGGATAAACTATAGTCTCTGAATTCATCTAAACCATTAAATACTTCTCTTTTATTGTTTTCTTTTATTTCTAACATCTCAATAGCTTGGGATACCGATCTAATCAAGCCATGCTTTGTTAAGTCATTTGTACTTACAAATCCATCCTTTTTGTCTTTGAATATTCTAATACCTGCACCCTTTCCAAATGATGGACTAACACTTGTAATGAAATCCTCTTCAGCTAGCACACTTGAATTATCAGTATTCTCAATAAATATTTCTATAAAATCGGCCCCAAGCCCGATCCCGTAGAAAATAATTTCTTCTAATAAATCTTTGTTGCAACTACCAAAAACTATTTCATTTGATTTGATTTGTGACGAAAGCATATGAGTCTATAAATCTTCTCTGTTTAAAAGATTATCTAATCGAAGGTTGGAAATCTTTGCTATCTAGAGGTTTTAATAAGTATAGTCTTAATAACTGGTAACCGTTTGATAAATATTTAGGTAATTTTTTTAAAGTTTTAGATACTTTATTTCCATCACTGTTTGCAATATCAGAAAGAACCTTATTATTCTCTACTATTTTATCTAATCTTCCATAAAAAGATTTATCATTAACGTCCATCACTACTGGGAAAACTCTAGCTGCAGTTTCATTTGTTTTATTGATAACAAACTGGTCGTAATCTCTGGCATCTAAACCTAAAGAACTGTAGAAATCTTTTTTAATTCCCAAATCCCTTGCATACATAGTTGCGAATACAGCTAATAGAAAGAACCTAGACCATAACTTGGATGTTAATGGATGATTATTCAAAAAATATCTAAACCTATGGAAGTAGTCAAATAATGGGTGTGTAAAGGTAGAGCCGCCAATAGTAATTTTTTGGCTTAAAGATTTAACAGTACGTGGCTGTGCTTTCATTAATGCGTCAAAGAAATCCCCATGTCTATTTTCATCTTGACACCAATTTTCAAAGTAATTAAATAGTGGAAAAATTTTGCTATCAGGGTTCTTTTCGAGATGCCTATAAATTGCTATGTATCTCCAATAACCTATTTTTTCGGATAAATAAGTAGCGTAAAAAATACTTCTTGGTGGGAAATAAGTGTAATCTTTATTGGCTGTTAAAAAACCCAAATCTAACTGAAGTCCAAAGTCACTCATTGATTTATTTAAAAAACCTGCATGTCTTGCTTCATCTCTGGCCATATGAGCAAAGCATTCTGCAAGTAGAGGGTTTTTGACTTTAATTCTCTTACTAAGTTCCTTATATAGTAAAAAACCTGAAAATTCTGAAGTACAACTTCCTTCTAGAAAATCAACAAAAAGCTCTCTTGTCTCAGGATCTAATTTTTCTGCAGCTCCTTCAAATTCACTATTTCTTACAAAATGATGTCTATTGTAATCTTTCCTGAATTCCTCACATATAGCTTCCAATTCTTCCTCGTTTATTGATAAATCCATATTTTCCATAGCCTCAAAATCTGTTGTATAGAATCTTGGGGACAAAATTGTTTCTTTTGCTGGTATCTTTCCGTTATTAATATCTTTTTTATTTTTTGATTCAACAGTTGATTGAGCCATTTTTTATTCGGTTTATTAATACTATTATTTACTATGATTTGTATTTTCGAGGAAAAAGTTAACTTGGTGTTATTGTTTTTCTAATTAATTCCTATTAACTTTTGCCCATTCAATCTTTGAAGTACTCTTGAAATAATTAATTTAAGGGTAATTCTTTTTTCGTCAATAAGAAAAGATTCAATAATACTTGGTTTTTGATTAGGTTTTGATATAGAAATACTTTTTAATGAACTAATGTCATCTTTCTCAAAGGATAACCAAAAGTTACACGTATCTCTAATTTCACAATTTATTACCCAACATTTATCCCCTGCAATAGGTCTATTTGTGTTTGTGAGGTTAATATTGTTTATTTCTAATCCTCTTTGATTAATTTCCTCAGTGAGTGAAGGAATTAGGTGTATGTTAATAAATTCTTGAAAAGGCTTTTTCTCTACTGGGAGTTCTTTTTTAGGTTTTGCTATAGGTTTTTCGGGAGTATTAATTTCATTTTTTATAACAACTTTAGTAGCAGAATCACCATTATTTATATCCATATTGATAACTTTTTCTGATTTAGGAACATTTATTTCCTCAGAGTTTGATTTAGTTGCGTTGTCAGATATTTCTTTATTTACCTCATTATTTTTGTCTAAATTTTCTTCCATAAAAAAAACTATTTGTTCCATTATAAATTAAAAAAAACATTTTTAATTAATTTATTTTTCTACCAATCATTATCAGCATTATCCCAGTCATCTTTAATATCTTGATTTGAATAACTTTGATCTTTTTTAAAATTATCATTATTCATATTTTTGACTACTCTGTAATTAACAGAAATTGTTGGTTGAGTTTCTCTAATATCCCTTTGTGGGGGCATCTCAACGTTTGGTTCCATTTCTTCCTGATTATTATTAGATACAAAATCATCTTCCACATTTTCGAAAGTATTTTTTTTGAAACTAGTACTAGTAATTGTTGTATTCAATAAAGTGCTTACAAATAAACCAGAAAAAAATGAAATACTGATTAACTTACCAATACTTACTTCTTGGAGAGTCCATTTAAAGTATCT
Organism: Prochlorococcus sp. AG-347-M15; assembly: GCA_003281185.1. GTDB lineage: Bacteria > Cyanobacteriota > Cyanobacteriia > PCC-6307 > Cyanobiaceae > Prochlorococcus_A. The sequence continues at coordinate 24,382 of QCCS01000007.1, forward strand.
AAATGAAGTCTTCTGATTATTATTTGTATATAATAAAATTTGAAAGATAATTATTAATAAAAGAGTTATAAGTAAATATTTTTTCTTAAACATAATTATAAAAAGTTATCTTAAATTTTTTTTGGTTAATATTTCCATAATATATTTTGTGAAAATTTATTTATGTTAATTCTAAATCAATTTGATATTTAAGAATATCGACTTTTATTATTTTTACTTCTATTGCATCTCCAACTTTATATGATTTTTTAGATTTTCTTCCAATTAATAGATTTTGCCTTGACCTGTATTCATACCAATCATTATTAAGAGTGCTGACGTGTACTAAACCCTCTACATTTAGTTCTGATATCTCAACAAAGAAACCATATGTTTGCACTGATAATATAAACCCACTATAGATGTTACCAATTAATTTTTCTGCTTTTCTTACTTTTTTTATATTTATCATATTAAATTTATATTGGTTAACTTTGTTCTTAAATTCATTAAGTTTATCTATTACAAACTTGTTAAATAATATTTCGAGATTTTTTGATATTGATGAATTAAATATATCCAAATTTACTAAATCTAATGAATTACTTTGCGATAAATTGGATACATTTATATTATATTTCTTTGATTTTTTACCATTTATTATCATATTAAAAATACAGTACTGATTTATAAGATTTGTGAAGTCAAATCCAGGAATTGTCCATGGAGAAATAAATAATTTTTCTGATTCATCATTATCAAGACCCTTAGATATCAACGTTATTTCATTGTCCTTAAATTCATTAATTAGAAGTTTATGTAAGATTCTTTTTTTATTATCGTCGCCACATAATTTAATTACTTGACTAAATGTCAAATTGCCATCTTCATTAAGCTCTACATCATTATCAATAAATTCTGAATATTTGATAATTTCATTAGCATTGATGTAATCTATTCCATTTGAGATGTATCCTGCACTTTTTAAGCCATATTGATTTGAATGTTTGAACCATATTAAATTAGCTTCATATAGTATTGGTGAAAGGAAAGTTTGGCAATCTTTTTTATTTAATGATTCTAAATATCCTTTTGAATATTCAGCTGGATTGTGAATAAAAAATTCTTCTAGTGCGTCAATCTTATTTAGTGGCGCAGGAAATTCCACCTTACCATCCAAAAGATGGTTTTCTCTGAATGAACATGAAATTTCTAGTATTTTATCTAAATCGTCGATATATTCCTTTATAGGTTTTAATACCCGAGAGGTTATTCTTGATTTACTTTTTCTAGATAGAAGCGCGTCAGTATGATCACTTCCAACAATAAGAGAGCATTTTACTAAAGTAAGATGAAATGACCAATCAATTATTTCATAATCACTATTTAAATTCACACAGAGGCTTATTGCTTCATTCTTTTCACCAAATTTAAATTCAGAATCATTTCTTATGGATTCACCAAGATAGTTTTGCCAATCATTTAATAATGGTAATGATTCAAAGCCTTTGAATAATATTTCTAGAGATTTTTTACTATTTAGATCTACTCTTTCTGCAAGATTATTTGTATGTATCCATAATTTAGTATTTTTATTTTTTCCCTGCTCTATTTGAATCATTGGGAGCATTGGAGAATTATTCGAATTCCAACTTTTGAATAAATAAGAGTTTTTATCTGTAAGGTCTATCCTCTCCCTTTGTTCAATTTTTTTTGATTCAATATTATTTAAATCATATGATTTAACGATATTGCTTTTAGAAAAAACAAAGTCTGTATCATAGTCTTCATTATTGTTTAGTTGTAGTTCTTGTATCACATGACCTAGTCCTTCTTCTTGACCTATGGGAAATCTATCGATCTCAACTTTTACTATATTCTTATTTTCTGGATTGAAAGTGTATTTTTTATTCTCTTTTGGAAGTTTAATTTTAGAAAGGATCCTATCGTCTATTGGGATTGCATATACATCATTGTTTATTATTTCTACTTTAGAAAGAAGTATTTGATTTGATCTTTCAAGAATACAATCAACTATTCCTTCAGGTGATCTTCTTCTATATCCCTCTTTTATTATCCTTACTAAAACTTTATCTCCATTCCATGCATAGTTAAGTAGATTTTCTTTAATGTAGATATCTTCTTTGTCTTTTCCTCTTACAGCAAAGCAATAGCCTTTGCTACTACATCTTATTTTGGCGACAAGATGATCATTATCCTTTATGCAGGTATATTCATCATTTTCATTTTTATTAATTATTTCAAGTTTTTCTAGAGCTGTTAAAGCAATATCTAATTTATCCTTATCAGATTTCTTTGTTATTTTTAATAATCTGCATAATTTTTTATATTCTATCCCTTCTGACTGATTAAGATTATCAATTATTGAAGATGATGTGAACATGATCTAAATGAAATTATAAATTAATTTAGGGGTATACACTTCATTATTACACCTTATTATCCAAGCTTAAAACTAATTATTTTCTTTCTTTTCTTTTTCTTCATTCTCGATGGTGAATGAGTTTATAAAAAGCCTTATACCAATGATGAAAAATGTAATGGAAGCTATTGACTTAAGAACTACTTCGGGTAAAAAACTTGAAATAGAACCACCTGTTAAAGCTCCTAGTAAGCTTGCAAAAACAAGTGCCGAAGAAGATCCTAGAAAAACTGCTAATGGTTTATTTGAAGTCCCACTTATAGTTAAAGTAGCTAGTTGAGTTTTGTCACCTAATTCAGCTATGAAAACGGTTAGAAATGTTGATAGTAATAAACTTAAAACCATTTATAAATAATTTTTGAATGTTTCATAAGCTAAAAATATACTAATCAATATCATTAGAGCTCCAGTAAATAAGGCAAATTTGCTAGGAGATATTTTTTTTGATACCCACTTACCAATAAGAACGCCTACTATGCTAGAGCTTATTAATGCTAGAGAACTTCCAAGAAAAACAACTATTGGCTTGCCCGATTCAGCAGAAAGCATTAATGTGGCTATCTGAGTTTTATCGCCAAGTTCAGCAATAAAAATTGTTGTAAAAGTCGTTATAAATATTGAAAAAAAACTTTTTTCTAGATTGTTTTCTTTTTTTTCTAATTTACTATTCATTTTTCTGAAACAGCGATTCTAAAAGTTTTCATCTCTTTACTTTGGTATCCATAATTTGATGAAATATGTTGTTTGCAGCAATCTATTAAAAATTTATCACCAGATTTCAAATATCCTTTAAATGAAGTTGAAAATTCACTTACCCTGCAAAAATGTGGTCTGGTTTCATAAATTAAGCATTTTTTATTTTCTCTGTCTAGATTTTTACACCAACCATCTTTAGCCGTCATCGAATTTATCAAAGCTATATCTTCTTTGTTAAGTTTGTTAGCCAAATCACTTCTTTCGTTCAAGTCGAATTTACAACAAGCTCCACAATTTTCTATACATGTCCATGATTTCATAATTTAATTCAATCTTGTAACGTATCAGTACAGTTTCGACATTTATTTGTAAAAATAGTATCACAAAACATATTCATTAATCATGGCAACACTTATTCCTTTGGCTGTAGTTGCGTTAGCAGGACCAGCAATAATTGCTTTAGTATTTTACCGTAAATAAGAAAAATTCTTTTTGGTGACTTATCTGGAGGGTGTTTATTGGGATTTAGATGGTACCATCGCAAATACTGAACTAGAGGCCCATTTACCTGCTTTTAATAATGCTTTCAATGACCTTGGTATTGATTGGAATTGGGACACTAATAAATATATAAAACTTCTGAAGATAAATGGGGGCAGAAATAGGATTGCTTACTACGCTAAATCTAATAATGATAATTTCTCAGAAGATTTAATTCTCAAAATTCACGAAACTAAGCAGTTTCATTATTTAGATATTATAAAAAAAAATTGCGTTACTTTAAAAACTGGTGTTTTTAGATTAATAAATGAATTACATAGAAAAAAAGTAAGACAATTTATTGTTACTTCAAGTTCAAGAATTCAAGTCAATCTACTTGTTGAATATCTTTTTAATGGCTTCAACCCTTTTGAGTTCATTATTTCAAGCGAAGACGTTGAATTAAAGAAACCAAATCCATTACCATATTTAAAGGCAATTCAATTAAGTGGTATAAACAAAAATAACTCAATTGTTTTTGAAGACTCTAATCCAGGATTGAAATCTTCCTTGGCAGCTAACTTGCCAACAATATTTGTTCCTTCAAATATCCCAATTATTCTTGAGGAAAATATTAAATTAGATTGTATTTTAGACACTCTTGGTGATCATAATAATGTGGCAAATGTAATTAAAGGCCCTAAACTAAAAAAATCATATGTTGACTATAACTTTTTAAGTGATTATTTAGTGTCTTTTAGTAATGCAAAAAACTAATTTTTCAAGAATTACCTACCAGTTAAATAATTTATTTTTTGGTTTTTTAAGTGATACTTGGAGAACAAAATCTATTAGTCTAATATCTGTTTTGACAGGTTATTTTTTGTTCGCAAATTTTATTACAAAATTTATATCTGAAGGTAAAAATGAGTTGATCATGGTCCCAATAATTATTATTTTTATTGAAATCATTATAAGAATTAAACCTGCCGCAAGTTCAAAGTTTTATTATCTATGGACCGTTGTAGATAAATTAAGAATTGGTGCAATTTATGCCGTTATACTTGAAGCATTTAAATTAGGATCTTAAAAGCTACTCTTCTTCTTCTTCTTCTTCGAGAGGATAAACAAATCCTTGAGCTTTCCCAGTTAAAACTGATTTACCTAAAGATATAGCTTTTTGAGCTGCTATTGCTGCTTTTCCTTTCCAAACAGCGTGCCTTTGGTTCCTCTTGCTCTTTGATTTTTTCTTCTTTGGTACAGCCATTCTGTTTATTTATTTCCATATAATAATATAACCTTTAACTGGTTATCTCCAAAACTTTTGAGTATATTTTGTTTATATACGTCAATTTTTTAAATAAGCATATATGCTTTATTAATCACTTATAAAGATTAGTGTTTAGATCAAAATTCTCATATTCAGATTCTAAATCAAGTTATTCGGATCTTATAAAAGATATAGAGACGGGGAAAATAGAATCAATATTTTTCTATCCAAGGCAGAGAGAAATTGATGTTCTGTATAAAAATGGCGATAAATTTAAAATACCTATCCTTTACAACGATCAATTAGTCCTCGAAAAGGCTACTGAAAATAAGGTAGATCTAACTATTAACAATAGTAGAAAAGAAGCCTCTGCTGCTAATTCATTTGCTTCAATAAGTCTTTTCCTGATTTTTATATTAGCTATAGCCTTAATCTTGCGGAGTACATCAAAATTGGCTTCTAGAGCTTTTGGTTTTACCAAAAATCAAGCTAAATTTGTAACTATTGATGATGTAGAAACGAGATTTGATGATGTAGCTGGCGTCCCTGAAGCCGCTGAAGAATTAAAAGAGGTAATAGTATTTTTGAAAGAACCAAAGAAATTTGAAAATCTTGGAGCAAAAGTTCCTAAGGGAGTTCTTCTAATAGGCCCACCAGGAACAGGTAAAACATTATTAGCTAAAGCAATTGCTGGTGAATCAGGAGTGCCTTTTCTCTCAATATCGGCATCAGAGTTTGTAGAACTTTTTGTTGGTGTTGGAGCAAGCCGAGTTCGTGATCTGTTCTCTAAGGCTAAGGAAAAATCACCTTGTATAATTTTCATTGATGAAATTGATTCCATTGGTAGGCAAAGAGGGTCTGGTATCGGAGGTGGAAATGATGAAAGAGAACAAACCCTTAATCAGCTTCTTACTGAATTAGATGGTTTTGCTGATAATTCTGGGATTATTGTTTTAGCCGCAACAAATAGACCAGATATTTTGGATGCAGCATTATTAAGACCAGGTAGATTTGATAGAAAAATTGAAGTAATGCTTCCAGATTTAGATGGAAGAAAAAAAATTCTTTCAGTTCACTCACTTTCTAAACCACTCTCAAACGAAGTTGACTTAGGATATTGGGCTTCTAGAACAGTTGGATTTTCGGGAGCAGATCTTGCAAATTTGATGAACGAGGCCGCCATTCACTGTGCTAGAGATGAATCTAAATTAATCAGTGATCTTCATATAGAAAATGCTCTTGATAAAATTACCATTGGCCTGAGAAGTTCATTAATAACTTCTCCAAATATGAAAAAAATAATTGCTTATAACGAGGTCGGCAGAGCGATTGTATCTGCTGTCAGAAATGGAATTGAATCAGTTGATAAAATTACGATATTACCTAGATCTGGATCTATAGGAGGATATACAAAAATATGCCCTGACGAAGATGTAATTTCTAGTGGTTTGATTTCAAAAAAATTATTATTTTCAAAAATTGAAATTGCTCTAGCTGGAAGAGCAGCTGAAATGATAGTTTTTGGTGAAGGTGAAATTACACAATGCTCCTTAAAATATATCTCTTATGCGACAAAAATTGTAAGGGAAATGGTTACAAAATATGGATTTTCAATTATGGGTCCAATTTCAATGGATTCTGAAAATAATGAAATGTATTTAGGAGATGGATTATTTCGAAAAAAGCCTCTCATAGCAGAAAATACCAGTTCTAGAATAGATAATGAAATCATAAATATTTCTAAAATTTCATTAAATAATTCAATAGAAATATTGAAAAAAAATAGAGTATTACTTGATAAATTAGTTGAGATACTTTTAAATCAAGAAACTATAGATAAAAAAGTTTTTAAATTAACAACTTCTAAATTGTTGAAAGTCTGATTTAATTGTTTTAAATTAAAAAAAATATTTTCTTGATAATCACAAAAAATAAAACGAAATTATTAGTTACACTTTCATTTTTACTTATTCTTCCGTTTGTACAAAAACAATGGTTTAATTTGTATTCACTCAATATTAATGATATTTCCTTTTATTCAATCCTTTATTATTTGAGCGGTGCAATATGTCCATCTTTAGTGAGTTTAAACTCTTTAAAAAACTATACATACTATAATTTTAAAAAGGATAAAATCATTAATACGAAAATAATTAAAGGAAAAAGATTATTATTCTTAGTAGCAATAAATTTAATATTTCTTTCTTACTTAATAGCTGATTATATATATATAAATTTTGATCTTATTTTTAATTTATTTCTTGAAGGAATTAATGTATCAAAACCGGATACTTTACAGTTAAGTTTTTTTATATTTTTAATTTCTATCCTATTAATTTTTAGGAAATCTAGGTTTCTTTTAAAAAAAGTAATATTGGTAAATTTTATTTTGATTTCTCTCTATCTTTGGCATCTTCAAATTAATAATATTAGTGTTGACGATCAGTTTCATATTTATAGATATTTTGGTTTAAATGACTTGAATTTAATTAATCTTTTTATCCTAGTCGCAATAGAAATTTCTTTTTATACGTGGTCTTTTTTATCATATAAGACTAATTTGAGCGATTGGATCGTGGCCAAACCTCAAAAAAGGGATGTTACCCCTTTTTTGAATATACTTATTTTTTATTTTTTTATAATTATTTACTACTCAAAACTTACTTAAATGTTTCTAATCCTTCTATAGCGCAGAAAAATATTCCTTACTACCTTTAGGGTCCTCTAACATTGTTTTCTCACCGGGGGTCCAGTTTGCTGGACATACTTCATCAGGGTTTGCCGCAACGTATTGATAACCTTGAAGAATCCTTAGTGTTTCGTCAACATTTCTGCCTACAGGAGCTTTGTTAACAGTAGTATGCATAACTACTCCTTCAGGATTGATAAGAAATAATCCTCTATCGGCCTCGCCATCATCATTAAGAACATTGTATGCCTGGCAAATTTGCCTTTTTAAGTCAGAAACTAAAGGGTAGTTAATGTCACCTATTCCACCTTCATTTCTTGGGGTTTGTATCCAAGCCAAATGACAGTGTTTGCTATCAACTGATACCCCAAGTATTTCCGTATTAAGAGCTGAGAAATCTTGGTATCTATCACTAAATGCAGTGATTTCAGTTGGACATACAAATGTAAAATCTAGTGGGTAAAAGAATAAAACAACCCATTTACCTCTTAGACCTGAAAGTGTAATCTCCTTAAACTCTTGATCATATACTGCTGTAGCACTAAAATCTGGTGCTTCTTGGCCAACTCTTAAGCTCATGAAAAAATTTGTCCTTATTGAAATTATGAATGGTCTTAATGACCGTATTAAGTATTATAATTTTATAAATAATGAATTAGCAAGTTTTTTTTTATACAATGAAATGGCATTATTCCTTTACTAGGAAATTTACAATTTTGAACCATAATAAACTTATAAAAAATCTCAAAAAGGAGTTAATTAAATATCCCATTAATAGGCTTGATCAAAAAAATTCAAATTAAAAGAAATTTAATCTTTTTTAAGATTCCTTTAAATTCAACTCTCTATAATAAGTAATATTTTTTATTATTTTTCAATTATGGCTAAATATATTGAAAGACTAAAGGATAAAGTTAAAATAAAAAAATTTGATAGTAATCAACCTATTGGAGCTTGGATTTTCGTTATAATATTAAATATAGTTGGATTTGCGGGCTATTTTTACTTAAAAGTTAACCATATACAACTAGGTAGTTAAAAAATCATCTTATTTCCTTTTTAATTGATCGACAAAAATTTTTTAGTCTTTCATTTCTCGTTAAGTCAGGTAATGTCCAAATTGATTCTGTTTCAGGTAATGGATCTTTGCTCCATTCTTTGAATTCTTCCATTATCGATGCATTATTTAATTTTGATGTAGAGTTCTTACATTTTTTTAAATACTTTCTTATCACTGTAAGATTTGCCTCAATATATTCCCTCATAGTAATTACATAGACTTATATCAATTTATCATCTTGCAAGTTCTTATTTAAAGAAAAGTTTAATTAGACATTTTGTACTGCTTGAAAAAGTCCAAACGAATAACCGCCTATTAAAATCCAGCCAAGTACACTTGATATTATTGTAGATCTTCTATTGTGTCTCCTTAAAGCTGATTCAATCATTTCATTAACTTCATCTCTATTAAGGTATTCTTTTTTAGAATTTTTTTTCATTTTTTTCTTTTTACAATAAACGAATTTATGAGAAAGTGAGCTTATGATTTTTACCTATTAGTAAGAGTTTTATTTTTTAACTGTTTAAAAATATTTTTTTTATTTATCATTAAATACATTATGAAATTTTAAGAGTAATTTATAAAATTTTAAGATAAAGTAATTAAATTGAAGGACCATAGTTTTTTTACAAAAAATGAATATTAAAGATAAATCTGTTTTAGATATGCTTAATAAACTTATTGCGATTAATAGGCTAAATAAAACTCAAATTCTTCAAATGGTGAATTTAGTTTCAATATCAAATAATATCAATGATTTAAATGATAATTTGAAATGGGAAAGTTCTAAATCATTTCATCAAAATATTTCTAATTCATAAAAACATATACGCATTATTTGATAGTTATGGATTCTTGAAATTTATAGATAGAGATAATTAATAGTTAAATGAATTAAAAAAGAATTTTATAAATAATTTATATAAATTATTTAAATAAATTTCCTATAAGAATTTTTCTTATAAGAAACTTGCTCTTGATTTTTATAATTATATGTTGTTTTATTATCCCTGCTAAATGATTTAATTATTATTGTAGAAGTGATTATTATTATTAGTATGATTAATAAATCTCCAATAGTAATCCCTCTCTCCTTAAGATTCATAATAAAACGTATATTTTTCTTAAATATAGCCTTTTTTATTTGATAAACTAATATTTTTAACAAACGTGCTAAATATATATTAAGCAAATATAAAATTAATATAAAAAAATTAAGACTATAATCTTTTGAGTCATATAAAAAAAAATAGATAGATTACTTATATGGAAGTCAAAAAAATTTTTAATAGCTCTAAAAATCCTTATTTTTTTTCTAAAGAGATGATTATCACAAAGAAATCACTTAACGAAAATCAACTCAAATTTACTTATCAAAAACAGTTAATCTCAGATCTAGATCATAAGCACAAAGAATGGTCAAAATCGATTGAAAGTAAATTTTAAAAGCTTTCGTCGATTATTTTTAAAAGTTTATTTCTTTTATTTGTATTTTTCTCTTCCCAATAAAGTGTTACTTCATCATTAATGATAGGTTTTGCTTCATAAGCTAGATACCAAAGAATAAAACCGGCAGGAAATATTAAAATATGCATAGCATGATTAGTTGACTTAAATTAAATATAGTGCAACACTTATATTATGCAAGTGTGACACTAATTTTTTAATTATGCCCTCTCCGAGGAAAAGAATTGGTTTTTTGCCAAGTGAAGAAGTTCATGAAATTATTGAAAAATTGTGCGCAGCTAATGAATTTAGTCAGTCAAAAGTCACAGGTTTATTGGTCGAAGAAGCTTTGAGGTCTCGAGGAGTATTAAATAAATCTTTTGGTCAAAATAATATTGAAAACATTGATATGATAAATTTTTCTTTCCGTAAAGAAACATTTACTGAAAATAATAAATCTAATCGTAATATGGACGATTATGCTGTTAATAAAAAAGTATTATCTGATGATATCAAAATGATGTATGAATTTATTGAGTTTAAGTATTTTAAGAAAGTTATGAAGAATAATAATATTTTTGAATAAAAAGTGTCACACTTCTAACTTCTATATAAGATTATTTTTCTATAAAATTTATAAATTAAGGAATAATAAAAATCTTTGACTATTTCTAATCAACTTCTTAAAGAGAAATCCAAAATAAATTGAATCTTTAAAAATTCAGCGGACTAAATCCTCGTGGAGATATGAACCTTAGCCCGCTTTAAAAAAATAGCAATAAAAAAATATTAATACAATAAGTATGTAAATTTACTTTTGATTTAAAATAAAAATATAAAAACTAAATATAAATGGCAATAAGTGAATTAAATGAAGACACACATGATCAAATATGTGATCTTCTTGAAAATTTTCAGCAAATAGAGAAACTTAAAAATAAAGATATACGAATTTTGCTTGATAAGATAGTTAGAAAATATGGAGGAAAAGTAGTAAGTAAATGAAACCCTTATTAATCCCATTATTAGCTTTTCTTGCTTTATTAAATGTTGTTCTTAGCTCACATTTGAATAATCAGAGAAAACTTATAGTCACCTCAGAAAACACTAAGGAATTTATCGAGTTGGCAAAATACCTAATGATAATGATGTAGTTAAATTTTCAGCATATTGGTGTCCTAATTGCCTTAATCTAAGTGAACTATTTGGTAAGCAAGCACATAGTCAACTTAATGTAGTTGAATGTGCAAGAGATGGTATAAACAGCCAAACTCAATTTTGCATTGATAAAAAAAATAAAGGGTTTCCGATATGGAAAATTACTGGAAAATTAATTTTAGGTATACTTTCCTTAAAATAGTTATCAAATTTGACTGGATTTAAGAATTAAGTAAAAAAATTGAGAATATTAATGTTTAGATATTAAAAGTTAATTCTTGAGCCCCTTTCATACAACCACCAGCTGGATAATTAATTACTTTTCTTGAAATTAATCCAATACTTGTAGCAACTATTAAGATAGCCACTAAAGCTTTGGATCTTTTGCTTGAGATGAAATACATCATTGATTAAATATAATTTTTAAATAGTAGGGATTATGAGACTTTTATGTGGATTTTTGTTTTTTAAATAAACTTTATAGTAACTCTAAATTTATAATTTTTTAAATATAAGATATCTTGAAAATCTTTTACTAATAAATTCTTGTATATCTATTTTTCATCATTCTTAGTCTGTATTTGACATTCTTTTATTATTAAAAAGGTACTATTCTTTTTTTTATGAAATATAACAATTTTAATATCACTCAAGGAATAGCTTTGTTACTTTTGAAACCATTAAATTTACCCGTTAACTACACCCTTAATCTCATAATTTATATAACGAACCCTCGCAACAATATTGGTTACTAAGAGTCTTACCAAACCGGATTGGTTCTCCTCCAACCTTGAGCGATTGATTTTTTCCATTCATCATAAGCTTTATTAAACTTTTACTTTTTCTCTTTTTGTCATTAGATATGTTTATTTTCATGAAACACCAAGAATGCCTCCTGAGTCAATAAACATATATTCAAAATCTTGCTTATTTTATGTTTTCTCAATCGGAGCCATTGTTAATCCTTTGCTGAAGAGTTGCTCATGATACAGCTCTGCCTGTTCAAGATTACCTCTCCATACTTCCGCAGATCCTGTCTTGTCAATTTTGATGGTTAGTTCCCATGCTCTTTTTTCACTCATATGTGGGATTATTGTTAGAAGACAATTTGCTACATGTTTGAAAGTATTAAAACTATCATCAAGAACTATTATTCTTGCTTCTGGATATTTTGCTTTAGATTTCTTTTGATCTAAGACTGTACTGAGTGAATTAAACATTAGTGCCTGTTATAGTTTAAGTCAATTAAAAATTTCACCTATGTTCTTCAATTGAAAAGTATTAAAATGTCTCGAGCGTGACTTGAACACGCGACCTGCGGGCTATGAATCCGCCGCTCTAACCAGCTGAGCTACCGAGACATGGGAATATTGTAAGGCATTGGTTGTACTTAATTATCATTTTGAAAATTTATTTGTTTGTGTGCCTCATATATCGCAATACCACATGCTACAGAAAGGTTTAGACTCCTAACACCTTTTTGACCATTGTTTCCATCTTGTAAATTCGGCATAAATATTGATATTAAAAATTCGCTTTTATCAATAATACAATTTGGCAATCCTGAATCTTCTCTCCCAAATAGCAAAATATCATCTTGCTTAAATTTAAAATCATTCAAATATATACCATTTTTTTTACTAAAAGAAATGATTCTTTTCGTAGCCTTTGACACCAAAAATTTATCAAAATTCTCAAACTTATTAACAGTAACTAGAGGCCAATAGTCTAATCCAGCTCTTTTTAAATATTTATCTTCTAGTTTAAAACCCAAGGGCTCTATTAGATTAAGAGGGATATTAAATGCAGCACATGATCTGGCAATATTACCAGTATTTTGTGGGATTCTAGGTTCAAAAAGAGCAACTTCCAATTTTAAGTAGGTATTTCAATACTTATTTCATCTATTTTGATTGCTCTGCCGTTTATAGCAAGCCAATTATCTTTTGATATATTGGTTATTCTCTTTTGAAGCTCGCCGATTCTTTCAATATAAGTATTCCCAATTTTATATTCAGAGACCAAGCTCCAACCTACTTGTTCTCCAACAAGAAATGTTAAGCTTTTTCTTTTCATTAAGAGACTTGTAAGTGAATTCATTTTTGTTGACCATTCATTTTCTTCCTTTCCAATACTTTCCATAACAAATCCGCCAATAGAATCTATTAATAATGGTCCTTCTTCCTTCTTTAATGTGTTTAATAGATCTGTAGTTTCTATTAATTTCCAATCTTTCGGCCTTCTTTTTCGATGTAAATTAATTTTATTTTGCCATTCTTTATCATCAACATTGAGTTCAGATAAAGCCACATATGACAAATTTTTTACGCTTTTTGCAAGATGCTCTGCGAATTCACTTTTACCACTCTTCGTCCCCCCTGTAATAAAAATTAAATTTGATAAATAATTACTAGTACTTAAATTGTTGGTATTCATAAATTCTCTTTTATTTAGAGAAATACCACCAAGTTGCTAAGGGAATAATGGTGGCTGCAATTAAAAGACCAATAACTATATAAATAGCAGTAGAACTTTCAGTATCATTGGATCTCATGACGTTAAAATTTGGATCCACTACAGGGTTATCAATAGATGAAGGTTGGCTTTTTTCATAATTAATAATAGTTTTTTGCCCTGTGACAACGAAAAATTTATTTATATTTCTAAGACCTTCTGCGTAAGCAGTACTAGGAGTAAGGGTAAAAATTAAACTAGTAATTATAAAAGAAAATAAATATTTATTAATGTTTAAGTTCATCGTAATAGGTTTTAAATAATTATATATTAAAAACAATATGTTTGAGTATCATTAATCTTACTAACTAATATAATATTTTCATAATTAAAACAATATATACATATTTTATATATGGGGTTCAATGGGAAATCTTTAATATTAATCGGTACATTACTCTTTATTTTTCAAATAGCAAATTTCATTTCAATAAATACAATAACGCCTGAGCTCGAAAGAGCACAAGTACTTGCTGCTATAGCATCATTAATTATTATCTTGATAGGTTTCTTATTTAAGCAATTTGAACCTATAGCTAATGAGAAAGCTGATTTAATAGGTGAAAATAAATTTCTCTTTGACAAAAACGTTCCTGATGAAGTTATTGATGAACTTGCATGGGGATCTGAAGCAATACTAACTTCTACTGCAGCAGCATCAATATTAATACACAATGATGGAGTAAATATCTTGAGAAGAGGAATTACTTCAAGTTATGAGTTTAAACCTGGTGAAACTTGTCTAAGATCGACAAAAGATATGAAATTAATATCATTAGCAAACACTAAATTTTATCCTGGAAGAGATGAGTTTTTTAAATTTTGTCCGAATATACCTTCAGTTTTAGTTGTACCTATAAATAGCAAGGCTTTTATCTTGATAGGAGGTTGGAGTCCAAAATGTTTTACTAAGTCAGATGAAAAATGGATAAAAAATTGGTCTAAAAAGATCAATAATATTTTTTCTAAGAATAATTTTTAAAAATAAATCATTGAGCGAACTCTTTTATCTTTTGCTTTAAAACTAATCGATTCTGTATCAAGATTATAGAAGGCATTTTCTGAGTTTATTTCAAATTTATTATCGTTTTTTTCGTCTTTTATTATATATTTTACTGGATTAAAAAATTCAATTATATTATTTGAATTTAACCTTGCTTTATCAGAATTTAAGAGGATATTTTTATTTTCAAATCTTATATTCCCCTCTAAAAGATACATATTCTCATCTAGATTCCAAATAAAATTATCTGCAAATATGATATCACCGGCTTGCTTAAGGGTTTCTAATTTTACATTTCCTTTCAATTTTAATATTTTATTGTTGTCTGATAATGTTGATTCATCTGAATTAATAATATACTTAGTTTCATTTCCGTTAAATATATTTATTTTTGTTTTTTTTAATTGAAATTCAAGTTTATTATTATCATAACTTGAATATGGACTGGTTATAGAATATATTTTATTTCCTTTCTTAGAGTAAATATTCATATCTAAACTATCTATTTTTTGTATAACATTTTTGTTTTTAATAATATTTGGAGTACATCCAAGACTAAAAACTGTAAGGAATGTTATTAATTTATATATGTTTTTCATACTCAAGTTTATTTATTATTGGAAATGGTTTAGGAAGGCTTGAGTTGCTTATTAATAATCCCCATCTTAATTGCTTTTTCCAAGGAATTTCTTTTTTGTATAAAGAGCCAAGCTGTATATTTATCTTTGACGACAATTCCGGTAATAAAGGAAGTAATAATAATCCTATTATTCGAGTACTTTCTAATACGTTGTAAATTATTTCTTTGACAAGAGGCAAATTATCATTCTCTTTTATTAACATCCATGGCTGATTATCATTCAAATATAAATTTGTATTAATTGCTAGATTAAGTATTTCATTAGCTGCTAAATCTAATTTGTAGTTATCAAAGTTATGAATATAGTTTTCAACTGCAATTTTTGCAAAATTCTCTAATTTATTTTCATTTAAAATTTTTTCATTATTTGGCACTTTATTATCAAACCATTTTCTAGACATAGATGATGTTCTATTTAATAAATTACCAATTGTATTAGCTAAGTCATTATTGATGATGTCAACAAATCTTTTATCTTGAAAATCTCCATCATTGCCTAGTGATATGTCTTTAATGAGGTACCACCTTACAGGATCATTACCATATTTTGTAAGCAATAAATCAGGGTCGAGTACATTTCCTAAGCTTTTACCCATTTTTTGCCCCTCTCTTGTAAGAAATCCGTGCCCAAAAACCTTTTTAGGAACTTTCATTTTGGCAGAAATTAGCATTGCAGGCCAATATACTGCATGGAATCTCAGAATATCCTTACCAATAAAATGAACATCAGCTGGCCATCCTCCATTAATTGATTTTTCCAATGAATGTTCTGTCGCATCTGAACTAATGGCACTTATATATCCAAGTAAAGCATCAAACCATACATAAAAGGTATGGTTATCATAGTCAGGGACAGGAATTCCCCATGTAACATTTGTTCTTGAAATTGAAAAATCCTTTAAACCTCTAGATACAAAATTTATTATTTCATTCTTTCTTTCTATTGGCTCTATAAAAGAAGGTTCGTTGATTATTTTCTCGATTTCTTTTTGATATTTTGAAAGCCTAAAAAAGAGATTTTCTTCATTTTTCCATTCTAGATTTTTTTGATGTATTGGACATTTGTATGTTGAAGAGTTTTCTGGATTATCTTTAAATTCTTCACAACCGACACAATACCAACCTTTTTGAACTCCCATATAGATATCATCTGATTCTTTTACTCTTTCATAAAATTCATTAACAACAAATTCATGATTTTTTGAGCTTGTTCGTATAAATTTGTCAAAAGATATATTCCAATCTTTCCAATTATTATTAAAGACTTCTGAGATTTCATCACAATGTGATTTTGGTTCAATACCCTTTTCATTAGCTGTTCTCTGTATTTTTAAACCATGTTCATCAACACCAGTGATGAAAATAACATCTTCACCTGCAAGCCTTTTATACCTAGCTATTGAGTCACAAATTATTGTTGTATATACACTTCCTAAATGAGGTTTATCATTAACATAGTATAAAGGTGTAGTAATGACAAAAGTCATAAAGATTTTTTATTAATACTAACAGATATTTTTTAAACTAATAAGAACCCATTTTATTTATTATCTTATTAATAAATAAATTCTAAAAGATTACTGTCATTTATTATATATTTAACTTTATATATTTTGTTACTATATATTTCTATTGATACAAAAAGAGTAATAAGTATTTCTAGTGAATAATCTGGAAAATAAACCAAAGCAATATTTTTTTTATGATTAATCCACTTAACGAATATTATTTTATAAAAAGGTTTCTTTTCGTTCTTAAAAAATAATTTTAAATACTTAAATTTATCATTTTTAAATATATTATTATTCTCTGATTGTCTAATTTTTGAATAATCAATAATCTTAGAGACTAAATCTTTACTTAGAACTTTGTAATTATTAATTTTATTATAGACTTGCCTTTGTATAATTAAATCAAGATATCTTCTTAATGGTGATGTACATTGTACATACATTTTAAGTCCTAATGATTCATGGATTCCTGGCTTAGTAGTTATGTAACTTCTTCCCATATATTGTTTTAATATTATATATTTAATATCACTATCATTGTATCTATTAAGTATATCAGATGGATTGCAGTTTAATTTTTGAATTCTAAATGCAGCCGCTAAATCATATTTATCGATAAATAAACTTGTTACATAACCCATTAATATCATTGATTCTGCAACTATAATTTGCGATATTGTTTTCTCTAATTTAGTTAGTATAATCTTATCTTCATATAATTTAATTTTATTATTAGGACTTTCAAAAATAATTGCCCCTTGTTTTTTTCTGAATGTAATACTTTTTTCTAATAATTTTTTAATCTCAATTAATTCTATTTCTTCTTTAGGTTCTATTTCTAATATTTCATTTGCATCTTCATATGTTAATTGATATTTTGGTTTTATTATTGCTTCAGTTATATCATATTTATTTATTGATCCATCGTCATTGAATTCTATTGCTGCACTAATAGTTTCTGAAACTTTATTTTGAGCTAGATTTGCCTTTTCAAGAATATCCTTAGGAAGCATTGGGACATATTGATCAATTAAATATAAACTGCTATTTCTCTTTCTTGCATTTAAATCAACATTAGAGTCATGCAAAAAGAGCTTGCATGGATTACTTATATGTATCCATAAATTTTTTTTATTTCCTTCTTTTATTTCTAATGAAATAGCGTCATCAACCTCATGTGGTTCATCAGAGTCAATAATATATGTTTTTAAATCAGTTAAATCTTTCAAATATTTGAAATATTAATTATAGGACCAACTATATTCAATATGAAATTATCCTTCAGGATTTACGAAGGGTAAAAGAGCTACAATTCTGGCTCTCTTAACAGCTAATGTGAGATCTCTTTGTTGCTTAGATGTTAAACCTGTCATTCTTCTTGGTAGGATTTTGCCCCTTTCAGTTATGAATTTTTTTAGTAGTTCTACATCCTTATAGTCAATAGGATCTCCCGGTTTGATAGGTGATAATTGTTTTTTAAAAATTGAATTAGGCATGATTTGATTTCGTTACTTAATTTCTTTGTGAATTGTCATTCTGTTTAAATGAGGATTAAACTTTTTTAGTTCTAATCTTTCAGTTGTATTTCTACGATTCTTTTCAGTAGTATATCTTGAGACTCCATTTGATCTCTTAGGGTCTGTGCTTGTCCTAGCTTCAGTACATTCCAGGGTCACTACAACTCTTGTCCCTTTTTTAGCCATTTTAATTAATACTTTATTGTATAATTTTCTATTGTACATCTTCAACAAACTTTTTTGAAGATATACTCATTTCTTTTATCATCATTGATTAAAAAATATATATGAAAGTTTCTCAAAATTGGTTGAAAAATTTAGTAGAAATTACTTCTACTCCTGAAGATCTCTCTGAGAAATTGTCTATTGGTGGATTTGAGGTTGAATCATTAGAAGATTGTTCAAAAAATGTAAATGGTGTTGTTTTAGGTAAGGTATTATCTGTTTTAAAACACGAAGGATCTGACAAACTTTCAATTTGCCAAGTCGATATTGGTAATTCAAGGAATTTACAAATTATCTGTGGTGCGCGCAATATTAAACCAAATATTTATGTTTATGTTGCTACTGTCGGCGCGAAATTAAATGCAGTTGATTTAACTATTAAAAGAAGTGAAATTAGAGGTGTCATGAGTGAAGGAATGATATGTTCACTGCAGGAACTAGGTTTAGAGGACTCTAGCGATGGGATAGAGATCATTGAAGAAGATTTAGCCCTAAAACATGAATTGGGTACTCCAGGGTCTGAATTGCTTCAATTAAATGATTTTATATATGATTTAGCCATTACAGCTAATAGACCTGATGGAATGTCTGTTATGGGTATAGCACGTGAAATTTCCGCACTTTTAGAATCAAGCTTAAATTTTCCAGAATTAAAACATAAATACAATATTCATTTACTTAAAGGAATTAAACTTTGTCCAGAGGCTATAGAATCTAATTGCATCTATACAATAAGCTGCATTGATGGAGTAAATGGAGAGAAATTATCGCCAATTTGGCTTAAAGACCGTATAGAAAAATCAGGTATAAAATCTATTAATCTTCTAGTTGATTTAACAAATTATATTCTTTTAGAACAAGGTCAACCTTTGCATGCGTTTGATAAGGATAAACTATCAAACTTAATTGGTAAGGAAGTTTCTCCAGAAGATTTCTCTGTAAGAAAAGGCAAGGATAACGAAAAGCTTATTTGCTTAGATGGTAAAGAATATGAATTAAATGACAATATCACAGTTATTACTTGTTGTGATAAACCGGTAGCTATTGCTGGGGTTATAGGAGGTTTAGAAACTTCTGTAAGTAATAATACCTCATCTATTTACCTTGAAGGTGCTGTTTTTAATCCAGTTACTATAAGAAAATCCTCCAAGGCGGTTGGTATAAGAACAGAATCTAGCAGCAGGTATGAAAAAGGTATTTCATCAAAAAATACAATAAGTGCAGTAACAAGGGCAATTAATCTTTTAGAAGAATATTTTTCTATTAATTCACCAATCATCAATACTTCAAATTTAATAAGTAATGAGGATATATTTATTAAACTACGGAGAAATCGAATACATAAAATTCTTGGTCCATTAATAATTAACGATCAATTTGAAAAAAGAAATATATCTGATAATGAAATAGTTGATAAATTAACACTAATAGGTTGTACTTTAAAAAATAAGGAATATGGATGGAATGTAGCAGTAATTCCTAATAGATCACATGATTTAACAAGAGAAATAGATTTAATTGAAGAAATAGCTAGATTAATAGGGTATGACAGATTCGACTTAAAACTTCCCAATCCAATTAAGCCTGGAAAATTGTCATCAGAACAGTTGGCATTGAGAAAAGTAAAAAATGCTTTTATAGAAAATGGTTTTAACGAAGTACTAAGCTACTCTCTTGTTCCTGAAGATGATGAAAAACTTATAAAGATTTCTAATCCTTTGTTATTAGAAACAAGCTGTCTTAGAGATAATATCTGGAAGGAACATTTGGAGATAGTGAACCGTAATATAAAAGCTGGGCAAGCAAGTTGTTATATATTTGAAATTGGAAATGTTTTTAATAAGAAAAATGAGTTCATTCAAGAAGAAGTTCTAAATGGTGCTATTTATGGAAATAAAAAATTTGGAAAATGGATAAATTCGGGGAAGGATAACGATCTTAATTATTTCCAAGCCAGAGGAAAGTTAAATGAGGCTTTATCATCTTTGAACATTAAAATTGATGATAAACCTACTGATTCAATTGATTTTCTTCATCCAGGAAGAACAGCAAAATTAGTTATTGAAGGGAAAGATGCAGGTTATTTTGGTGAAATTCATCCCAAACTAATATTAGAAAAGAAGTCATTAAAAAAAGTTTATTTATTTAACATAAATGTTCCTAACCTATTGGGAGCTAGTACAAGAAAAAATAAATGGATTCCAATATATAAGCCGTACCCAATTGTTCCAAAAATGGAAAGAGATATAAATTTTGTTTTCAATAAGAAATTTTTAATTAGCGAAATAACATCACAAATAAGAAAAACAGGAAAAAATCTTTTAGAGGATGTAAATTTACTTGATGTTTTTGAAGATACTAAATTTGGAGATGATTATATAAGTTATACATTTAGATTATCTTATAGAGATAAAGATAAAACATTACTAGACTCGGACATTACATCTATACACTCAAATATCATATCTAAAGTTGAAAAATGCTTTAACACTAAATTGAGGAATTAATTGTATTGCTAGTCTCATATAAGACTATAAAATAGTCTATATATAATTCTTATATGAGATAAATAATAATCATATAAAAGTAATTAATGTTGTATGATAAAGTTCATGATTAATTTACTATCTCTACTTCTATCTTCAGTACTTTGGGTACAGGTACCTCAGTGGTCAGATGATTGGTCAAAATGTGCTGTTGACATACCAGATGCATCGTGTCACTGGTATATAACTGCACCAGATAATACTTTCGGCGAAGGATTTGATTGGGCTAGCGCCCCTTGGTTTGATGCTAATGGATTAAGCGATGTCCCTAGTATTGATAAACAAACTGCCATTGAAAAGCTTCAATCTAAGTAGTACTGTCTTTAAGGCAGTACGGATAGTTATAAATTCCTTTTATAGCAAGACTTTTCAGCCCTTATTAATTTATTGGACATTGAAAGGACATAATTAATTGATTTTTATTCAATTTTTAATTTTTCCCAGCCATTAAGATGCAGTTTGTTATATGATTTATTAAAATTTAAAAAATATTTATCTTATTTATCTATTATGAGACTATATATAAGACTTATAGTAAGTCTCATATAAGAAGTGCTATAAAATAATTCTAATTATTTAAAAGTAAATTTTATTTTAAATTTCATTTATACATAATTATTATTTCCATAAATATAAATAATTGATGAAAAAAATTTGTACTTATAAGCTATCTTGTATAAGACTATTTATTAGACTTATTATTAGTCTTATTTGAGAACGAGTATACTAATTTCTGTATAGATTTTTTAGCAATTGATAAGCTTCATTTAATTTTCTCATTTGATCTGTTGATCCTCCAGCATCTGGATGCGTCTCTAAGGCTATTGATTTATAGGCTTCTCTAATTTTACGGAACGTATGAGCTGATCCTGCGGATGTTGATAAATTCAATAATTTAAGTGCTCCATGTACTGTCATTGTTGAGTCCAAAGTTTCAAATGAATTTGATCTATTATTTCGCTTAAATCTACTTACAAACCTTCTCATAAGTGTTGGTATTCTATTTATCAAATCTGATGTAGCAAAAGGGTCTTCTAAAACGCCAATCATTAATAAAACAATTTCAAGGGATGGATTTTTCTTTATCCAAAATGGGCATAATTCTGACATTAATTTATTGGCTGCACTCCAAGTAAAGGGTAGATTTTCAGTTCCATCAAGATTTGGCCATATATCCCTTTCAAACCAATCCATTGAGGCCTCTACTACATGATCATTAGGAACTGATCCATATAGGTTTTTCCAATGACTAATTAACTCAATTCGACATTTTATTAATTCAGTTTCTTTAATTATATTAATTTGAATATCATTAATATTCTCCTTTAATTTTTCACTATTAATACTTCTTCTTAGATTCTTTACTTTTTTTTCAACAAAATTGGGAAGGCTAATGTTTGAGTTGGCTTTTTCATTATATTGATTGGTATTTGTAAATCTTTTATTCAAAGATATCTCATTTACTTCTTTTTTTAATTCTGATTTAATTAATACCAATGCAGTATCTTCATCAATATTTAAATTTTCATTATTATTCTTCTCGTTAAAGTCTATTTCTTGCTGTTGGTTCTTAGGTAGTAAATCATCTTCTTGAAGAAGTTCTTTAAGTATCTTTTCTATTACAGGTCCTCTTGCTCTTAATCCCCACTCTTTTCTTAATTGATCAAACTTGGAAATTAGTTCCTCAGGTAAATCAATTGAAATTCTTTTTGTATTTGAATTTTCAGGAATATTCAATAATATTTTCTTAAATAGTATGGAATTTATTTAATTTTATTCAAAAAATATTGAAAGTCCATACGGAATATTGTTTTTAAATTAAAACCAATTTATTTTCATGTCACAAGTCAATTAAGTATCATTTTATAATAAAAATAAAAATGTTTAATTGTTATTTCAAGTCATCTAAAGAAAAAAAGAGTTTTTATCAAAATAAGAAATTAGAAATGCTCAATTATATTAAGGATTCACTTGAACGTAAAATTGCCTCAGTAACAGCATCTATAGAAGTCCTAGAAAGCCAAATAAGCAGGGATAATGAAGTTGAAGTAACTAACTAGTATTCAAACGAAACTTTCTAGAAGTTTTTCAGGGCCAAATTTCTTTAAATAATTAATATTTGAATTTTCAGTTACTAATAAATATCCTGCAAATCCTAAACCGTTAATACTGAAACCATGAATATGATCATTTTTTCTCTTTATGATAGCGATCCATTTATTAGTTATTAAAAGATTGTAAGGATATATTGGTTTCTTATCACTAATAGGGTCCCCAAGTCCTAATTTATTGCATAATTCTAAGTAAAATTCAAAAAGACTTGATGGATTTTCTAAAAAATTAAATTTGGATACAATAATATTTTTTTTAAGCTTACTATCTAGATCTTGATATGAATTCATATCTAAAAACCACTTTTCTCTAGGGCAAGATATCTCACCTTTAGATCTTCGCAGAAGTTGAAAATGCCTGTGAGGTTGACTTGCCCCCGCAATTGGAGAACTATTGAAAAACCATAATCCACTAGTATCTTTATTAACTTGTTGGATCGCTCTCCAATCTTTAATATCTAACCATCCATTTTGAGGTTTCCATTCATTTGTAATAAGTAAAATATGGCCTTTTTGTACAGGGTACTTATTTAATATTAATTGATGATTATCACCAATTTTATCAATTTCTAGTATTTTTTCCCAAGGACAAAATGGATTTTGCCTAGGACCATAAATTTTTTTTTTATTAAATTTTGAAGTATCGAGTTTCCTTATTATGAAGTCGTCTTTTTCATATAGATCTCTTGTAATAATATCAGTTTTGATAGGATATAATGATTCATCATCAATTGATAATCGAGTTTGTTCTATTGCTTTTTTCCAATATTTTTCTAAAATCATTAAAAAAAAATTATCATAATCATTTTAAAAAAAAAAATAAACTTGTAATTACTTTTTATTAAATTGATATTCTTTCAATTTTTCCAGAGGTATAGATTCTAAGACTACAATATTTGTTGATTCTAATATGACTTTTGGGGCAAGACCATCTAATAATGCTTGTTTCCACCTATCAAGACAAATACACCAATGATCACCATCCTTTAGTCCTGGGAAGGAATAAGTAGGCATAGGAGTTATTAAATCATTACCTTGTGATTTACTATATTTCAGGAAATTATCATCCATTACACAACAAATGGAATGATTCCCTCCATCACTTTTGTCATAGTTGCAATATCCATCTCTGAACCACCCTGTCATAGGGGCGCAACTACAAACCTTAATTTTTTCTCCTAGGACATTTAACTGATTTTGATTATTTATGGTCATAGATTTTTTAAATAATAATAAAACACCAACATTTCTTTAAAAAAGGTTGACGAGTATGGGGGGTAAGGAGGTAATAATTCTAATAAGGTTTTTTTCATTATGGATTGGGACTTTACTGAAAACATAGCATTTAAAGCACTTTATGAAGCTTTTAAAGATAGTGATGAAACTTCCGCATTAGAATTTTTATATAGTGATGGTGCTTCATATTATCTTGAGTTAACACAGGATGCCGCTGGTGAGGGACTTGATCTGGGTGATAATGAAACGATGGATGAATTACAGGGAGAAATAATTGAATATTTAGAAAAAAACTAAAAATTTAGCTTAAGCGCTGAAATATTTAGCTTTTGAGTGAAGTGAAATGATAGCTGTAGTACTTTGTTCTGGATGAAGTTGTTCAGATTCATCCATGGTCAATTTTATTCTTTTTGCATCTAACAATGATAATTGTATGTTTGAATCAGATACTTTTGGACATGCAGGATAACCAAAAGAATATCTAGCACCTCTATATTTTTGAGCTAGTATTTCTCTATTTTTATTTGGTTCATCAGTCCTAAAACCACATTCAATGCGAATTAATGCATGGACATACTCAGCCAGAGCTTCTGCCAATTGAACTGTAAGTCCATGAAATATTAAATAATCGCTATATCTATCTTCTTTAAATAATTTTTGAGAATATTCACTAGCAATATCCCCCATCGTTACTGCCTGCATAGGAAATATATCTATCGGTTTATCATTTTTTAAATCACAATAGAAATCAGCTATGCATAAATTATTCCCAGATTTTTGTCTTGGAAAATTAAATTGGGAAATTTTATTTAATGATTTCTCATCAAATAATAAGATACTATTATCTTTTCTCCCGCATCTGAAATATCCATAAACTGCTTTGGGTGATATAAGTTTTTTTTCTACAATTATATCTAACCATTTATCTAATAATGGTTTAGCGTATGAATCCAAATAATTATTGTATTCATCTACGCTTTGGTTTTTTCCTTTTTTTATTTGCCATTGTCCGCTAAAAAGAGCTTTTGTATCTAAATAAAAAATTAACTTATTTAAATCTATATCAACATCGTTCAAGACTTTCGTTCCCAAGAAAGGAGCTTGAATTGGTTCTTCTTCATTTATAAATTTAGATCTTACAAAATTTTCTTTAGAAGTATCTTTATCTATAGATATTGATTTTTTAACAGCTTGAGTGCATGATTTTGATGAGGCTAAATTAATATTTATACCCTCATTATTAATAAACCCCTCTGTATTTGACCAATTACCCTTTTTTTTGTTGTCCATATATTCATTCATAAATTTAAGATCAGTAAACGCATCTTTTCCGTACAATATTTTCCCGTTATATATTTTGCTGCAGTCCTCATTTACAAATTTTGGGGTTAAGGCTGCGCCTCCTAGTATTACTGGAACAGTAATATCCTCTTTATTAAAAGCCTTTAAATTATCTTTCATAAAAGCAGTTGATTTAACAAGTAATCCGCTCATAGCAATGCAATCTGCATTGTGCTTCTTTTGTGCATCTATAATTGCTGAAACATCTTGCTTTATTCCAAGATTTATAACTTCATAACCATTATTTGTAAGTATTATATCAACCAAATTTTTTCCAATATCATGAACATCGCCTTTGACAGTTGCAATTAAGAGTTTTCCATTTGAAATGTTTTCATCTACAGTTTCCATATATGGTTCTAAAATTGAAACAGCAAATTTCATCGTTTCTGCTGATTGGAGTACAAATGGCAATTGCATTTGACCTGAACCAAATAATTCTCCTACAACTTTCATCCCATCAAGTAAAAAAGTATTAATTATTTCAAGAGGTTTATATTTTTTTAACGCTTTATTTAATTGATCCTCTATACCTATTTTTTCTCCATCAATAATATGATTTTTTAGACTTTCTTCCAGAGTTAGGTTTTTATTTTCTATAGATGCTTTTTTGAAATCTTGAATAGATAAATCTTGAAAAGCCTTTGTTAATTCTACTAATGGATCATAAATACAAATATCATCTTCAAATTCTCTTTTGTCATATATTAAATCTAAGCAAAGCTTTTTAGTTTCTTCAGAAATTTTTGATAATGGCAAAATTTTATTTGGTGCGATGATAGCAGAATCCAATCCTGCATTAATGCATTCATCTAAAAATATTGAATTTAGATTAATTCTTGATAATGGTGAAAGACCAAAACTAATATTTGATATCCCCAGTATGATATGAATATCTGGGAAATTTTCACGAATTTTTGATATAGCAGTAATTGTTTCTTTAGCGTTTAATCTATCTTCTTCTATCCCAGTAGATATTGGCAGAGCTAATGGATCAAAAAATAGCTCATAATCTGACATGCCACATTCTCTAGTTCTATTAAGCGCTCGTTTTACAATGTTATATTTTTTATCTGCATTCCTTGCCATTCCATCTTCATCAATAGTTCCTACAACAAGACCTGAACCATACCTTAAGGCTAAATTTAGTACTTGATCAAACCTTTCATTCCCATCTTCGTAATTGGTTGAATTTATAATACATTTGCCACCAGCTGACTTTAATCCACTTTCCATTTTGTCAGCATCTGTAGAGTCAATCATTAATGGCAAATTTATATTGGTAACAAGTCTTGAGGTTATTTCTTTCATATCTTTCACTCCGTCTCTCCCCACATAATCAACATTCACATCAAGAACGTGTGCATTTTCCTTTTGTTGTTGCTTTGCAATTGAAACTAGTCCATCCCAATCGTCATTATTTAATAATTCTCTTACTTTTTTAGATCCACTTGCATTTAATCTTTCTCCTACAATTAAGATAGAATTGTCTTGTTTGTACGGTACAGAATTATATATTGATGATGCTGAAGGAATAAAACCACTTAAATTGTTATTACCAATTTTGTTAGATCTTTCGTTATTGGTAATTTCATCAATTATTGAAGAAAGATATTTAATATGTTCGGGTGTTGTCCCACAACATCCACCTACTAATTGAACTTTAAAGTCATATATGAAATTCATTAACTGCATCTTTAATTCTATTGGTTTTAATCTATAGTGAGCAACACCACCAATATTTTCAGGAAGTCCTGCATTGGGAATACAGCTTATAGCGAAAGGAGAATTTTCAGATAAATATTTAATATGTTCTTTCATTTGTTCTGGACCAGTTGCACAGTTTAGTCCAAGGATATCTATATTAAATGGCTCTAATATTGTTAATGCAGAGGCGATGTCAGATCCAACAAGCATAGTACCTGTTGTTTCCATTGTTATAGATACCATTATAGGTATATCTATATTTTTACTATCAAGTACTTCTTTAGACGCTAGTAAGGCAGATTTAATTTGTAATACATCTTGACAAGTTTCAATTAAAAGAAGATCAACTCCTCCATCAATAAGACCATAAATTTGTTCTTTATATGATTGCTTTAATTCATCAAAATCTATATGTCCCAATGTGGGTAATTTAGTAGTTGGTCCAATTGAGCCAGCAACAAACCTTGGCTTATCTACTGATGAATATTTTGCAGCAGCCTTTTTGGCTATTAATGCAGCATTTTTATTTATCTCATATGCCTTATCCGCAATATCATATTCATCGAGAACTATTGATGAGGCTCCAAAAGTATTAGTTTCTATAACATGACAACCTGCTGCTAAGAATGAATTATGAACCTTTTCAACTACCTTTGGTGATGATAAAACAAGGTTTTCATTACAACCCTCTAGTTCTTTGCCTCCAAAGTCGTCTGCAGTTAGATTTAAGTTCTGAAAAGATGTTCCAGTACCCCCGTCAAAAATTATTAATGGCTTTTCATCTCTATTTAAATAGGTTCTGAAAGATTCCATTTTTAGGTAAAAATTAATTTATTTTAGAGAAATTCTAGTTACCCAATTATCATAGTCTTGAGAACGACCTTCTGTTATTTCTATAAGCTTACTTTTTAATTTATTCATTATTGGTCTTTCACCATTTAATTCACTTGATTCAATTTTTTTAACTGGTGTAATTTTTGCTGCTGTACCAGTTAGAAAAACTTCATCTGCTATTAATAATTCTGTTTTATCAACAGGTCTTTCAATTACATTTATTCCAAAAGATTTTGCTAATTCAATTACACTAGCTCTAGTAATCCCCTCAAGGATATCTTGATCAACACCAGGAGTGATTAAGTCTCCATTTCTTACAATAAATAAATTCATACCACTAGCTTCGCTTACCTTACCACTTGAATTTAATAACAAGGCTTCATCAAAGCCCGATAAACTAGCTTCTGTTTTAGCTAATGAACTAGTAATATAAGCTCCACTTATTTTTCCTCTCAACGGGAGAGATCTATCTTCTTGTCTAGTCCAACTACTCATTCTACAGGAAACTCCATCTGGGGATAGATAATCTCCTAGTTCAATACAATACATAAAGAAATCTGTTTCAATATTGTGTAACCTAGGAGCTATACCTAAATCGCTTGTATATACGAATGGTCTAATATAAATAGGATTTTCTGGCTTATTTTTTTTTATAACTTCCTCTAAGGCTTTAAAAATATATTCTTCAGAAATATCAGTTAAGAGTAATTTTGCACTTTGAGATAATCTTTTTATGTGTTTATCAGTTCTAAATAAAAGGAATTCATTTTTATTTGAAGGGTTAGGTATTGCTCGCATTCCTCCAAATGCGGCAGTACCGTAATGCAGTGCATGAGTAGCTATTGATATTTTTGCTTTTTTAAATGGAATACATTTACCTTCGAACCAGGCGTATGGAAGAAATTCATGCATATTTAGTTTATTTAATTAAGGTAAACTAGTTTTATTCTACTTACGTATTCTAAACCCTATTTATATATAAAAATGCACAGGATATTGAATATAGCAGGAAATGAAAAGAATAAGGATGATTTAATAGAGCAACCAGTTGCAGATATTATTTTTATAACAAGTGTAAAAGCTGATTTAAATCTCTTATCGAACTTATTGTTAGAAAAAGAATTTGCTTCATTAAAAAATAATATTAGAGCTTTGGAAATTTCTAATTTAAATTCCTCAGCTCAAATTGATAATTATCTATTAAAAACAATTAATTATGCAAAAGTTGTAGTACTACGATTATTTGGAGATAAAGGTACATGGAACTATGGAATTGAACAACTCTTAAATTGGCAAGCAATTGATAAAAAAAGGAAGTTAGTAATCCTATCAGGTACCCTTGATCAGGAAGTTTCCTTATGTGAAATTAGTAGTATAGAAAAAAATTTAGCATTAAATATTTCTAGATTACTAAGATCTGGAGGACTGGATAATTATAGAAAATTTCTTAATTGTTTAAATTACCTAAAAAAAGATGAAACATTAATTCCTAATGAGTTTTTAAAGATTTCTTTTTATGCAGATCCTTATTTATATGATTGGAAAATTGAAAAAGGCGAAAAGATAGGGATAATATCCTATAAATCACTTTTTTTGGCTAATGAAATTGAAGTAAACGAAAAACTTAACTTGCAGTTACGAAGATGCGGACTATCGCCTAAAACGTTATTTATTTCTACACTAAAAGATCATATTATTCAAAAGAAATTAATAGATATTTTTAAAAAGGAAGATATTAAATTAATAATTACCACAACATCATTTTCTTCATCTCAAATCAAAAATAACGAATTAATTGAAAATTCTACAAATATTTTTAGTTCTCTTAAAATTCCAATTTTACAGCTTCTCTCTTCAAATAAATCAAGAAAAAATTGGTTAAATTCATCTATTGGAATGAATTCATCTGATTTATTAATGCAAATAATTATTCCTGAATTTGATGGAAGGATTACTACCTGTCCTTCAGCATTTAAAGAAATAATTTCTGAAAAAAATACACTCTACAGTGAAATAAGCAGTTACAAAGCTGATCAAGTAGGTATTAAATGGATTTCAAAATTCGCAAAAAATTATGTGAAACTTCAAAAACTTAATAATTTTGATAAAAAAATTTGTTTAATAATAAGTAATTATCCAGTAAAGAATGCAAGAATCGGTAATGGTGTTGGTCTTAATACACCATCTTCGATAATAAATATTCTTAACTGGTTAAAAGAAGAAGGTTATGATCTTGGATCTTGTAATTATCCTCAAGATTCTTCGGAATTAATGTCAATACTTATAAAAACTAGAACTAATGATCTTGAATCTCAGAATAATAAACCATTAGATTACTTACCACTTAGTGAATATTTAAAATATTGGAATTATTTAGAACTTGAACCAAAAAATATTATTGTTAACCGTTGGGGCAAACCATCAGAAGCGATCGATCTTGATAATGAAGGCTTCTCAATAAATGGTATTAGATTTGGAAAAATAACATTATTGATTCAACCTCAACGAGGTTATGACGCTTTCACTGATAGAGATATTCATTCTCCAGATCTTCCACCTCCCCATAGATATTTAGCACAATATTTTTGGATTGAAAAAGTTTTTAACGCAAATGCTATTTGTCATATTGGTAAACATGGGACTGTTGAATGGTTGCCTGGCAAATCTATAGGTCTTAGTAATAAATGTTTTCCAAATATTATTTGTCCAGCAATACCAAACATATATCCTTTTATCGTAAATGATCCTGGAGAAGGATCCCAAGCTAAAAGAAGAACTGCTGCAACAATTATTGATCATTTAACCCCTCCTTTGGATAGGTCAGAATTATATGGAAAATATTCATTATTAGAAAATTATTTAGACGAATATTTTGAAGCAAAATTATTAGATTCTAATCGGATTGAAATTATAGAAAAATCCATTTTTGAATTAATTAAAAAAGATTTTAACGAAATCACTTTAAATAATAAAAATAATCAGATTGAAGAGATTGATTCTTTTCTTTGCAAAATTAAAGAATCTCAAATTAGGACAGGTTTGCATATTTTTGGTAATAGGCAGAATGACATTAATGAAATAAATTTATTCTTGTGTATCGCTAGAGTGCCAAACGCTAATCGAATTGGGGTTGTTCAATATATAGCAAAACATTTAAAACTAGATTTGGATCCTTGGACAAATAAATATGATCAAAAGTTAAGTGAAAAGGATAAAAAATTATTATTGAATTTTTCCAATAAAAACATTTTAAACTTTAGAATGGCTATTGATTTTTTGGAACTACAAGCAAAGTATTTAATATATTTGTTTTTTTACAAAAAGAATACATATATAAAAAATCTAGAAAAATATAAAAATCAGAAAATAATAGACTATTTCTTTAATGAAAAAAAACATAATAAGTATTTCTTATTATTAAAAAAAGAGATTCTATATCCAATCATTAATTCTTCATATAATGAGAAATTATCATTTATTAATTCATTAAATGGACAATATGTAAAAAGTGGTCCATCTGGAGCCCCTACGAGAGGTAAAACTGAAGCTTTACCCACTGGTAAAAATTTCTTTTCAGTTGATTCGAGAGGACTGCCAACTGAATCAGCATGGAGTGTTGGTTGTCAATCCGCTTCACAAATACTTGATTTATACAAACAAGATAATGGAGAAGATTTAAAAAATATAGCAATATCTGTATGGGCAACATCCACAATGAGAAATGGTGGTGAAGACATTTGTCAAATACTATATTTATTAGGAGTACAGCCTATTTGGGATGGTCCTTCAAGAAGAGTAGTTGATCTAGAAATCATTCCTTTATCTGTTCTCGAAAGACCAAGGGTTGATGTTACTTTAAGGATTTCGGGAATGTTTAGAGATGCATTTCCACAGTTAGTTAAATTAACTTCTAAAGCAATAAATCTTGTTTCTAATCTTAATGAGGATCATAAATTTAACCCTCTTGCTGGGGCATCAAGTGATGGTGATTCAATTAATCGTATATTTGGGTCAGCGCCAGGTTCATATGGAGCTGGTCTGCAAGAACTAATTTCAAATTCTAATTGGGAAAATATTGACGATTTTGGAGAATCTTTTCTTAATTGGAGTAAGTGGATTTACAGTGATAATCTTGAACCTATAGAGGATAAAAAATCATTAGAAAATGCTCTTAAGAATGTGCAGTTAGTTGTTCATAACCAAGATAATAAGGAACATGATATTTTAGATTCTGATGATTATTATCAGTTTCAGGGAGGATTATCTTCAGCAGTAAAAAAATTGAGCGGTAAATTACCTGAAATGTATCATGGTGATTTATCAAAATTTGGATTATCTAAAATTTCAAAATTACAAGATGAAATTAATAAAGTTGTTATATCAAGAATACTTAACCCTAAATGGATAAATGGAATGAAGGATAATGGTTATAAAGGAGCGTTTGAATTTTCAGCTACACTAGATTACCTATATGCATTTGATGCTTCTACTGAAGTAGTCTCAGATTGGTGTTATGAGGAAGTTTATAAATCATGGTTATGTAATCAAGATCTTAGGAATTTCTTTCTAGAGAATAATCCATGGGCTTTAAGAGATATTGCACAAAGATTACTTGAAATTATCAATAGAAAAATGTGGAATAATTGTTCATCAGATGTCATTGAAAATTTAAAGAACATAATTATTAATACTGATTCAATAATTGAAAAAAACGAATTCTGAATTATCTACCTAATAGAGAAAGTCCATGACTATCTGTTCCGCATGTTTTTAGCATTGAATATTTATCTGCTAATTTATCTATTTCTGAACAAACAAATAAACTAGGATTCCAAACTTCATTAAGTTCATAATCGTACCAAACCTCTATTCCATCAATACCTTGTATTTTGGCCTCTGGAATTAATTTATAAAAGGGAATCCTGTATCTCGCTGGGTGTGCAAGAAATGATAAACCACCAGCTAAATTTATGGCTTTAATAACTGATTTAATATTTAAATCATTACCTATTGGAGACTCTCCAAGAATGTAGGGATTTAGGTATTTACTTTTTATATCTATTCCCAATCCAATTACATGTACTAAACATCCCAGAATCAAACAATTAATTTCTATTCCCGAAATTAATGTAAAAGAATCTTTAGGATAATTTTTGAGTATTTTATTTTTTTTTATATATTCATGAGCTTTAATTGTATGATGATCGGTTATTGATAAAAATTTCAAGTTATTTTTATAAGCTTGTTCTAAAAGTTCATATGGTTCTAGACTTCCATCACTAAATTTTGTATGACAGTGAAAATTAATATTTTTAGGACAACTATTTTTATTAATATTGGAGGTTAATTTTACTAAGTCTTCCCTATTCATTACTTAATGAATTCTCATTTTTCTTTCTAATCTTTGCATATAATTGTATTGAAGCCAACATGAAAATAATTAGTCCAACTACGCTCCATGTAGCAACACTAGTTGGAAAATTATTTTTAAAAATAACT
The DNA here is from genome assembly GCA_003281185.1 of Prochlorococcus sp. AG-347-M15. GTDB lineage: Bacteria > Cyanobacteriota > Cyanobacteriia > PCC-6307 > Cyanobiaceae > Prochlorococcus_A. The sequence goes on from QCCS01000007.1 coordinate 58,287, forward strand.
AAAAGTACAATTATAAATAATAATAAAGTAGGCAATTCATTTAGTAATCTAAGGTTTTTTGCTGAAATGGTTGAAGTACCATTTTGTAATGAATACATTATTTTGTAACAGTAAAAATGATAAATTACTAATCCTAAAACAAATGAAATTTTAATTTGTAACCACTTCTCACTTAACAAACTTGGTTGCATAATAACCATGCATATAGCCATACTTAAAGCTAATATCATCCCAGGTGTTGTGATTATATTCGCGAGCCTTTTTTCCATCAAGGTGTATTGTTTATTAAAGGCAATTTTTAATTCATTATCCATATTTTTAGATTCTTCATGATATATAAAAAGTCTTACTAAATAAAAAAGGCCCGCAAACCAAACGATTACACCAATAATGTGAAGTGATTTAAACCAGAGATATGCTTCAGCAGCCAAATTATTAGATTAATTTAAAAATATATTTTTAATATAGTTATATTTAACAATATCAAGAAATCTATTTTTCAAAAATTAATTAATATTTATAACTCGTTAAAATATTTATATATGTCATTTACTGAATTTTTTCCAAGTCCTTTAACTTTTGATAAATCCTCTTTACTAGCTATTCTTATCGCGTCTATTGATTTAAAATGCTCAAGCAATTCTCTTATTCTTGATGGTCCTAATCCACTGATTTGTGACAATTGAGATCTATTCATTCTCTTAGATCTTTTGTCTCTATGAAAAGATAATGCAAATCTATGTGCTTCATCTCTTACCCTTCTTAATAGAAGAACTCCTTTTTGATTTTCGTCAGTATCAAGAGACTTAGTAAAGCCTGGAATAAATATTTCTTCATGTTTTTTTGCTAATGAACATATAGTTACTTCTTCCTCAAGATTTAATTCTTTTAATGCTTTAATAGCAGCATTTAACTGTCCTTTTCCTCCATCAATCATTATTAAATCAGGCCAATCTGATAGAAGTTCATTGTCTAATTTACTATTCGTTTTATCATTTAATATTGAAAAATCCCCTCCGTTTTCTTTAAATCTTGACCATTTTTTAAACCTTCTATGTATTACTTCATATATCGAAGCAAAATCATCACTATGTCCTAAAACAACGTTTGGATCTTTAATTTTATATTTTCTATAATTCTGTTTAGAAGGAATCCCATCAATAAAAACGACTTGTGACGCTACAGGGTCACTTCCTTGAATATGGCTTATATCATAACCTTCAATTCTTTTAGGTTGTTCGTTTAATTCAAGTATTTGGGCAAGATCCTCAATTGATGATTCATTATCTTGTATCCCATTTATTATTCTATCTAATTCCAATTTCGCATTTTTTAAAACCATTTCTACAGTTTCATGTTTTTTATTTCTTTTTGGGATTAAGATTTTTACTTTCTTTTTTCTTAGATCCGTTAACCAATCCTCTATGGTTGCTTGTTTTGGAAGGTTATATTGAATAAGAATTTCTGATGGTATTTCTACAGCTTCAACATTCATATAATGCTCTTCTAAAATCTTTTGTAGAATGAGATTTTCATCTTCATTATTTAATTTTTGACTATAACCAATTCTCCCAATGAGCTTACCAGATCTCATTTGGAAAATTTGTATACTAGCTACATTTTTTTCTGAAACTATTCCAAAGATATCTCTATTAATTGAAGAATCTGGTATTGAAATTTTTTGTGATTCAGTTAATAATTTTAAACCTGAAATTTGGTCTCTTATTTTGGCTGCATTCTCATAATCTAAATCATTTGAAAATTGCAGCATTTTTTTTTGTAAAAATATTTCTAAGTCATCATTTCTTCCCTGAAATATCATAGATACTTGTTTAATTATTTTTTTATAATCGTCAGATGATATAACTTCTTGGCAAACACCTGGACATCTTCCTATTGAATAATTCAAACAAGTTCTATCTTTATAGACTGGCCTTGGTCTTTGTCTAAGTGGAAATATTTTTTTTATCGTAAATAATGTTCTCCTTAATAATCCGACATCAACATAAGGTCCATAATATCTATCTAAATTATTTCTATTTCTTCTTCTTCTTGTAATAAATATTCGAGGATATTTTTCACTCCAAGTTATACAAAGATATGGATATTTCTTATCATCCTTTAAAAGAATATTAAAGTATGGTTTGTTTGTTTTTATTAAATTTGACTCTAAATTTAATGCTTCATATTCGCTATCTGTGACTATTATTTCTATTTCAGTTATTTGACGAACCATCAAACTTAATCTAGGCGTTAAATCTGAATAATTATTGAAATAACTACTTACTCTACTACGTAGTTTTTTAGATTTACCGATATAAAGTAAGTTACTATCTATATCTTTAAAAAGATAACAACCAGATGACTTCGGAATTTCGGATAATCTTGATTTTAATAACTCCTTATTATTAATTAATTTATATTCAATTTTAAAATTATATTTGTTATCTATTTTTTCGATAGAGGAATTACTCATTTAAAAAAATTACCCTCCATAATTCCAGCCAGTTGAAGATAAATTTAGTGAGTCAACATCGTTATTCAGATAAGCAGATACAACCTCTCCTACAAAAACGGTATGGTCTCCATGCATAACACTTCCAACAACATTACATTCAACTCCACCAACACTATCAACTATAATAGGCAATCCAAGCTCACCTAAATTAAATTCAACAGATTCAAATCTACCTCCTAATGCTTTTTGAGGTTTAAAGAAAACAGCAGCTAGATCCTTTTGATCACTTTTGAGCACATTTAATGAGAACTTATTGGTGGACTTTATTATTTCATGACTAGAACCCTCTGCTCTAACAGCCATTACAACTAATGGTGGGGTGAAGGAACCTTGAGTCACCCAACTTGCAGTAAATCCATTCACTTCATTTTTATCCTCGTCCCTAACACCGCAAATAAATAATCCGTGAGGTATTTTTCTTAATAAGATTTTTTTTGCTTCTAGATTTAATGTCATAATTGATTTATCTAATAATCTTATTTTAACTAAATTTCTTATTCGATCATAATAAATTCATGAAAATTCTTTATCCAGGTACTTTTGATCCTTTAACAAATGGGCATCTTGATTTAATAGAAAGGGCTGAAAAAATATTTGGCAATCTAGTAGTTGCTGTTTTAGAAAATACTTCTAAATCACCAACATTTAATCTTGAAAGAAGAATAATACAAATAAAAAATTCTCTTTCTCATTTACCTAATATTGAAGTTATTTCTTATACAGGACTCACTGTGGATTGTGCAAATGATCTAAAAGCTAATCTTATTCTTAGAGGCTTAAGAGCAATGAGTGATTTTGAGTATGAACTTCAGATTGCTCATACAAATAAATCTCTTAATAATGATATTGAAACTATATTTTTATCCACAAATACAAATTATAGTTTTCTTAGTAGTTCTTTAGTAAAAGAAGTTGCAAAATTTGGTGGTGAAATTAATCACATGGTACCTCCCTCTGTTGAGAGGGATTTAAAAGAATTTTTTAAATAATATTTTTATTAACAAGATTTCAAGTAATAAAGATCTCGTAATAATTTAAATGCTTTTTCTTTATCAATTTTATTAGAATTTTGGATAATGCTTATAATTATTGGCTTTTCATTTTTATATAAAAAGCCAGATAATGCAAATACATTTGAAAGAGTCCCAGTTTTCCCAAAAAACTTTCCAGATAATTCACTATTTACAAATCTTTTAGCTAATGTTCCTCTTACTCCCGTAATTGAAAGTGTAGATTGATAAGCTTGAAAATTATTAGAATATCTCATTTTATCTAAAAACAATACTACTAACTTTGTTGTAATTCTATTTTTTCGAGACAATCCACTAGCATCTGCAAAGTAAGCATTAGTTGCTGGGAGTCCCTTATTTTCAAGCCATCTTTTCAATTTTATATAGTCATTATCGTTCCATGTATTTGAGGCATTTTTAAAGAGTGATTCAGCTGTAAAATTATGGCTTTCAGAATTTATAAGAGTTAATAATGAAAGAATTGGAGTTGAATATATTTTACTTATCTCTGTAATATCTTTTAAATAAAATGTTTTTTCTGAATCTAAAAAATCTATATTTACTTTTGAATTAGGAAATTTACTTTTTAAATAGTTTTTAATAAAATTTCTTAAAGCATAAATATCTTCATATTTATTGTGATTACTTTCAATAGCTAGAGATGTAATTGGAGATCCATATTCGTAAAGTTTATCAGTGTTTGTCCAACCACTAGGCCAATATAATTTTGAATCAATTTCTACAATATTAAAGTTAATATTTTTATTTTCTTTAATATTTGAAATTAGTTCGATTATATCTTCATAGTTCAGATCTGGATCCCCTTGACCGAGCAAATAATAATTGCTTTTATTTTTTTTTAATAAAAATGTCTTTAAATTATTATTTAATTTATATTTACTTAAAACATAAGCTGATGAGAATAATTTTTGATTTGATGCTGGCAACCTTGGAACTTCATCATTATAGGAACTAATTATTGTCCCGTTATTATTGATAATTGATACACTAAAAGAATCATCTAGCGTTTGATTCAATAAAGCATCATAAGTAGGACATTTTTTATTTTTAGTAATTATTCCAGGGAAATTAAAATAAATACTATTTAAAATATTTATTTTCTGATTTGTTAGTAAATATCTTATTAAAAATGGAGATGTTACTAATACAAGAACAATTAAGAAAAATGAATAAATTTTTTTTATCACATTCAATCTATAAATTTACAAAAATAGATTCATTGTCGGGTTTAATTTCAAATTCTTTTTTAAAAAAATATTTTTTATTCTCTTCTTTGAAAAGCAACCAGTTATTTGGATAAATATGCATAAGAGCAGCTTTATTTAAAGGCTGAAGAAAATAAATATTTTTCCAAGTTTTGACAAAGTTTTTACGTCTCTCTCTAATAACACTTCCTATACCAATATTGGCATCTTCAAATTTAGGATTTAATGAATAATGCGTTCCTTGATAATTATCTGACATAGGTTCAAATGAATCAAAATCATATGGCTGAGGAAGTATCGATATCATTACACTATCAATATTATTTATATTATTTGATTCATTAAATGATTTAAAAGTAAAGATTTTATCTTTGATATCTGGATAGTCTCTTTGAGCCAAAGCCACAGCACCTTGATCAGCAAATGTTATGAATACATTATTATTTTTAGCCAATATCTTGTAAATAGTTATTCCAATTCTGTTAAACTTCAATCCTTCAAAATTAAGTTCTATAGTAAATCTTTTATTTGAATCTAATAAACTTGGAATAATTGCATTCTCCATATTCTTAAGAGATTCATTTAAATCTTTAGGTAGTCTGTAATTTGTTTCCATTAAAATTTGTCAATACATATTTGAATAAGTTCTAAAAATTTATCTATTTCTGACTTATTGTTTATCGAACCTAAAGTAACACGAATATTGGAATATAGTTCATCATCTTTTAAACCAATATTTTTAAGTGTTGAGCTCGGTTTCCCTGATGAGCTTGAACAAGCACTTCCACTACTTATGGCTATTCTATTTTCTGACATGAAATTAACAATCTTATAAGCTCTTATAGGATCAAATAGCTTATTTAAAAGTAGAAACGAAATATGATTTGGAAGCCTATGGTTAATACTGCCCGTAATCTTTATATGATTATTATCCTTAATTTTTTGAAAAAAATAATTTTTAAGTTTATTAATGTTATTCGAAGGAAATTCTGTTTTGTGATCATATGATTTTATTTTTCCTTTAATATTCTTTAATGATTCATACATTCCAGCAATTAATGGCAAAGATTGTGTACCTTGTCTAATTGAATATTCCTGGGTAAGTGATATGTCTTTATTTTTTAAAATCATTCGAGACTTTTCTTTCGTTAAGAGAATGCCGATACCTTTTGGACCTCCAAATTTATGAGCAGATAAACTTAAAAAATCACATTTAAGATCTTTCCAACTGAATATTCCATTACTTAATATTTGAGTTCCATCTAAGTGAAACATTATATTTAATTCTTCACATTTGGAACCTATAAATTGAACAGGTTGAATAGTCCCAATTTCACTTTGTCCCCAAATAATTGATACAAGCTTAGTATCATTGGTTAAAATTTTATCGATATTAGCAATATTTAAAATTCCATCATTATTTACCTTCCATTCGTAAATATCCCAATTATGTTTTTTTAGTTTATTTGCACAAATAGTAGTTGCTTGATGTTCAACATTTGAAATGACAACTCTACCATTTTTAAAGTTCTCATAAATATTATTAAATACAATATTTGTTGATTCCGAAGAACCAGATGTAAAAATTATATCCTCTGGTTCTGCTTCAAATATATAAGCAATTTTAGATCTAATTTTTTCAAGATATGTAGAGCATTTTATCCCTAGCTCGTATGTTGATGAAGGGTTATGCCAATAATTCTTATATGTTGAATTTATTATATTTAAAACATTTTCAGATAATGGAGTCGTAGATGCATTATCTAAATATATAAAATTATTTTCCATTAATTTATTAAAATTGAACCCGAGAAAACCTTTTTAGCATTACCGGTCATCATGACCTCAGAATCGTCTTTTGACCAATCTATTTTAAGATTACCTCCTGGCAAAGAAACAACTGTCAACGAGTTGCAAAGGCCTAGTTTATAGGCTGCTACATGAATAGCACAAGCTCCTGTCCCACAGGCTAAGGTTGGACCTGCTCCTCTTTCCCATACTTTTACCTTGATATTATCTCTATTTAGGATTTGACAAAAATGAACATTAGTTTTTTCTGGAAATAATTCATTATTTTCAAATATTGGCCCAAGTGTAGAAAGAGAAATGGAATCTAAATCTTGTACAAAGAATATTAAATGAGGATTTCCCATCCCTACTGCAAAACCTTTATTATTAAAATTTTTCTCAATAAATTCATGTGATGGAATTGAATTGATTTTTTTTTCAATTGTTGTTGGAATATTTTGACTTACTAAAATTGGAACTCCCATTTTTACTGTAATTTCATCATTTATATATTTTGCTATTTTTAAACCTGCTTTAGTCTCAATTTTATATTCTATATTTTTATTATTCATTGAATCATTTACGTGAAGATACTCAACTAAACATCTAATTCCGTTTCCACACATTTGTGCTTCAGAACCATCAGAGTTAAAGATTATCATTTTTGCATAATTACCTTCATTAGGTTCTTCTATAAAAATCACACCATCTGCTCCAATACCAAATTGCCTGTTGCAAATTTGTTTTATATCAAATATTTTATTTGTCTTGTAATTTTTATATAAATCATTTCCTCTAGAATCAATTACTATGAAATCATTTCCGTTACCTTGATATTTTTCAAAAGTTATATTTTTCATTTGTAGATAATATATTTTAAATTTTAATTATAAATTATTCCTTTTAACAATCTTTATTTTATACAATGGATATTAAAATAATAATTTAACAAATAAAATTAAGTGATTTCTCCCGATAAACAATATGAGGCTGATACCAATTTATATAATCCATCTGAAATAGAAAAAAAATGGCAGTCAATATGGACAGAAAACAATTTATACAAAACCGAAGAATTAACTGAGAATAGCGATAAATTTTATGCCTTATCAATGTTTCCCTACCCTTCAGGTAATCTTCATATGGGACATGTTAGGAATTATGTTATTACAGACTTAATAGCTCGGTTCCAAAGGTTTAAGGGCAAATCTGTTTTACATCCAATGGGTTGGGACGCTTTTGGTTTGCCTGCTGAGAATGCAGCGATTGAAAGAGGAATTAGTCCAAGTGTCTGGACTAAAAAAAATATTTCTCATATGAAGTCACAATTAAAGCTTTTGGGACTATCAGTTGATTGGGATAGAGAATTTGCAACTTGCGATGAAAATTATTATATTTGGACGCAATATTTATTTTTAGAGTTATACAAGGCAGGTCTTGTATATCAAAAGGAATCAGAAGTTAATTGGGATCCTATAGATAATACAGTCTTAGCAAATGAACAAGTTGACTCAGAGGGTAAATCTTGGAGATCTGGTGCAGTAGTTGAAAAAAAATTATTAAAGCAATGGTTTTTAAGGATTACAAATTATGCTGATGAGTTATTGGAGGATTTAGAAAAATTAGATAACTGGCCAGAAAGAGTAAAAATAATGCAAGATAATTGGATTGGAAAGTCAAATGGTACAAATATTAATTTCAATATCAATACCAATCCAGAAAAGAAAATAACTGTATTTACAACAAGACCAGATACTTTATTTGGAGTTACTTATTTAGCAATTTCTGTTAATCATTCATTAATTAAAAATATTTCTAATAAAGAGACTATACAAGATATAGAAAATCTTAAACAATATTTGAAAAATAATAAAAATAATGAACTTGAAAAAATTGGAATAAAAACTAGCCTAATAGCGATAAATCCAGTTAATTCTGAACCGATTCCTATTTGGGTTGCAAGTTATGTCCTCGATGAATACGGTACAGGTGCTGTCATGGGTGTGCCTGCTCATGATCAAAGAGATTTTGAATTTGCTAAGAAAAATAATATTGATATTAAACAAGTAATAATTAAGGATAAAAGTGAACAAACTAAAGAGCTTTATGAAGCTTATGTGGAAAATGGATTTCTTATTAATTCACATCAATACAATGGTATAGCAAATACTCTTGCTAAATTAAAAATTTCAGAGGAGGGAGTAAATAATGGATGGGCCGAAAATAAGATTCAATATCGTTTAAGAGATTGGTTAATATCTAGACAAAGATATTGGGGATGTCCGATTCCCATCGTTAATTGCAAAAAATGTGGATCTGTTCCTTTAAATCAATCGGAATTACCTGTTGCATTGCCTAATAATATAGATATCTCAGCTAACAAGATTAATGCTTTAGGTGATAATAATAATTGGATAAATACAACATGTCCAAAATGTGGAATAACGGCAAATAGAGAAACTGATACTATGGACACTTTTATGTGTTCATCATGGTATTTTTTAAGATATCCATCTTCTAAATGTTCAAATAAACCATTTGAAAAGATTGAAATTAATAAGTGGTTGCCTGTAGATCAATATGTTGGAGGAGTAGAGCATGCAATATTGCATTTGTTATATGCAAGATTTTTTACTAAAGCTTTGCGGGATAATGAACTATTTGATATTGATGAACCATTTGAAAAACTACTAACGCAAGGAATGGTTCAAGCTGCAGCCTATAAAAATAACAAAACTGGTAAATATATTTCTCCTTCCGATATTAATGACCTAACAAATCCTACAGATCCAATTGACAATACCAAACTCGAAGTTCTTTTCGAGAAGATGTCTAAGTCAAAATATAATGGAATAGACCCTGAATCAGTAATTAAAAAATATGGAGCAGATACAGCAAGAATGTTTATATTATTCAAAGCACCGCCAGAAAAAGATTTGGAATGGGGAGATACAGATGTTGAAGGACAATTTAGATTTTTAAGCAGGATTTGGAAGCTTTATATAAATTGTGCAAAAGATATAAATAGTAAATCTAATACCTATCCAGATAAAGAAAAAAGTTTAATAAAGTCAATGAATATAGCCATAAAAGAAATTTCGAATGATATTTTAAACAACCAATTTAATACTGCAATTTCAGAATTAATGAAGTTTTATAATTCATTATCAAATTCCATTAATTACGTAAACAATAATTTAAAAATTGAGGCTTTAAAAACATTTTGTATTTTGTTGGCTCCATTTGCACCTCATATTGCAGAAGAAACATGGCAACTTATAGGATTTAAAAAATCTGTGCATTTAGAACACTGGCCTTCATTTAATGCCGAAGCACTAAAGGAAGATTCATATGAACTAGTAATACAAGTTAATGGAAAAGTGAGAGACAAAGTAAATATTAATAATGAAATGAATGAAGATCAAATTAAAGAATTGACTCTTAAAAGACCTAACATATTAAAATGGACTCAAGATAAGGAAATACGAAAAATAATTATTGTTAAAGGAAAAATTATGAATATTGTTGTTTAAGAATTGGTTTTTTTAATAACTAATGAATTTGGATCTGACCAATCGCCCTTAACTAAATAATCATCATTTCCGAAACACATTTCACGGAGGATAAAAAATATAGATTCTCTCACTGAATTATCAAACAATGATGTTATGTCATTTATAGAATATTCTCCTCCTTCGTTTAATATATTAGTTACTTTTTGCTGATACTCAATAATATTTGCGGCTGCTTTCTTTCCAGCTTCAACTCCAGGTTGATCATATGCATTTATATTTACTAATTCAGCGTAGAAGGATACAGCCCTCTCAAATAATGCGATTAAGGCACCTAGTGTAAAACAATTTAATTTTTCTAATGTGATAGTTATACTTTGTCTATTTTCACTAGAGAGTGCGGATCTTGTTCCTTGCAAAAAACCAGAAAGATATTCTTTAGGATTCTCTTTTTCATCAAAAATATTAGTAGATGGAGAATCTAATAATTCAATAAAAATACAAAAGAAATTATCAATACCATCTCTCAGTTGCTGAACATAAGCATGTTGATCTGTAGATCCTTTATTACCAAAAACGGAAATACCTTGATTAACTACTACTCCATTCCTATTAAATTTCTTACCTAATGATTCCATTACTAATTGCTGAAGATATTTACTAAATACCTGTAACCTATCTCTATATGGTAATACGACCATATCTCTTTTCCCAACACCATCCCCAGTTAAATACCATGCAGATGATAATAATGCTGCTGGATTATTTTTAAAATCAGTTATACGTGTGGCCTCATCCATTAATGATGCACCTCTAATAAATTCAAATATATTTTCATTAATAAGAGCTAATGGAAGTAATCCCACAGAGCTTGTAATGCTGGTTCTTCCTCCAACCCAATCTTGCAAATTAAAAATTTTTAACCAATTTTCAGAAGTAGCCTTTTTAAATAACTTACTATCTTTCATTGTTATTGCTATAGCATTTGAATACCAGTCAATAGAATTGTTTTCGCAATGACTTTTAATAATTTCCATAGCAATTCTAGGTTCAGGCGTTCCACCTGATTTGCTTACTACTACAAATAATGTTGTTGATAATTTTTCAGATAACTCTTCTAACTTTTCGCTTATTAAAAATGGATCAACATTATCGATATAAGAAAATTTTAAGCCTTTAGAGCACTTTTGCAAAGACTCAGTAATAAGTAATGGGCCTAATCCACTTCCACCAATTCCTATCCAAAGAACATCAGTAAAGTTCTTATTATTCTTATTCTTTATGTCTCCATTTAAAATCTGTTTACCAAATTCAGAGATAGCATTAATATCTGCACTAATCTCCTCTCCAATTATTGAAGATGGAGAAATTGACGGATTTCTAAGCCAATAATGTCCAACTTGTCTATTTTCATCAATATTTGAGATTGCACCATTTTCTAATTCTTTTATTGATGAAAAAACATCTATAAATTTATCTTCTAAATATTTAATCTCTTCACTTGTAAAATTAATTTTGCTTATGTCTAACCAAATATTTAATTTTTTATCAAACCAAAGATAATTACAAAATTTATCCCAAGATTTTAAATCTCCATTCATTTTATATATCAGTTTCTTTTATTTATTATTCAATTATATCTATACGAACAGTACATAGATTTGAATCATTTAAATTTGTTTAAATTTTTATCTTCAAATAAATATGTTTTTGAATATAAACAATTAAATTTGAGGGTTTTTTTTATTTCATATGAATTTATCATTGGATAAAATAAAAAACTTTGGATAGATCATTTAATTACATAATTTCGCCTGAGATATCTGAATTTAGAAGATTTTCCCCGAAATTAAAAATAGGTGTACTTGCTTCTGGGAAAGGAACAAACTTTCAGGAATTAATTAATCTATCAGAAAAAGGAGAATTAGATATAGATATAAAAGTACTCATTACTAACATTGATAACGCCTTTTGTATAAAAAGAGCTGAAAGTAAAAAAATACCTCACAGAATTATAAGGGGCAAAGACTTTCTGCAAAAAGAGGCATTTGAATTAGAGATTGCAAATACTTTAATTCATTACGGTGTTGAACTTGTGGTTATGGCAGGCTGGATGAAAATTGTCACTCCATTTTTTATTAATAAATTTAAGAATAAGATAATAAATATTCACCCTTCATTACTTCCAGCATATAAAGGTGGTTCTGCGATAAAGGACTCAATATTAAATGGTTCAAAAATAACTGGTTGTTCAGTACATTTTGTGGAAGAGGAGGTAGATAGTGGAACATTGATAATGCAAGCTGCATTATCAATTAGAGATGATGATGATATTGATTCACTTTCCAAAAGAATACAAATGCTGGAGCATAAAATATTACCTCAATCAATCTCTCAAGCAGGTTTTTTGATAAGAAATAATTTTATGGAAAATTATTAGTTAAATCAAGACCTTCATCCATTGAAAATCCACTCATAATATTTAAATTTTGAATTGCTTGCCCAGTCTGACCTTTTAACAAATTATCAATTACAGATAAAATAATAATCCTTCCATTTCGAGTATCAACTTTAACAGAAAGGCAAATTTGATTTGTATTTTTAACCCATTTTGTTGATGGAAATGTATCTACAGGTAAGACTTTAATATTTTTGAAATTTCTATAGTAATTATCCAACAGAATTCTGCAATCATCAGAAGTTAATCCTGGATCTCTTAATCTCCCATATATAGTCGAATGCATACCTCTTGAAATTGGAACCAAATGTGGAGTAAAAAGCAGTTCAATTTTATTTCCAGAAATTAAAGATGCTACTTGCTCAATCTCTGAGGTATGTCTATGGTTTATCAATCCATATGCTGATAGACCTTCTCCACATTCTGATAAGAGTAACTTTTGGTTTGGTTCTCGGCCACCTCCAGAGGTACCGCTTTTAGCATCAATTACAATACCATCATTTTCAATAATTCCTTGCGAAAGATATGGTGCTAGCGGTATAAGAGCAGATGTTGGATAACATCCTGGACAAGCAATTAATCTTCCTTTTGAAATGGCTTCTTTATTTATTTCAGGAAGACCGTAGACTGCTTCTTTACATAAATCATCATCATTCCTTTTATAAATAGCAGCTTCTTTGGAATATACTTTTTTCCATTCATCTAAGGACTTATATCTGTAATCAGCAGATAAATCAATAACTTTAATTCCTCTATCTAATAATTTCCTCGTCAATGTTGAAGATAGACCATTTGGTAAGCAAAGCAAAGCAATATCAGAATTTTTTGAAATATTATCTACTGATATTTCATCTATATAAGGATCATTATCTAGATAAATAAAAGGGAAATTATCATTCCACTTTGATCCAGATGTTTTATTACCTCCTAAAAATGAAATTTTGTATTTTTTATTATTCTTTAAAAGATTTACCGCTTGAATACCGCCGTAACCAGTAGCACCTACTATTGCAACATTCATTTCTTTGAATTGGCAGACTTTGAGATAGGATTATAAAGTGTTGAATTAAAGGTAACTTAAACACTATTTTTCTATATTGATAGGAATAATGAAAGAAACAAGTCCCAAATCAAATAATGGAACAATTTTGGATATAAATGAGTCGTTTAAAATTGAATTTGATCCTATCAGCGATGCGTTGGCAGCCATAAGAAATGGTGAATGCATAATTGTTGTAGACGATGAAAGAAGAGAAAATGAAGGAGATTTAATATGCGCAGCTCAATTTGCAACTCCACAGCAAATTAATTTTATGGCTACTGAGGGGCGTGGTCTTATATGCCTTGCAATGCAAGGAGAAAAACTTGACTCTTTAGATTTACCATTGATGGTAGACAGAAATACAGATGAGAATCAAACAGCTTTTACCATATCTATTGATGCTGGACCTGAAAATAACGTTTCTACTGGTATTTCAGCTGAAGACAGGGCTAAGACAATTCAAGTTGCTATAAACCCAAATACAAAACCTGAAGATTTACGGAGGCCGGGACATATTTTTCCATTAAGAGCTAAAAAAGGTGGAGTATTAAAAAGGGCAGGTCATACCGAAGCAGCAGTAGATATTGCAGCAATGTCAGGTCTTTATCCCGCTGGAGTGATTTGTGAAATACAAAATCCTGACGGCTCCATGTCAAGACTTCCACAACTAAAAGAGTATGCAAAACAGTGGGGAATGAAATTAATATCAATAGCTGATTTAATAAGTTATCGGTTTCAAACTGAAAGATTTGTATTTAGAAAATCCGATGCAGTTCTTCCAAGTATTTTTGGGAATTTCAAAGCTTATGGTTATATTAATGAACTTGATGGTTCAGAGCACATTGCATTAGTTAAACAAAAATCATCAAAATTAAGCGAGCCTGTACTTGTCAGAATGCATTCAGAGTGCTTGACTGGCGATGCTTTTGGATCTTTACGTTGTGATTGTAGACCCCAGTTAGAGGCTGCTTTATCAAGGATAGAAAAGGAGGAAGAAGGGGTTGTTGTTTACTTGAGACAAGAAGGCAGAGGTATTGGTCTAATAAATAAATTAAAAGCTTACAGTTTACAAGATGGTGGATTAGACACTGTAGAAGCTAATGAAAAATTAGGTTTTCCTGCTGATCTTAGAAATTATGGAGTTGGAGCACAAATATTAACTGATCTAGGGATAAAAAAATTAAAATTACTAACAAACAATCCTAGAAAAATTGCAGGATTAGGTGGTTATGGAATAGAAGTTATTGAGAGAGTTCCTTTAGTAATTTGTCCAAACGATAATAATGCAGAATATTTGAGTGTAAAAAAAACAAAGCTGGGTCACATGATTGATGAAGATAATTCTAATTACAGAAATATCGATCCATTTATATCAATTTTTCTTGACGGAAAATATAAATCTATTGATCTAGTTCCAATAAAAAATAAAGTTTTTAAATTCTGTAGTGATCAAAACATTAATATTAAACTGGAAAGTAGTCCAAGACTATTGGCTTTTTGGAACCGACCAAAATTAGTTTGGCGAATTTTACATAATCAAAATAGAACTAATTCCAACATTACTGATGAAGAGATAAAGAATATAGAATTATTTATTCAGTTTTTATCCAAATATGAAAATAGTACAAAGATTGGAATTATTGTTTCTAGAAATATTGAACAGGCATTACACCCAAAAAATAGCATAAAACTAATTAATACTAAATTCAGTATTAATAATGAAATCTTATATTCATCTACAAGAAAATTTAATCTAGATAAAGAGACATTTAGCATTGTTTTTGAAGATTAAATTACTTCTTTAGGGTTGCCTTAATAATTTTTGAACCATTAGTAAGCTTGAGCACAACATCCATATCATCTGTCTTACCAAAAACAGTATGAACTCCATCAAGATGAGGCTGTGGTTCATAAACTATAAAAAACTGACTACCACCAGTATCCTTTCCTGCATGTGCCATAGAAAGTGAGCCTTTTAGATGTTTATTGGAATTGATTTCACATTTAATATTATATCCAGGGCCTCCAGTTCCAGGCATGCCAGATGCTCCATCCCGAGTATTGGGACAACCACCCTGAGCCATAAAACCTGGAATAACTCTGTGAAATGCCAGACCATCGTAAAAACCATCAGCAATTAAAGTCGTGAAATTTTTTACTGTATTAGGTGCATCTTCAGAGAAAAATTCTATGTTAATATTCCCTACTTCAGTTTCAAATAATGCAGTTGTCATGTTTTATTTGTTAGAAAGTTATTTTGATATCTTAATAGCTAAAGTAACTTTTCAAGGTTTTCCTTAATGGTATTTAAATCAATATTTTTATTGTTATTCTTGTCTCCATCCCAATTATCAACTTCTAGGTTTTTTTGAGGTGGTGAAATTAGTAACCTATCTTCAGCTGTTTTTGGTACAAAATTCTTTTCAACTAATTTGCATTCATAATCTAATTTAACGCAGAAATCTTTTATTTCCTTTATGTCAATCATTTCAACCGTTGGCAAAGGGAAATCTTGAGCTTCAAGTAAACCACAATATCTTATTGCATCGTCCTTATCTTCAAACATAAGAACAATGGTCCTCCCTTTAAGTTCTATTGAATGAATTCCTTCGTTATCTGTTCCCGAATTATATAGAAGAACAAATATGTTCATAAGTATCGAGTTTTTCTGTTTATATAATATTTCATCAAGAATCAGAAAGTGAAAGTTCTTGTAATCTTGTATATAAAGCAATTTCTTCATCATTAATATCAGCAGGTATCACTACTAATATTTCAACATATTGATCACCTACATTATCTTCGAAAGTTAAACCCCTACCTTTCAAACGTAACATTCTACCAGTAGATGATTTTGGAGGGACTTGAAGAGTAACATTTCCATAAAGAGTGGGAACCTCTACTGAACAACCTAGAAGAGCATCATGAGGAAATAACTCTAATTTATAAAGTACTCGCAAACCATCAATTCTTAAACCACTTTCAGTTTGAACCTTTAACTGTAGATAATGATCTTTTCCACCCCTTGCAATATTTTCAAGTCTTAATCTCCATCCATCTCCAGCGAAAGGAGGTGTATCAACTTCAACCACAGTTTGATCTTCAAGCTCTATCAAAATTGAAGCTCCATTTAATGCTTCATCAGGAGTTAATTCGATAATAGTTTCAATATCTTGATGAAGTTTAACTGGAGGTGGTTCTTCTGGAGATGTTGTAGGGTATTCATAATTAGTGAATTCATCTTCATCTATATTTGTGGATTCATTATCATATTCGTCGTAATTCTTTGGAATATATTCATATCCAAATAATGAATCAAGATAATCTTGAAAATCAGGAAATCCAGTTTCAAAATTATTATTTTCATAATCATCCTGAAAATTTATTTCCGAAGTTTCATTTCTTTTATTTGAATCACTCAGGTATTCGTATGCTTGATTAATTAATTTAAATCTTTCTTCTGCATTTAGATCATTTTTATTTAAATCTGGATGCCATTTTCTTGCTTCCCTTCTAAAAGCCTTTTTAAGTTCTTTATCATCAAAATTATGGGATAAACCCAAAATCGACAAATAGTCTTTTTTAGAGGAAATAGTCATTGTCCCATGGATCATCATCCCTAGAATTACCATACCTCGAATTTCTATAATTTCTATTCATTTGATTATCCCAAGGATCGTCATCCCAATAATCATCCGAAAAAAGTTCATCTTTTAGTGATCCAAATGTATTTTTAATACTTTGCAATGGATTATTATCAGTTTTTCTTTCTACTGCAAATTTTCTATTTAAACCAAATAATGCTTCTTGGAGAGCACTTACTGAAATTTCCAATTCTTGAGGATCATCATCATCTATATAATCTTCGACATCTTGAATGGCTAATTCAACAGCTCGTTGTTGTCTTTCAGCACCATAAGGTCCAAATTCTAAAGAAGCATCCCTAAGCCTTCTCTCAGCTTGAGCGATAAGAGTTAAAGCACTATTTTTCCTATCAATAACAGATCTCTTCATTCTATCTTCATTAGCTTTTGATTTGGCTTCTTCAATTATCGAATTAATTTCTTGTTGATTTAAATTTGAGCCTCCAGAAATTGAAACTGTTTGCTTTCTTCCAGTTGTCCTATCAGTTGCACTAACTTCTAAAAGGCCATTGGCATCTATATCAAATGCTACCTGAACTTGTGGTATACCTCTAGGAGCTGGTGGTATTCCAGATAACCTAAATTTACCAAGTGATTTATTTTCAGATGCTAATGGCCTTTCACCTTGCCTTACTTGAACAACAACTGATGATTGATTAGCTTCTGATGTACTAAAAACGTCAGATTGTCTTACTGGTATTGGTGTATTACGAGGAATAAGTACCTTCATAAGACCACCAATAGTTTCTAAACCTAAAGAGAGAGGTGTAACATCATTTAGAAGTAAATCTTGTAAATCACCACTAATTATTCCAGATTGTATTGCAGCACCAATTGCAACTACTTCATCTGGATTAACCGACTGACAAGGATTGTTTGGCACAAGAGTCTTTACTAATTGTTGAACCATTGGGATTCTTGTACTACCACCAACAAGAACTACCTCATCAATATCTTCTGCGTTCCATCCTGAATCATCTAATGCTATTTGAACAGGCTCTAATAATCTGTCTAAAAGATCTTGAGATAATGATTCAAATATCTTTCTATCTAAGGTCTCTTCAATATGTAATGGACCCTCATTATTAGTGGTAATAAAAGGTAAAGAAATTTTTGTTTTTAATAATCCTGATAATTCACATTTAGCTTTTTCAGCAGCCTCAGTTAATCTCTGTAATGCTTGTCTATCCCTTCTTAGATCAATATTATGCTTAGCAATAAATTTTTTAGCAAGCCAATCTACTATTTTTGAATCGAAATTATTTCCTCCTAATTGAGTATCTCCACAGGTAGCTTTAACATCAAATACTCCATTTGAAATTTTTAATAATGAAACATCAAACGTTCCTCCCCCTAGATCAAAAACCAAAACATTATTTGAGGAACTTTTTTCAAAGCCATAAGCTAGAGCAGCTGCAGTAGGTTCATTTAGGATTCTATCTACTTTGATACCAGCTAATATTGCCGAATCCTTTGTTGCTTGCCTTTGGGATTCATTAAAGTAAGCAGGCACTGTGATAACGGCAGATTCAACAGTATCTCCAAGATATGTTTCAGCATCGTTTATTAATTTTCTAATTAATGAGCTAACTAACTCTTCAGGCGCATATTCTCTTTCCGTATTTGGACTTAGAACCCTAACACTTCCATTATTATTTGCTTTAACATTATAAGGAACAGAAATACTGTTCTCATCTAATTCGTCCCATTCGCTACCTATGAATCTCTTTAAGTTATAAAAGGTATTTTTTGGATTTAAGACAAGTTGCCTTCTTGCTTGGTCACCTATAACTATTTCTTTATCCTTTGTAAAACCAACTATTGATGGTGTAGTTCTAGACCCTTCAGAATTAGCAATAACAATTGGACGACCAGCTTCTATAACTCCAACGACAGAGTTAGTAGTACCTAAATCAATTCCAACTATTTGCCCCATGTTTTTAGAATGCTAAATTAAAGCAAAATTTACTAATAATTTAATTAATTTTTATCTTAGATATTTACATATAATAGTAAAAATCAAATATTTTCAACTTAATTTAAATAAATAAGATTATTTATAACTTATCAAAATGATTAATATTTTATAAAACACTTTTTAAGGACTAAGTTGTTGATGATGTTAAACAAAATGAACTAATATAAAACGGAGAGAGAGGGATTCGAACCCTCGATAAAGTTGCCCCTATACAGCATTTCCAGTGCTGCGCCTTCAACCACTCGGCCACCTCTCCCAAGATAACCATTTTAACCCTTTAGCATCCCATTTTTGAGGAAACTTATTTGAAAAAGAGTTTCAAAGTCACGATTAAAAATAAGGAAACCGGTAAGTTCTACCAAGAGCAGGTTAATAGTGATGAGTATATTCTTAAGGAATTTGAAAAGAAAGGATTCAAACTTGCATTTTCATGTAGAAATGGTTGCTGTACAAGTTGTGCCGTTAAAATAATATCTGGTACTTTGAAACAACCAGAAGCCATGGGAATATCTCAATCCTTAAAAGACAAAGGTTATGCACTTCTTTGTGTCGCTAAAGCGACCTCAGATCTTGAGGTGGAAACTACATATGAAGATGAAGTTTACGATTTACAATTTGGGCAATATTTTGGTAGGGGAAATACGAGAGTTGCGCCGCCTTGGGAATTTGAGGAGGATTAATTATAATGTTTAAATTAAGTGAAATAGATGAACTTGCAAATCAAGTAAGCTTATCTAGGTTGTATGAAATTGCAAAAACTTCCGCTCAAATCGGTAATGAAATTCTAAAAATTAATTACAATAAAATTCAGAAAATATCATCTAAGGGTAGGAAAGGTGATCTTGTAACTAATGTAGATTTAGAAGTTGAATATAAAATAAAAGAATATTTATTGGAAAAGACACCAAACATATCTATCAATGCAGAGGAATCGGGGAAATTAAACAAATCCTCGAATTTAACATGGTGTATAGATCCATTAGACGGCACGACAAATTATTCCCATGGATATCCCTTTTTTGGAACTTCTATTGGTCTTGTATATAAAAATAAGCCAATTATAGGTGCTATATCAGTACCCTATTTAGATGAACTATATTCAGCCTGCATTGGTTTAGGATCATTCTGCAATGAAAGTAAACTTAAAGTATCTTGTCCTTCTAATCTTTCTAGTAGTTTACTTGTAACCGGTTTTTCTTATGACAGATTTGAGATAGAGGATAATAATTATGCTGAATTTTGTTATTTAACACATAAAACAAGAGGCGTCAGAAGAGGAGGAGCAGCAGCTGTAGATCTAGCATTTGTTGCTGCCGGAAAGGTCGATGGTTATTGGGAAAGAGGATTAGAGGTATGGGACCTAGCGGCCGGTGCTATTATTGTTAAAGAAGCTGGTGGAATAATTTCTGATTATCCATCAGGTGAATTTAATTTAAGTACTGGAAGAATTTTGGCTTGTTCTCCCAACCTTGAGAATGAATTAAAAAATGAACTAGATAAAGTTTCTCCATTTAAAAAAAATCTCTACACATAAAATTAATTAAAAAATTAAAATGACAGATATAAAGGAAATAAAATTAGTTGATGTAAAAAATAACTCTAATATTTTAAATAATTTAAATAGTATTTATAAACTATGGGGTTATGAAGAAGTTTCACCCTCATTTATAAATACTTTAGAGACGATAAAAGGCCGAGGCGTTATTGATGAAAATCAAGTAGTGGGAATAGTAAGTAACAATACATTATGTCTTAGGCCAGAAATGACTACTTCTATTGTTAAATTGTCATCTACTAGACTAATAAATAAAAAAAGACCTATAAGATTATTCACCAATGGAACAGTCTTTGAAAAAAAACAAAATAATATAAATTCATTTAAGTTACAAGAGAAACTGCAAAGTGGAATTGAATTAATTGGATATGATACAAAATACCCAGAAATTGAAGTTATAAATATATTGTTTGATGCAATCGATAATATTAATTTGAGGGATGGTTGTAATTTATATCTACTAGTAAGCACAACAAAAATTATGGATTTAATCTTAAGTAAATATAAAAATAATAATTTTGAAGAAATTAAGAAAAGTCTTGTTAATTTTGATCAAGATAATTTATCTAAATTAATAATTGATGAAGATGATAAATATATTCTTAAAGATCTCTTATTCACCAGAGGAGAACCAATTGCAATATTAAAAAAACTGAAAAATATATATGGCTCCAGTAACATTTTAGATGACTTGAATTTTTTATTTGAAAAATTAACAAAAATATCAAATAAATATGGTGTTAAATTACAACTTGATCCCACCTTCCAACCTCATTTGAATTTATATGAAGGAATAGTTTTTCAATTAATAGGAGATGATGGTAAAAATAAAAGCGTGATAGCAAAAGGCGGAAGATATGATGAATTGGTAAGATTCTTTAGTCCTAATGAGAAAATCTTAAATGGGATTGGATTTACAGTTTCAATAGACATTTTAAGAAATTTAATTAGGGAAGAAAAGTCTGATAAAAAAAAGATTTTATTAATGTTTAAAGATTCTTATTTGTTAGAAAAAGGTATGAATGAACAAAAAGAACAGCAGAAAAGAGGGAATATTGCCGTCTTACATTTAAATCCATGTGATGACTTAGCTAAAGCTAACCAAATAATGAAAGAAAATAATTGTAGTGAGATTTTGTGGGTTAAATAAAGCCTTTTAAAAGTTAATTTAAGTTTTTAAATTCATATATTGTTCGGACAATACTCCTAATTAAACTTGATTAACTAGTTTTTAGGAAATAAGATTTAAAATGTTTGATTTTTTTTAAATGGAAAAAGGCGAAATTCGTATTAATACTGAAAATATTTTCCCAATTATCAAGAAGGCAGTATATTCTGACCATGAAATCTTTTTAAGAGAACTTGTAAGTAACGGCGTTGACGCAATAAGTAAAAGAAGAATGGCCTCCATGGCAGGCGACTGCGAAAATAATGAAGAAGCACAAGTAAAAATATCTATTGACCGTGAAAAAAATATCCTAACAATTTCTGATAATGGTATTGGAATGAATGATGAAGAAATTAAAAAGTACATAAACCAAGTGGCATTCTCGAGCGCAGAAGAATTCCTAACAAAATACAAAAAAGATAATGATGAATTTATAGGTCATTTTGGGCTTGGTTTTTATTCAAGTTTCATGGTGGCAGAAAGAGTCGACATATTAACTAAATCAGCAATTGGAGAATCAAAAGCTTTCAAATGGTCTTGTGATGGATCGCCAAATTTTACGTTAGAGGAGTCAGAAAGAGAGACAATTGGTACTGATGTGATACTACACCTACTTGAAGAAGAAAAAGAGTTTATTGAGCCTGAAAGGATTAAATCATTAATAAAAAAATATTGTGATTTTATGCCAATAGATGTCTTATTAGAAGGTGAGGCAATTAATAAAAAAAATCCTCCTTGGAGAAAACAACCTAGTGAATTAAAAGATGAAGATTATATTGAGTTATATAAATACCTTTATCCTTTTCAGGGAGATCCATTGTTATGGATACATTTAAATACTGATTATCCATATGATATTCAAGGGATATTATATTTTCCTAAATTGTCTGGTAGAGCTGATTGGGAAAAGGGAGAAATTAAACTATTTTGTAATCAAGTTTTCGTAAGCGATTCAATTAAAGAGATAGTACCAAAATACCTTTTACCTCTAAGAGGAGTAATTGATTCTACAGATATACCCTTAAATGTTAGTAGAAGTGCATTACAAACAGATAGAAAAGTAAGATCTATATCATCATTTATTTCAAAAAAAATCGCAAATAAACTAAAGGATTTGATAAAAAATTCACCAGAATTTTATGCAGAAATTTGGGACTCTATCTCTGCTTTTATTAAAATTGGTGCTATAGAGGATGAAAAATTTGGTGATTTAGTTGATAACAGTATAATTTTCGAAACAATAATAAATTCAGAGAAAGACGTAACTAAAGATATTGAAAATAAATCACTTATCAAATCTAATGATAAATATTTCACAACACTCGCAAATTACAAAGAACGAAATAAGATAACTGATTCTAAAAAAATAATTTACTGTTCAGATTCGATTGCTCAGTCAAGCGCATTAAATATTTGTTTATCCGATAATAAGGAAGTTATAAAATCAGATCCATTAATTGACTCACAATTTCTCCCGTGGTTGGAAAGTAAAAATGAAGATTATCAATTCCAAAGAGTAGATTCAGAAATAAATGAACTAGAAGATAAAGAATCTAAAGAAATTGTAGATAAGGATGGCAAATCAAATACGGATAATCTTAGAGATACGATAGTTAAGGCCCTAAATAATGAAAAAGTAACAGTTAAAGTGCAGTCACTTTCAAGTAAAGATGCTCCACCGGCGATGATCCTGCTTCCAGAACAAATGAGAAGAATTAATGATATGGGTGCTTACATGGAACAAAAGATCCCTGGGTTACCTGAATATCATGTGCTCTTAATTAACAAAGAACATCCACTTATTGTTGGTCTTAATAAAATTACAGGCAACAAAATAATTATTGATAAAAAAGATCCTATTGAGAATCCATTGGCATCTAAAATTGCTAATCATGTTTACGATATGGCTAAGCTTTCTGTTGGTGGATTAGATCAAGAACAGATAATTAATTTACAAAATAATAATGCCGAATTAATTTCTGAATTACTTAATTCAACAAATTGAGTCATGTGTTAAAATTTTTAAAGATATAACTCAAAAAATATGTCAAGAGTTTGCGAACTGACTGGTGCAAAAGCTAATAACGGGATGGCAGTGAGTCACTCACATATTCGTACAAAAAAGTTGCAGCAAGTAAATCTCCAAAAAAGGAGACTATGGTGGGAAGAGGGCAAAAAATGGGTGAATATAAAAATAAGTACCAAGGCACTAAAATCTATACAAAAAGTAGGTTTAGACAAATTTGCTAAATCAAATGGAGTTGATTTAAAAAAATTCTAAACTTAATGAGAAATTTAGTTGAATGTATATTAATAACATTTATTCTCTTTTTTAATTGTAATTCAGCCTTATCTTTTGATTTTGCTCCTGAAGTTGGAGATATAGCCCCAAACTTTCAGTTAGAAGGTTTTAATAAAAACATAAAAACAAAAACAACTTGGGAATTAAGAGATTTTCAAGGTAAATGGCTTGTTATGTATTTTTACCCTAAAGATTTTACAACAGGCTGCACTCTTGAAGCTAAAGGTTTTTCAGAATTAAAAAAAGATTTTTCAAAAAATAATGCCGAAATTGTTGGCATTAGTGCTGATAATCAAGATTCTCATGAAAGTTTCTGCAGCGAGAAATCCATAAACTATACTTTATTATCTGATCCTGACGGAATTATTAGTGATAAATATGGTTCCTGGATTCCTCCATTCTCAGATAGAAATACTTTTTTAATTTCTCCAGATGGGCAAATTTCTCATAGATGGATTAGTGTTTTACCTATAAATCATGCTAAAGAAGTTCTCAACGTTTTAAAGAAAAAAATATAAAAATTTTGCACGAATTATCATTTGGAACTTGGTTAATACATATCTCATCAGTAATAGAATGGAT
>QCCS01000008.1 GCA_003281185.1 Prochlorococcus sp. AG-347-M15
CGAAATTAATATCTTCTTAAAAAAATCATTAATTTTTTACCCTCATTAATGAATAAAGATATTAAAAAATTCCTTATTTATAACCTCTGAAATCTGGAAATCTATATCATTTGCTTTTAAAAATATCTTTCTATGGCACATTCTTACTTAGCTAATGGTTTTTATATTTGACAATAAAACATATTCCAAAACCTTATTTATTAATTACTTTATTTAATTTAAATTATTATTGACTCTCTTTTAGCAATTTTCAAATCTGTACTGATCATTTCTGCAACGAGTTGTTCTAAGGAGCAACGCGCTTCCCAATTTAACTCTTTTTTTGCTTTGGTTGGATCACCAAGTAATGTTTGTACTTCTGCAGGTCGGTAATAAGCGGGATCAATCCTTACAACTGGATCACCATTATCAATCCTAAATCCTACTTCATCACTTCCTTTCCCCATCCACTTAAGGCCTCCCCAACCTATTTCAACAGCTGCTAATTCCAAAAATCTTCTTACACTTTCTTGTCTACCGGTAGCAATTACAAAATCATCCGGTTCTTTTTGTTGTAGCATTTTCCATTGCATTTCTACATAATCTCTTGCATGTCCCCAATCCCTTAAAGCATCTATATTTCCAAGAAATATACATTTCTCAAGTCCTTGATTTATTCTCGCGAATCCTCTTGTGATTTTTCTGGTAACAAAAGTTTCTCCTCTTCTTGGCGATTCATGATTAAATAAAATACCATTACAAGCGTACATTCCATAAGCTTCCCTATAGTTTACAACTATCCAGTATCCATATAGTTTGGATACTGCATAAGGACTTCTGGGGTGAAATGGGGTAGTTTCTTTTTGCGGTGTCTCGCTTACAAGTCCATAAAGTTCACTAGTGCTTGCTTGATAAATTCTCGTTTTATTTATTAACCCAAGCATTCTTACCGCTTCAAGAATTCGCAATGTTCCTATAGCATCACTATTTGCTGTATATTCAGGCGATTCAAAACTTACTGCAACATGACTCTGCGCCCCTAAATTATATATTTCATCAGGTTTAACTAAATCAATTATTCTATAAATACTTGAGCTATCAGTAAGATCTCCGAAATGGAGAAAAAATTTTGTATCATCTCTATGCGGATCTTGATACAAATGATCAATCCTTGCTGTATTAAAAGTGCTTGCTCTTCTTTTTATTCCATGAACTATGTAACCTTTATTTAATAGAAATTCAGCGAGGTAACTCCCATCTTGTCCAGTTATTCCAGAAATTAATGCAACTTTATTTTTATCTGACATCCAAAAAGACCTAATTAATATAAAAATAACACAGCCTGTATATTTTTAAAATTTGCAAAACCTAAAATTAAATACAAAACAATTTTGAAAAATCAATTATTAACCAAAGTATTCCCTTAGTTTAATTTTGAGAATATAATTATCTTAAACATATAATTGAATGAAAATATCTATTGAAAATACGGAAATTAATGGAGTTAAAGTTATAAGTTATGACGCACATGTTGATAAGAGAGGAGAAATATGGACAACTTTTATTGAGGAAAAATTTAATAAACTCAATTTAAATAATTTCAATCATGACAAATTTTCGATATCTTATAAGGATGTAATTAGGGGAATTCATTATGACTCTTTCACCACAAAGTTAGTAACCGCTTTATATGGTTCTATAAATCAAATAGTAGTAGATTTAAGAAAAGAATCTCCCACATTTAAAAAATATTTATCATTTAAAATTAACCCTGAAAATAGATTTTCTGTACTTATTCCCCCAATGGTTGGAAATGGTTTTAGGGTTGAAAGCGAATTTGCGTTATACCATTATAAGTTAGCCTACGATGGAGAATATATTGATGAAGACAAACAAAATACACTAAAGTGGAATGACCCATCTATTGGGATAGAGTGGAATTGTAAGACTCCTATTTTATCCAATCGGGATTCTTAATTATATAAACTGTAAATTAAATTTTCTAAGCGTTTTTCAGAATTCTTGATAGCCTCTAAATAAATCATTCTTGATTTCATAATTCTCTCAAAGGTTATTTTTTCATTAGAAAATATTTCACTTATCTGATCAAGATTACTAAAATCCCAATCTAATTTAAAATAGCAATCTTCTCTATAAATATTAGGCCAAGTTTCAATATGATCCATACTTGGTTTTAAAAGTAAATTACCTCCTAAAGCAGCTTCAAAATCCCTATAACAAATTTCTCCCCATCCAAAAGGTGATAAAATGCCATACAAATAATTGCATTCTTGAATATAGTCCCATCTGGATTTTCTACCTTTCAAATATAACTTATTTTTTTTTATCTTTTTTAAAACTAATTCTCTATGAAAAGAGATGCTATTGTAATAACCTTTAGAAGAAAACCTAGCACTCACTAGTTTTGTTTTTTTAGATAATGATACTTCTTCAGATAAAATATTGATCATTTCTTTTATATATTTATCTACTAAAAAAGATAATGGTTTTATTGAAGGAAGCATTGATATAAAACAAGAAAATTTCCTTATTTCATCGTAGTAAATATTTAAAAGACTTTTCTTATTAGTTGGATAACAACCTATACCAATATTCCATGCGATTTTAATATTTGTTGGAAATTTATTTTTATTTAAAGGACTTAAATATATACTTGTATCCTCTACATTATATTTTTGATTATAATATTGGCTATATGTTCTTCCTCCATAAAATGATTCTGAGTATAGATTATTATTCTTTAGTAATCCTCTAACCCAATAGGAATCTAAAAGTGGAACTAAAAAAAATAAAATATGAGAAACTGCCGCTGAATCATCAAAATAAATTACTTTAGAAAATCTTTTTTTAATATTATTAATATAGTTAATCATGTCATCTATATTTTTATTATTTCTTATATCTAATTGATGGAATTTTCTTACTAAAATAATAATATCTCCACTATATTTATATAAATTTTTATTATTATAATCTACAAATCTCATGTCATATTTATAAATTTTTTTTGCCAAAAATATAAAAGGTAATAAAGTATGGAATGTCTCTAAAGATGAATGTCCATGAGCAACAATTATTTTTAATTTTTCATCAACCATAATTATAAAAATTATTCATCTTAAATAATTTAAGAATAAAATAACTATAATCAAACTATATAATATTTATCTTAATTAGCTTTTATCACTTATGATAAGATTCTACATAGCTTGAAATAGTAATTAATTGGATAAATTAGACTTAGAACAAATTCTGCCTTTAAAACCATCTGAATTTTTTTGGGAAAATATAATTAATTATCCTATAGATTTAATTGCCTTATCAAAAGAGGAAAGAGATAATTGTATCTTAAAAATCATTAAAACTCTTGAAGACAAGAGCTTAATTCAAGCTGGTCGAAAAAGACAAAATGATTGGCTTAAAGGATGGGAAGAAAACTTAATTAATTTTGCAATCTCAAATGATATCAAAGACTTAATTCCAAAATACTATAATAAATTTCCCTATATCAGATATAAATCAGATTTATATCGAGTAAATAATGTTAATGCTGAACTCAATTCAGTTAGGATACTTATTAACTATATTGCAGATATCTATTTAAGGAATTTTGAGGAGATAGTTGAAATCGGGGCAGGGACTTGCCATCATATTTTAGAATTATCAAAAAATTTAAAACGTGACACAACTTTTTATGCATTAGATTGGAGTGAATCAACTACACTGATTGCAGAAAAACTAAAGGAGAAAAACCATATTAAATCTATACATTCATTCAAATTTGATTTCTTTAATCCACTCTGGCATAAAGAAATTAAATTACCTAAAGAAAATAAATTCGCAATATATTCGTTTGCAGCACTTGAGCAGATTGGCCAAGAATTTCATAATCTTTTTAATTTCATAAATAATACGATTAAACCCAAAATCGTTATTCATTTAGAGCCTATTGCTGAATTACTTCCTCAAGATCAATTATTAAGTTACCTTTCTACAAAATATTTTTATAAAAGAAATTATTTAAATGGATATTATACATTCTTGAAACAGAAAGAAAAAGAAGGCGAAATAGTTATTCATGAGTCTTCAAGGATGCCTTTTGGAAGCCTATTCATTGAGGGTTACTCACTGATAGTATGGTCACCGCTGTAAAAAAATTATGAATATCTTAGTTACTGGAGCATCTGGATTGATAGGTAATTATCTTATAAATTATCTTTATAAAAAATTTCCAGAAGCTAATCTTTATGGAACAACATATAAGAATATTCCTAAATCAAAATTTAAAGTGGTCTATATACCCTACTCAGAAATTTTTAAAATCAATATCAAGTTCGATCAAATATGGCACTTTGCTACATATGGTCAACCGTTGAAATTCATGAAAAATTGGAGAGATGTAATTAACTTAAATACAAATCATTTGTTCGATTTATGTAATTTATTATCTCCTAAAGGTAAATTTCTTTTTGCCAGTTCTTCGGAGATATACGATTCAAATGGTAATGGTTTAGAGAGTGAGGCACCGGCTTCTTTCACTTGTAAGCCTAGGTCTATTTATATAGATTCAAAAAGACTTGGAGAGTCAATTTTGAATTCGATACTGCCTAAGGAATCATACAGAATTTTTAGAATATGTTTAGCATATTCGCCTTATTTTAAATCAAACGATAATAGAGTTTTGTATGAATTAATCTTAAAAGGTTTAAAAAATAATGAAATTGAATTAATTGATGAAGGAGATGCCATAAGGCAATATATTTATATTGAGGATGCCTGCGAAATGATGGTAGAAATAGCTAATAGAGAATATACAAAATTATTATTAGATGATTCTCCTCCTATTTTCAATATTTCTAATTCATTTGAACCAATAACAATTTATGAATTAGCAAAACTAATAGGTTCTAATTTAAACGTCACGGTAAGAAAGGGACCTGCGAATTCAAACTTATATTTTGCTCCTAACGTAGTAAAAGTATATCCAGAAAGATTTTTAAAGATTTTCCCAAAATATAAATTTGTTCCAACAAGAGAGGGAATAAAAAAAGTTTGTATTGAAGCAAAAAGAAACTTTTCAAATTATTCTAAATCAACAAATTAGTTTCTTAATAATAATGAATAAATTAAATTTAGAAAAAAAAATTCTTAAACAGTACTTAGAAGAAAATACTAAGCAAATTTTGCAAAAGGCTAATTCTATTAAATCTGGCCATATTGGTGGATCAGTTTCTATGTCACAATTTCTGTTGCCAATTATTTATTATTTGGAAATTGAAAATTCTATCGAATATAGATTAGTCCTTAGCAAAGGACACGCATCATTGGGTTTATACTCAATACTTAGTCTTTTAAATATTAATAAAATTCCATTTCAAAATTATTGTACAAATGATCCAGATAGTTTTCATGGTCATACTTGCAAAAATAGTTTCAATAAATTATTAGCCTCTACTGGCTCCTTAGGTCATGGGTTACCTATAGCAATGGGATATTCTTATGCTCAGAAACTTAGTAAAAGCATTATTCCAACAATTTGCATTATGGGCGATGGTGAGCTCCAGGAAGGTACTTTTTGGGAATCAATTCTTCATTTTGCAAGAATGAAACTTAATATAAAAATCATAATTGACTTTAATGACTCTATTGATACCGATACATTAAAAATAGATGAAGCAATAAAATCATTCCTAGAAGTTCATGAACTTAATGCCTTTTCATATTCAGATTTAAAAAAAGGAATAGAATTGATAAATGCTAATGGACCAATAATCATATTTTTTCGTACAGTTAAACTTGCAAATGTAAAAAACTACGAATCAAAACCTCAATGGCATGCTGGAATTCCAAATACTCTTGAATTAAGTGATATGTTAGACAAGATAAATATTAAATTAGAAGATTGAGAAATACTCTTTTAAAAAATATATCTCAAAAGCTGCCAACTATGAGAGATATTATCGTATTGTTAGGTGATCTAGGGACTTTCCAAATGAGGGAAGCAAGAAGTTTGTGCCCAGAAAGAGTAATCAACTTTGGAATTATGGAGCAAAGTATGATTGGCTTTGCCGCCGGATTATCGAAAGGAGGTTATTATCCTATAACCTACTCGATAACACCATTTTTAGTAGATAGAGCATATGAACAAATAAAAATAGATCTTATTTATAATAATAATAATGTATTAATTCTGTCTGCTGGAGCATCATTTGATTATTCTAATTTAGGTCCAACTCATCATTGTCCTCATGATGTTTCAAATCTTCTATCTATTAATCATCCATGTATAGTGCATCCATTTACCAAAATAGAGTCGATTAAAATATGTGATTATCTTATTGATCATAAGAAACAAGCGTATTTTAGGATTTCAACTTCTGAGTGTGAATTGGATAATTCCAAATTTAAAAAAATTAAAAAATTATTTCTTGAAAAGGCTTCCAAGAAACCGAACTTTTTTGAGAAGTATGAATCTATAAATAAAAATAGAAAAAATATTCTTTCTGTTCTTTTTGGACCAGATTCAAAATTTCTTAATAATTATGAGCAGATAACAAAAAGATCTAGAAATTTAATAACTGTTCCAATAATTACACCTAAAACCTTAAAAAACTTAGCTTTTGAAATACAAAATTATGACGAGATTTTTCTTTTTATTCCTTATGAACCCTCATCTTTGATTTCAAAATTATTGAATTATCTAACAAACTATACCTCTTTTAAACCATCTCTTATAAAAGCAATACATCCTAAAAATATATTTTTTGACAACTCTTATATGAAAGAATCAATATTAAATAATTTCTCTGAAGAAACAAAGATTATGTAAGTTCAAGATTTTAATTTAAACAAATTTTTTAATAAATTTTTTTATTTTAGGTCCTAAAATATCATATGAATAATTAATCTCCGCATACCTTTTTCCATTCATCCCAATTTCTTTAGATAATTTTGGATTGTTATATAAATCGATAAAAGCATAAGCCAAATCTTTTGAATTATTATTTTTATCTATAAAATAAACTTCTTTTTTATGTTTGTAAAAAATCGAAAAAGGTTCTACATCTGTAATAACTACTGGTTTCTGAGTTTGAAAATACTCAGGAAGTCTTGTAGGAAATAAATGGAAAGTTTCTTTACAAGATGGTCTTAATAAGACGAAGCAATCAGCAGAATTAAGCAAATTATTTTTTTTTGTTTTTGAAATAAATCCTGTAAACTTAATATTTTTATTATTTCTAAATTTTATTTTCATAATATTATATGAAATTTTTTGTACAAAATTAAAACCCTGCTTTCCAATAATCATTAGTTTAAAATCATATCCAAGTTGATTACATATATTTATGGCATTAAAAATTGTTTTAGGTTTTTCTCTTGGACTTAAAGCACCCATAAAAATAACATTAAAATTTTTTTTTATTTTTTTTATCTTATTTACCTTTGAATATTTTTGTTTTGGCATAAATGAAGGTAAAAGTATAGATGGTTTTCTAATAGAGGTGGCGTACTTTTTCCAGCGTGGAGAACAAACCATGAGTCCATCAATTTTTTTAAAACTATAGAAAATTGCTCTATATTGCATGTAGTTAATTCCATTAATAATATTTTGAAAATTTACAGAGTATTTCTCACCACCATCAGTAATAACAAATACTTTTGATTCTCGAGCTATTTTTGTTATTGGCTCAACTAAAGTTGAGAACATAGAATAAATAATTATTCCTTGAATATTTAAAGTGCTTATTAAGTTTCCTAAATATTTTTTATAAAAAATTGCGGCATTAGCATTGTATTTAAGGGCTTTTGGCAAAACCCTAAATTTATTTGTTTTTTTAAAATATATTTTATCTTTTTTAAATTGATAATTCTTCGTGAGCAAACTTGATGAACCACAAGTAAAGATTTTTACACCTAGAGGACCTAGTGCATTTTTTAAATGATCAATTCTATTTATAGCTGCACAAGGGATATCAAAGTCTAATGAGGTACACAAAATTATATTCATTTAATTTCTTTTTTAATGAAATTATAGTATTAAGGAAGGTCTCAATTCATTCTAAAATATTTAATTTAAACAAACCATTTTATAAATTAATTTTATATTCTTGTCTTTTTACAAATCATTTAAACCAATGTTTTCTATTGATATACTATAAAAAAGGTTAAATATAAAAGTGTTAGAGATAATAATTAGTTTTTTTAAATACCTTAAAATTTTCCAAAAATTTACAAAGGGGGGGATTTATTTATCATTTTTTCTTACAACAATTGCGGGTCTCTCTGAAGGATTGGGGATAATATTACTATTGCCAATAGTTCAATCTATAAGTGGAAATGCTGTAAAAAGTGAAACAGGAATATCAAAATTTATTTTTTTATTTCTGGAAAAATTTAATATAAATGAGTCTTATGGTGTAATCCTACTTTTAATAACACTAGCCTTTATTATTAAGGCATTTTTAATTTTTTCAACATACACATATAATTCATATTTGAAAGGAAAACTAATAAAGGATCTAAAGAAAAAAATATTTTCAAGCTTTTCTAAAATTTCTTACCAATATTATTTGCAAAATAATATTGGTGATTTAACAAACATTTTAAATGAGCAAGTTAATTTATCAGTTAGAGGCTTCAATAGCCTTTACACCGTAGGTCTTAGAGGTATTAATTGCATTATTTATCTATTTTTTGCTTGCTTATTAGCTGGCAAAGCGGGGCTATTGTCGATATTAGGTTCATTTATCATTTTATTTTTATTTAGATGGCTAAATACAGCAACAAAAACTATGTCAATAAATACTTCAAAAGCAAATAGTAAATTAGCTAACTTAACTATAGAGTCTCTACAAGCATTCAAATATTTAAAAGCCACAGAACAATTTAGGATCAAGGTAGATGAAGCAGAAGAATCAATAAAAGAATTATCAGATTATCAAACTAAGACAAGTATTCTTGAAGGCTTCACTAGTGCTTGTAGAGAGCCAATAGCTGTTGTCGTAATAATGTTTATTTTGTTAGTACAATTATATTTCATAAAAAAACCTATCGATTCATTACTAGTTTCCTTGATATTATTTTATAGAGGATTAATCTCTACGTTAGGAGTTCAAGGTAGTTGGCAAAAAACACAAGAATATCTTGGAAGTTTTGAAATGGTTATAAGTAACCTCAAATCTCTGGTGAATAATTATGAAAACGATGGTAACAAACTTGTAAAAAATTTTAAATATATTGAATTTTCAAATGTTTTTTTTAAATATACAACTAAAGATTCATATTCCTTGAAGAATCTTAGTTTAATAATTCCTGCTAAAAAATCTATTGCATTTGTTGGTGCATCTGGAGCAGGTAAATCAACAATTGCAAACCTTATTTGCTTACTTTTAAAGCCTAATAAAGGGGATATAAATATTGATAAAATAAATCTTAAGAATATTGATAAGAATTCATGGAGAAGTCAAATAGGATATGTTTCACAAGAGATGGCCATTTTTGATAACACTATTGGATATAACATTTCACTTAATAAAAATTATAGAAAAGAGAAAAAATTAATAGCAAAAATTAAAGAAAATGCGATTAAGGCAAGCATTGATGATTTTATTCAGAGTCTTCCTGATGGTTATGAAACGAGAGTAGGGGAAAATGGCTTAAGACTTTCTGGTGGACAAAAACAAAGACTTTTTATAGCAAGAGAATTATTTAGAGAGCCTAAATTATTAATTCTCGATGAGGCCACCAGTTCACTTGATACCTTATCTGAAAAGGCCATAAAAAAAAGTATTGATTTATTAAAGGGTGAGATAACAATTATATTAATTGCCCATAGAATATCAACAATAAAAGATTCTGATTTCATATATGTGATTGATAAAGGAAATATTCTTGAAAAAGGAAATTACTTAACTTTAAAAAGTAAAAAAGATTCATTTTTCAACTACCTAATTTCATCACAAAAACTTTAATTAAGGTAATGAAAAAAATAAAAAATATCTTAATTATTGGTTTAGGTAGCATTGGTGAAAGGCACTTAAAAATAATTAAGGAATTAAGGCCTGAAATTAATATAAATCTTCTAAGAAGAAAAGAATCAAAAGTAAATAATTTAGAAAAATTAGCCAATAAAATTTTTTACGATATTAAAGAAGCCTTAAAAGAAAATTTAGATGCGGTTATAATATCTAGCCCAAGTTCAATGCATACAAACCAAGCAAAAAATTTTTTAGATTTAAATATTCCTTTATTTATAGAAAAACCAATTTCTTATAATTTAGAAGATTGTTTAAAATTTAAACGATTAGCAGAAAAGAAAAATACTTTGATATTGATAGGATATGTTTTGAGATATTCTAAGATATTGAATGAATACAAAAAACTTATTAGAGAAGACATTTTTGGCAGACATTTATACATTGATATAAAGTGTAGTTCTTTTTTACCAGACTGGAGAAAGAATATTGATTATAGAAATAGCGTTTCTAGTAAAAATTCACTTGGAGGAGGAGTACTTTTAGAATTAAGTCATGAACTTGATTATGCAAACTGGCTATTTGGCCCATTTCTTGAATTAAAGGCTATAAGAAATAACACCAAACAATTAGAAATTGATGTTGAAGACATAGTAAAAATTATTGCGATAAATAAAAATAAATGTTTAATAAATATTCATTTAGATTTTAATTCCAAAATACCTAAAAGATATTGCTGCTTAAATGGCAGTAAAGGGTTTATTAAATTAGACTTTATTCAAAACAAAATAACATCTAAATTAAATACAGAAAAAGAAATAAAATCACAGAAAATTGAATCAAATCATAATGAAATGTATATTAATCAAATGAAGCATTTTTTTAACTGCATTGAACAAGATACGAAACCTGCCATTTCAATAGAGGAATCTGCTGAAATAATGCGAATGATTGATATATGCAAATCATCACCCCTAAATTGAAAAATTTATTATTTTGACTGAGACGAGAGCATTTATATTTGCAAGAGGAGGTTCTAAAGGAATCATAGGTAAAAATTTAGTCAAATTTAATGGCCTTCCTTTAATTGCACATAGTATCTTAATTGCTAAAAAAATAAATTCTATTGAAAAAATTTATGTATCAACTGATTCTGATCAAATCGCAGATATTTCAAGCGAATATGGTGTATCAATTATTAAAAGGCCTAAAAAGTTAGCAACTGATGATTCACCTGAATGGCTTTCATGGCAGCATGCGATAAAAGACTCTATTAAAAATGATGGAAATTTTGCAAAATTTATAAGCCTACCCACCACTGCTCCTTTAAGAATAGAATCAGATATTAAAAAGTGCTTGAATGCTTTAAATAATAAAGTAGATATAGTTATTACAGCATCAGAATCAAAAAGAAGTCCTTGGTTTAATATGATTACTATTGATTCAAATGGTTTTACAAAACTTCTAATTGATAATGGGTCTTATGCAAGACGTCAGGATACCCCTAATTGCTTTGATTTATCAACTATTGCTTACGTTTCAACTCCTAAATTTATTTTGAATAATAATAGAATTTGGGAAGGCAATGTTGCTACAGTACTTATACCTCCAGAAAGAGCTATTGATATAGATACTCAACTTGATTTAGATTTTGCCCGCTTCCTAAGCACTAAAAGAAATTTTCTGTAATCTAAAATGAAAAATTCTAATTACTACAATATTAAAGATAAAACAATTTTAATAACTGGCGCCGCAGGCTTAATTGGATCATCATTAGCTAAAGAAGCTTCTAATTTAGGCGCAAAACTATTTTTAACTGACTTTAATAAAGATAAATTAGATAAAATTTCAGATGAACTTATAGAAAAAAATAATGATGTATTTAGCTTACATATTGATTTGTCATCCCAAAGTGCAATTGATTCCTTAATGGAAGTAACACTATCTAAATTTAATAAGTTAGACTCTGCAGTCTATTGTCAATATCCCAAATCTGCAGGTTTTGGAGACTCTTTTGAGGAT
Source organism: Prochlorococcus sp. AG-347-M15 (assembly GCA_003281185.1). Taxonomy (GTDB): domain Bacteria; phylum Cyanobacteriota; class Cyanobacteriia; order PCC-6307; family Cyanobiaceae; genus Prochlorococcus_A. The sequence goes on from QCCS01000008.1 coordinate 11,997, forward strand.
TTTAAAGAATATAACTTATACAAAGATTTAAATTTGCAATTGGGAATGGCGATTTTGTTTTCTAGAAAACTAATGATGCAATTTAATATGCAGGGCTATGGAGACTTAGTACATATTTCATCAATTCAAGGAGTTCAACCGCCAAAGTTTGAACATTATGAAAATACAACCATGTCATCTCCAATCGAATACTCAGCGATAAAGTCAGGCATTATATCTGTTACTAAATGGTTAGCTAAATACCACAAAAATAAAAATATTAGAGTTAATTGCGTAAGCCCAGGAGGAATAAAGGATAACCAAATAGAAAAATTCCAAAAAAAATATCGAGAAGATTGTACAAATATTGGTATGATCTCTCCAAGAGATATTTCTTCAGCAATTTTATTTCTATTGTCACCTTCAGCAAAGGCAATAAATGGTCATAATTTTATAGTTGATGATGGTTGGACTTTATAAATGAAACCGAAAGTTCTTGTTACTGGTGCTGATGGCTTTATAGGTTCACATCTTGTTGAATCATTATTAGAGGCAGGATACTCGGTAAGGGCTTTTTGTCTTTACAACAGTCAAGGAAACTGTGGATGGATAGATACTTTATCTAAAGAAATTAAATCAAATATAGAAATTCATCTTGGAGATATTAGGGATTATCAATCAGTTTTAGAAGGGGTAAAGGGCTGTGAGTTTTTATTTCATTTAGCTGCTTTAATTGCAATTCCATACAGTTATAAATCTCCTCAAAGTTATGTGGATACTAATATAACTGGTACATTAAATATTCTTAATGCAGCAAAAGAATTAGGCATAAAGAAATTAATCCATACCTCAACCTCAGAAACTTATGGGACTGCAAAATATGTACCAATAAATGAAGAACATCCCTTGGCTGGACAGTCTCCTTATGCTGCGACAAAAATAGGTGCTGACCAACTTGCCCTTAGTTATTGGAGAAGTTTCTCTACTCCTATATCGATCTTGAGACCATTTAACACATATGGACCTAGGCAAAGTAATAGAGCTGTTATCCCAACAATAATCTCTCAAATTGCATCAGGGAAAAAAGAATTATCATTAGGATCAATCACACCTACAAGAGATTTTAATTTTGTAAAAGATACTTGTGATGCTTTTATAAAAGTGGCTGAAAGTGATCTCACAATAGGTAAGATTTTAAATTCTGCTAGCAATTTTGAAATTTCAATAAGGGAGACAGCTTTATTAATTTCTAAACTTATGAACACATCTTTGGAGATAGTTTGTGAAGAGGAAAGACTGAGGCCAGAGGATTCGGAAGTAGAAAGGCTCTATGGAGATAATAAATTAATAAAGGAGTTAACTAATTGGGAACCCAGATTTGGTGGATTGAACGGATTTGAGGAAGGATTAAAAGAGACAATTAAATGGTTTACTTACTTAGATAATCTTAAATTTTACAATCCAAATAAATACGCGATATGAAAATACAATTAATTTTGTTAGGAGATTAGATGAATAAATTAAGCATAGAAATTTGCGAGAGAATTAAGTCGGTTATTGGAGATTCTAAATTTGGTTTGCATGAACCATTTTTTAATTCTTTAGAAAAAGAAAATTTATCTAATTGTATAGATTCGTCTTATGTTTCTTCCATTGGTGAATATGTAAACAGTTTTGAAAAAATGATTGAAGAGTTTACAAAATCTAAAAAGGCTATTGCCGTAGTGAATGGTACTTCCGCACTGCATTTAGCTTTAAAAGTATCTGGTATTAAACCAGATGAGGAAATTATATGCCCATCATTAACATTTGTAGCCACTGCAAACGCTATTAGTTACATGGATGCATTGCCCCACTTTGTCGATGTTAATGAAAAAACGCTTGGAATTGATCCATTAGCTTTAGAAAATTGGTTGGATAAAATAATAATCAAAAAAAAAGGTAAAAGCATAAATAAAAATACTGGGAGAATTGTGTCAGCAATAATTCCTATGCACACCTTTGGTCACCCTTTAGAAATTAATTCAATAGTCAAAATAGCAGAAAAGTATAATCTTATTGTCATAGAAGATGCTGCTGAATCACTAGGTAGTCTTTACGAGGGTAAACACACTGGTACATTCGGCAGAATTGGTGTGTTGAGTTTTAATGGAAATAAAATAGTTACAACTGGAGGCGGTGGAGCACTGATAACAAACGATTTAGAAGTGGCTAGCTTAGCCAAACATTTATCAAGCACTGCAAAAGTTGAACATAAATGGAAATTAATTCATAATCAAATTGGTTTTAATTACAGAATGCCAAATTTAAATGCATCTATTGGCTGTGCACAAATGAAGAAATTACCATCTTTTATAGAATCAAAAAGAAATCTTTTTCTTAAATATAGAGAAGTCTTTAAATCTCTTTTAGGGGTAAGAATTTTTTCAGAGCCAGATAATTCGAGAAGTAATTATTGGTTGCAAACCTTAATTCTTGATAAGGAGCATGAAAGCGAACTAGAAAATATTCTTGAAGTTACTAATAAAGAAGGACTAATGACAAGGCCTAGTTGGGAACTAATGCATCATCTTCAAATGTATAAGAATTGCCCAAGAGCTCCACTTCCAAATGCAGAGTCATTAGCTAAACGTATAATTAACATACCTAGCAGTCCATTCTTAGTATGAACTCTGTTATTCTCTTAGGAAGTGGAGGCCATTGCAAATCTTGTATAGATGTAATTGAAAAAAGCAATTCTTTTAAAATTAAAGGAATTATAGATAAGCCTAATCAGGTTAATAAAGAATTTATGGGATATAAGATTTTGGGAAATGATAATGAATTACAAGATCTTTTTCTTGAAAATGATCACGGCTTAATTTGCGTTGGTCAAATTAAAAATCCAACAGTGCGAATCCGATTATTTAATCTACTTCAAGAAAAAGGTATAAGTATGGCAACTATTAAGTCTATTTATTCTGTTATTTCAGATCACACTAAAATAAATATGGGTACAATAGTTATGAATAATTCAGTAATTAATGCGGGTTCTATAATTGGTGCAAACTGCATTATTAATACCAATTCAACGATAGAACATGATGTGATAATCAAAGATCATTGTCATATTTCTACTGGAGTAATTTTAAATGGAGGGGTAGAAGTAGGAAGAGGAAGTTTTATTGGAAGTGGAGCAATTATCAAACAGGGTATTAAAATTGGAGATGAAGTTGTAGTATCAGCTGGAGAAGTGGTTTCAAAAAATATTCCATCAAATACAACTTATAAAACTATCAAAAATTAAAAATAAGATGAATTCTAATACTTTTATTATTGCCGAAGCAGGGGTCAACCATAATGGAGATCTAAATATTGCAAAAAAACTTATAGATATTGCAGCTGAGTCAGGAGCAGATGCAATAAAATTTCAGACTTTCAAGGCAGAAAATTTAGTAACGCTAAAAGCCAAAAGAGCTAATTATCAAAAAGAAAATAACAAACGCAGTTCTCAATATTCAATGTTGAAAAATCTAGAACTTAGCTATGAAAACCATCTTGAACTTTTAAATTATACAAATAAAAATAATATAATTTTTATGTCCTCTGGATTCGATTTAGAGAGTAACTCAATTCTAAATTCCCTGGGACTAGAAATTTTTAAGATACCATCTGGAGAGATAAATAACCTTCAATATCTAAGACAAATAGGTTCATTTCAGAAAAGAACCATATTATCTACTGGAATATCAACTCTTGAAGAAATCGAGAAAGCATTAGAAATTTTAGTTGCCAATGGATGCAAACTTTCTGAAATTGTTGTTCTTCATTGTAATTCTGAATATCCAACTCCTATTGATCATGTAAATCTAAATGCCATGCTTACAATTAAAAAAGAATTTAATGTAGAAGTAGGTTATTCTGACCATACAATTGGGATTGAAGTCGCAATAGCTGCAGTAGCTCTTGGCGCTAAAGTAATAGAAAAACATTTAACATTAGATAATAAAATGTCTGGTCCTGATCATAAATCAAGTATTGAACCAAAAGAATTTATCAATATGGTTAAATGCATAAGAAATGTTGAAAAATGTTTAGGAAGTTCTCAAAAGATTCCGAGCCCAAGTGAAATCAAGAATAAAGTCTTAATAAGAAAATCAATTGTTGCTTCAAAAAGAATTAAACCTGGAGAAACATTTGACTATGAAAATATTACTTTTAAGAGACCAGCATCAGGTTTATCTCCAATGATGATTGATGAAATAATAGGTAAAATCTCAACAAAAGAATATAAAAAAGATGATTTAATTTGTTTATGAAGAAAATATGCGTAGTAACTGGATCAAGAGCTGAATACGGATTACTTAGGTGGGTATTGGAAGGAATAAATAAATCAAAATTATTAGATCTTCAACTAATTGTCACAGGTATGCATTTACTTCCAGAATTTGGTTTAACAGTAAATTCTATAGAAAAGGATGGATTTTATATCGATAAAAAAATTGAGATGCTTCTTAGTTCCGATACTCCAGTTGGGATTACGAAATCAATGGGTATTGGATTAATTGGATTCGCAGAAGCTTTAAACGAATTAAAGCCAGATTTACTTTTAGTCTTAGGTGACAGATTTGAAATTCTTACAGCAGCAAACGCTGCCTTATTAGCAAGAATCCCTATCGCTCACATTCATGGAGGAGAATCAACAACAGGAGCTATAGATGAAGCAATAAGACATAGTATCACCAAGATGTCACATATACATTTTGTAGCATCTAGAACTTACAAAAATAGAGTAATACAACTAGGAGAGCATCCTGATTCTGTTTATACTGTTGGGGGTTTGGGTATAGATAATTTTATAAAATTAAATTTATTAGATAAAAATTCATTAGAAAAAGAGATAGAATTCAAACTTAAAAAAATAAATCTTCTAATTACTTTTCATCCCGTAACATTAGAAAATAATACAAGTAAATATCAAATGCGCGAGTTGCTATGTTCTCTTACAGATCTTCAAGAGACAGGTTTAATTTTTACAATGCCAAATGCGGATACTGATAGCAAAGTCCTTTTTGAGATGATTCAAGATTTTGTACAAAAAAACAAAAATGCTAAAGTTTTCTCTTCTCTTGGACAACTCAGATATTTATCTTGTATTAAATATGTTGATGCAGTAATTGGGAACTCTTCGAGTGGACTAATTGAAGTTCCTTATCTAAAAAAACCTACTATAAATATTGGAGATAGACAGAAGGGGCGTTTAAAGGCAGATTCAGTAATAGAATGCGAACCCGAAAGATTATCAATAAATAAGGCTATAAAAAAAGCATTGTCAAATAGTTTTAAAACAAAAATAAAAGACTGTATTAATCCTTATGGTGATGGTGGTGGAAGTGAAAAAATAGTAAAAATAATAGAGGGGTATAATCTAAATAACCTTTTAAAAAAGAACTTTTACAATATTCTCCAATAATTGAATTTAGTTATTAATTTTTTCGAAATATTAATTAATTTCATCTCTAAATTGCCAAATAATTAAAATAATAAATTTGAATAAATATAAAATCAATAAATGAAATTTTTTGGATTTTTTATAAAAATCAATCAATATTTAATTAGTTATATTTTCTCCAATTTTTTGAGGCTTCATCTAAAGTCTCAGGCCTCCCAACATCTAACCAGTTTTCATAGATTGGACAAATATGAATTTTATGACCCAATTCATTAGACATCTTAATCAAATCTGTCATATCAAGAAATTCTTCATAATTAATTAGATTTAGCAATTCCGGATTAATTACATAAATACCAGCATTAACTTGAAAAACAACCGTTGGCTTTTCATCAAGGCCTTGAAATATAATTCCATCGGAATTAAACACTCCAAAAGGAATATCTACCTTATAGTTTCTAGAACATATTGTGGCCATAGACTTATTTTTTTCATGGAATGCTAAAAGCAATTTGTAATCTAAACCAGTAAGAACATCACTATTTATAACTAAAATAGGAAGGTCTATTTTATCCTTTATCAAACAAAGTGATCCTGCAGTTCCACAAGGTTTATTTTCTATAAGGTATTTTATTTTCACACCCCATTTTTTTCCATCCTGAAAATAATCAATTATCTGATCTTTTAAATAATTTACAGAAATATAGAAATTACTAAACCCACTTTTAATGCTCTTTTCCAGCAACCTTTCTAAAATAGGCTTACCTCCTATTTTAAGCATTGGTTTCGGGCAAGTTCCTGTATGGGGCATTAGTCTTTTTCCTTTGCCTCCAGCCATAAAGACTATGGGGTTAGGAATATTTTTATATTTAGGATTTTTATCCTCATAATAAATATCTACTATTTTTTTGTTCTTATTTAATACTGGTATATGAGTAGCAACTTTTTCCTCTAAAAAAATTTTTGCTTTAGTTATCTCTTCAATATAAACAAATTTATAGTCTTTCCTCATACAACTAACACATTTACTCTCTAGATTATTACCTTTTAATAAAAACCTTCTAATGTCTCCATCAGTAATAACTCCTAAAAGAATCTTCTGAGCATCAATAACAAAAGCAATCTGTTGACCAGATTCATCTATTTTTTTTAAAACATCAATAATACTAGATTCTGGAGAGACAAAAAATGACTCTAAAAGTTTCATATATAATGATTTCTCTATCTTAAATTTACTTAATAAAAGGGTAATTTTAGGGATCTTTGACAAATAGATTATAAATTATTAACTATATAAGTAATCTAATTTTCTTATAAGCAATAAGGATTTAAGTTTGTAATTGATTATTAAATTTAAATCTTTAATTAAAAGATTAACATAGAGAAGTTTTAAAAAATAAATCCTTATAAAGGATAATCAATATACAAACTTAAATGAATATTCTTGATTATTAACCACTAGATTTGGATAAGAAAAACTAATTATATAAAAGATGAATTTGAAAAAACCATAAATCAGTTTTTTTTATTTATGAAAGATTATTTAAGAAAATTTATTTATTTTCGATGCTTAAAGTTAAAAACAAATGGGTTGTTTTAAAATATAATATGTGCACTACACCCATTTTTATGAAGGCAATAAATTTTTGTACTAGGTGTCTAACAATGTCTACAAGACCTAGAATCTCTTTTAATAATGAAGGTGTATGCAACGCATGTTTGTGGACAGAAAAAAAGAAAACTATTAATTGGTCTGAGAGAGAGAAAGAATTGATTGATTTACTTGATAAGCATAGATCTAAGGAAGGTAATTTTGACTGTCTAGTTCCAGTAAGTGGAGGTAAAGATGGATCTTACGTTGCTTACAACTTAAAACATAAATATAATATGAACCCACTTTGTATAACGGTAACTCCTCCATTACCAACAAAACTTGGGGAAGAAAATTTAAGAGAATTTGTAAAGAGTGGTTATAGTCATTTATCTATAAACCCACCTTATGAAGCAATGAGATTACTTAATAAAAAAGGATTTGTAGAAATGGGATTTCCTTATTTTGGCTGGTTAACAGCTATTTTATCTATCCCGGTAAGGATAGCTAATCAATTTGATATTGGTATTACTTTTTATGGAGAAGATGGAGAAGTTGAATATGGTGGTTCATCTGAAACCGAAAAAAAGCCTATATTCGATAGCCTTTATATGCAAAAAATATATTTGGAGTCTGGATATGAAAAAATTATCAAGAATTCGAATATTTCTAGGCAAGATCGTTTATTTTTTGAGTTCCTCGATCAAGAAAAGTTAAACAAAAACTCAATTAAATTCACACATTGGTCATATTTTGAAAACTGGGATCCTTATAGAAACTATTTGGTCGCGAAAGAATACTGCGGTTTAAAAGAAGCAGAAAATAATAATCAAGGTACATTTACTAATTTTGCACAGAATGATCAACATCTTTATAGCCTACATACTTATCTTATGTATTTAAAGTTTGGTTTTGGTAGGGCGAATCAAGATGCTTGTATTGAAATAAGAAGAGGAGCTATGGATAGAGATCAAGCAAAAAACTTAGTGAGAATGTTTGATGGTACTTTCTCTCATGATTCAATTGAAATTTATCTTGATTATTATCAAATGACAAGAATAGAATTTTATGATGTCTTAGATAAATGGGCAAATAAATCACTATTTGAAAAAAAAGGAGATAAATGGGAACCAATTTTTGAAATAAACTAAAAAATTGAATAATCCAAAAAAAATAGTTTTAATTGATTATGGTATGGGTAATACTTGGTCAGTTATAAGCGCCATAAAATATTTAGGTTTTGATTGTGAATTAAGCAATAGTATAGAAAAAATATCAAATGCAGATTATATTATTTTGCCAGGGGTAGGTTCCTTTAAAAAAGGTATTCAGAATTTAAAAGATTTGGGCTTATTTACTTTACTTAAAAATAAAAAATTTCTGAAAGATAAAAAGATATTAGGGATATGTTTAGGATTCCAACTACTAGGGATCTCAAGTACTGAAGAAGGTTATGAAAATGGTTTGAATTTAATACCATTAAAAGTAGATAAGTTTAAATTTAATGTAAACGACCTAAAAATTCCACATATAGGATTTAATTCAGTTCATTTTCATAGTAAAGATAAATTATTTTTAGGATTAAAAAATGAATCAGATTTTTATTTTGTTCATTCATATAGATTTAGATATGATTCTCTACAAGGCTTTATAGCTTACTGCAATTATGGGGAGAAATTCATAGCTGCTTATCACAAGGATAATATTTATGGTACGCAATTTCATCCAGAAAAAAGCCAAAATAATGGATTAATTCTTTTGAAAAACTTTTTTGAGATCTAATAATGTTAAAAAAAAGATTAATTTTTACTCTATTATATGATTCAGGTTATTTTTCTCTAAGTAGGAATTTCAGGTTACAGAGGGTAGGTAATCTAAAATGGTTAAAGGAAAATTATAATTTTGAATACATCTCTAGATATATTGATGAATTAATAGTTCTTGATGTATCAAAAGAAAAAAGAGATATAAAAAAATTTAGTAATACTCTAAAAGAACTAACAGAAAAGATTTTTGTCCCTATTGCATCTGGAGGAGGTATTAGAAAATTTGAACATGCAAAAATCTTATTGGACTCTGGTGCCGATAAAGTAATAATGAATACATCTATTTTTAAGGATAATGATCTTATTAGTAAATTATCTAGTGAATTTGGAAGGCAGTGTATTGTAGGATCACTTGACATAAAGAAAGAAAAAGATGGCTACCATTTCTATATTTCAAATGGGAAAGAGTGTGTTAAAAAATCTATTGATCAAATTGATAATATATTAAAACAATGTCCACTAGGAGAAATTATCCTTCACTCAATAGATAGGGATGGAACAGGGCAAGGTTATGACCTTGATTCACTATCTTTAATCAATAAAGAAATTAATATTCCAATAATAATTTCGGGAGGCGCTGGAAATAGTAAACATTTTATTGAGGGATTAAGTCATGATATGGTAGATGCGGCATCAAGTTCTCACTTGTTTAATTTTGTGGGAGATGGCCTAAAGAAAGCTAGAGAAAAAGCAATTGAAAATAATGTTCTGCTTGCAAAGTGGTAGTTCAACTAATTAAATTCAGCATAAGAATGAAAAAATTTATCAATAATTAATATAAAATAATTTTTACTTTTTTTATTTTTTAATTTTTTTTCTCAAAAGAATGTTCATAGATCTTGATCTACGATTTTGCTTCATTATCAAAAAAGTTATAAAATATTAAATACTAATTTAGTGAAAAATTGAATAATATATTTTTGATCGCTTCCCCTCTACAAGTTATATGTGCTTATGAATTCTCTAAAAAATACTCAGCTGATAAAAATATAATATGTCCAATTTATATACAGGGTGCATCTCTTAGAAATAAACAGATAAAAAATACAATAGAATTTTTCAAATTTGAAAATATTGAAAATATAAATAAAGGTAAGCCTTTTTTTAAAAAATTGAATGAAATTTATGCAATTTGTCAATTTATTTTTTTAAGGATAAAACTTGGTGGTGGTAATTATCGTTTAATCTTTGGTGACTTTAGAGATAAGACAATGCATCTCTCAAGATTATTTTTTAAACCTAAAGAGACTTTTATAATTGATGATGGTTTGGCTTCTTACCTTGCGGGTAAGAATTTTCTATCAAAATCTATTTTCTTCCCTAAAGTAAATAAACTCGAAGAAATCCTACTAAGAATTTCATGTCAATATAAATATCTATTTGAAAGTAGAGTAAATCTTTTTTCGGTCTATTCTGAGTTACTAGTTGGTGATGTTTTCTTGCAAAATCATTTTTCATCAGTAAGAAAAAAAATTAAGAATAAAAATAAAAAGTTTTGTGAGAATATGGCTTTTTATATAGGGACAAAATTATCAGAACGTGGAGTTTTGACTTTAAAAGATGAGATTAAAATACTCAGATCTTCTCTTGTTTATATTCGATCAATAGGCAAAGAATGTACATACTTTGCAAAAAGATCTACATCAAAAAAGAAGCTCGATTTAATAGAAGAACTTGGATATAAAATATATATTCCTGAGTATCCACTTGAATTATATTTAATGAATTCAGAATATATTCCATCATTGATATGTGGTTTTGGTTCTTCAGTTTTCAGTAATTTACCCAAATTATTTCCTAATCTTAAATCTATAATTTTACAATATCCAATAAAAGTTTTTAGAAAAAAATCAGACAGATATGAGTACAATACCTTTCTTGAGATATTTAAAAATCAGTCTATTGAAATAATCAATATTGATATTTAAAATTTAGTTATGAAGTATCTAATTCTACAAAAAGGAAATGCAAAGAGATTTGCAAAAACTTTTTCAATTTCTTCTTGTCGAATATGCTGTTAAGCTTAAGGAATCTATTGATTAAAAGATTTATCTGAAAAAATTTTTTACTCTTAAATTTTGCATTAATGATGAAAAATATTCCAGAAAAAATTAACCCAAAAATTATTGACTGTACTCTTCGTGATGGTGGTTACTATAATAATTGGGACTTTGATATAGAACTAATAAGGAAATATATTCATGCAGTAGTGAGGGCAGGGGTAGATTATATCGAATTAGGATATAGGACCAAAAATAATTCAGATTATTTCGGACCTCTAGCATATACAACTGAAAGTTTCATTGAAGAATTAAATCTTAATAATTCAATAAAACTCGGAGTAATGATTAATTGTACTGAATTAATTCAAAGCAAAAATCTTGAAACACACATAAGGTCCTTATTTCCGTTTTCTGAAAAAACTTCAAAAATTTCTTTAGTTAGGATTGCTTGCAAATTTAATGAGATTGAAATAGCATTCAAAGCTGGTAAATTATTAAAAAGTTACGGATTTAAAGTTTGTATAAATTTGATGCAAATATCTTCAATAAAAGAAAAAGAACTGGAAGATTTCAGTAAATATGGCAATCTTTATAAACCTGATGTTCTTTTTATCGGAGATAGTACTGGAACACTTGTCCCTGAGAATATTAAAAATATATACAACTCATTAAGGATTCATTGGAAAGGAGAAATTGGTATTCATGCGCACGATAACATGCGTAGGGCTTTAATAAATACAATTGAAGCACATAAATCAGGATTCTTATGGCTTGATAGTACTGTTCAAGGGATGGGGAGAGGGCCAGGCAATACAAAGACAGAAGACTTAGTATTTGAAATAAAGGATATAAATAATTCAAATATTGACTTTTTGCCTCTTATAGATTTAGTACAGAATGATTTTTACAATTTAAAGCAAAAATATAGATGGGGTTCAAATCCCTTCTATTATCTTTCAGGTAAAAATGAGTTGCATCCAACTTATATACAAAATATGCTAGATGATAAATCCTACCGAAATGAGGATATATACGCTTCTATTAAAGAATTAACGAAGAATAAAAGCATAAACTTTAAAGAACACAAATTACAAAATAGCAGGATTTATTATAATGATGAAATTGAGGGAGAGTGGTCGCCTATTGATGATTTTTTAGACAAAGATGTCCTTCTTTTAGCACCTGGGAAATCTATTAATATGCATAAAAATGCAATTCAGAAATTCATCAAGAAATTCTCCCCTTTAGTTGTCGCTTTAAACATTCTAAATGATATTGAAGATGATTTAATCAACTATAGGATTGCTTGTCATCCTATACGTATATTCTCAGATTTACCAAAATATAAATTATTTAAACAGCCCTTAATCACTCCCCAAAAACAACTTATAAAATGGTCACAAAAATCTCTTGAATTTAAAATATTGGATTTTGGCATTAAAGTTAAAGAAAATATATTTGAATTTAAAAAAAAGTCCTGCACAATTCCCTCACCTCTTGTAATGGCATATTCATTAGCTATGCTTAATTCTGGGAAAGCAAAAAAAATTTATTGCGCAGGATTCGATGGTTATGAAGATGGAGATCCAAGACAATCTGAAGTTGACTCGATTTGGGAAGCATATTTTAGATGTCCTAATTATGTAGAAATTATTTCCCTTACTAATACTCTTCATAAAATTCCAAAAAGTAGTGTTTATAGTTTTTTATAGTTTTATGTTATGAGAGATACGTGTATTATAATTCCTGCTAGGTTCAAATCTAGCAGGTTCCCAGGGAAACCTTTAATTAAAATCTTAGAAAAATCTATGATTATTAGAGTTGCAGAATTAGCTTGTAAAACTATTGAAAAAAAAGATATATATATTGCCACTGATGACGATAAGATTAAAAAAGAAGTACTAGATAATGGATTTCAATGTATTAAAACCTTAAAAGAAGCCTTAACTGGAACTGACCGAGTAGCTTTAGCAGCTAAAAACCTAGACTATAAATTTTATATAAATATACAAGGAGACGAGCCCTTAATTGAACCAAAAGATATTCAAAAATGTATTAATTTAAAAAAGAGTTTTCCTGAATATGTCATTAATGGTTATTGTCATATTAGTAAAAATGAAAAAGTTATTTCTAAAAATATTCCAAAATTAGTTACTGATAAAAATAATAATCTTTTATATATTTCGAGAGGTGTTATTCCATCATTAAAAGAGAATGAATTAATTAATCCTAATTACTACAAAAAGCAAGTCTGCATATATGGCTTTACAAAAAAAGAATTGGAAAAATTTCATAGTTTTGGGAAAAAAACGGATTTAGAAGCATTAGAAGATATAGAAATTTTAAGATTTCTAGAGCTAGGTATGAAAGTAAAAATGTTTAAATGCGAAGAAGGTTCTTTGGCTGTTGATGTTCCTTCTGACGTGGAAAAGGTAGAAAAAGCACTCATTTATAAAATGAACAATAAATGAAAAATTATTCACATCTTTTTTTTGATTGCGACGGTGTAATATTAAATTCAAATAAAGTTAAAACAAACGCTTTTTATAGAATTGCTCTTAATTATGGTGAAGAATCAGCAAAAAAACTTGTAAATTACCATATTAAAAATGGAGGAATTTCTAGATACAAAAAAATAAAATTTTTTCAAAAAAATATTATTAAAAATAATGATTTGAATCTTTACGAAAAATTAGTTAATGAATATTCAGAAATTTTAAAAAAAGAACTTTTAGAGTCAGAGATATCTAAGGGGATTTTTAAAATAAAAGAATTTTTTCCCTATTCTAAATTAGCTGTAATTTCAGGTTCTGATCAGAAGGAATTATTATGGTTATTTAAGAAACTTAGAATTAATCATATATTTGATGAAGGTATATTTGGAAGCCCAAAATCTAAAGAAGAAATTTTTAACCAGATTTTCATGAATTCTAATGATATAGTATCTTCAATTTATCTTGGTGATAGTAAATATGACTATGAAGTTTCCAAGATTTATGGAATAGATTTTGCTTTTATAACTGAATGGACTGAGGTTAAAGATTGGGTTATTTTCACCAAAGAAAATAATATCAAATCATATCCTAATATTTCAGAATTTTTAAATAGCTATAAGTAAAATTTCAAGAACTACTAGTATGGCTTAATGAATAAAAAAAGAAACATTTATATAATTCCTAGCTTAGGTTATGGAGGCGCAGAGTCATTTTTGCTAAGACTTATTCCATACATGGAAGAAGAGAATATAGTAATAACTCTCTATGATACACAATATGATAAACAAAGAATTAAGGATAAAAAATTAAAATATATAACTCTTGATCCAGTAAGAACTTCAATTTCAGATATAAAAAGTTTTTTGAAATTAATCTTTAGTTTAAATGTCAACGACACAATATTATCTTGGCTTTATATAGCTGACTTATTTGCTTCTATTTTAAAGATATTATTTTTTTGGAAAAAATTTAAAATTATTTGGAATGTTAGAAATACAGTTATTAAAATAAATGAATATTCATTACTTGCGTTTATAGCATTTTCTATCTCAAGAATTTTTTTTATGGAAATTCCTAAAAGTATAATTTTTAATTCAAGAGAATCAATGTTGCAACATTTGAAGAAAGGTTATAGTAAGAAAAAGTCGTCTGTTATTTATAATGGATTTAAAAGATATGTACCTATAAAAAAAATTAATAAAAATAAATTTAACATTATTTATGTAGCAAGATATCATCCCCAAAAAAACCATAAATTATTATTTAAATCAATAGAAATTTTTAAACTAAATTATAATATAAATTTCAAGTTACACCTTGTCGGTAAAGGTCTAAATACAAAAAATAAAATGCTCATAAAGCATTTAAAATATCTAAATATTTACGAAAATATAATTCTTTACGATCTTATTAGTCCAATTTCTGTACACGAATTATTTTCCAAAAGTGATATTTCTCTTCTTCTTTCCTCATATGGAGAAAGCTTTCCAAATGTTATTGCTGAAGCTATGATGTACGGAACATTTCCAATTGCTACAAACATTGGGGATACAAAATCAATAATTAAAAGTTTTGGTGAAACAGTTTCAAAATATACTACTGCTGAAAAAATAGCCACCTTAATTTATAAATATTATAATTTAAAAAATAAAAATTTTGAAAAGTGGAAGAAGCAAAAAAAAGAATGTCAAGTTTTTGCTGAAAATAGATTTAGCATTGAAAGTTCAGCAAATAAATTTAAAAAAATCATCTATTTTTAAACAATCTTAAAAATAAAACTTTGAGCTATTAAAATCCTTTATATAATAAAAAAAAAGTCAAATGGTTGCTTCTAATAAAAAGTTAATTTTGTACGAACTCAATGAAGTGCCCCTAAAACTATTAAAACATTATTCTGAAGTAAGACCTCATTCAAATATTTCTTATTTATTAAATCAAGGGAATATTTTAAAAACCACAACAGATGATAAAGGTGAGTTACATCCTTGGAGTACTTGGCCAACAGTTCATAGAGGTGTAACTAATGAAACTCATAAGATAAATTTTATTAATCAGGACTTATCAATTGCTAAAAAGTGGCCGCCTATATGGGAAAAATTAGCAAGAACAAAAATCTCAATTGGGATTTTTGGATCTCTCCAATCCTTTCCACCATACATTCATGAAAATACAAAGTTTTACTTACCTGATACTTTTTCTCCTACTCCTGAAGCTTATCCAAAAGATTTAGAAGCTTTTCAGAAATTCAACTTGAATATTGTAAATAAAAATAAAGCACTTCCTGGTAAGTATTCCTTTAATGACCTTAAAAATTTTGCAAAATTATTAATTCTTAGATATATAAAATTTAATTCAATTTTAAGAATAATATCACACCTAATAAAGGAATCAATTTATGGAAAATATCGAAGAAGAAGATCACTTATGCAAGCTATACTTTCCTTCGATCTTTATGAGAAATACCTTTTAAAAAAACAACCAGAATTCTCAACATATTTTACGAATCATGTAGCAGGAATGATGCATAGATATTGGGATTACTTATTTCATCCTAAAACCAATTCAAGAGAAAGTTTATTTAATAAAAATTCAATTATTAAGGCAATGGATATTTCAGATAGACATATAGGAAAATTATTAAAAATATCAAAATCACATAATTATGACTTACTTATACTTAGCAGTATGGGTCAAGATTCAATAGATTGGAAAGATTGGGTTCCTGAATTATTTATAGGTAATATTAAGAAACTTATAAAGGTATTAAATTTAGAAATGAATAACTATAAATTATTACCTGCTATGCACCCAGATCTTTGCATTGAGTGTATGGATAAAAAGTCAAAAATAGAACTAGAAAAAAATATTAATAATATCAAATCAATTAATGGTGAATCAATCCTTCCAGTTAGATATAAAAACCAAGGATTAAAAGTAAACATTTCTATTCAAAGATCTTCAGTAACCGTAAAATGTAAATTTATAGTTCTAAACGGTAAAAAAATCCCATTAGAATCACTTGGAATAAAAGTTATCAAAAGAGATAAACCAACTGGCTATCATGTTAAAGATGGGACATTAATGTTTAAAGGATCTAATTTAGAGAAAATATTTAAAAATAGGGATAAAATTATAAATACAACAAAAATACATAATATTATTCTTAAGTTCTTTAGTATTAAATAAAATTAGATGAAAAATATCATAATATTGGGTAGCTCTGGAAAGTTAGGTTTAGAATTAGCAAACTACCTTAAGGATAAAAATAAAATATTTACAGATACATCTATAAATACAGAAAAAATTATGACTATAGATTTTATAAATGAGAATAATATTAATTGCATCATAAATTGTGTAGGTTCAACAAAAAAAAGAGACTATTTTTTTCACTCAAACTTTATATTTACAAGTTTTCTATCTGAAAAATTAAAAGAATTTGACTTGAATTTAAACCAAAAATTCACTTTTATTCATATGTCTACAATAGGAGTAAATGCTCCATATATGAAATATAATTTCAAAAAATTTGCTATCGATCCATTCAGGAAACAATTAATAAAATACAATTCATATGAATTATCAAAATCTTGTGGTGAATATAATTTAAAAACAAATCTAAAAAATTTAAAAAATATAAAAACTATAATTTTGCAGCCTTCTATTATAATTTTCAAAAAATCTATTTTTTTAAAAAAACTTAAGATTTTTCTTACAATTTTTCCTATTGGAATAAGTAAAAAAAGGAAGTTACCTATTACACCTATTGAATTATTGTTAAAAGAAATATCTGAAATAGTTAATACCTCAACAAAGAAAGCTTTAGATATAAAAAAAATATACAAGAGGAAAAGCATTTATAATTTATTTAAAAATTACTCTTATATTTCATTTCTTAAGATCAAGTTCCCAGTAAATTTTTTAAAAAAGATTATAAATTTATTACCTGAAATATTTTTTATAAAATCCCTAAAAAGATTTATCATATTTACTTTTATTCTTTAAATGAAAAAAAAATTAAGAAAAGTTTTTATTTTAGTTAATGATCCAATATTCGTTTATCAACATCTTTTACCAATAATAGATAAATTAAAATATGAAACAAAGTTGTACATTGTTAGTTCATATCGTAGTAAATTTGCATTAAATTTCAGCAAAGTAAAAGTAATAAATATACCTATTAAAAGAGAACCATCTTTTTCTGATATTTATGTATTTTTACAATTTTTAATTATTAGAATAAAACATAATCCTACCTTGTGTATCTCTTTCACACCTAAAGCAGGTTTAATAAATTCATTGACATCCTTTCTAGGAGGCAAATCATACCATTATTTTACTGGTCAAAGATGGGCTAACTTAAGTGGCTTAAGAAAAAAAATACTAAAATATATCGATAAATTTATAATATTTAGTTGTTCAAAGATTTATTGCGATAGTGAGTCTCAATCTAATTTCATATCAAAAGAATTAAATGTAAAAAAAATTCAATTTTTTGGTAAAGGTTCTATATCTGGAGTAAACATAAAGAAATTCAATATTAATAAACAATATGCACTCAGGAATTTAATTAAAATAAATAAAACACAAATCAATAATTTATTAAAGTTTTTAAAAATTGCTAAAAAGAATAGATACAAGATAATATTTTTTGTTGGTAGAGTAAATAGGGACAAAGGTATTAGAGAATTAATAGATGGATTTAAATTACATAACAAAGAATTTGAGGATTCTTATTTATTAATTATTGGTCCAAATGAATTGAATAAATTAGAATACTCTAAAATCAAATCACTTAGAAATTGTTTACACATAGAATACATTAAAGATATAAATTTAATACTAAAATTTGCATTTTGCCTAATACTTCCTAGTTACAGAGAAGGTTTTGGTTCAATAATAATTGAAGCTGCAGCAAGTAAAATACCAATAATTGCTTCTGATATTCCTGGTCCAACAGACTTCATATCGCATATGGATAATGGATTTTTGATAAAACCTAAAGATATCGAAGAAGTTAAAAACTCCTTAAACTTTTTCAGAGAGAATAGAGGAATTTTAAAAGAATTTACTAATAATTCTTTTAAAAAATGTTGCAAATACTTTTCTGAAGATTATGTTTGTAATTTATTCGTAAATGAGATCCTAAAAAATATTTAGAATTTTTTGCATAAACTACTAATTATTAATAGATTCTTGGTTGATATTTTAAACTAAGAGAAAAAATAAAATGGAAAAATTGAAATTTTCAAAATCATCAAAATATAATTCTAAACCTATTATTATTGATGGCTTCTCTGGAAGTGGAAAAATTTTAATATCAGAATTACTAAAAGCATACAATAATTCAGAAATTTCAACCTGGAATATCTCATTTGACTATCTCCCAATTCTCTATAGCTTTGAATCAATAGAAGAGGAGGCTGCAAAGTCTACTTTGCGAACTATATTTGATGAGATAACTTACAATATTTCAATTGGAAGAAATCTTAATTGGAGAAGAAAGGATCTTTCATTCGCTTTTAATCATCCTAAAAAAATAAGTTATTTAAAAAACATGTTTTCAAATGTTCATGATGATAATTACATCATTGAAAAAGTTGCACCAAAAATGAATATCCCTTTTTTAGTACACATGGCCACATTTAATAATTTTTTAATTGAAGATACATTTGGAAGTGATGTTAAGTTTTTTTATACCTTAAGAGACCCACTATATATATTAGAAACGTATAGTTCTTATCTACATAGAATTGAAAGTGATCCAAGAGAATTTACTCCTAAAATAAATTTTAATGGACTAGATCTACCATGGTTTGCGAATGGTTGGGAAGAAGAATATTCTAAAATTAACCAAACAGAAAAAAGTATTACATTGATAGAAAAATGTTTTGATCATTTATATAAGAAACTTACAAGTATTCATAATAATAAAAATTATAAAGTAATTTTCTTTGAAGATATTATTTTAAGAACTGATGATAAATGCAAAGAAATAGCAGAATTCCTTAACTTAGATTATAGAAATAGTATTCTAAAAAAAATCAAAAAAAAGAATAAATTACCACGCAATAATATTAATGTTGTTGAGGGTTTTTGGAAAAGATATACTACCAATAATATTTCTAGAGATGGAGAAAATGAAGAAAATATTCTTTTTAGGACAAAAGGAATGATAAATAAATATTATTTTGAAAAATTGCAGAATTTAAGGGTTAAATACTTTAACTTTAAGGAAAAATTGATAAATAATAAAAAATTAATTTAATATCTTTTTAAAAAATTCCTTTATCCTTGGATTACATATCAGATGTATTACTACAGAATAAAGAATAAAAACAGGACTTATCCTACCATCAATCACAAGAGCAATAACAGCGAAAAAAGCAGAAAGACTCCAAATAATATTTACAGTTTCTCTTTGATTTAGACCACTTTTTAGTAATCTATGATGTAAATGAGTTTTGTCTGGATAGAGCGGTATTTTCCCATTAATTATTCTTTTTAAAATGACGTAAACCATATCTGAAATTGGGATAAACATTATAAGAAACACAATTCTTACGTCAAAAGGAGTACTATTATCAGCAGCAGAAATAAAACTAATTATAGACAAATTAAATCCTAAAAAATATGAGCCTGAATCACCCATTATTATTTTCGCGGGATGATAGTTGAATTTCAGAAAAGCTAAAGCTGCTCCTATTAGAGAAGCCATAATACAGCTAAGATATAGAGAATTATTAGGAAGTTCAATTATAAAAAATGCTAATGAGGCTATTATCAGTAATCCAATTGCAAGGCCATCTGCTCCATCCATCCAATTTATGGCATTAATTATTCCTGCTATCCATATAATTGTTATTAGATAACTAATAAAAATTGGAATTTGTACATTAGACAAATCAGATGAAATGAATTCAAGATTTAATGAGTTAATTCTTAAATTATTAAACCAAGCAATAGAAGCAACTAAAAGTTGAAATCCCAATCTAAACTTGGGTGATAATTTAAATAAGTCATCTAATAATCCTAAGAAAAATATTGCAGAGCCAGTAAAAAGCATAATCCTTCCATAAGAATTCATGTTTTCCAATGAAAACTGATTAAAACTTCCTGTAAATAAAATTGATAAAAGGCCACAAAAAAAACCAACAAATATAGGAACCCCTCCAAGTCTTACAATTGCCCTAGTGTGAAGTTTTCTATTATTAGGAATATCATTTATGTTATATTTCTCTCCAAAACCTTTTGTTATTGGTACTAAAATGTAAGTCACTAAGAAACTTGTAGTTCCAATTATTAAGATAAGAAATTGTAAATCTGTAAAAAAAATACTTTTCAAACTTAGTTAACTTATGACTCAATCAATAATAAAATATTACCATGACAATTTTTAATAAGAAAAGTCATATATTGCAAAGCTCAATAATTATTTAGATTTGCAAATTAAATATTTTTCTTATTTTAATTTAAACAAAAAATATAAAGTTTTTATAATTAAATCGTATTAAAAAATCAAATTTTTCATAATTGAAATAAATTTGTATAGTAGGATGTATTTAAATTATTTTTTAAATAGATATTTTTAAATTAAAGTTGCATAGTATTATTTAGTTAGACAAAATTATTTAATTTATATTTGTAAAAATATTTTATTATGGATTGTCAACCAATATTACCTGTTATCTTGTGTGGGGGCAGTGGTTCTAGGTTATGGCCACTTTCTAGAAAAAGTTTTCCAAAGCAATATTTATCCATTAATTCAAAAAGTAATAAAACATTGCTACAAAAAACGCAAGAAAGAATAATGAGTCTTAAATCTACAAAAGACCCAATAATTATATGTAACGAGGAGCACAGATTCATTGTCGCTGAGCAAATGAGAGAGATAGATGTTAAACCGAATAAAATTTTGCTTGAACCTATTGGAAGAAATACTTGTCCAGCAATCACTTTAGCTGCTTTAAAAGCAGTAGAAAATAACAATGATCCCATTATTTTAATCCTTTCTTCTGATCATCATATAAATAACACCCAAAACTTTATTGATGCAATTAAGGTTGGAATTGAATATGCAATGAAAGATAGACTTGTAACTTTTGGAGTTATTCCTGACTATCCAGCTACAGGATATGGTTATATAAAATCGCAAAAGGCAATAAAAGAAGGAGTAATTGAAGGTTTTGATATTGAAGAATTTATTGAAAAACCTGATAAAAAAAAAGCAAAAGAATTATTTTCCGACTCAAGATATAGCTGGAATAGTGGTATTTTTTTATGCAAGGCTAGTACTCTTCTAAAAGAAATAAAAAAAATATCTCCAATTATTTTAGAAACATGTAAAAAATCTATAAATAAAGAACTTCTCGATTTAGACTTTCAAAGAGTTAATAGAGAAGTTTTTAAAAGTGTCCCAAATGTATCATTTGACGTTGCAATAATGGAAAAAACAAAGTTAGGAACAGTGATCCCTCTTGGTTCAGGTTGGAGTGACATAGGAAATTGGAATTCAGTTTGGAAAGTTTCTAAAAAAGATAAAGATGCAAATCATACTAAAGGGAATATATTTCTTAAAGAATCCAAAAATTGTTATGTAGAAAGTGAAAATAAACTTATATATGGTTTAGGTCTTTCTGATTTAATAATAGTTCAATCAAATGATGCCACACTTATAGTCAATCAAAATGATGCCGAAAAAGTAAAAGGAATTGTAGAAGAACTTACAAATAATAATATTCCAGAAGGAGAGAATCACAAAAAAATATATAGGCCATGGGGTAATTACATTTCAATAGCTGAAGACCCAAGGTGGCAAATAAAACTTATCGTCGTTCATCCAGGCCAAAGTCTTTCTTTACAAAAGCATAATCATCGTTCCGAACATTGGGTAGTCGTTAAAGGAACTGCAAAAGTAGAAATTGATGAAGAAGTGCTAATTCTTAGCGAAAATGAAAGTTCATATATCCCTATAGGTGCTGTTCATAGACTTTCTAATCCAGGGCGGAACCCATTGAAGCTGGTTGAAGTACAAAGTGGTTCATATCTGGGTGAAGATGATATTATAAGGCTCAAAGATGATTATGGAAGAGTATAAAAAACTTTCATAATAATTAAATTAAACTAGATTTCTAGACAAAAATGAAACGAGACTAAGACTTTGCTTTTGGTTTTTATTTTTTATATGATGTAAACATTTTTCTAAATTCTAATATTCATTTAAAGTTAGAAAATTATTTTTAAAATAAATATCGATTTTATCCTTAGAAAAACTGTTAAATCTAGAATAATTAATAAATTAATAGATAAACTAATCGCTGTAACTATATCAAAATAAATTTATTTTAATTAGACTTTAGTTTAATATAAACTTAGATTTTAATTTAATTTTTGAGAAATTTAGTTACGGGAGGGGCTGGTTTCCTTGGTTCACATTTAATAGATCGTCTTATGAAGACCGATCAAGAAGTTATTTGTCTTGATAACTACTTTACTGGGAAGAAGTCTAATATAAGAAAATGGATAGGAAATAAAAACTTCGAATTAATAAGACATGACGTTACATATCCTATTCAACTAGAAATAGATAGGATATGGCATCTTGCCTGCCCTGCATCACCTGTACATTATCAAAGCAATCCAATTAAAACAGCAAAAACCAGTTTCTTGGGTACTTATAATATGCTAGGACTGGCAAGAAGAGTAGGTGCGAGAATATTATTAGCTAGTACAAGTGAAGTATATGGAGATCCCGAAATACATCCTCAACATGAGGAATATAAAGGCTCAGTGAATCCTATTGGAATTAGAAGCTGTTATGACGAAGGCAAAAGGATAGCCGAATCATTGTGTTTTGATTATCAAAGGATGCATAATACAGAGATTAGAGTGGCTAGAATTTTTAACACTTATGGTCCAAGAATGGTTCCAGATGATGGAAGAGTTGTGAGCAACTTTATTGTGCAAGCATTATCAAATAGCCCGATTACTATATATGGGGACGGATCTCAGACAAGATCTTTCTGTTATGTTGATGATTTAATAGACGGACTTATATCTCTTATGAATTCAAAAGAATGCGGACCCATAAATATTGGGAATCCTAATGAGTTCACTATCAAAGAATTAGCTGATATTGTAGTCAATAAATTGAATTCAAAATCTAAATTAACTCACTTACCTCTGCCTCAAGACGACCCATTACAAAGAAAGCCATTTATTGAAAAAGCCAAAACCAAATTAAATTGGGATCCCAAAATAAATCTAGAAATTGGTCTAGAAAAAACTATAGACTATTTCAAAGAAATGATTTAAAAAGAGTAGTTTTTTTTATGTTAGTCTTTTAATATTTAGAATTTAGTAGTAATGCAAATAAAAAATATATGCTGTATTGGTGCTGGGTATGTTGGGGGCCCAACTATGGCTGTTATTGCAGATAAATGTCCAGATATTCTTGTCAATGTTGTTGATATAAATAAAGATAGAATTCAAAAATGGAACAGTCCTAATTTAGATGAATTACCAATTTATGAGCCTGGGCTTAAAGAAATAATCGAAAAATGTAGGAATAAAAATTTAGGATTTTCATCATCCATCAAAGAAAAAATAAAAGAGGCGGATATGATTTTTATTTCTGTAAATACCCCTACAAAACAAAAAGGATTTGGCGCTGGTAAAGCAAGTGATTTAAAATGGGTCGAAGCATGTGCACGGCAAGTAGCTTTATACGCATCAGATCATACAATTGTAGTCGAAAAAAGTACCTTACCTGTTAGAACTGCAGGTGTTATAAAAGAAATTTTAAATGAGACTGAAGTATCTCCCAATAACTCAAGTTTAAAGAAGACTTTTGATGTTTTATCCAATCCAGAATTTCTTGCAGAAGGTTCTGCAATTGATGATTTAATCTATCCAGATAGAGTTCTTATTGGAGGTGAAAATCATATGGCAATTGAGAGTTTGGTTAAAATTTATCAAAACTGGGTTCCCAATGAGAAAATATTGAAAACAAATCTTTGGAGTAGCGAATTAGCTAAATTAACTTCTAATGCTTTTCTTGCACAGAGGATTAGTTCTATTAATTCAATAAGCGCTATTTGTGAGGAAACTGGAGCTGATATAAGGGAAGTTTCTAAAGCAATTGGTTTTGATAGCAGAATTGGATCTAAATTTCTTAATTCTGGCCCAGGATTTGGGGGGAAGTTGTTTTAAAAAAGATATCCTTAATATTGTTTATTTATCCGAATTTTTTGGATTACCCGAAGTTGCATCCTTTTGGGAAAGTGTAATTAAATTAAATAATTGGCAACAACATAGAATTTCAAAGTTAATAGTAAGAAAACTTTTTGGAACACTATCAAATAAAAAAATTGTTATTTTGGGTTTTGCTTTCAAAGCGAACACTAATGATACGAGGGAGTCTCCAGCCATTAATGTTTGCAAAGATCTTTTGGAGGAAGGAGCATGTCTCGTAATACATGATCCTAAGGTCTCAAGTGATCAAATAAATTTTGATCTTAAATTTGAATCTTCAAAGAATTTCCTAAAGGATAGTAATTCTATTGATGTAGAAGGTAAATGGCATAAAGAAAATGATTTAATGATTTCATTTAAAGATGCTGATGCTGTTGTTCTTTTAACCGAGTGGAGTGAGTATAAAAAAATAAACTGGAAAGAGGTCTCTGAAAATATGAGGAAACCTTCTTGGATATTTGATACTAGATCGCTTACCAATCCCGTTGAAGTTAGAAATGCTGGATTAAATTTATGGCGAATTGGAGATGGTCTTTAAATATTTTTAATATAAAGCACTACATTATATATCTAACCAAATTCTTTTATAAATTTATCAATAGTAGAATGAAGTCTATTAAACATTTTGCTAGTCATTCCATGATGTAAGGGTAATAAAACTCCATTTTTCATAATTAAATCAGAGTTTGCGAGGCCTCTATTAGTTACTCTTTTTTTTATATTACGGCACATTGGTTGTCTAAGAATATTACCTGTAAATATTACTCTTGTTTGAATATCTCTTTCTTCGAGATAAATTTGGAACTGCTTTCTATTAAATGAAATATCGTCTTTTAATAAAATTGGGAATGCCAACCAAGCTGTAGAAACACCAGGCAATTCTTTAGGCGTTTCAAAATATTCACTATATTTTTTAAAGAAATTACACTGATGCTGAAAGTTTTCTTGTCTTTTTAAGATATTTTTTCTTAAATTTTGAAGTTGCGCTAAACCAAAAGCAGCTCCAACTTCATTACCTTCTAAATTATAGCCAATCTCCTCAAATACAAATTTCGCGTCATATTCAATCCCATCAAGATTTATATTGAATCTATTTTCAATAGCCTCACTATGCTCATCAAATAATGATGAACTCCTTCCCCAAGATCTCAATAACTTAGCTTTTTTAAAAACTTCATTATCATTTAAAGTAAGAGCTCCGCCATTACCGGCACAGTTGATTATGTGAGATCCATAAAAACTCGTTATAGACATGTCAGAAAATTTTCCACTTGGAATTTTATTTTGCAGAGTGGCACCTAATGTATCTGCAGAGTCTTCAATTACTTTTAAATCATATTTATTTGCAATTCTCCTTATTCTTTCCCAGTCGCATAAATTACCTAATAGGTTTGGGGCCAAGATTGCAACAGTCTTATCTGTAATTAATTCTTCTATTTGGTCAACGTCAATACAATACATCAGAAGATCTACATCAGTAAAAACAGGCACCAACTTGTTCTTAAGTAAACAGCCTACCGTAGTAGAAAAAGTCAAGGCTGGAGTGATAACTTCAGAACCCGGCTTAAAATTATAAGCTTCTATTCCAAGATATAAAGCTGAAGAACCTGAATTAACATATAAACAATATTTTTTTTCAAATATTTTTGAAATTTTATCCTCAAATAATCTTGAATTCTTTCCCATTTGGGTTGATTCATTTAAGCATTCTACAACTGCATTAATTTCATCCTGACCATATACAGTTTTTGCATAAGAAATTTTTTCTGTCATAAAATTATCCACTTTAGAAATTTTACATTTAATAACTCACATTTAGGTGAAAAAAGTTTACTTATAAAAATTTTCTTCAAAAAATTTAAATTTTTTAAATTAATTTAAATCATTTAATTTCTTCCATTCAGGAACTAATTCTTTTAATATTTTCAATGATTCTTCAGTCTTATAATCATTTAAAAAATTTAAAAGTTTATCAATCCTCGAAAATAACCTTTTATTATCCATAGATTTTTCTTTTGCTCTGAAAATAAGGGGATGTGAAGTTGGTAAAGATTCCCCATTAATCAATAATTCCTCGTAAAGTTTTTCTCCTGGCCTTAAGCCAACTAATTTTATTTCAATGTCTCCATTAGGATTATCTGAATTCTTTATTGATTTTCCACTCAAAATTATCATCTGTTCAGCTAATTTCTTTATCAAGACCGGTTCACCCATGTCTAAGAGAAAAAGATCGCCTCCTTTTGCTAAAGATAAAGATTGCAAAACTAATTGAGAGGCTTCGGAGATTGTCATAAAGTACCTTAATATTTTTTCATTAGTGAGAGTAATAGGACCTCCACTTTTAATTTGACTCCTAAATAAGGGAACTACAGAACCTGAAGAGTCTAGTACATTTCCAAAACGAACCATTGAAAAAACAACAGGATCTGAATTTATATTTTTTGTTTTTTTATCAGAAAATCCCTGAACTATAAGTTCCGACAATCTTTTAGAAGCACCCATAATGTTTGTCGGTCTAACTGCTTTATCAGATGATATAAAAACAACATTTTTGACATATGTATCTTCTGATGCAGAGCAAACTTTATATGTAGAAACAATATTATTTCTAATCCCTTCAACAGCATTTATTTCAACTAATGGAACATGTTTATAGGCTGCGGCATGAAAAACAACGTCTACTTTATTATCTAAAAGAATTTTTTTTAAAGTCTGATAGTCACAGGCATTACCTAGAACTGTTTTTATTGGGAACTTAATTTTCAAATTAATGAGACTTTTATTAATTAAATAAAGATTATTTTCATTCATATCGAAAAGTATCATTTTTTTTGGATTTAAATAATAAATTTGTTTGCATAACTCACTACCTATAGATCCTCCTGCCCCCGTTATTAAAATAACTTTCCCCTTCACACCCATCCCAAGTAATTTTTTATCAGCATTAACTACTTCTCTACTTAACAAATCATTTATTGAGATTGGCATAAGATTGTAGGAATCCAATTTGCCAGATATTACCTCTTTAATAGAAGGTATAGATAAAAGAGGAATTTTATAATTTTGGAGATACTCTATTAACTTTTTCCTTTTTGTCCGATTTAAATTTGGTACAGCTAAAAGTATTTGGTCAACTTTATTTTTTAAATTATCGAGTTCAATAGGTGCTTTAATTACTAATCCTAATATAGATCTGCCCCACAATTTTTTATCATCATCCAAAAAACAAATGATTTTATAGGTATTAAGTTTCATTAAATTTTTTGCTAGTTGCGCTCCATTTTCTCCTGCCCCATAGATTATGACATTGATTAATTTTTTATTTGGGAGGCTTGTAGAGTAATTTACAAAATCTCTTATAGTAAGTCTTAAAAATATTTGTGATAAGCATGTAAAAACCATCATTAATATAAATGAAGGTTGATAACTAACATTTAGTCTGAACCCATAAAGATAAATTAAAGAATATAGGAGTACATTCCTACCCAGAATCTGATAATAGGTTGTAACACCAGAATACCTACTTAGTGCTTTATATTGTTTGGTAAGAATATAAATAATAGGACTTATGACAATTGCGGTATAATATATCCACAAAAATGACGAAAAATCAAAATTATAAACTTCAGAATAAAAAACTCTTTTTAAAAATAAAACAAACGTAGCAATAGATATTGAAAATAAAACTATTAATAAATCAACCATTAACAATATCCATTTTCTAAGTATAGGTTTTGCCTGATATAAAATTTGAAAAAGTGACTTTGCTTTATTCATTAAATTTTATTTTTAATCTTTTCTCAAGTATTGATAATTTTACAATAGTCCTTTGGATTATACAGTTTTTGTTCATTTAATTAAATTTATTTACTTGCTGCTTTAGAAGTTGAAACTTAGAAAAATATTATATATTTTTGGAAAAAGATAAAGAACTTATTAATAAACTAAAAATAATTAACTTTTTGATAAAGAATAAATCTTAGTAGAACTTTAAATGACAATAAAATTGATTTAAGTACTATAAAAAATTTAAATGTTGAATTCTAAAACTTTAATTAAGAAAAAACTTTTCTCTAACTAATTAAGAAGCTTTAATACTATGGCCAATTTTATTTAATAAATAAAATAAGGATCTCTTTTTACAAAAATTTAATCCAGTAGCAGAAATTAAAACCTTATATTATTTTTAATTAATTGAGCATATATTTTTAAATGTTGAGCATTAACAAAATTTATATCAAAATTTTCTACCGCAAAATTTCTTCCAGCCTTACCCATTTTTTTGCATAAATTGGGAGAATCTAAAAGCTTTTTTAAAGCACTAATCAAAGCCTTTGTATCCCGAGCAGGAATAAGAATTCCTGTTTTATTTGATATTATCGCATCTCTGCAACCTTGATGATCTGTGGTAATGATAGGTTTACCGCATGCCGCAGCCTCTATAAGAATTTTAGGTAATCCTTCTCCATAATAAGATGGCAAAACTACAATTTTTGATTCGCATATTAGGTCTTTCATTTCTTTTATATATCCACAATATTTAATTATTCCATTACTTACCCAAGCCTTTATTTGTTCTTCAGAAACACAATCAGGATTTTCTTTATCTAACATTCCCGCGACTAAAAAATTGTACTTTTTAGAGTTCATTAATTTTGCACTTTCTACAAATTCAAGCAATCCTTTTGATTTAAGAAGTCTTGATGCAAATAAAATATTTTTTTTATTTGATTCTTTTTTTAACGGCTTAAAAAAATTCAAATCAACCCCTGAACCTTTTATTAAACTAGTTTTTTCTAAATTAAGATTACACATTCGACTGATTTTCTTTAAGTCTTCTTTATTTTGAAAAATAACTTTTAAGTTTTCTTTTGAAAATGCAAGCCTAATAAAAAATTTCGCAAAGAATTTTAATATCAATGCTCTCAAGTCAGAAGATATAAAAAGGTATCCTAATCCCGAAACTGAAGCCACAAAAGATACATTTGTTAAAAACTTTGCGGCAAATCCTCCAAAAATTATAGGCTTTAGAGTAATTGCGTGTACAATATCAGGTTTTATTCTTTTTATTAAGAAGAATACTTGAAAAAAAGACTTTGCTGTTTTTATTAAGTGAGAACCTCTATCAAACACTATTGGATGAAGATTAAATCCTAAAGGAATAAGTTTTTCTTCACAACCAGTAAATTTTGTAGCTAGGTGGACTTCATAATTATTTTTAATTGCTTCTATACCTATATTTAATCTATGTGAACAATAAAACCAGTCAGCATTAACGATAAATAAAATTTTTTTTTT
The DNA here is from genome assembly GCA_003281185.1 of Prochlorococcus sp. AG-347-M15. Lineage (GTDB taxonomy): Bacteria > Cyanobacteriota > Cyanobacteriia > PCC-6307 > Cyanobiaceae > Prochlorococcus_A. The sequence continues at coordinate 41,873 of QCCS01000008.1, forward strand.
CATTTAAAATTTAGTTAAATTTTTTTCATAAAGTTGAATGTCACTAGTACATAAATCAAGAGAAGAATAAGAGTCTTCTCTAAATTTTTTGTACCATTCAACTGTTTTTTTTACAGAAAATTCCAAGTTCCAAATAGGCTCCCAATTCAAAAGATAAAAGGCTTTATCAATTTGGAGGTGCAATTTTTTAGCTTCGTGAAATTGATTAAAATCATCATCATTTTTTTTAATAGCACCGGGCCAATACTTAATTATTTCATTAACAAGGGACTCAACTGACTTATTTGAAGAGATGTTTGGTCCAAAGTTAAATGCTGAAGTTAAAAGATTATTAGAGTTTTTATGTAATTCATTTTTTGATTGATATAACTTTTCTGCCAATATTATATAACCTGCCAAGGGATCCAAAACATGTTGCCATGGTCTAGTCGAATTAGGATTTCTTATAAATATTTTTTTATCATTTTCTAGTGATCTAATGACATCAGGGAAAATTCTATCTTTAGCCCAATCTCCACCCCCTATCACATTTCCCGATCGAGCAGAAGCTATTGCTAAATTAGAACCTTTATTATCAGAATAACAAAAACTATCTCTCCAACTCGATATTGCAATTTCTGCGGCAGCTTTACTTGCACTATAAGGGTCATGTCCACCAAGTTGGTCATTTTCTCTATATCCATACTCCCATTCCATGTTTTTATAAACTTTGTCTGTCGTAACCATAATCACTGCACAATTTTTTTTGATAATTGATAGGCTTTCAAGAAGATTTAATGATCCCAATAAGTTTGTAGACCATGTCTCTAATGGATTCTTATAACTTTCTCTTACCAATGGCTGAGCAGCTAAGTGAAAAACTATATCAGGGCTTATTTCTTTTATACTACTGTTAAGTTTTTCAATATCTCTAATATCAACAAAAAAATCTTTTGATAAAGTCTTTTCGTTTGTTATCTCTTTAAATAAAGATTTTCCATTCAAGGGTGACAAAGATAAACCATATACATCAGCGCCAAGCAAATTTAACCAAACTAATAACCAACTCCCTTTAAATCCGGTGTGTCCAGTAATAAGAACCCTTTTATTTAACCAGAATTCCTTATTCACAATTACCATGTTTTCCATGATGCTTGTCCTTCCTCCCATCTTTTCTGTAGTAATTTGTGGTCTCTTAATGTATCCATAGGTTGCCAAAATCCATAATGCTTAAAAGCATTTAACTCATTGTTTTGAGATAGTATTTTTAGGGGTCTATCCTCCCAAACACAATCATCCCCATCAATAAAATCAATCGCAGAGGGTTCAAGAACAAAAAAACCTCCACTAATCCATGAATTATCTCCTACTGGCTTTTCCTGGAAAGATTTCACTCTGCCACCTTCAAGTTCTAAAACCCCAAACCGCCCAGGAGGTTGTACAGCCGTTAATGTGGCTAATTTTCCTGAATTAATATGCTCCTCAATAAGTTTACTAATATTGATATTCCCAACCCCATCACCATAAGTAAGACAAAAGGTTTCATTATTTAAAAACTTTCTTATTCTTGCAATTCTTCCACCTGTTTGAGTAAGTTCTCCTGTGTCTATAAGCGTTACTTTCCAATCCTCTGATTTTCTACTATGGAAAAAAACTTTTTCTTCCTTTATATCAAAAGTAACATCATTAGTATGAAGAAAATAATTAGAGAAGAATTCTTTTATAAGATAACCTTTATATCCCAAACATATTATAAATTCATTAATACCATAAGAACTATAAATTTTTAAAATGTGCCATAATATCGGTTTACCACCGATTTCTACCATAGGCTTAGGCCTTAAATGAGTTTCCTCTACTAATCTTGTTCCTAATCCACCAGCTAATATTACCGCTTTCATCACTTAAGTCATTTAAATAATATTAAAACAAATTACCAATTTAAAGTTAACTATTTACTAAACTTAATTTTTTTTTCAAAGGTAATATTAAAAAATTCATCTCAATTTAAGATTCTATTTAAATGTGCCTTAGCGAGTTTGGGACTGAAGTTGATAGTTTGTTTTTTCTTAAAAATACTAATATATGTGAGATAAATTCTACTAAATAATTTTAAAGGTATAATTACAATTATTAAAATTATAAACTTATTAAAATTCATAACTTTTTGAGATTTAAGTATAAATTTCTGAAATATTTGAAAATCAATTCTCCCATATGCTCTAGCTGCTAGCATTAATCTTATAGAGTTTATTGGGTTTCTTGGTATAACTTTTTGCTTTGCATAAAATGAGTAATTATCTAATCCCCAAATAATGTCTGGATAGAATAAATACCAAATTTGAAATGATTTACTTAACCAAGTTTGACTTCCTAAACGCATTTTGATTGCGGGTGTTCCAAAGTAATGGACTTCCCTATTATTTTTAATTGCTCCAATGCAATCAATATGTGCAAAAAAAGATCCGATTTTAGATTTTTTATAATTTTCAATCCATAGTTTTTTATTCACAATTATTGCACCAACGTAAGTAAGGTATCCTCCCATATCAATTAAAAACTTATCATTATCATCCTTTTCATATAAAAAGTTTTTATTATTGGGCATTCTTTTTGATTCAATTATCCCTTCTTCTGAGAAAGCTTTACTATTACAAACTAACAAATTTGGTTGTTTTGTTTTTAAAAATTTGATTATTTTCTTTAAAACCCCATTAACTAAAATATCATCATCACCAAATACCCATGCATATTTTCCAGTAGCCAATTCAATTGATCTATTAACATTAGAATCAAGACAATTATATTTTTTTGAAGAAAAGTATTTTATATATTTATTATTTATATATTCCTTTTTATAGAGATTTTTAATATCATTGTTCAAGCTATTATCTGAGATAATTAGATTAATATTTTTACCAAACTCGTCATCCTTGAGAATTGATCTAATCGCTTTTTTTAAAAAAATTGCCCTGTTATGAGAAGGTATAACTATTGAAAGAAACATTTAAGAAAAAATTTTTTTTTTGAAATTTAATATTCTTTGTAATAATAAATTTTATACATCTAATTTTTTTCTAACCAAGATTGCCACATAATAATTGGCCATAATTTTGAACAATTATTGCTTTTCAAAGATAAATGTTCTTCCCATAATTTTGTAATTAGTTCACTCTTAAAATAACCAGATTTTTTTATATTATCCTCAGCTAATAAATCGCCTGCCCAAGATTTTAATGGACCTCTTAACCAATCATCTAAAGGAATTCCAAATCCAACCTTAGGTCTTATAAAAAGTTCTTGTGGAATATATTTTTGCAATAACTTTTTTAAAATGACCTTACCGTTAATTTTCTTAAAACTTGAGTTAATTTTTAGATCTTTTCTTAATCTCCAAGCAGTCGAAATAACATTATGATCAAGGAAAGGAGCTCGAGTTTCTAAACTTGAAGCCATAGCAGCTCTATCAACTTTTGTAAGTATATCGTTTGGCAAATAGTTTAACGTATCATAAAACATCATTTTATAAGTAAGATTTGAAGAAATATATTTTGGCAACTCACAAGTTATCGATTCTGGCCTTTGGTGCAAATAAGGATCTTTAAAATCATCGCAAAATATATAACTTTGATCTTCCCATTGAGAGATCAATGAATAATAAAATTCCTCTTCGTTTTTTATATACTTTAATCTCTTAGCTAATTTATGAAATTTTATCCCAAATTGATTAACCCCCAATAAAGGAGATATTTTATCAAGAGATTTACTGGAGAGATTTAATCCTAAATCTCCAATAAGTCTTCTTATCTTAAAGGGGATTAAATCCATAGCTTTCCAGATATTTTCTCCTAAAAAATATCTATTATATCCGCCAAAAAGCTCATCACCTCCATCTCCACTTAATGCAATTTTCAAACCGCTATTTCTTACTTCCCTACATAATAAATGAGTAGGTATTTGAGATGGATCAGCAAAAGGTTCAGAGTAAATAGAATTAAGATTAGGAATTAAATTTTGAACATCTTTAGATGTTAAATAAATTTCAGAATGTTCTGTCCCTAAGTATTTTGCAACCTCCTTTGCGTAAGGCGCCTCATTAAAATTCTCATCTTCAAAACCAATTGTAAAAGTTTTAACTTTTCTTTTAGCTTCAGATTGGAGTAAAGAGGTTATTAAAGAAGAATCAATTCCGCCAGAAAGGAATGTTCCTAAGGGAACATCTGCAATGCTTTGCCTTTTAATACTTTGTTTAAGAACTTCTTCCAAAATTAATATGGCTTCATTTTCAGAATGAATTTGATTAGAAAATGAATTCTCTACTACAGAATTTAGACTCCACCATGTCTTGAGATTTGATAATTCCTTTTTAATTGGAGAATTCAAAGTAAGTATTGTGCCTGGTATTAATTGAAAAATATCTTCAAAAATAGAATTTGGAGCAGAAATAGATCCATAATTAATGAGTTGCGAAAGACCTCTTGCATTTATTCCATTTTCGAAATACTTTAAAGCCTTGAAGGATGACAATTCAGACCCAAATACAAATGTCTTCTCAAGTCCCTTCCCACAAAAACCATAATATAAAGGCTTCTCACCAATTCTATCTCTAGCTAATTTTAAAGACTTTTCTTTCCTATCCCATAAAGCCAAAGAAAACATCCCATTACATTTTTGGAGAGCTTTCTCTAAACCATTTTGACTTATCATCTCTAACAATATTTCCGTATCAGAATGACCTCTCCATCTAATACCACTATTAATTTTTTCTTGTTCTCTTTTTAATTCTAAGTGATTATATATTTCCCCGTTAAATGATATTACGTACCTTTCATTGTGACTAATCATAGGTTGAGCTCCAAAAAGACTTAAATCTAAAATTGATAATCTTGTATGACCTAGAAAAAATTTCTCTTCCGAATCATTCCAAATTCCGGAATTATCTGGCCCCCGATGATTTAGGGCATCATTCATTTTTTTTATAGATATTTTATGTTCATCTTTTGTCCCAAAATTAGACCATAATCCACTAATACCGCACATAATTAATTTAAATATAGTTAGAAATATAAATCGATAAAAGATTTTTTGAAATATTTACTTATTAAGCTCAACTCTCTGATAATCCTAATTTTTTCATCCATTTTACAGTATATTGACTATCTGAACCATCAATAAGTCCTTCTCGAAAATTTCTTATAATTTCTTCTATAGCATCCGATATTTTATATAAAGGTTTAAAACCAGTTTTAAGGAGTTTTGTTGAATCTTGTCTATATGATCTTGGGTCATTAGATTCTGTAACTATGATTTCAGCATCGATAGATTTTGAAACTTGTTTTGCTATTTCTAAAATACTTATATTTTCAAATCCAGCGTTATAACATCCTGAAGGTATTTCCCTATTATTTAAAAAATGTTTATAAACATTTACCATATCTTTTATATGTATATTTGGCCTTGTTTGATTTCCCCCAAAGACAGTAATCTTGCCATTTTTAAGAGCCTGATAAGTCAACATATTTACACTAACATCTAACCTCATCCTTGGAGAAAATCCGCAAACTGTAGCCGGTCTTACACACTTTATATCCATTTGATCCTTAAAAGAAAGAAATACCCTTTCCGCTACCATTTTTGTTTTGTTATACACAGAAACTGGCACTAAGGGTAAGTCTTCTGTTACGTGTTCTTCTTCCTTAATACCATAAACGCTGCCAGAACTAGCATAAACGATTTGCTTAACTCCATTTCTTAATGCCTTATCTGCAATTTGGTAACTAGAAAGAACATTGACTTCCCAACTTAAATTAGGACTAAGCTCAACAGCAGGATCATTAGCAATATTTGCAAGATGGATTATTGAATCAATTCCATCTAAAGGTATAGAATCAATATCTCTTATATCAGCTTTTATTTTCGTCAAATTAGGATGATTGAATAAATTATCCCCAAACCAGTTAGTATCAATACTCACTATTTTATGACCCTCTTTTAATAATTCTGGAATTAGCACTGAACCTTTATATCCAGATCCGCCTGTAACAAGTATTTTCATCATACAAAAGATAAAAGCAATTTTTATACTAAGTCAGCACTATGCTCAATCCAAGTAATTGTCTTTTTTATACTTGATATTGAAAAAAAATATTTAAAAGATCTTCAGAATTCATATGACCTCAAATATTTATTGGAAATTATTTAATATTTCTGAAAATTTAAAAGCGAAACCCTTTTTATTATCAAAACATGAAAGGGAAACATACATAAAATATCATAAAAGCTCCATAACAAATTCTTTTAATTGCGAGGCATATATTGGCTTATTACCCATATTCTCAACTGCTATCGCAGACATACAACAACCCAAGGCTGCTGCGGGCATCAATTTCCTTTCTGTACTTAAAGCAGTTGCCATAATTGCTAAAAGGGAATCGCCTGCTCCAGAAACATCCACGGGATTAGAAGATAATGCTGGGAAAGATTGACTTATAACACCCTCTAAATTCGGATCAAATGCTATGAAACCTTGCGCACCTAATTTCATAATTAACATTTCACTACCTGTTTCTGCTATTAAATTTTTGCTCAAACTTTCTAAACCGGATTCCTTATCTTGTAAAGCTATTCTGGCTTCTTTTTCATTGGGACACAATAATGAGAAATTCTTGAATTTAGTAATTAAACCTATCTGACTACTGCATTGTGTATCAGCAAATATCCTAAAATTATATTTATTAGAAAGTTCAACAACTTTAGCTATTATTTTTGGAGTAATAACACCATAAACGAAATCTGAAACTACTATCCCATCAACATTTGGAGCTAATTTTTCAAGTTTATCAATAAATTTTTCTTCAATAGATTTATTTAAAAAGTGATCATTTAATCTACTAACTCTAAATAACTTTTGATTTTCAACTATATATCTCTTTTTAAAGGTAGTTGGTCTCGAATCATCTTCAATAAATTCGCATGTAATACCTTTTTGAGAAAGTTCTTTTTTAATAATCTGCCCTGTATTATCCTTTCCAATTACTGATAAGAATTTACATTCAGCTCCTAAAGATTTAATATGTGAGGCGACTATAGACGCGCCTCCAATAAAGTCTTTTTTTTGAAGCTCTCTAACAACGAGTACCGGTGCTTCTGCACTCATACCCAAAGCCTCACATCCAGCATATTGATCTAAAATTGAATCGCCGATAACAAGCAAATTTGTTTTTGACCAAGAATCAATAAACTTTATTAGTTCTGCTTTATTAATATTTTGTTTTTTACAAGCTATTTTAAATTTTATTTTATTGTTCTTTTGTAAATAACTTTCTGAATTCTCTAATAATTCTGTACTAGCATATTGAACTTCACCTGCATGAAATTGTACTTTTAGACCATTTTTTTTCATAACTTTTATAGCTTCAATAATCTCTGATTCGTTGGTATTTTCAAATTCAGTCCCTAAGACTAAGAATGCTGGCTTGAGTGCATTTATGGCATTAACAAGTGAATATTCTTCATCTTTTAATAAAACGATACCATCAACAACATTCAAGGATGTTAAACCCTCTGCTCTTTCCTTCTGTGTAAATTTATATTCTCTATTATTTCCTTTATTAGTATCAGGAAGGACCGCAACAAATAAAGATTTGCCCTGAGAAGATGCTTTTTTTAAATACCTTATATGGCCAGGATGTACTGAATTAAAATGTCCATAGGCAAGTACAGCTTCATTAATAATGGGACAATTTTCAATTGTAAAAATTGGTACATTCATAAATCAATAACTATTCTTCCTGATGACGAACCCGACCTCATCGTATTAATAGCAATATTTATATCTTTGAGTGAAAAACGACTAGTTATTAATCCTTCAAAATTAATTTTTTTGTTAGCCAAAAGTTTCAAATATCTTGGAATATCTAAATCTGGAACGCATTCTCCTCCATGTGAACCTAATATGATTTTCCCAAAATGTAAAGGTAAAGAGTAAATTTTTATATGTGAATCTTTTGGTGGTACTCCTACTAGAATCACTCTCCCTTTACTATTTATTAATTCATAACCTTTTTCAATAATTTTTGGAATTCCAGTATTATCAATAAAAACATCTAGAGATTTTTCCTTGATAATTTTGTTAAGGGCTATTTCTATATTTTCTTTTTTAGAGTTAATAACATGAGTAGCACCAAACTTTTTAGCAAGTTCAAGCCTATTATCAAAAATATCTACAGCTATAATTGGCCATGCTGATGTTAATCTAGATGCCTGAATAATATTAAGACCTATTCCTCCTGCACCAAAAACCAATACTGATTCTCCAAACCTCAATTTAGCATTATTCTCAACAACTCCAAATGCAGTGGTCACAGCACAACCAAATAAAGCTGCATCATCATTATTAATATTTACTGGGATAGATGTACAACGATTCTCACTCACAACCGCATATTCATTAAAAGTAGTAACCCATCCTGCATTAAGTTTTTCCCCACGCCATTTATATTTTGGGGTTTCAGACTGAATACCACTTCCTTTTTTCCAATGAAGTACTACTTTATCTCCAACTGAAACTGTTTTAACTCCAGGCCCTATTTTTAAAACTTCACCACATCCTTCATGACCCATAAGATGTGGTAAATAAGGATCTATGCCTTTCTTACCCTCTATTTCTCCTAATTGAGAACCACATATGCCACTAACATTTAACTTCACTAATACTTGACCTATATCAAGTATTCTTGGAAGTTCAACATCATCAATAATTAATTCAGAATCTTGTTTTACCAAGATTGCAGCTCTCATAGTATTAGGAATATTCATATGCATTTACTCAAAATATATAAAAGAATAATCCCCTGTATAGCCTGCTTGATTGAATATCCATTCCCATTCTTTCGGAGTATTAAAAGCCTCACAAGTTACCTGCCAATAAAGTAAATTCGCCTTCTCCACTTCATTTCTATAACTTTCAACACAAATATATTTATGAAATCTCGCCACTCTCTCAATTTCTTTTAATGATTTAAAAAGATCAAAATTATATAGATTGTGCAAAGTTGTAATTGAGATTACCAAGTCAAAATAATTATCAGGCCAAGGTAGGTAATTTGAATTACCTAAAACTATATTTTCTCTTATTTCTTCTTTTGAGTTTTCAATCGCATAACTAGAAATATCAAGCCCATATAGTTCCAAATCAGAACGCACTTTTAGAAAATCATACATTAGAAATCCTTTACCGCAGCCTACATCTAATATTTTTGAATTAAGGGGCAAACTATAATGTTCTAATATTGCTTTAGCTACTTTTTCCCATCTACCTTCTATATATTTGTAACCTCCATAATTTATTCTTCTATCTCCATCCCAATAATCAAAATCCCATTTTTTTGCTAATTTTGCTGCCTTGGCTTTTGGGAAATTTTTATCGTTAACTCTTGCTAAGTAATCCCTAGAGGTACTTTTGTGCAATACACTCATAAAATCTAATTCTGGCATATTATTTTTTCCTTATTATTTAAGACTATCACAATTAGTTTATTTAAAAAAGAATTACTGATAATACATAATTTGAAATTTATTTTTTGAGTTTAGGTATTTAAAATAAATATTATTAATAAAAACTAAATATTTATTAAATAAGATAAATCAAAGACTTTGCATTTTAATTAGAATTTTTTATTAACAAAAAGTGAAGGAGAAAAATTAAATGATTCTTTAATTGATTAATAGAAAACTTTAAAAATTATTTTGAATGTATGTAGTTCCATGATTGTTTTGAGAGCGATTCTTTATTTCTATCAATCCACTCAACAACTTTCCTTATCCCATCATTTAAACTTATTTTAGGTTGCCAACCTAATTCATTTTTTGAATTCTTGCAGTTTAACTTATAGATCATATCTTTACCCTTCCTCTCAGGGCCGTAAGAAATTATTTCTTCAAAATCTGTAGAAGTTAATTTACAAACTAGTTTTAATAGTTCTTTTATAGTTATATCTTGATCATCACTAAAATTATATTCTTTTTGCAAATCAGATTTAAAAAGTAAGGCTTCTATAGCTGTAATAATATCGCTAGAGTAAATAAATCGCCTTGTGGATTCTCCTTTGCCATCAAGAGTAAATTTCTTTTTTGTGATACAAGATAACACTGCTCTTGGTATAACCCTATAGAGTTGTTGTCCTGGTCCATAGAAATTTGCAAAACGACCAATGACATATGGAAAAGCATAAGATTTCCCCAAACATCTTATATGGAAATCAATAGCACTTTGGGAGACTGCGTAAGGAGTAGATGGATTAAAACTATCATTTTCACTTATTAGATTTTCAACACTTCCAAAAACTTCAGGAGTACTAGATTTTACATATTTTTCGAGACTATCTAAATTTCTAATTGTCTCTAATAGAAAAGATTTTTTTCCTATATTTGTCTCATACCAAAGCGAGGGATCATCCCAACTAGGAGCAACCATTCCTTGCCCCATGAAATCTATTATGTGAGTTGGTGAAATTCTCTTTATCTCATTTGCTAATTCTTTTGAATCAGAATATATATTAAATTGCTCCCAATTTAAAGGGGAGTTAATTTCATTTCTCCATTCCCAAAAAAATGAATCTTTTGGCTTACTTCTATTAATTCCATAAACTTTATAGCCTTTTTTAATAAAATCTGAATATAAAGCTTGTCCTGCGAATGAGCCGCATCCCAAGATAAGAAATTTCATATATAACTAAGGTCAAATAATTATTCAAATTATATATTATGTTGTGATTTTTTTTAGAAGCTAAAAAATAGTGAAAATTTTATATTAAAAGACTTAATTTTTGTACTGCGAAATAAATCATTTAATTTGAAATTTTAAAAGATCAATTGATATTAATAATATTTACCAAATATCAAATTATTTTTCGAGATAATTTATTGTTATCAATATTATATTTAATGGCATAATGAATTAGTGATTTATAATTTTTGGAATATCAATGCTTATATCAGAACAAACATTGAATGAATTGAAAAATAAAATTACAAATGGAGTGAGTAATATTGAAAGGATAAATCTACATGACAAAAATTCTCAAAATATTCAGCTTATGTGTATTGCATTTAAAAAAAATAATAGATATCCACCAATTGCTGATAAGGAAAAAGGAAATATTACATTCGTAGTTTTGGAAGGCAAACTACAAATTAATACTTACAACATAAGCAGTAATAAGATGATTGATAGTAAAGTCATTTGTCAAAAAGAAATATATAGAATACCTAGATATTTATATAGAGAAACAATATCAATATCTAAATCTCATTCAATTTTCCTAGAAATAATTGAAGGTCCTTACAATCCTGAGAATAGAATATTTATGTCTAAAAATTAAGTTTTTTATCTAAAATTTTTATAATCATGAGACTATTTTCAAGATAAATTAAAGCTTTATTTATTTTCATTTTCAATAAATTTGTATAATCATTCATAGACAATTCCGTACTATTGAATATTGGATTTAGGATAATTAAAGACCACTTTATCCTAATTAATTTAAGCATAAACATTAATCTATCACTATGATAATTTTCTTTAAAAATAAAATCTTTTAAATATTGATCGAAAATATCAAGGTATTTTATTGGGATGTTATAGTCTGGTTGCATTAACAAGTCAGAAAACAATTTGCTTGGATCGTCCCACCCAGCATATTCAAAATCAAAAAAATAAACATGATTTTTTCCAACTAGCATATTATGAAATCCAACATCAGATTGCGAAATTATTCTATATTCCTCAGGCAAGATATAATCCATATCAATATCCTTCTCCTTTTGAAAAATCTTTAAATAATTTATATCTAATTTAACTTTATCCAAGAAATTTTTTAAAATTTGAAAAGAATCTTTGTTCAAACTCAATAATTCTTTTTGTTTTTCTTCTAACAATAAGATCCTTTGCTTAATTGATTTTATATGACCTTTAAAATGAAAATATGCATCAGATGCTTGCAAAATAAATTTTGCACAAGGATTAGCTCTAAATTTTTGAATCCCCACTAAAAAACCTAAATATTCCTTGCATAAATCATAATTTACTTCATCTATTTTCTCACCCTCAATCCAACTCATTAGTAACCAATTTTCTTTTTTATTACTAAATATTATTTGAGGAACATTTTCAAATTTACAAGCTTTCAAAAAAGTTAAGAATCTAGTTTCATGTTCAAGCCTATTAATAGGATTAACTTTACTTGAATTATAAATTTTAAGAAGATAATTTTTTTCATATCCTTTAATCTTAAATGTTGAGCTATTTATACCCATAGTAAGATTTGAGAAATTCCTTACTTTGTAACCCATTTTCTCTATATAATTTATGATTTTTTTTATTGCATGCATTTAATCAATTATTTTTAATAATTCAGACCAATTTTTCATATTAATATAATCATTTTTTTTTAAATAATTCAATTTAGGATTATATAAAATTTTTTTAATCTTTGGATTAATCATATCAAGAATCTCAGGAAGATCATCTATAAAATGAGTACAGCCAAGGCTTTCAATTCTTTTTATTTTTTTGGTTTTAGTTACTTCAAAATAAACATTTTTTCTTGGGATATTAATACCAGATTTTTCAAAAAATAAATTTTTTTCTAACCAACTAGACGCTGCATTATGTAAATTATATTTTGGCCCCTCATATGGTGTCTTTGTTTTATGACTGATAATGAATAATTCTATACCATTTTTTTTTGCTTTTGATAACGAATCATACATCCCCTCTGATTGTGAAGCTTCAAAAATTCTTGAGCCATAAACTTCGCCTTGAAGAATTGTGAATAATTTTTCTTGGCCTTTTTCTCTTAGATAATTCCTGATTAAACTCTTACTTTCTGGGAAATTAATTGGTATAAGACTTTTTTCTAAAGCAGCTTTTTTAAAAAGGAAATCGTATGTAATGAGAGTATTATCAAAATCAATTCCTAATTTAATCATAATTCAAGTATCTGTTTCTTAATCCCAATAGAGTCTAATCCAAGCTGATTTCTTGTATATTCCTGATTACCAAGTTTGTTTATAAATTGCTTAGGCACTCCTAATCTTTTTAGATTAATAATTTTTGAATTATTGGAATCATAAAGCCACTCAATTATTGATGATCCCAATCCTCCCACTATTCCATGTTCTTCCAAAGTAATCCAATTTGTAAAATTTTCCGAAATCATTTCTGAAAGAAAGTTTACATCTAAAGGAGATACTCCTCCCATACTTGCTACACGTAAGTTAATTCCCTCTAATTCAAGCATTTCAGAAGCCTTTAATGCTTCGCCTATTATTGGACCAACTCCAAGTAAGAGATATTTTTTACCATCTCTGAGTATATTGGCTTTCCCAATTCCATAATTATTATTTAATTTACCTAGATTTGGTTCACCTTTTTTCCCAATCCTAATATAAGTGGGAATTGGAGATTCAATAGCTTCCCTCAATTGAAATACTAGTTCAACTTTATCCGCCGGAGCTAAAACATTTATATTAGGAATAGTTCTAATTAATGCCATATCTTCCAAAGAATGATGCGTTGGGCCTAATTCAGAATAAGATAGGCCAGAACCAGTACCTACAATTACCACTGGAGATTGATGATAAGCTACTCCAATTCTGATTTGTTCTAAACATCTCAAAGTTGTAAAAGGGGTAATAGTGTAAATAACAGGTCGCATACCCGAGAGACCCATTCCTGCAGCCATACTCATCATATTTGCTTCTGCTATACCACAATTTATAAATTGTTCCGGCCTACTATTTTTTAATCCATCGAACATCCTGTTTCCAATATCCCCTGAAAGTAAAACTACATTATCTTTTTTCTCTACTATTGACTTCATTTCCTTAGCAAAAGCGTCTCTCATAATGCAGAACCTAATTCCTCCAAAGCTAGTTTTAATTCTTCTCTATCAGGGATTCTGTAATGCCAATTATTATCGTCTTCCATAAATGAAACTCCTTTACCTTTTATTGTATTTGCGACAATAACGCTAGGTTTATGTTTTATTTCTTTAGCATTATTAAATGCTAACTCCATTTCATTGAAACTATGACCATTAATTTCTTGAACATGCCATCCAAAAGCTTCCCATTTTAAATAAAGAGGTTGTAATGACATTATTTCTTCGCTTCTACCAGTTGCCTGCCACTTATTAAAATCTATAATTACGGTCAAATTGTGTAACTTTAAAGTAGGAGCTAATAAAGCAGCTTCCCATATTGACCCTTCGTTGCATTCTCCATCACTTAACATCGCATAACATCTAAACATTTTGTCTGAAATCTTCGAAGCCACAGCCATTCCCAGAGCCATCGAAAAACCATGTCCAAGCGAGCCAGTAGCAGCTTCAATACCTGGAATAAGTCCAGGTTTAGGTGGATGCTCATGAAAAACACTTCCAGGCTGACCAAATTCAAGTAATCTGTCTTTTTCAAAAAAACCTCTCTCTGCCAAAACTTGAAAAAGTGCAGGTGCTCCATGACCTTTACTTAATAAAAACCTATCTCTTTTAATATCATTTGGTTTTAATGGATCTATTTCTAACTCATTCCAATATAGATATACCAATAAATCAAGACACGACAAACAAGAACCAATATGAGGTATTTTAGAGTTTGCACCAGTCTCAATAATTCTTCTTCTCAACTGATTAGCTATTTCTTTCAACTCTTTAAAAGACTTTTGTTTTAAAAGGTTAGACATATGGAATTATGATTTGTTCAAATTAATCTTCTTTCTATTACTATACGGCATAAAAAGAATCTTAATTAAAGACTTATTATTAAATATTGATTTTGTTAGTTTGATTTTAATCTTTTTAAAAAGGTTTATTTTTACTAAGCCATTGCATACATAAGTGTCCAACAATTAGCTGAGTATCTTCAGCTATTTGCATATCATTAATTTGGAAATGAATAGGACAGTTCGCCAAAGAAAGGGATTTGCCTCCTGAATAGCCCAAGATTGCATAAGAATACATTCCTATTCCTTTAGCAGTTTCAAGAGCATTAATAATATTTTGGGAATTACCACTTCCTGATAAGGCAATTAATAAATCTCCTTCACTGGCTTTATTTATTAATTGATGGGAAAAGATCATATCGTATCCTATATCATTTCCAAGGCAAGTAAGAACTGCGGAGTTAGCTGTCAAAGCTTCAACTTTTAATCCTTTGACGATTGGTGTATTACCACAAGCACCTGCTCCGTAATGTAGATCATTTGCCAAGTGTATAGCATTAGCTCCGCTTCCTCCATTTCCACATATGTAAATATTTTTTCCCTCTTCCCAAACCTTCCTTAAATGTAAAGCCAACTTTTCTACTTTAATGAAGATATTTTCATTAAATGAAGAGTAAAGGTTATTCAAATAATTACTTGAAAATTGGCAAAATTTTTTATTTATATTATTCATAAATTGTCTATAGATTCCTCTGCGATTTTTCTTGCTTTATCAAGAGATTCCTTTGTTCCAATGTCAATATAAGACATCTTAGTATGAAAGGTATATATTTTACCAAGAAGATTGGGCAAAACATCAAGGCTAAAGTCAGTTGCTTTAGGATAATTTGAAATTAGCCATTCAATAAAATCTTGTTCGAATAAATAAACAGCGGCATTAGCTTTATTGCTTGGAGGATTAGCATGTTTTTCATAAAACTTTTGAACTATATTATTTGAATCAACTTCTACAATTCCGCAACTTTGAGGATTTGATGTGTCAAAAGTAAGCATAGTTAATAAACAATTTTGTGGTCTATTTTTGTGGCTATCTATCAGTTCTTTTAAATCTAATTTAGTAAAATTATCTGCATGAATAAGCATCCCTAAAGAATCAGCAAAAAATTCATAATTAGCAATTAATGTCCCTGCTGTACCTAATAATTTGTCTTCATAAAAATTTAAAATTTTCATATCTTTTCTATTATGCTTCTTTAAAAAAAGGTCAACTTTATGAGATAGATAGTGAGTATTGACAATAATTTTATCTGCAGAAATATTTTCCAACTTTTCTATCCAATATTCTAATATAGGTTTATTTTTTATCTTTACAAGACATTTTGGAGTATCTAATGTTAATGGGCGCAGTCTGGTGCCTAAACCTGCAGAGAGTAAAAGAGCTCTTATTTTTTTCATGATTTATTAATATTTTTAAGTAAGTAATTATCAATTACCAGATCTGCGAAAGAAAAGCTTGCAGTAAAAGCTGGAGAAATTGCACTTATAATATGGAGACTTTTTTCACCTTTTAGACATAAAAAATCCTTAATTATCTTATTAGTATTCATATTAAATAATTGCGCTCTAATTCCTACCTTAGAACTTCTTTTAAGATGACTTCGATTTAAACTTGGGATTAAATCTTGAGCAGAGTTTAAAAAGAAAGCTGGTATTCCAAGAAAGGCTTGTTCACGTACATATTTCCTGAATCCATCTATATCAAGAAGATATTGTTTTGCTAAGAATGA
The DNA here is from genome assembly GCA_003281185.1 of Prochlorococcus sp. AG-347-M15. GTDB lineage: Bacteria > Cyanobacteriota > Cyanobacteriia > PCC-6307 > Cyanobiaceae > Prochlorococcus_A. Next base: position 58,364 of record QCCS01000008.1, read on the forward strand.
GAAATCAATAATAGAATTCTGAAACTCTATATTTTCAAATAATCTATAATTTTCTCTTCCTAGTGAGGGTATTGCTGTTGGACCAATAAATACAGAATTATCTTTAGCACTTGGCGTAAAATGAACTCCTAAAAAAGGGACATTTAAATCTGGGACTGGGTAGAGATTTAATTTTATATTAATAGGACAGTTTTTACTTAACTGCCAATAAATACCTTTAAAAGGTATTATTCTATAATCCATTCCAACATCAAATTTTTGAGCAACTTTATCGGCTTGAAGACCTGCTGAATTAATAAAGTATCCGTATTTTATTTTTTGTCCACTAGTCAATTCTATTTCATTTGTTTTTTTATTAGGTTTAAAATCTTTGACTGAATTTATAATTTTAACTCCTTTTGATTTAAGTTTACTTTGCAGCACACTTATAACATTTATTGGATTGATTACAGAGGTATTTGGACTCCATAATGCTCTTCCTGTTGTTATGTTTGCTTCGGGTACTAATTTTTCAATCTCTTTAGCACCAATAAAGTTTAGAACAGCTCCATTTTTTTTTCCTCTTTCATAAAGGATATCTAGTTGAGGATCCAAATCAGATTTTTGAGGGATTATCAATTTTCCACAATTTTTTATTTTAATTCCATTTTCAATTGACCATTCTTTTAGTCGTTTTGCTCCGGAGACACAAACTTTAGCCTTAAGTGAACCAGGCTCATAATAAATTCCTGCATGAATAACTCCACTATTTCTTCCTGAACTATGAAGGCCTAATTCGGCTTCTTTATCTAAAATAATAATCTTATTTGAGATTTTCCTTTCTAAAAGTTGATAAGCAATTGTCAAGCCAACAGTCCCGCCACCAACAATTAAAAAATCACAACTAATGTTCATTTACGAATAGTAATTATTTTTTATCTTGGATAAGAAAATCATAGCTTATTAGATTAAAATCTTTGAATTAAATGAATATAATTATTTTTTATGAATTTATTTTATTTATATATTTTAAATCTAAATAATATTCTTATTTACTTTTTACAAAAATAAATATGATTTTCTTAAAAAGTAACTTTTAGATAATAGCTTATCTATAAAATTAATAAAAATAATTTTTAATAAGAGTTAAATTATGCTAAATTTTAATTACGTTTTTAAAATTGATTAATAAAATTAATAATTATTGCTTCTATATATCTTATGATGGCCTACTTGATCCACTAGGTAATTCGCAAATTTTACCATATTTAGAAGGTCTATCTGATAGAGGATTTAAATTTGTTGTTTTAAGCTTTGAAAAGGTCGACAGGGAAAAGAAATTAATAAATGAATTAAATAAAAGATTAAAATCAAAAAATATTAGTTGGATATACTTACCTTTTAAGAAACAATTTCTCGGCTATTTCAGGAGGATTCTAAAAAGCTGTTATGTATTAAATAAAATTTCAAAAAACAAAAATATTGCATTATTCCATACAAGGGGAATCCTTACTGCTATTGTCTATTTATTTTGCAGATTAAAATGTCCACTTATATATGATATAAGGGCTTTCGCAGGAGAATATATTGATTGTAGGAGGGTAAGTTCTAATTCTATTTTTGGATATGGATTATTATTCTTTGAAAAAGTTTTAATCAATCTATCCTCTGGAATTGTTGTTTTAGATGAATCGGGATTTTCTTACTTAAGACAAAATTTTAAAAGACTTAAAGCAGAAATCAAGATCATACCTACTTGCACAGATACTAAAAAATTTCCAGTTTTAGAAAAATTATCTGAAAATAAAAATCTAGAATATTATAGATTTGTTTTTTTAGGAGGAGCTAGATTCCCATACCGACCAGATCTGGCATTGATTTTCATAAAAAAACTTTTAGAAAATAATATAAATTGCAAAATAGACTTCATTAATGAAAGAGATCATTACTATATAGAAAAACTTTGTAATGATTTTAATATCCCATTTGAAAATTATGATATTTTTTCTCTACCTCAAAGAGAGGTCTCAACACATTTAGTTAATTATCATAGCGGTTTAATATTTAATACATCTGGGGCGTGGAGAAAAATGAGTTCGCCTACCAAATTAGGTGAATATCTAGCTGCTGGACTTCATATTATTTCTTTATCAGGTATTGAAGTTATTAATCGTTTATCAAAAAAACAACCAAATATATTTGATGTATTAGAAGAGATAAATTTCAAAGAAAACCTCACTGAAAAAAAATTAAAAGAAATAGTAAATAAAATTTCAGATCCATTTTTATCTATTAATTCAAGAAAATTAGCAGAGGCTAATTTTGATATTTCTATAGCTAACAAAAAATATAAAGAGCTTTATGATCTTCTATTAGAGAAATAATAAATTCATTAAATTAATATAGATTCTATGAACTCTAATGAATTAATTTTAATAGTTTTTATACGTTACTCTTTTATAATTGTGTAATTTTATTTTATAAATTTAAGGGAAAACTTTTATTCAATATTTAAAGTACTATTGTAGAAATAAGAAATTCGAAAATAATGCCAGTTTTCATTACAGGGGTAGCAGGTTTTATAGGTTTCCATTTATGTAAAAGGCTTTTAAATGAGGGGGAAAATATTATTGGAATAGATAATTTAAATGATTATTATGATAAATCTCTAAAATTAGATAGATTAGAAAATTTACAACATATAAAAAAAGGATCTTTTAATTTTGAAAAAGTAAATATAGAAAATAAAGATCAAATAACAAAAATATTTAATAAATACCAACCAAAAGAGGTTGTTCATTTGGCAGCTCAAGCTGGAGTTAGATACTCTATTGTGAACCCAGATGCATACTCATATTCTAATTTGGTTGGATTTTTAAATATTTTAGAAAGTTGTAGAAATAATAAAATTAAGCATTTAGTTTTTGCAAGTAGTAGTTCTGTTTACGGGGGGAATGTAAATTTGCCTTTTAATGAAAGTCAAAATGTAGACCATCCAATTAGCCTTTATGCTGCGACTAAAAAGTCAAATGAATTATTGGCGCACTCTTATAGCCACCTTTACAATATCCCCTCAACAGGATTAAGGTTTTTTACTGTATACGGTCCTTGGGGAAGACCTGATATGGCTTTATTTTTATTTACAAAAGCAATTTTAGAAAAAAAACCAATAAAGATTTTCAATGAAGGTAATATGATTAGAGACTTCACATATATTGATGACATTATAGAGAGTCTTGTAAGAGTAATAAAGAAGCCTCCCAAAAAAGATATTAGTTTTGACAAAAACAAACCTGATCCTTCCAAAAGTTGGGGAGCCTATAAAATATTTAATATTGGAAATTCCAATCCTATCCCTTTAATGGATTTTATTGATGAAATAGAATTATCATTAAATTTAAAAGCAGAAAAAATATTTATGCCAATGCAGCCTGGAGATGTAAAACAAACATTTGCTGATACCACAAGATTAGAAGAATGGATTCAATACAAACCTACTACGACAATCAAAGAAGGGATAAGAAAGTTTATTTATTGGTATAAGGACTATTACAAAAAATAAACGCAATCATGATAAAAAAATATTCAAATGACTCTAATATTTTTTATTTAATAAAAAGCACTTGGTCCTTTTTAAGTAGAAAAAGAAAGAAAGAGATTAATTTCTTATTTCTTATAGTTTTAGTAAATAGTTTTACAGAACTAATAAGTTTAATTTCTATTATTCCATTTCTCGCTATATTAGTTAATCCGGCCGGAATTTATGATATTAATTTTGTAAAAGATTTAGCAAATTTACTAAAAATATCTACAGCTAGTCAATTGTTGTTGCCTTTAACAGGAATATTTCTTTTTGGAACTTTAATTTCAGGAATTATGAGATTAGCTTTTTACTTTCTTACTTATAGAGTGGCAGGAAATATAGGTTCTGAATTATCTAATAATGCATTTAAAAATTCTTTATATAAATCTTATAAATATCATTTAAACACCAACAGCAATATATTAATAACGACTCTTTCAAAAGATATAAATGAAATAATATATATGATTTTTGTCCCAATAATTCAATTAATCTCTTCTTTAATTATTACTACTGTAATAATATTTTCCTTATTTTTTATCAACTTTTATATATCTTTTTCATGTTTAATAATAATTCTTATCCTTTATTTTTTATTCTTCAGATCAAGTTCTGGTACAATCGCAAAATTTTCTAAAAGAAATATTATAATTAGCCAGTCACTTACGAAATTAGTTCAAGAAAGCCTGGGCGCAATTAGAGAAATAAAAATTTCTAACAACTACAATTTTTACATCCAGAAACATCTGAGGGATGAAAAATTTTTCAGAAGAGAAGTTGGAAATGGAACCTTTATATTAACATTACCAAGATTAATAGTAGAGCCTGCCGGAATTATACTTTTAGCTTTTTTAGGATATATATTAACCACTACTGGTGAATCTAGGCAGGTTGTTCCGATTATTGGCACCTTTAGCTTTAGCGGTCTCAAGTTATTACCATATGTTCAAAAAATGTACGAAGGTATTAACTACCCAAGACTAGCAAAATCAAGACTAATTAATTTATTAAATATTTTAGAAAAAGATACTTCTCAAGAGTTAAAACAAACTCCTGCTATGAAAATCAAATTGAAAGAAAAAATAAATTTTGTAAATTTAGGATTTAGCTATTCAAAAGAATCATCTCCAATATTTATGAACCTAAATCTAACAATTAATGCAGGAGATAAAATTGGAATTATTGGAGAAACAGGTTCTGGTAAAAGTACATTTTTAGATATATTAACAGGTCTATTACCACCCACAGCGGGAAATATATTTATCGATGAACTTGATCTATATGATAACAATATGAAACGATTAAATACATTAAAAGGCTGGCAAAAATATTTAACAACTGTTCCTCAAAATATATATCTGACAGATTCCTCAATCGCTGAAAATATCGCTTTAGGCGTTGATAAAAAAAGTATTGATTATGAAAAATTATATGAAGTAATTGAAATGGCGCTTCTTAGTAAATTTATAACTAAAATACCTGATGGAATAAACACAATTGTTGGAGAAAGAGGCCTTATGATTAGTGGGGGACAAAGACAAAGGATAGGAATAGCAAGAGCTCTTTACAAAGGCTCAAAATTCCTCATATTAGATGAAGCCACAAGTGCTATAGATAATCAAACAGAAGCTTTGATTATGAATAATTTAAACAAATTAGGCTCAGACATTACGATAATAAGTATTGCTCATAGATTAAATACACTTAAATTTTGCAATAAGATATATGAATTAAAAGAAGGAAGGTTAATTGAAACAAAATTATTTAATAAATGAAGTCAAAAAACTATCAATCAAAGAGATTATCTTTACATAATCATAAATTCCAATACGTTGAAAATAATTCAAATAAAAAAATTAAAAAGTCTGCTATATTTTTTGATAGAGATGGTGTACTTATTGATGACGTTCACTACATATCAAATCCTTTAGATGTAAAAATCCTTTCAGGTGTTAGAGATTTATTAAGAATATCCAATAAGGCTGGTTGGTTGAATATTGTACTTACTAATCAATCAGGAATATCAAAAGGGCTTCTTAACTGGAATGATTATGAGCAAATAACTGAGCAAATGTTAAACCTACTAGGGGATGAATGCCAAATAGATGCAATATATGCAAATAGCACACCACCAAGTGAACTTTTTTTAAAGAACAACTGGAGAAAACCCAGCCCTAATATGATTTTTGAAGCTGTTAAGGACTATAATATAAATTTAAATACCTCTTTTTTAATAGGCGATAGATTAACAGACTTATTATCAGCCAAAAATGCAGGATTGAAAAACTTCATACATGTCTTAACTGGTAATGGAGAAAAAGAAAGGGATAATATATTAAATGTTTTCAGGGAATCTTATGAAAATAATGAACTACTTTTTATAGACAATTTATCTGATTTCAAATCACTAAATCCTAATAAAAAAAACTTTTTTAAATTCCATTTTTAATAAATTAATTTTAAGCTTCTAAGATTATTTTTAATTTTATCTGAATAAATTTTTTATATATAAATCAATTCCATCTTTATTTTTAGAAGAAAAAATATCATTATATTTTGGGAATCTATTAATACTTGCCAGACTCAAGTCAATTTTGCTACCCAATAATTTTATAAAATTTATAAAAAAATTATTATAGCTGAAATGAATTTTGAATAAATTAAATTTGGATGCATTATAGTCATTATATTTTTTATGTAAATATTTTAGAGTTACTGGCTTATGTTCATAAAAATTCAATAGAATTTTAGGACTTTCCCAAATTTTAGATTTAGTATTGAGTAAATAAATAGATAAATCTTTCGCTGATGTTACAGGGAAAGTGGCCTCTGGATTTCCAGGATATACTTCAATAAAAAATCTTCTAAAAGATAACATTTTTTTTATAGGACAATCTTGAAGACCATAAATCAAACCTGGTCTAAGTATATGAATATTTATATTTGGATTGTGTTCTTTAATTTTTTCAAAAATATTTTCTGCAATATACTTAGATAATCCATAAAGACTATATTTATTCACTTCTAAAGAAGCGCTTGTTGAAGAAATAAAAATATAATTAACTTTAGGATTGTTGATAATAAAATTAGATATTCTCTCAAAACCTAAAATTGAATCACTAAATTTACTAAATTTATTTATGAAAGTGTGTGACCAATTAATAATACAGTGAGAAATATCACTAGATAATTTTATTTTATTTATATTTTTGAGATTTTTATCTACATTAACTACATTCGAATTTTTGTTTTTAGTCCCTGATATTAAAAGATAATTTTTACTCTCCATATTTTTTATAAGGTAATTTGTAAATTTACCTGCACCTACAATAGCAATCATCTTTTGATTTTTTCCTTGAGTATGTTCCAAATAACTTTTGGCCTAAAATAATATTTAATATATGCCTTTTGTATAAGTTTCTTGATCTTTATATTGTCTAGATTTTTATGTTTATAAACTAACTCTTGTTGATTATAATTAGATAAATTTTTAGTACTTAATCTATTCTCATTATTTAAATCTTCATAATACCTAGTGCCTGGATAAGGAGTACAAACTGAATATCTGGCCATATATGTGTTTAAACTTAATGAATAATCAATTGTTTCGAGACAAGTATCTATATCATCTTCTTCTAATCCCATAATATAAAAGGCATTAATTCTTATCTTATTTTTATAGGCAAACTCTATTATTCTTTTTTGATAATCATCTGCACATATTTTTCTTTTATTTGCGGCAGCAACTTCATTATTAGGAGTTTCTATTCCTATGTTAATACTTTTAAGTCCGGCTTTTTTCATTAATCTCAATTTAGACTCGTTTAATAAATCTATTCTTGTTTCAATTCCCCATTGACACTCTAAACCAGATTTTAAAATAGCTACGCAAAATTCTTCAATAAAGCGTTCCTTTAAACCAAACACTGGATCCCTAAACTGAAATGATTTAAATCCATATTTAGAAATTAACTCTTGCATTATATAAACGAGTCTTTTGGGACTATGACTTCTTATAACTTTCCCCTGGTTTTCTCCATAAGTGCAATAATAACCACAAGAATAGGGGCACCCCCTTGTAGCCTCAATAAATCCTGTTGGTCTCTTTAACATTGGACTATAGGAGAACCTTTTAGAAAATTCTTTTGTGAATATTGGTATGGGAAGCACATCTAAATTTTGTAAATTTTCAGAATAAATTCTTTTTTCTTCTAAAGGTAAGTCCGCAAAATCACCACTCCAATTCATAAAAAAATTTTCGGGTTCTCCTATGATTATGTAATCTGATTTTTTGAAATTTTCTGGGAATTTAGTAGGGTAAGTTCCAACTACAAAAATCTTAATGCGGGAGTTTAATTTCTTGATTTGACTAATGAGTTGATTTTCTAAATCACAACAAACAATTGATCCATAGATAACTACAGCTTCTATATCCCCTTTTTGAATTATTATTTTTGCATCAATTATTTTTTCTGAATAGCTACAATTAATTCCTTTCTCTTCAAGAATTGCTCTTATGTAGCCTAAACAAAGAACCGGGATTTCAATATTATTTTTTTTTGATCTTGCTATAAATTTTGATAATAAGTCATTTCCAATTTTGTCCCAGGTACCATATCCACCATTTAAATCCTTGTTGCAACTTGTTGAGGTATTTGGTAAAGGATTACATATAAGCCATTTTCGATTTTTGAATTTTTTAATTGTCATCATTCATAAATGATCAAATAACATTATTTAAATAAAAATATACTCTAAGGCAAATTATAATACTATATATATCAATATTAAGTTTATATGTTTGTAAGCGTTATCATTCCTTGTTTTAATGAAAAAGAAACTTTAACAAAGATTTTAAAAAAGGTTCAAAATTCAAAAATAGATATAAAAGAGATCATAATTATTGACGATCACTCTACAGATGGAACAGTAGAAATATTAGAAAGCATTCAAAATCCACTAATAAAAATTTATTATCATACGTATAACAAAGGTAAAGGCGCAGCATTAAGGACAGGATTTGCGAAGGCAACTGGTGATATTTGTATAGTCCAGGACGCAGATTTAGAGTATGATCCTGATGATTATCCTATATTGATCAAGCCTATTCTGGATGACAAGGCTGATGTTGTATTTGGAAGCAGGTTTCAAGGTGGGTCTCCCCATAGGGTTGTATATTTTTGGCATAGAATAGGTAATGGATTTCTTACCCTTTTAAGTAACATACTTACTGATTTAGACTTATCTGATATGGAAACATGTTACAAGGTTTTCAAAAGAGAAATAATACAATCTATTAGAATTCAAGAGAATAGATTTGGATTTGAACCTGAGATAACTGCCAAAATTGCAAAGAAGAATCTAAGAATTTATGAAGTAGGAATTGCTTATTATGGAAGAACTTATAGCGAAGGGAAGAAAATTACTTGGAAAGATGGTATTAGAGCAATATACTGCATATTAAAATATAACTTATTCTATTAAAATATATAATTATTTTCTATAAATTTTGCATAAATCATAATGACCTTTTTATTTGACAAGGTAGTAAGTTACTTAATTTTTTTAAGGTTCTATTTAACCGCTACTTTTTTTGGTGTGATTGTTGATTTAGTTATTTATACATATTTAAGAAATTATATTAATATTATTTCTTCTGCAACAAGTTCATTTATTTTAAGTCAAATAACAGTTTTTTCAATTTTAAATGCCCTTCAACAAAGAAAAATAAAAAGAAAAAGATATGCTTTAAGTATTCAGTTTTTAATAGGCTTGGGAACTGTATCTATACACATTATAATTTTGAAATTTCTTGATTCAAATATCCATTTAATAGGATATTTTGGTATGCAAAATATCCTGAATAACAAAAATCTTTATAGTATTACTTCAAAATTTATCGCAGCTTGCATTGGCTTTATTTGGACAAGCCTAATGACCAGGAAATTTATTTTTAAACCAAAATAAAAACTTTTAAAAAGATTTTTAGAATTATTTTATCTCAAATTATAAAATAATTTTTAAAGGGGATTTAAAAATATTTTCTATAAAAACTTTTATAATTTTTGAGGAATATTTTTTATAAATTTTCAAAAAACTCTCAAAATCATTTTGTGATGATTTATTCGCACTATCAGAAATAACTCTAATAATTTGCCATGGTATATTTTCTTGTATAGATACCTGCGCAACTGATGCTCCCTCCATCTCGACACCTAATAAATCTTTAAAATCATCTTCAAGTTTTTTAACTTCATTTTCTTTACTCACAAATTTATCTCCAGTTGCAATAAGCCCTGTATTAATACTTCCAAATTCTGATAAATTAGCTTCATTAAGGATAGAAGATGACCAATCTACCCACTTCAAATCTGCTAATAAAAATTCCTTATTTAATGGAGGAATAACATATTTATCAAAAATAGGTCTAGCATCCATATCGTGCTGAACTAATTTAGATGCAACGACTATATCCCCCTGATTTAAATTTGAGTCAATTGCCCCCGCCACACCAAAGAAAAAAAGGACATCAACACTTTTGCCTTTAAATACATTTGATATAACCCTTGTAGCTGCTCTAGCTGACCCTACTTTACCCCATCCACTTAATGCAACTGACAAATATAGAGATTTTGAAGAATTAATATTTAAATTACATTCCCCAGAGTAGATTCTTAGATCTCCATGATCATTTATTTCAATATTAGATAAATAGTTTAAGGAAGACCCTAATTCTTCTGGCATTGCACAAAGAATTCCTATATGTATTGGGAGATTTTTATTTTTAGAATTAATAATTTTTAAATAATTTAATACCATTAAAACATATTTAATAATTTGTATTTTTGTTTTCTTTGAATTGAATTAAATATTTTACAATCTTAATTAAATTAATCAACAATGCATGCATAACCATCCAAACCTTTTATTTCTAAAGCATTGCATTTATAATCAAGCTTATTGATGACATCTAAGTTAAATTCTCTAAATAAAAATAAAGAAGGTTTATTTATTGAATCATATTTTATTTGTTTATATTCCTGATCTTCTCTAACAAATAATTTAAATTTAGATTTATTATTATATTTTTGGATCAAAGATATATTTCTAATCCTTTCAGAAAATTCTGGCATATAAAATTCTAGAATATGCCCTGCATCTGAATAAATATTCATATTATTCTTTTTAGTAATATCAGCAATCTTAGACAAAGAATCTTTACCTGGGAAACCTCCAAAAATAGCTTCATCGTTTCTCAACATATTCAGTTGAAAAGAGCCTATAGCAATGCATATGACCAAAATATAATTAATTATTTTAATTAGTCTTTTATTTAGGATATCACTATTCAAGAATTCTAATATTGGAAGAGTTGCAATAAATAATCCTGGGACAATATAAGTATGAAACAAGGCAAAAGGGAGCATTGAAATAGAGTAAAAAGATCCAAAAATAAAGCTTAATTTATAAGGACTTATTTTCTGAAATTTAAATGAATTAACATTATTTAAAATTATTAATCCTAATGAAAATAAAAAAAAGTATACGATTAGTAGTAAAAGTATTGAAGACAATCGTTCAAAATTAAAAACACCTGCATACTCATTTTTTATAAAGAACAATCTATATACATGCATTCCATATGATTTAAAAATACTTAATTTAAATAAAGCCCCAGGCCACAAAATTGCTGAAAAAGTAAAAGGTAATAACCAAAAATAAACCATTACCCTTTTAAATTCGCTAAATCTTAGACCAACTTCTTTTATCCTGATAAAATAATATATACTACTTGATATTAATATTGAAAATAATGCTGTTTCAAGGCTTAATATTGATAATGACAGAATAATTGAAATCAATAAATAGTTGCCTTTTAAAGGATTTTTTAATAAATTTATTAGACAATACAAGTTAATTATTAGAAATATTGAAAGAAGTAGATGGTATTGTAAATAAAGTGAAAGTAGTAGTGCAGAATAACTTATAAATAAAATCTTAACTAAGTAATATAAGTTGCTCTTTTTGCCCTTATATAAATAACTTGTTATTAAAAATGAACTCAGTATTAAGATACATCCTAATCCCCACCTTACTAAAAAAACTAATTTTTCTGCTGTATTAAAATCATCTGCAGGGATAAAAGTAAAATATGAAGTAATATATTGAAGAAGTGGTGGATGAAAATGTCTTAACAAGAAAGTATCAAATTTCTCACTATATTCTAAAAATGTTGGAGGAGATTCTATTAACTTTAGTTTCCAAGAAGCTAATGAAAGAAAACTATTTATCCCTAAAGAATTCGTATCAAATGCATTAGTCCAAAAACCTTGATTAGAAGCATTAAAATAATTTACTTCGTCAAAATTAAGAATTCTCCAAGGTGGTGAAATAAAAAATAAAATTAACGTAAAAATAAATATTGATATAAATGCAAATTTAAATTCTTTTAAACATAGAATTGTTTTTTTTAATGAATATGCATCTATTTTAGTCTTTTCTAAATCCATTAACCTTTTAAGATTAAACTAAAACTGACAATACCTTATTAAACATTAATTCACAAGATTATATTTTAGGAATAAGTTCCATAGAAAAAATAAGTTTTTAGTTTATTAAGAAAATAAAAAATTCTTTAAAAAATATTTTTTAGAAATAAAAATAATAATTCTTGAAAATATAACTTAAAAATGATAGAAAAAAAATTAATAAAAATTTTTAAAAAATAGATTTATTTACATATGATTATTAATAACATTTTTGGTAAATAAAAAAAATTTTAAATTTCAATATGATAAAGATGCTTCAACAGGAAATTTAAATTTTAATCTTCCACCTAATTCTTTTAACTCAACTACAACTAAAAGCCCTAAAACCTTTTTATTTTGACTTTTTAATAAATCTGCAACACAACTAACAGTTCCTCCAGTTGCCAATAAATCATCAACTATTGCGAAAGTTTTAAATTTATTTAGAGATTCCTTTTGTATTGATAACGAGTTCTCTCCATATTCTAGGTTATATTTTTTCTGAATTAATTGACCGGGTAATTTACCAGGTTTTCTAGCAAAAATAATTGGTTTTGAGGCTTTAAGCGAAATCGCTGAACCGAATATAAATCCTCTAGCGTCTATTGCTACTATAGCATCTGCATTTTTTATAATTTCACTAGAAGCCATTTTAATAATAAGTTCGTTAAAAGTTTCTGGCTCTTGAGTGATCCCTAGGATATCTTTAAAATAGATACCTTTTTTTGGGAAGTCTTTATAAGTCAGTATTAAATCTTCAAGTTTCTTCATTTAAGATAAAATTCGTTATTAATAAAATTAATCCTTCATTTTAAAATTATTATAAAATAATTCTTGAAATTATATAAAATATTAACTTTTTTAGTACTTTTTAATTAATCTTATTTCTAAAAATCTCTTTTTATATTCTTTTGTATTAATGAAATTTTTAACTTTAAAGCCTATTTAAATCTTATCTTTATTTTATCTTTAAGGTATCTTGCAATATATTCTGCCCCTAATGAGTTTGTATGAAGACCATCATAAAAACCATCATCTGGTATAGGATTTTCAAGATACATCCTTATCAAATGAATATTTGGATCGCTAAATCCTTTAATTACTTTTTCTTGGGCTTTATATATAGATGCAAGTTCTGCGCAATATTTATCAATACCCTGAATATCTTTTTTAGAAACTCTAATATATATACTGCCATCTTCTAATTTCCTTATTAAACATTTTGGATCCTGTTGTTGGACGATATTAATAGAAGCATTATAAAAATGCTTCTTAGAAGCAATAATTAACTTTTTAAATAATTTTTCATAAGGGTTTATTTCATAATCATTACTCATTAAAAAATTACTTTTTCTTGGCTTCAAAAGATAATCTGGATTTTGTATATCATGTCCAATTTTTTCGGTACCATCTGGTAATTCAATTTCTCTATTTAAGAAGTGATCTAATTTATTTTTTACTTCTCTAAATTTTGAGTAGAAAAAGGATCTTTTGGATAGGAATGACCTAAATCTTCTAAATTGAGTTGGAGAATCATAAATACTACCATTTATAGATTCCAATCCCTTAGCGTATCTTCTATCATTAACGCCAACATAAAAAATAATTGAATCAACTTCATTTGATTTAAGAACTTTAGAATGCCATTTTTGAATTGAGAATATATGTCCATATGAACTTTGACCATCAACTCCACCATTAATTACCGATAAATTTAATTCCTTTTCCAAATTACTTTGCCAAGTTCTATCATTATCAATAAATCTTTGATCAGTTGTTGAGCCTCCAATAGTAAGAACTAGTCCTTTTTGTTCAAAATTTTTATTATATGGCCTATAACCAATCTTATCTCTTATGTAAGTTGATTTTTTGATATCTCTTGGAAACTCTAATTTACTCGTAGCATATTTTTTTTTAATATCAACTTGGGCTTCAGGTATATCAAACGCTGGAGAAATTAAAAAATATTTGCTCAGCATAATCTCAAAAAAAGAAAAAATAAATCCAAAAATAAATGAATTTATTAATATAGTTCTCGTAAATTCCTTTATTTTTAAATTCATTTGAATATTCTGCCAACTTTAAATTTAGCCATTTACTTTATATGAGTAAATATTTTATAAAACAATTAATAAAAACTTTTTGAAATTAATAAGGATAGAAATTAATCATTAAAAAAATTTCTTGGTATTTCAATCTGATAATCTGAATTTTCATATTGATTAGTATACCAATCAAGATATCCTTTTAATCCTTTATATGGTTGTTGACCATAATTTATATTATAAGTTTCTTTATAATATTTTGCACTTGAATCAATAGAATTGGGATCTCCAAATTTTAAAATAATTGTTCGACTTGATTTTGTAAATAATGATATATTTGCAGCACCACAGGGTGGAAAAATATTCATTTCACTATAAGAGTACAAACCCACACGTTCTTTTAAAAATTCTCTGGCTCCAGAGTATATTATGATATCTTTTGGTATTTCATAATTATCTAAATTACTAATTTCATCAGGTACTAATATCAAAGATAAGCCTCGTTTTTTTGCATAAGAAAATGCTATTTTTATTTCTTTTGAGGAGGAATTCCTCTCAGGATTGTAGCCATAATCTCTTAATGTTATTGTTGCATATTTTTTTATTTTTTTATCTCTTGAAATCTTAGATATTATTTCTTCTTTACTGAATACTGATATTAAATAAGGATATAATTCCTTTTTTTTAATTTTTAAAAGATTAAAGTATATTTCCTTATGATTTTGCACAATTGGTGAATATATTTTTGGATTAAAGAATTGAGGAAAAGTATATTTATTATTAATTTTTAATTTTTTAAAATCTTTATATGAAGAAATAATTTCTATAGAATTTACGCAATTAAAAGATTCGGCAATTGGTAAAATCATTGAAGTTATTCTTTTTTTTAAGTCTGAACTGGAAATATACTTAGAATAAGATGAAAGCATCGGTCTATCATATTGATAATATTTAGGCTCGAAAATTATTAATTTAAAATTTTTTATACCTTGTTTCAGAAAAAATAAATATGCACTATAAATTATAAAAACGATATCAAAAGTAATTGGATTATTTCTAACATCATAAATCAAATATGGTATTTTTCTTTCACCATTTTTAATACATATCATATTAATTAAATTATGAATTATATATAGTAATTTTTTTGAAAAATTCCTAGTAGGGCTTATAACTTCTTGTTTTAATCTTTTAAAATTAATATTATTCCAATTAGTCATACATAATCAAAATTTTAAAGTTTTTAAAAAATTCTAGTCAAATCAACTTTATGACTCTCAACATTTTCTCTATATGAAGATTTACCCAATCTTTTTTTTCTTAAAGGATCATATCCAAAAAAAGACATGAATATTGATATGGGTTGAAGAACAAAAATAAATACCAATCCCAAAATTAAACGACTATTGATCCATCCCAAATAAAGTCCTAAAGATATCCAAAATTTATAGGGGAAATAAAGCAAGTTTGGCTTTACTAAGCCAGTAATTAATAATGGAAATCCAATAAATAATGTCCATTCAGCAAAAGAATGTCCTCTTATCAAAGGAACAATTAACCCTAAAAACAAAGGGAAAATTATTCCTACAGTTAAGCCAAATCTTCGAAGTTCTTTTGTTTTAATTAAATGTTTCATATTTAATCTAATTCAAACTCTTGCTCCCAATTTTCATCAGCCCTAATACAAGGTTGTTTTTCTTTTAATAAGAGTTGATTTTGAAGAACAAGAACGTCCATTTCAGTCCTCATAAAACATCTATAAGCATCTTGAGGAGTCCTTACAATAGGTTCACCTCTAACATTAAATGAAGTATTAACAATAGTAGGGGATCCTGTCTTCTCTTTAAAAGCTTTTATTAGATTATAATACCTAGGATTATTTTTATTATTTACAGTCTGTATCCTGGCTGAATAATCAACATGAGTGATCGCGGGAAGGGAAGATCTTACAATGTTTAACTTATCAATTCCAAAAAGTTGTTTTTGTTCATCATTCATCTCTTTTCGAAGATTTTTTTTAATAGGTGCTACAAATAACATATAAGGACTTTTCACTTTTAAGTCAAATTGGGTAAAAACATCTTCTTCTAAAACTGAAGGAGCGAATGGTCTGAAACTTTCTCTATATTTAATTTTGAGGTTCATCAAACTCTGGATATTTTTATTTCTTGCGTCGCCTATTATTGATCTTGCTCCAAGAGACCTAGGGCCAAATTCCATAGGACCATTGAACCACCCTATAACCTTTCCTGCATCTAAGTTTTTTGCGATTTCATCAAAAAGTCTTTTATCTTCTAATTCTACATAATTAGCTTTAATTTTTGATAAGTAATCTTTTATCTCTTCGTTAGAATATTTACAGCCTAGATATGTACCCTTCATAGAATCATCAGGGTCGGGAATTCTAGAGTTATCAAGAAATTGATACCAAGCCAAAAGAGCTGCTCCTATCGATGATCCTGCATCCCCACTTGCAGGTTGTATCCATATTTCATCAAAAATTTTCTCTTTTAGTAGCTTTCCATTTGCCACACAGTTTAAAGCAACACCACCAGAAAGACATAAATTTCTTTTACCTGTCTCCTTTCTAATGGTTTTGGCTATTTTAATAATTATTTCTTCACTGACCTTTTGAATAGATGCGGCAATATCCATATGAAATTGAGTTAATTCTGATTCCCTTCTCCTAGGTTCTTCACCAAAAAGTTTATGGAACTTTTTTGATGTCATTCTGAAGCCACGATGATATTTGAAGTAAGACATATCTAAATTAAATGTCCCATCTTCTTTGATATCAATTAAATTATCTTTAATCTGCTTTGAATATTTTGGAATACCATAAGGAGCTAAACCCATTAATTTGTACTCTCCAGAATTAACTTTAAATCCGCAGTAATAAGTAAACGCAGAATAAAGCAAACCTAAAGAATGAGGGAAGTTAATTTCCCATAAAGGTTTTATTTTATTTTTTTCTCCAACCCATACAGATGTAGTAGCCCACTCGCCCACTCCGTCCATACATAAAACTGCTGATTCCTCAAAAGGACTTGGATAAAAAGCTGCCGCGGCATGAGATTGATGGTGTTCAGAGAATAGGAATTTTGGAAATTTTTGGAAATCTTTTGGATTTAACTCATTTTGAATAGACTTAAAACGTTTTTTTAATTCAGATTTAATTGCTAATTTCTCTTTAAGCCAAACCTGCATAGCAGAAATAAAGGATCTTATTCCTCTGGGTGCTGTTCCAAGATAAGTTTCAAGTAAACG
>QCCS01000009.1 GCA_003281185.1 Prochlorococcus sp. AG-347-M15
TTCACAAACCATTAAAGAACTTTCTGAAGATAAAGAAATTAAAAATTCATCTGAATTAGATAATGATTCAGAATCTCAAAATGAGGAAGATTTAACTTTCGAAAAGAACAATATACCTTCAGCTGATTCCTCTTCTAGTAGAACAAATGCTGATTTTGATAATGCAGGATTCACACAAGAAGAATTTGCATCACTTTTGGGTAAATATGATTATAACTTTAAGCCTGGTGATTTAGTAAAAGGTACTGTTTTTGCTCTAGAACCTAAAGGAGCAATGATAGATATTGGTGCAAAAACAGCTGCTTTTATGCCTGTCCAAGAGGTTTCTATAAATAGAGTTGAAGGATTAAATGATGTTCTACAACCTTCAGAAAGCAGAGAATTTTTTATAATGAGTGAAGAAAATGAAGATGGCCAATTAGCCCTCTCCATTAGAAGAATCGAATATCAAAGAGCATGGGAAAGAGTTAGACAACTCCAAAAAGAAGATGCGACTATATATTCTGAAGTTTTTGCAACAAATAGAGGCGGAGCTCTTGTTAGGGTAGAAGGCTTGAGAGGTTTTATCCCAGGCTCTCATATAAGTGCTCGAAAAATCAAAGATGACTTAGAAGGTGAATATTTACCTTTAAAATTTCTTGAAGTTGATGAAGAGAGAAATAGATTAGTACTAAGTCATAGAAGAGCCTTGGTTGAGAAAAAAATGAATAGACTTGAAGTTGGTGAAGTTGTTGTTGGTTCTGTAAAAGGTATTAAACCTTATGGAGCCTTTATTGATATTGGTGGTGTAAGTGGCCTATTGCACATCTCTGAAATCAGTCATGAGCATATCGAGACCCCTCATAATATTTTAAATGTGAGTGACCAAATGAAAGTAATGATAATTGACCTTGATTCAGAAAGAGGACGAATTTCATTATCTACTAAAGCTCTTGAACCTGAACCAGGCGATATGTTAACTGACCCTCAAAAAGTTTTTAATAAAGCTGAAGAAATGGCTGCGAAATACAAACAAATGTTATTTGAACAAACTGACGATAACGAAGAACTTCCCACTGCTACAGCTGAGGAAGTATAAATTCAATTATTTTGTGCAGAAATATTGGAACTTAATTGAGCCTCATTATTTTTATACAAGTATTTTTTAATTTACAATAATTGATTTGTAACGATAGTCTAATTTAGGATAAAGTCTAATTTCAAAATTATTTATAAATGAGTGATTTCATTTTCACTTCTGAATCCGTAACTGAAGGTCATCCTGACAAAATATGTGATCAAATTAGTGACGCAGTTTTAGATGCTTTATTGACAGAAGATCCAGAAAGCAGAGTTGCATGCGAAACTGTCGTTAACACGGGTCTTTGTCTACTTACTGGAGAAATAACTTCAAAAGCAAAAGTCGATTACATAAAACTTGTTAGAAATGTAATTAAAGAAATTGGATATGAAGGCTATAGAGCAGGTGGGTTTGACGCAAATAGTTGTGCTGTTTTAGTAGCACTTGACGAGCAATCACCAGATATTTCACAAGGGGTAAACTACGCAGATGATGTTAACGATGATTTGGAAAATAATACAGGAGCTGGTGACCAAGGCATAATGTTCGGCTATGCATGCGATGAGACTCCTGAATTTATGCCCTTACCGATTAGCCTAGCGCATAGATTAGCCATTCAACTTGCCAAAGTAAGACATGAAGAAGTCCTAAATTATCTACTCCCTGATGGTAAAACTCAAGTAAGCATTGATTACGAAAAAGGGTTACCAGTCTCTATTAATACTATTTTAATTTCTACTCAACATAATCCTGAGATTGATGGAATAACAAATGAAGAAGAAATTCGTCAAAGAATAAAAGAAGATTTATGGACGCATGTTGTGATTCCTGCAACTGAAGATTTAGAAATCAAACCAAACATTAGCAAAACAAGATTTCTAGTAAACCCCACGGGAAAATTTGTCGTAGGTGGGCCTCAAGGAGATGCTGGGCTCACTGGTAGAAAAATTATTGTAGATACTTATGGAGGATATGCAAGACACGGAGGAGGGGCATTTTCTGGTAAAGATCCCACAAAAGTAGATAGATCTGCCGCTTATGCAGCACGTTATGTAGCTAAAAGCATAGTTAAGGCAAAATTGGCAAAAAAAGCAGAAGTACAATTAAGTTATGCAATTGGAGTAGCAAAACCAATTTCCATTCTCGTGGAAACTTTTGATACTAGTGTTATTTCCCAAGCTAATTTGACTGAGCTAATTAAACAGCACTTTGATTTAAGACCAGCGGCAATAATAAAAGAATTTAACTTAAGAAATCTACCAAAAAAAATGGGAGGAAAATTCTTTAGAAAGACTGCATCCTATGGACATTTTGGCAGAAGAGATCTTGAGCTGCCTTGGGAAAATGTAGAAGAAAAAGCAGCCAAATTAGCAGAGGCCTCTAAAATCTTTTTATAAATATTTTTTCTATGCCTGATAATTTTTATGGAGGGTTAGATTTTGGAACGAGTGGTGTAAGAATATCAATAATTAATCTTCATAAGAAATTAGTATATTCAAATTCAGTACCTTATTCATGTAACTTTAAAAATCCAAATTCTTGGATCAATTCTTGTGAAAATCTCTTAGTTAGTTTACCTAATGAGGTAAAAACTAACCTTAATAAATTGGCTATCTCCGGCACCTCAGGAACTTTAATAGCATCGAGTTTGCGCGGAGATCCGATAGGAGAAGCAATACCTTATGACCAAGCATGTATTGAAAATAAGATCCTTCTTGAATCCTTAACTTCTGGAGAAGATCATCTACAAACTCCATACAGTAGTCTTGCTAAAGCATTAAAACTTATAGATAAATATGGGACAAATATACTTTTACGTCATCAATCTGATTGGATCACTGGTTGGTTTTTAAAAGATTGGACTCATGGAGAAGAAGGTAATAATCTAAAACTTGGTTGGGATCTAAAAAAAGAATCATGGCCAAAAAGCTATCTCAATACTTCATGGCAAAAATGCTTACCAAATATAGTAAAAAGTGGAAAAATTATTGGACAAGTAAATTCTGATTTAGCAAAGAGATTTAAATTAAATAAGAAATTAATATTAACCTCAGGCACCACTGACTCTAATGCAGGTTTAATAGCCGCAGGATTAAGTAAAGAAGATGGTCTCACAGTTTTAGGAACAACAATTGTTGTTAAAAAAATTATTGATAACCCAATAAAAAAACAGGGCATTACAATCCATAGAGTAAACGACGATTGGATATGTGGAGGAGCATCAAATGCTGGATGTGGCATCTTGTCTAAGTTCTTTTCTGATCTAGAAATAAAGGAACTCAGTCGACAAATTAATCCATCGAAAAAAACTTCTTTGGATCTTTTACCTCTTAACAGTAAAGGAGAGAGATTTCCTGTTAATAATTCTAATTTAGAGCCAATACTAGGTCCTAGACCAGTAAGCGACTCACTTTATTTACATGCATTATTTGAGGGGCTAGCTAAGATCGAATTGAAAGGATGGGAAGAACTAGGCAAACTAACAGGTTCACTTCCAAAAAAAATTATTACTATTGGTGGAGGTTCAAAAAACCCTCAGTGGAGAAAAATAAGAGAAAAAATTATAAATATACCGATAGTTTCATGCAATAACACTACTTCTTTTGGTACTGCCTTATTAGCAATAAATGCAAAATAGTAATTTTTTAATATTTGATAAAGATATGAAATTTTTAATGAAAAGGGTTTCACAAACTACACATCTTAATTTAGAGTATATAGGTTAGAGCCGGGATAGCTCAGTTGGTAGAGCAGGCGACTGAAAATCGCCGTGTCCCCAGTTCAAATCTGGGTCCTGGCACCTTCATTATTCTCAATAAGTAATTAAAGTAATGCGTATATGTAATAAATATGCTGCAAATAAATCCTTTTAAAATTAGAAACTATAAAGTTACGATCGGAATGGTAAAAGAGTGTATTAATTTTTTGCCAGTTTTGAACAAAAAACTCCTTACTTCTAACTTAAATATCTTATTTAAATAATATTGGTATCTAATTTTAAACAAATATTTAAATTACTATTGTAATAGCCTACTTTAGTCTTATTTTTAGGGGTGCAAAAATGCAAGGATATTAATACAGACACCTTATTGGGATCTTGGTTAGAGCAATTTTCAAAAGAAGCAATAACTAAATCTAAGCTACTTTCGAAAAAGTTTTTATTCATGTTAATACTAGACCTAGATGCTTTAAAGCTGTCAGATATTTAGAAGATGAGGTTAGTCTAGAAGGAATATTTCGTGTCAATTTGGAAGCACTATTTTCATTTGCAATAATATATTTGAATTCTATAATTGACTTATTAAAACGAGAATACAAATCATTTAAAAAATTAAATTCGATATTATGTTTTTCAAAACTTTTAAAAATAATTTCTTTATCTAATGTAAATCTGTATTGATTACAAGAAGAAATAAAATAATTTCTATTATATGAAACTATAACTTTTGGCTCTATAGTTTTGATTAATTCAAAATAATCAATTTTTAAATTATTTATTTTGATATTTGTTAATGAAAAGTTTTTTTCATAAAGACTTTTAGCATCTATTTTATAGATTAATTTTTCACCAATTAATCCAGTTTTATTTTTAATTTCTAATCTGGGATAAGTAATATCTTTTAATTTTCCATAATATCTAATCCTAACTTTTGTTCTATCCGATAAACCATCGATAGTTTTTTTAGCCAATTTATAATCATGAGTATCGTAATAAATTGAATTTATTCTTCTTTGTTGATATTGCTGTTTTATATTTATTTTTAGAAAACTTCTAAGATCTCCAAGGCTATTTATAAAATAATTATTTACTATAAATTTCCTTTCGTATCTAAGTTTATTTTCTTGATCTGCCATAAATTATTTTTTATAAAGATCTTTATAAGCACTTTCTGTGTTAGGAAGAAGATTATCTCCTTTTACTTTTATTGAAGAACCTTCCTCAAGTACGTATTTACCTCCACAATTAGAATCAAATTTATTTAATGATATATGACCTGGACCATATTCTTTCTTTTTCTCGTAAGCAGCTAAACATATATTAGAATTTTTAAAGTTTATATTGTTAATTTTAATTGTGGAGAGGTCTTTACTCGCGATTCCAATAAATGCCTCCCCTATCTTAATATCATTAGCTATTACTTTACTTTTTTCTCCAACACTTATAGCTTTATCCCCACTAAAATTAATCTTTAATTTATTAAGAAAAACTTCCCCTCCTGAAATATCGATTGAATCATTTCCATTATTCTCAAATAATGAGTTTTCTATCCTGCCATTTGAAAAATCAATATCAATTGCATCGGATTTATTTCCAATAAATCTTGAATTATTTATTTGAAACTGCGAACGTACTAAATTAAGAGCATCTTCAGACGAAAAATTAATAAATTCAGAATTAGAAATTTTTACAGGCGAATCATAAAAACTTAAACCTCCAGACACATTTATTGAAAAATCTTTATTGGCTTTCAAGTTCTCGAACTTAGTAAAACTTATTTTTGATGGCTCTGAGGAATGTAAAATAGATATTCCTTTACCATCTTCTATTCTTCTAATAATTGTTGGCTTTATATTTTCACCTTCAATAATAAGAGGACCTTGTACTAAAATTAAACCCTTTTTTGCTATTGTAATTTCAATCCCAGGAGAAATTACTAATTTATAACCTTTTGGCAAAATCAAAGGCTCATTAATATATATATTCTTATTTATGGAAATTATTTTTTCCATATTATTTATTTCAATATCTTTAAATTTTTTGAAAGAGGGTGATCTATTTATTAAATTGTTTTCCTCATTTGTAGATGCTATTTTTTGGAAAACTTTTGTTTCTAAAGATTGAGGTTTATCTATTCCAATCAATTTGTAATTTAAAATAATAGTTTTTAAAAAATTTTTATCTTCATAAATATTCTTTTTAGTATTTTTAACCTTATCAAAAGATGTTTTTTCTTTTGTAAATTTAAGTTTAATATTAGGAATTCTTTTATAACTATTTTCACCTTTTAAAAATGTTTTTGAATCTGGAATATAACTCAAGCTTCTAAAAGTTAAATTTTCTATCTTAATAGGAAATTTTGTTTTATTAAATATTTCCAGCTCAATTGTTTCATCATCTTCTGAAATTTCCATTGAATTAATTCCAAAAGGGTTTAATTTAGATAATCTATGTTCTATATATACTCTGTTAATTAAAAGTTCCTCTTTAAAATTCTTTATATTGACAAATGGAAAAGATTTATTAATTATGGATATTTCTTTTTTTAAATCATCATTAATACTTTCTAGGAACTTCTCTACATAATTTTCTTTAGAAACTCTATTCAATTCTGAAACATAATTGCTAATGAAAACTGGATCATCAAATATATTTAAAGTATTTTGATCTATGGATAACTTTCTTTTTTTGATGAGATATGATATTTGTGCATCATAACCAATTGGTGTAAGCCTTGAATTAATAGGGTTAAAATAAAATGGCATATCATGCCAAGAAGGTGCTCCTATGGCTTGAAGTAAGTCAATAATAGCAAAATATTTTGCAGTCATTGATATATCAAATATTTCTGAAGTCTTTTTCTTTTTTGCTAAGAATTCATTAAATAAGCTTTTAGCTAATTGAAATTGTGAAATCTTTTCATTATTATTTGAAATTTTTTGAAAATTAAAAGTTCTAATTTGGGCATTATTTTGATTTGTATTTAAATATCTATTAATTAATGATTTTTCTTTAATTGAATTGTTTATTAAAAAATCTCTGTTCCACTCATTTCTCAAATCTTCTTCGGAAAGTTTTAAAATTGGTCCTTCTCTTAAGCGACTATTTTCAATGAATTCTTTACCAAAATGTTCCTCTAATCCGTAAATCCCTAGATATTTACCATTTAAAGATATAGGTATAAATTTATATCTTAAGAATGGTAAACCTTCATATTTCAATAATCTATGGAATAAGTATTCACTTATGTAACTTCTTGTACGAGGATGATGTAAAGAGAATTCTCTCATACCAAGAAATGCATTATCCTTTCTAGTTTCTACTCTGAATGACCATTTATCACCTAATAAATGATCAGTATAATCTCCCTTAAGTCTTAATCTTATTGGATAATCTTTGTTCTTATATGTCAAAAAACCTTTTACTTTATCGCCACTTGATCTAACTAACATTTTATCTTTCATTGCATTATTTCTTAACTCCATTATTTTCTTATAATCGTCCATTTTTAAATTTAACTCTAATTTATTTTGATAATTAAAATTTGCTTTGAGGTACCGTAAACTTATTCCAAATAAATTATCTCCTAATGAAAACAAATCATCAGCTAGAAAGCCATATTTTAGATCAATCTTTGTTACCGCTCTACGTATGATTTGACCTAATAATTTAATTGATTCTGAGTCTGATCTAAACAATCCTATTGGGATAAATAAAGTGCTAGAAAATAAAAACAAAATTGATATTATGAAAATTATTCTTTTTTTTATATTTATTTTTTTGAAGTTTTTAAATAAATAATTTCTATTATTAGATGACTTATAAATTCTCATAATCAATCATTTAATAAATTTTATTATCAATTATATTTATTGAAGATAATGGAAAAAGATTACTTATTTCTTCTACTAAGAGGTTGAGATTTTTAAATTCTTTTGGAGTAAAAGATAAAGTTAGATTCGTAATTGCATTATTTTTCGAAGTAGATAAATTATGAAAATCAACATATAAACTATTTTTAGAAATTAATTCAATTATTTGGTTAATATCTGAAGTTTTTATTCCACTTATTGATATCGTTACATTATCTTGATGATTATGTTTTAAGGTTAATTTTTTATTTATGAAAATACATAAGGCTGTTAATAAAAAACCAATTACTGCAACCTGATATTGATCAGAACCTGTTGCCAATCCAATACCAATACAAAGGAAAATATATGTTAGTTCTTCAGGCTCTTTTATTGGAGTTCTGAATCTTACAATTGAAAGTGCGCCTACAAGTCCTAAAGAAAGTGCTAATGAAGATTTTACTACAGCAATTATTATTGTAGTTCCTACGCTTAATATGGGGAAAATGCCTGCTAGAGTGGCAGGATTAGAAAAACTATTTGAATAATTTCTATATATTTTGGATAATAAGAAAGAAAGGAAAAAGGATAATATGATTGAAAAAGTAAACGAACCTAAGGATAAATTAGATTCATATGAAATAAGAAAGTCTCTTAAAATATCTTTTCCCAAATTAAAAATCTCATAATATTTTAAGATCTTAAAATTTTATTTATATTTTTGCAAATTATTTATACATATCATCCGGGATTTTTTATTAGTATTTCAAATTAGATTTCAAATGAATATTTTTAGTCTTTAATAATAGAGATTTAATAAAAATATTCTTAGAACATAGATTCGTTAATATTCAGAAGAAATAATATTGATATCTCATTTTAAACAAATAATAAGTTCTCATAGGAGGAGAATATAAACCCAATTAATATTTGACATTTAAGATTTTCTGATCCCCTAAGATCAACTCTTTAGGTAGTGAGTGCTTACCAACTAATAAAATTCTTTTTAAATTGAATAAAAATTAAAATTTTTAAATATTTACTCATAGCGGAATGGTACTAATTATTTTGGGACCTAAATATACTTCTTTTTGGTATTTATAAATTACTAAAATAAAGGATTTTTAGATCCTTTCAGGTTTTTTTATATAGTCTTTCACTTTCAAATCTGGGTGCAGGTACCTGTAAAACTTGTCTATGAAGGAGTTAAATACTTAATTGAAATGGTGAGCCATTAAATTTTTTCGTAATTTTATTATTTTGTTGAAATTTTTAGTTGTCTACTCTGCAGACTTGACCAATAACACCCAAAATCAATTTATCTCCATTTGGATCTTGCCAATCAGCTAAATCATTGAAATTTTTATTTACTTCATCTATAGAAACATCAACGTCTCTAAATGATTTTTCAAAACAATTTATATCCATTGTGTAGAGAATATCATTAGTAATTTCACTTTTTGTCTTGGGAATAAATTTACTCAATACTCTCACGGAACCATCTTCATTCCTTTTAATACTTCGTCTATCCCATAATTGTTCTCCATATTCACTTTTAGGGACTCCAACCCATTCATGAGGCAAAGCATTTGATTGTTTTATTGAAATACACATGGAAAAGATTATTGAAAGGACTAAACCAATGCAATTTCTACTAAATATCAAATTAACTTTATTCTTAGAATCAACCATGAATAGTTCTGAAATAAAAAATCTTTTATCGGTAATTAATAAAAGATTAAAAATTTGTAAAAATTTTTATTGATTAGTAATTCTATTATAGATACAATCAAATATTAAATTAAGAATTTACTTCCAATAAATTTACTAGAAAGTAATGAATAAAATACAGAAATTTCTCTCAGTAGTTTTTTTTATCGCAATATTTGTTGTATTGATTTATTTAATCCAAAATTATGGGATAGAACCTCTAAGGAACAAAATAGAGAGTATGGGGATTTGGGCTCCTTTTGGAATTTTCATACTAAGAGGAGTGAGTATTATTTTACCAGCTCTTCCAAGTTCAGCTTATTCTCTTCTAGCTGGTTCATTATTAGGATTTCAAAAAGGGTACATGACAATAATCTTTTCTGATATCATTTTTTGCCAAGCTGCTTTCTTTATTGCAAGAAATTATGGGCGAGTCCCTGTAAGGAATTTAGTAGGCCCAAAAGCAATGAAAAAAATTGAAAGTTTTAATCAAAACCAACTAGAAGAAAATTTCTTTCTAATGACAGGTCTACTAATGACTGGACTTTTTGATTTTCTAAGCTATGCAATTGGTATTGGGGGAACTCGCTGGAAGATATTCACTCCAGCATTATTAATAAGTCTTTTAATCAGTGATTCTATATTAGTAGCCGTAGGAGCAGGTGTAAGTCAGGGAGCGGGGTTATTTCTTGGGGGAGCTCTTTTGGGCATGTTTGCATTAGCTACTATTTCAGGATTAGCAAAAAACAAAATGCCTAAATAACAAAACAGTTAAAAAATTTGTAACCAAAGAAGAGAGATATGACATTTTTGCAAACAACAACAATTTAAATAAGAATTCATGCAAGAATAGGAATCGATTAATTTTTTTAAAGTTCTTAGATGACTCCATTTAGACCAACTTCACATGATCGCCCTGGAGAACAAATATCAACAACTCCTTCTGGTTTAAAAGTAACTTCTGCAAAGAGATTAATGGTGGATTCAATGGTAAGAATGATTCAAAAAGCAGAAAATCATTCCGTAGAAGATAAACTTGACGAAGAATCTAACAACAATTAATCAATTTATTGATAGAAGCATAGGAGAGTGGAAAGCCATAAGAAGTACTCATACTTTAGCTTTTCAGGAATTTGAAAACTCAACTAGTAAAATATACATAAAAGATATTAACTTTAAGAATAAAAAAGTTATTGAAATTTTTAAAAATTACAAATTAAGTTTGAAACTAGAGAACACAGCCATTTCTATCAAATGGCAAGCTATTAGTGATTGGGAAGAAGATAATATGAATGAGGAAGATGAAACTATTTTGATATTTTTACCCAAGGATGAAAATTCAGGAATTGTTTTACGAAATAAAGGTTATACAGAATCATTTATTTCATCATCCAATTATTCTATTGATGAACAAAATAATTTACACATTAAAACTATTTACAAATCAACTGTTTCCGAAGAAAGAATTTCCTTTTTATCCACTCACATAAGATCCAGATTTTCTACTATAAGAAATCTCGAAAACAACTCAGTAATTCAGACGTCCCATACTTCAGAGATAAGAAATTTAGCTAGTTTAAAAGATTAATTATCCTTTCAAATTGAAACTCTGTTTCAGATATTAATTTTGGAAGAAATCCTTTCTGTCCTTGCATATTATTAATTGTTGAATTTAAATCAGAGATTGTTGCATCTCTCATTAATTCAATAACCCTTCTTGCATTTCTTAAAGGTACTCCAAGAGCAAGATAAGTATTTTTAAGATCCTTCAAACAACTTTTTTCTAACACTGATTCGTCATTAGAGATTAAAAGATAAACAACAATCCTTAGGATTATTTCTCCATCTCTTAAACAAACAGACATCTTGTTAGTTGTATTTAAAGATATTTTTGAATTAACTGAATCTTGATTTTCGCAAATCATTCCTGTTACAGCGTCTGCTGCTATTGCAGGTGCATTATTGGTTATTGAGGTTATTGCGTCTAATCTGGAGTTTGCACTATTTATAAATTCTTTTATACTACTTAAATCATTTAAATTGTTATCAGCAGACAATAGTTGATTATTATTTGAAACTGACATTCCTTAAGTAAAAAAGTAAAAGATAGATTTTAGAATAGTACAAAACTAATAAAAACAATACAATTTCAAAATTAATGCAACGCTTCTTAATTAATAACTTCATTCCAAAGTGATAGTTGAAATAATTCAAATAAAATAATTTTTTCCGCTAATATAAAAATGTGTATTTAATAAAATTTTGGATCAACAAGATTTAAAATCATCTAAGAAACTTATTTCCTCATATAAAAAGAGATTGGAAAAAGAAATTCTTGACCGAAGTATTAAACTAAGAATGCCTCAAAATAAATTTGAAGAAATAATTAAAAACAATAATGAACTTATAAATTTAAAAAAAGCATTAGAACACCTTAACACTGAATCTGAACCTCATAGTAAAGTCTGATTTTTGAAAAAACCTTCCAAAAGTGTCTCAAACAAACAATTTTCTTTTTAAGTACTTAAACAAAGAACAACTAATTGCAGTAAATCATGTTTACGGACCATTATTGGTTGTAGCAGGAGCAGGAAGCGGAAAGACAAAAGCGCTTACCCACAGAATTGCGAATCTCATTGAAAACAATTCTATAGATCCCTACAACATTCTTGCGGTTACTTTTACTAACAAAGCTGCTAAAGAAATGAAAGCAAGATTAGAGGTTCTTCTGGCTCAAGAATTAGCTTTAAATCAATTTGGTCAGCCTTGGACAACTCTCAAAGAAATTGATCAAAATCAATTAAGAGCAAACGTTCACCAAGAGAAGCTTCAGAACCTTTGGATCGGTACTTTCCATTCCTTATTTTCAAGACTTCTGAGATACGATATTGAAAAATATACTGATCCAGAAGGCCTAAAATGGACAAGACAATTTTCAATTTATGATGAAACAGATTCTCAAACATTAGTAAAAGAAATTATCAGTCAAGATATGAATCTTGACCCAAAAAGATATGATCCCAAAAAGATTAAAAGATTAATAAGTAATGCTAAAAATCAATGCTTAACTTCTAATGATCTTTTAGAAAAAGCAGATAATAATTTTGATAAAACAGTTGCAGAAGCCTATAAGAGATATAGGATTTCACTCTCAAAAAATAATTCTTTAGACTTTGATGATCTTCTGCTTTTGCCTGTTTTTTTATTGAGGCAAAATGATATAGTCAGAGATTACTGGCACAAAAGATTTAAACATATTTTAGTTGATGAATATCAAGATACAAATAGAACACAATATGAACTTATAAAATTAATTACTGCTGGGAATACTGAACCAAAAAAATTCTTCAATTGGGAAGATCGGTCAATTTTTGTAGTTGGTGATGCTGATCAAAGTATTTATAGTTTCAGAGCAGCTGACTTCAGAATTTTAATTGGTTTTCAAGAAGATTTTAAAACTTCAATCAACGAAGATACAAAATCATCTCTAGTTAAATTAGAAGAAAATTATAGGTCATCTTCTAATATCCTCGATGCTGCAAACTCATTAATTGAAAACAACTCTGAAAGAATTGACAAAGTTTTAAAGGCTACTAAAGAAAAAGGTGAACTTTTAACGTTACTCAGCTGTGATGATGAAATTTCTGAGGCAGAAGCAATTACCAATAAAATAAAATCACTCAATAACTATAATCAAAACCCAATTTGGAAAAATTTTGCAATTTTATATCGAACAAGAGCTCAGTCGAGAGTATTAGAAGAATCTCTTGTAAGGTGGCGCATTCCTTATACAATTT
This sequence comes from Prochlorococcus sp. AG-347-M15, assembly GCA_003281185.1. GTDB lineage: Bacteria > Cyanobacteriota > Cyanobacteriia > PCC-6307 > Cyanobiaceae > Prochlorococcus_A. The sequence continues at coordinate 13,138 of QCCS01000009.1, forward strand.
TTGGAGGATTGCGTTTTTATGATAGAAGAGAAATTAAAGATGCAATAGCATATTTGAAAGTTCTGGTTAATTCTTCAGATAACGTTAGTCTTTTACGCATCATAAATGTTCCTAGAAGAGGGATTGGTAAGACTACTATTCAAAAACTGAATGAACTATCTAATAGGTTAAATATCCCATTATGGGAGGTTCTTAATGATAAGCAAAGTCTTGAAGAAACAATAGGCCGATCATCAAAAGGAATTAATAAATTTACTGAAATTATGAATGATCTTCTGTGTTACCTAGAAAATTCAGGCCCCGCTCAACTACTACAACTTATATTAGAAAAAAGTGGTTATTTAAGTGACTTGCTCTCTAGTGGGACTGAAGAATCTGAAGATAGAAGAAATAACTTACAAGAACTAATTAATGCAGCTACTCAATATGAAGAAGAAACAGAAAGTGGGGATGTAGAGGGATTTCTTTCTACAGCAGCCTTAACAACTGATAATGATACGCAGAAAAATAATCCTAACTCTGTAACTCTCATGACTCTGCATAATAGTAAAGGTTTAGAATTTCAAAATGTTTTTATCACTGGGCTAGAACAAGGTCTCTTCCCTAGCCATAGATCAATAGATACTCCCTCACTTCTTGAGGAGGAAAGAAGATTATGCTATGTAGGTATTACTAGAGCTAAAGAAAGAGTTTTCTTAAGTCATGCCAGAGAAAGAAGATTATGGGGTGGAATGCGTGAAGCAACAATTCCTTCAATATTTCTTTCGGAAATACCTGAAGATTTATTGGATGGCGAATTACCACAAACTGGTGGTGCTTCAATTAGAAGAGATTGGCATCTTGATCGTTTAACTAGAGTTGATCGAAACAATCCAAATGAATTTGTTAACAAACCAATAAATGCAGTAAGAAAATTATATTCAGGTCCTAGTAAAGGGAAAAGCTGGATAGTTGGAGATATGCTAATTCACTCAAAGTTTGGGAAAGGTGAAATCATACATATTTTTGGGAGTGGGGAAAAAATATCTTTAGCAGTAAAATTTGGTGATAAAGGAAGTAAAATTCTAGATCCCAGATTAGCTCCAATTCGTTATGTAAGTTAAAACTCATGAACGATATCTCTGATTACATCCAAGGTGAATTAATCAAAACTCCATTTAATCTATATAACCTAATTGCTAAATACATAGAATCTAATAACAATACCAAAGTAGCTTTTGTTGGCGGTTATTTAAGAGATTTATTAATTAGTAAATTCCACAAAAAATCGTTTTCTAAACCTTTAGATATTGATCTTGTTATTGAAGGATCCTCTATTTCTCTTGCCAAATTTATAAAAAAAAATATTCTAAATGTAGAATTATGTTTAATCAAGGAGTTCAATTTATACAATACTGTAGAAATAAATATTAATGATTATAAAATTGATATTGCTTCTGCAAGAAAAGAAATTTATTCTGCTCCAGGCTTAAATCCCACAGTTAATAGAAGTACTATTGAGGAGGATCTTAAGAGGAGAGATTTCACTATAAATTCAATAGCCTTCGAGGTCTCGGCAAGGAAAATCTATGATCTTTATGGAGGAATTTCTGATATAAAAAATAAAAGATTGAACTTACTTCACAGTAATAGTATTTCAGATGATCCAAGTAGATTAATTAGATGTGCAAAATATGCTTCAAGGTTAGATTTCAATATTTCAAATAATTCCCTCAAACAATCTCAAGAAACAGTTGAACAATGGCCATGGAAAAGTTCAGGAACTCATCAAAAAATGATTTTCCCTCCTGCAATAGGAATAAGAATAAGGATGGAACTAGCTGAAATATGCAAACACGATAACTTGACTAATGTAATTTCGATAATTGATAAATGGGAAATTATCTCAATCTTAAATGAAAATATTAAAGTCGATAAAAGGTTTTTAAGAGGACTAAATTGGATTAAGAAGTTAAAGGGAAATCATATGCTGTACTTATTAAAAGATTCAAAAGATTTAGAAAAAGCATGTCAAAGATTTTTGGTAAATAATAGTGAGATAAAAGTATTAGAAGATTATTTAAATATCAAAAAGTTATTAAATACAAACCAAAAAAATTTCAATCATTTTTCTCCATCAAGATGGACAAAATTTATTGAGGACAGAAACCTAAATGATGAGACAGTCAAATTATTAATTTGTGATGGAGGACCATACTGGCGTAAATTTTTTAAGTGGTTATTTATTTACAAATTCATAAAATCAAATAAAGATGGAGAAACTCTAAAAAAAGAAGGATGGGACCCAGGGAAGGAGATGGGAAAGGAAATCAAAAGATTAAGATATTTGGAAATTGACAAATTAAATATGAATTAATTACATTTTTACAACTTCTCCAACCTTGTACCATTTATCCTTCAGAACATTTTCATATTTACGATTGCAACTAATCAACAAGGGGCCACATGTTTGAGGATCTAATAATAATGATATTCTCTCGTTAAAAGTCTCTTGATCTAATGAATTTTCGTTTAAAAAATTAATTATTCTTTTTTGCTTATTTACTTTATAAATTTTGTCAAAAATTTCTTTATTAGATTCAAAGAAAGTACTTTTAACATCTTTTCTTATTAAATCAAATACTCCAGGATAAGCTTTAAATGCAAATAAATCTAATATAACTTTTAGTTGCTCAAGATTATTGCTTTGCCTATATAAATTAGATGATTCAACCATTTCTCTAAGATGTCCAATAAATCCATATCCAGTAATGTCAGTCGCAGCATTGACTAATGATTCTTTAAATTGATTTTGAAAAATATAAATTTCATCAATCAGATATTGCTGACTTTTTTCTAAATTATTCATTACTTCAGAAGAACTACATAGCATATTAATATTTTGCATTTGACCGGCGAAGTAAATCCCAACGCCCAGAGGTCTAGACATCATGAGAATATCTCCAATATTCATTCCAGATTTTAGCCATGGTTTTGCTCCATTTTTCAAAATGCCTTGGACAGTTAAAGAAATATCAATTCCTAATGAATAAGGTTTATTTACTAAACTTCTTGCCTCGAAAGTATGGCCTCCAAGTAATTCACCTCCATGATCCTCCACTGTTGATTTAATACCTTGAAGGGATTGAGAAAAGAGATAACCCTGAAATTCCCTTTCAACTTTTGGTAATGATATTAAAGCCTGTGCGGATGAAAGTTTTGCGCCGCATGCCCACAAATCTGAGCAAGCATGCAAAGTAGTAATTTTTGCATTAAGCCAAGGATCACTTACCAAAGCAGGAAATCCATCTACACTTTGCAAGATAATATCTTTGCCATTTTGATATATATCAACTGAATCTTCAGGAGATGAAGCAAAAGAATCTAAATTAGAATTTATTAATGATTTATTCAAAACAATTTGAGGAATTTTAGCTGCACAACCCCTGCAATCATTCAATGAAATATTTTTTCCACTTCCTTTCATAATTAGCCTTTTTGATCTGAACTTTTTAATAAAGTTGAGATCAATTTTATGCTTTAAAATCCAAAAAATAAAAGAAGGGCCGAAAACAAAATTGCGATAAATAGCAAAAGCCTTTGGATGATGGCTTGGAAATATATTTACTATTTGCAATCCGATCTTTTGAGGAAACCACTTTTTTAATGATCTCCCTTCTATATCTTTTTTTAGGTTTTGTACTAATGTATTTACAACTTTTACTGCAAAAACTCCCGATGCTGGTCTTTTTGCTGAACCTACAACTGCGCAATCACCGACAGCAAAGATTCCAGATAAACTTTTTATATGCAAATTCTGATTTGTAATTATTCTGCCATAAGAATCTGAATCTAATAATTTTTTTTGTGCCCATAACGGTGATGTATTTCCAGTACATAAAAGAATCTTGCCATAATCAAAATTAAGTTTTTCAACTAAATCAATATTGTAATTCCGTAAACTTTTCAGAATTGTATTATTAATTTTTCTTGAATCACATAATAGTTTTAAAGGTCTATATCTCCATCTTTTTCTCAAAGCAAATGATACTTCAATTGCAGCAAGGCCACTCCCAACAATTACAAATGGAAGTTCATTAACTAAATCAAAAATATCCTCTTTTCGTATTGAGTCATAAGCCCTTAAAAAAGGTTTAATTGAAAAAGCATTTCGATTTTTAACTAGTGATTCAAATTCTTTTGGAATTATTGTTTGACTTCCATAATTAAGCACCAACTTCGAATAATTAACTGAAGGTCTATTACTTAAAACAATTTTCTTTAAATTGAAATCAATATCCTTTACTTCTTCTTCTATAAAAGATACTTTTACATTTTTTGCCAAAGATTTTATATCAATTAAACTCTCCTCTAAAGGAATTGATTTTGAAATCACCGATGGAAACATCGCCGAATAAACTAAATGAGAATCTCTAGATATAATTGAAATAGGTATTTCTGGCATTAATTTCGAACACATTAACCATTTCCTCATTAAAAGAACATTTGTGTGTCCTCCTCCAATTAGTACTAGATGATTAAAAGTCATTTACATCCCAATGAATAAAGAACACTTATTACCAATTGAAAAATCAAGATTAGGAGTAATTGGGGGGAGTGGATTTTATTCAATGGATCAAATAGATTACTTAAGAGAAATAGAAATCAATACTCCCTATGGTAAACCTTCTGATTCAATAAGAGTATATAATCTTGGAAATTTAGAGATAGCATTTATTCCTAGACATGGCAGAACACATAGATTAAATCCTTCTGAAATACCTTATAAAGCTAATATTTGGGCTTTAAGATCAATGGGAGTAAGATGGATTATTGCTCCATCAGCAGTTGGTTCATTACAAGAACAAATTAGGCCACTTGATATAGTAGTGCCAGATCAATTTATAGACCGTACAAAAAATAGACCAGCAACATTCTTTAATGAGGGGGCTGTAGCACATGTGACTATGGGTGACCCCTTCTGCACAAATTTATGCCGTATATTAAGTGAAATCGGAGAAAAAAATATTCCTGGTGGGAGACAATTACATAGAGGGGGTACCTATCTAGCAATGGAAGGTCCAGCTTTCTCAACTAGAGCAGAATCTAATTTATATAGAAGTTGGGGATGTTCAATAATTGGAATGACCAACCATACAGAAGCAAGATTAGCTAAAGAGGCTGAAATAGCTTACTCCTCATTATGTATGGTTACTGACTATGATTGCTGGCATCAAACACATCAAGAAGTTTCTGTTGAGATGGTTTTGGATAATCTCAGATCTAATACTGAAGTTGCTAATAAAATAATCTTTGAAGTAGCTAAATTAGTTGAAAAAGAAAGACCAAAAAGTAAGTCTCATTTTTCATTAAAAGATGGATTGATAACCCAAAAAGAAAATATCCCGAGCTCCACAAAAGAGAAACTAAGGATATTTACTGATTCTTATTAGGATTATTTTATATAAGTGATAATAAGATCAAGTTAAGAATTTGTTAGCCTCCAGCTCCAACTCCTTGGTATGAACCATAGAAAAATATTCCTAAAACGAAGATAACTGCAATTCCACCTGCTGTAGCAACAAGCCATAGAGGGAGAGTTCCTTCAGTCCATCTTCTTTCCCAGGCAACTGCTGGTCTACCGTCGGGAAGTCTATCTGGAATTCTTCCATCAGGTCCTTTTAATTTACTCATGATTTTAATTTAATTGAAAAAGTAACTGGAAAATAAAATTCCCAATACAAAAACTGATAATAAGCCTAAATAAAGGCTTGTACGATTAAGTTCAACTGGAACTTTGTTAGGATTTTCGTTTACTTGCATGATAGTTAAATTTATCGGGCTACGAATTGCATAGCAGCAATAGAACCTAAAAAGAATACTGATGGAATAGCTAGAGCGTGAACAGCTAGCCAACGGACAGTGAATATAGGATAAACGCGGACTTCCGCAGCCTGCATTGGAGCTTGAGAATTAGTCATTGTTATTTTGTTCTTAAATCTAGTTGAGATTTAGCCTCATATCTTTGTGTTACGACAGGTGCTTTAGATTCAGATGATTGGAAATAACTATCTGGACGAGGAGTTCCGAAAGCATCGTAGGCTAAGCCTGTATATACAAATAAGAAGCCTGCTATAAAAATAGCTGGTAATGTTACTGCATGAATAATCCAGTATCTAATACTGGTGATTATTTCAAAGAATGGGCGTTCACCCGTTGAACCTGCGGCCATAATCACAAATGTTTACTCTATGATCTTACAGTGTAAAATCATAAGTTCGCGAAGAAATTAACAGGTTGGTTACAGACAGTTGCTAAATCTTTCAAATATTAATTTTTTTTTTACTATTAACTCTAGTTATTCAAAGTTAGCTATTCCATTTAAGGATATAACCACGCTCACCAAGCACAAATCCTTTTTGATTGTCTAAAGAAGCCTTATCAAGAAAAATTATTTTAATATAGTTTGTTGGCAATCCAGAAGCAATAGGATCTTTATTCCAAGATTTACCTTGATCTTTACTTACTATTAAAGTCCCATTACCTCCGCCAGCCCATATATCACCATTTGGATCCCATCCCATGTCTAGATAATTGTATCCATTAAGAATTGGTATTATAGGTTTTGACCAATCTTCTAGGTCGTTAGTATCTTCATTAAATCTAATTTCTGCTCCTCTCGAAAGCATCCATAAACTACCTTCTGGATTAAAACCAATACTTTGAACTCTTTTGCTACTTGCTCTTTGATGAGCTATCCATGCATCACTATCATGTTCCAAAGTAGAAAAGAAATTACCCAGACTACTTACACTGACGTAATCTCCTTCACTAGTTCTTCTTAAATCTCTTACACCTCCAGACCCAGATGCATCAACTACTTTTGCATTCCATGATTCACCACTATCTGATGTTTCATAAATAGCACCTGCAGTGGTAGCTAATTCTGCAACACCAGCATCAACAGTTGTTATTAAAAATGGTTGGCCTGGTAATTTATTACCTAGAGATAACCGTGTCCAATTCTTTCCTGCATCAAGTGTATGCATAACTAATGAGGGCTGACCTATTAACCATCCCTCTTCTCCTTTAAAATCAATATCTAGGAGACGAAAGTTCTCTTCACTTGGTAAATCTAAATTTCTTTTTTCCCAAGTTTCTCCTCCATCATTAGATTCCATAATAAGTCTATTAGAACCTACTAAAAATCCATTTTTATCATCTATAAAATCAACATCTAAAGCATTAGCCTGGTCCTCGAACTGAATAGTTTTCCAAGGGCTGCTATCACCCATCTTTACTCCTGTAGATGAACAACTGCTCAATACAAAACAAAGGAGAACTGATAAAAGAAGATTGGGAATACTAGTAATAATTTTTTTCATTTGTATATATTAATGCAAAGAGTACAAAGAAAGGAACATAGCAGCAGCAAAAGCAAGACCTCCAAAAATCAAAATATTTTTTTGTCCGGGAGGTAAACTATTAAAACCAAAACCATAAACTAAATTTTCTTCAAAACCACTAGGTTTAGATTTAGGACCTATATCTTTATAAAAATTTTTACCAGCTCGACAAACAGGGCAAGCGAAGGTATTCCCATCCAACTTTGAAAAAGGTGTATTTTTAGGTATGTTTAATTTTTTATTTCCTTCAGACGGATCATAAATATATCCACAACTTCTACATTCGAATCTATTTTGGTCTAGATTAAGGATAGGTTGTTCAACATTTACTTCTGAGGAATTTTCAGAAAGTTTTTCTTTTTTAAAGTCTTCACTTATTTTGTTTTCCTCAGAGGCTGGTTGAATGTTTTCACTCACGGTTTATTATTATTCTTTAAGAACTTTAAAAGATTTTGCTTAATTAAGCGACTTTTATTCAAAATTAATTTTTCAAGATGTTTTTATTAACTGGCTATGAATACTTTTTAGGATTTCTTCTAATTGCCGCAGCTGTTCCAATATTAGCTCTAGTTACTAATCTCATCGTTGCACCAAAAGGAAGAACAGGGGAAAGAAAACTTACATATGAATCTGGAATGGAGCCTATAGGAGGAGCATGGATTCAATTTAATATTCGTTATTACATGTTTGCCTTGGTTTTCGTTATATTTGATGTTGAGACTGTATTCCTTTATCCTTGGGCTGTTGCCTTCAATAGATTAGGCTTATTAGCTTTTATTGAGGCTTTAATTTTCATTGCAATACTTGTTATTGCCTTGGCATACGCATGGAGAAAAGGTGCTTTAGAATGGAGTTAAAAAATTGAATCCACAATTATCCCCAAAAGCAATAAGAGAAATTCGAGAAGGGACTTGCAACCCTCTTGGTGCCCCCCAAGTGACTACAGATTTAAGCGAAAATATTATATTGACAAGCTTAGACGACCTTCATAATTGGGCTAGACTAAGCAGTCTATGGCCTCTCCTGTACGGAACAGCTTGTTGTTTTATAGAATTTGCAGCATTAATTGGATCAAGATTTGATTTTGATAGATTTGGATTAGTACCTAGAAGCTCGCCAAGGCAAGCAGACTTATTAATTGTCGCAGGTACAGTAACAATGAAGATGGCGCCTGCTTTAGTCAGACTTTACGAGCAGATGCCTGAGCCAAAATATGTAATTGCTATGGGTGCTTGTACAATTACAGGAGGAATGTTCAGCGCAGATTCTACAACTGCTGTAAGAGGTGTTGATAAATTGATACCAGTTGATTTATACCTTCCAGGATGCCCACCTAGGCCAGAAGCAATCTTTGATGCTGTTATAAAATTAAGAAAAAAGGTAGGTAATGAATCGATATTAGAGCGTACAAAAGCAGAACAAACCCACAGGTATTTTACATCTGATCACGAAATGAATCTCGTTTTCTCAAAAAATACAGGAGAATATCTAAATAAAACTTCAGCTAACGTAATACCCTCTTCCAACAAAGAAAAAATAACCGAATTACCTGAAAAAACTGAAATTATTAATTCTGAAGAAGATTAATGGGAAAAAACGATTTAGACACATCCTCAGATTCATCAATAAAAAAAGAAGGATTTGTAAGTCAAAGTTTATCCTCAGATGGGATTCCAAATCAATCATTATCTAATGATCACATTGGAATAGAAAATATCTCTGTGGAACCCAACAAACTATATCAAGCAGTATCGGCTTTAAAAAGTTATGGATTCAACTATCTCCAATGTCAAGGTGGATATGATGAAGGTCCTGGCAAAAGACTGGTAAGTTTCTATCACTTTATAACTGTTGATGACTTACAAAAGATTGAAAAGATTAAGGAAGTCCGATTGAAAGTTTTCTTGAAAAGAGATTCTGAATTATCAGTGCCAAGTTTGTATAAAATTTTCAAAGGAAGTGATTGGCAAGAAAGAGAAACATATGACATGTATGGAATAAATTTTATTGATCATCCAAATCCCAAAAGACTCTTAATGCCTGAAGATTGGAGAGGATGGCCATTAAGAAAAGACTATATTCAGCCAGACTTCTATGAACTTCAAGATGCTTATTAGTTTAATTTCTTTAACTTACGGTATATGAACATCACTGCTCTTCCTAATCTTCTCGGATCATGTCTAAGAGTTGGAGTAATTCTTTTTGAATATAATGGTGCCTCAAGAACATAGTACCCCTCAGATAATAATTTTTCTTTATTACATTTAACAGGTTCTGCACCTCTACTTTCGTAATAGTCTACTAAAGGAGATTTTTCAAATTTAATTTGAGATAAGATTGCTTTAAAGATTCGAGTTTTAACGCCGAAGTTTGATAATTGTTTTTCGATTGATTTGATATGTTGATAAACATCAAGTCCATCTGTTTCTCCAGGCTGAGTCATCAAATTACTTATATAAATTTTCGGGGCATTACTTTGCAATAAAGCATCTACTATTTCCGGTACTAGTAAGTTTGGCAATAAAGAAGTATATAAACTACCCGGACCAAGAACAATCAAGTCAGCTTCTTTTATAGATTCGAGAGCACTTGGAAGAGCAGAGGGATTTTCTGGTAGATAACCAATCCTTGAAATTAATTTTTTAGATTTACTGATATTACTTTCCCCAAAAATTTTTTCACCATTCTCTAATTCTGCCCATAACATAACATCAATATTTGTTGCTGGTAAAACTTGGCCTTGTACCGCTAAAACCTTACTCGATGCTTGTACCGCTTTTTCTAAACTACCTGTAATAGTTGTTAAAGCTGACAAGAATAGATTACCAAAACTATGTCCTTCTAAATCGCTTCCTCCTGAAAATCTATATTGAAATAGTCTTGTTAAAATAGGCTCTTCGTTTGATAAGGCAGCTAAACAATTTCTAATATCTCCTGGAGGCTGCACACCTAATTGTTTTCTAAGAATCCCACTACTTCCACCATCATCGGATACAGTTACGATCGCTGTAATGTTACTGCTGTAATTCTTCAAGCCTTTCAACAAAGTGGATAAACCTGTGCCCCCACCAATTGCAACAATATTTGGACCTCTATTTAATTTACTTTTGACTCTTAATGCATCAACTAAAAATGTACTTTTTTCTGGAACAAGCGCTTTTTGAATAGAATTAATACTTCTATTTTGTCCAATTCCAATTAATAAAAGTCCAATAATAAAAATTAAAGGCCCTAATAATGAAACAGGCAAGACACTTGTTAAACTTGTCATTACCCAAAAAAATACTTCAATAAGCCAATATAGTGGCCTTAAATTTGTCCAGATTGCAAGACCTAATAATGAAGTTAAAAATCCTATAGCAGATGTAATCATCCATCTTTTGATTACCAATCCTGGCAAAAGCCAACTCAAAATTCTTAAGATTTTGTTTAATAAACCCAAATTATACTTTTTATAAAACTTGTAGTATCTTCTAACTCTATTTTTTCGATTATTCATTAAAGCCTCTTAAATTATTTTTCTCAAATTTGGAAAACTATTTATTTTTATTATAAATCAAATTCATAGATCCTTTTTTTATTTCTAAAAATAGGCAAAATATAATAAAAGATGTCTATTTTTTTTGTATAGATTTTGAAAAAATCAAAGCACGCAGTTGAAACAAAAAACCTGTCAATAAGCTGGGGAAAATTAAAAGTGCTTAATCAACTAAATTTTGAACTTAAGAATGGAGAGAAACTTGCTATTGTTGGCCCCTCAGGATCAGGTAAATCAACAATTTTAAAAATACTAGCAGGACTCATTTTGCCAACTGAAGGAGAATTAAAAATATTCGGTGAAAAACAAGAATATTTGAGACTGGATCAAAATAATCCTCCTGATGTAAGATTAGTTTTTCAAAATCCAGCTTTATTAGGATCTTTAACTATTGCAGAAAATGTAGGTTTTTTACTTAAAAGAAATAAAAACCTATCTAAAAAATTAATTCATGAAATAGTAAGTGAATGTTTAGCTGAAGTAGGGTTATTTAATGTTGAGAATAAACTTCCAAATGAATTGAGCGGAGGTATGCAAAAAAGAGTAAGTTTTGCCAGAGCTTTAATTACAGATCAAACTCTAAATACAAAGACCAAACCATTACTTCTTTTTGATGAGCCAACTGCAGGTCTTGATCCTATAGCTTCATCAAGAATTGAAGATTTAATTAACAAAACAAATGATAAAGCCAACGGTTCATCTATTGTTGTTAGCCATGTTCTTAGTACTATAGAGAGGACTTCAGATAAAGTTCTTATGCTATACGGAGGTAAATTTAGATGGGCTGGTTCTATTGATGAATTTAGAAGCAGTAATGATCCCTATGTATTTCAATTTAGGAATGGGAAACTTGATGGACCAATGCAACCAAAAGACATTTAAAAATTATGCGTAGAAGTTTAAGAGATTCAATAGTTGGATTTTCCTTACTTGGAGGAATTTTAATTTTTACATTTTTTTCTTTTTGGCTAAGAGGAGTAAAATTAAATTCAAAAAATTGGCATTTCTTTGCTGAATTTAGTAATGCAAGTGGTTTGTCAAAAAAATCGCCAGTTACTTACAGAGGAATTTTTGTAGGATCAATAGAAGATATCTTATTTACTAATGAATCTATTAAAGCAAAAATAGTCTTAAACAATCCCGAAGTTATTCTTACTAGACCTGCATTTGCCAGAGTAGTAACAAATTCTTTCCTTGGAGGAGATGTTCAAGTTGCTTTAGAAACTAGTGAAAGAAATATTCCTAAAAACATATCAAAACCAACATCTGAAAAATGCGATAGTAGTTTAATTATTTGTGAAGGAGATACAATCACTGGTAAACAACTATCTAGTCTTTCAAGTATAACCAATACAATTAGTCAGCTTCTAAAAGAATCAAATCAAGAAAACTTAGTTCAGAATATTCTAAAGTCTGTTGAGCAATTTGATAGAACTCAGGAAAACCTTGATGAACTAATTTATTTGTCAAAACAAGAAATACTAAGAGTTGAACCCTTAATAAAAGAACTTAGAGTTGCTGCTTATCATTTGAATAATATTTTATCAACAATCGATGACGAAGAAACTCTTAATGACATTAAGTTGACAATTAATGCCACAAGATCAATATCCACCAAACTTAATGATATGACTGATGATTTTGAAAAATTAAAAAATGACAAGGAATTAACTAAATCCATAAGAGATTTAACTATTGGATTGTCAAAATTCCTTAACGAAATTTACCCATAAGTAAATTTAGAATTCATTTATAGCGTTTAAAGCCATAGCTGCAATAGCCTTATCTGTAGCTTTTGGCAGCTGAACATATTTACCTTTAGCTGCCTCTGCCAATTCTTTACCAAAGCCACTTGCAATAAATTTTCTCTCTGTATCAATTATTAAGAGTTTTATCCCTAGCATGGGATATTTTGCAGCGATATCGAGAACCTCTTGCTTTAAATTGAAATTTTCATTAACTTTTTCATCAAGTGCATTTTGTCCTAAAGATAATCCTAAGGGTACATTTCCTCTCCCATCAGTAATCCCTACTACAATAACTTGACCTATATCACCTGTAGAAAGAGCATTTTTTGCTACTTTCGCTGATTGCGTTAACCCATGCGCCAAAGGTGACCCACCTCCGCAAGGCATTGTTTCGAGTCTTCTTTTTGCAGCAGTTATTGATCTTGTTGGAGGCAAAAGAACTTCGGCTTGGTTACCCCTGAAAGGAATAAGAGCCACTTCATCTCTGTTTTCATATGCCTCGGTTAAAAGTCTTATTACAGCACCTTTAGCACTTTGCATTCTATTAAGAGCCATTGAGCCACTAGCATCAACTAGAAAAATAACTAAAGCTCCCGCTTTTTTTTGAAGAAGCTTTGCCCTAAAATCATTTTCTTCGATAATTATTGATTTATTTGGGTTCCTCAGTCTTCTAGATTTTTGGTAAGGGGCGGCAGCTCGAAGGGTAGCATCTACAGCAATTCTCTTTACTTTGCCTCTCGGAATAATAGGTTTTACGTATCTTCCTCTACTGTCACTAAATATGACTGATCTACTCCCGCTATTCCCTGCTTTAGCTTTAGCTGATGAAAAAAGCAATAAATCAGGATCAACATTACATGCCTCAGGGTCTAATATAAATTCTTCAGGTATTTCAGGAGTAGATTCCTCTTCTCCATCAGAATTTTCTTCTTGTTCTTGGTCTTGCTCATTATCATTTTCACTAGTCTCAGGTTCAGACTCTTCATTGTTTGATTGAGGTGGGGGTGGGGGACTCTGATCCTCTGGAGGGGGAGGTTGAATATCATCATCTTCTGGAGGTATTTGCATTGCTCGTGGAAGAATAACTAACCTTACTGCAACTTTTAGGTCTTCAGAATTTACATTCTCATCACCTCGAAGAGCTGCATTTGCCTTTGCTACTTTTACTGCAAATAATTCTGACCTATGCCCTTCTACTCCTCCTCTAAGAGCTTCATTCACTAAATAAGTTATTTGCTCTTTTGTTATCTTGACATCCTTTAACCATTGCCTTGCCAAAATTAATTGAGTAGATAAATTATCAGATTCTTCCGACCATTTTTCTGAAAATTTAATATTATTTTCTGCGTGTGATAAAACAGCTTTTGTAATTTCAACTCTTTGAGCATTATCAATCGATTGATCTGCGGAAAGCACAATAGCAAAACGGTCTAAAACATGATCTCTTAAAGCACCCTCTTCAGGATTATAAGTTGCTATTAAAAGTGACCTACAAGGGTGAGAAAGGCTTAAACCATCTCTTTCAATATTATTTTTCTCTCTTCCTGTAGCTTCAAGAATTAAATTCACGATACCATCATCCAATAAATTTATATCATCTACATAAAGAACACCTCTATGAGCCTCTGCCAAAATTCCAGGCTGAAAAACTTGTTCTCCCGTACTTAATGAGGCAGCGACATCAATTGATCCGACAAGTCTGTCTTCAGTTATGCCAATGGGAACTTGAATAAATGGAGCCTCTCTTACTTTTTTGGGAATTCCTTCAGTTTGATTCAAATAATCACTTCCAATTAACTCCTCTAACAATTTATTAGTACTAATATCCCATTCCGCTGGTTCATCTGGATCTAAGTTCCTACCAATAGGTCTCAAAGAAGTATTTCTATTTTTATTTGTTAGCTTTTCAAGGATTGATTCATTATCTAATACCTCTATAGGAGGGAGTAAAGTATGCAAACCCCTAGCTAATACAGACTTTCCAGTACCTCTTCCACCAGCGATAATCACTCCTCCTAAACTAGGATCAACTGCTGCCAAAAGCAAAGATAATTTCAATAAGCTATGACCTGTAATTGCGGCCAAAGGGAAAGCTCTAAAAGAATCCTTCGAATTCATTAAATCTTTTATTTCTTTTTTTTCTTTTAACTCGGGGTTCAAAATCACTTTAAAAATGCCTGATATAGAATTTATCCAATAACTTTGTTTTTTGTAGTGGAATTATCAAATCTTAATATCAAAAATGGACTATGTATATCTCTTGGAGCAAATATTGATAGTAAATTCGGTAGCCCTCTTGAGTCGCTATTAATGTGCAAACCAAAAATAGAGGAAATAATAAATGATTGGGGAGATAGTTCTAACAAAAAAAAAGAAGAGAAAAGCAAATTTCATGCAAACTTTTTTTGGTCTTCAATTTATGAGACATTACCCCATGGTGTTGAAAATGAGCAGCCAAATTATTTAAATACTGTATTACTCATAAAAAGTAATTCTTTTCCACAACCATCAAATAAAAAAGTTAAATTACTTTTAAAAGAACTAAAAAAGTTAGAGAGATTTTTCGGACGAGAAGAGACGCCAAAGGGTAAGAAATGGCTATCAAGATGTCTAGATTTAGATATCCTTTGGTGGGAAGATTTTCATACGGTTGACGAGGAAATAACATTACCTCACCCTAGATTCATGAATCGGAATTTTGTTATTACGCCACTATCCGAAATATTAAGTAGAAGCCAAAAAATCACAAAGTTTGATTCCCCAAAATGGTCTATATAAATGATTTACAAAACCAAAAAATAACTGTTAGGCTATTTTTATTTAAAAATTATGGGCAACAAAAACCTTATAAGAAGATCCATTTTTAAAGAAAAAATATCTGAGTTAAAGTCAAAAAAATTTAGTTTCGAAATTAATAGAATTGAGCTTCCAAATGGACATGAAGGTGAATATGGATACATTAAGCATCCTGGGGCAGCATTAGCCGTACCTATTACAAAAGACAATAAAGTTATCATTCTTCGGCAATATAGATTTGCTGTTTCAAGGTATTTATTAGAATTTCCAGCAGGTACATTAGAAATAGGTGAAAAACCTATTAATTCAATTCAAAGGGAAATACAAGAAGAGACTGGATTCAGTGCAAACGAATGGGATGAACTAGGAACTCTTGTCCCTGCTCCTGGTTATGCAGATGAAGAAATTTATTTATTTTTAGCTCGTGATTTAAACAAACTAAATTCCGAGGTTAAGGGAGATTTAGATGAAGATATTGAAGTACTAATTTTAGATCCAGACGAACTAGATAATCTTATTTCTAGTGGAGATGAAATTCTTGACGCAAAAACCGTTACGGCTTGGTTTAGAGCTAAACAATTTTTAGATAAATTATGAATAAACCTAGAATACTTTTTTGGTATAGAAAGGATTTAAGAATATTTGATAATAAAGCTTTAAGCAAAGCATTTTCATTATCAAATGCTATTACTTCAACTTATATATTTGATAAAAATTACTCACACGATTTCAATGCAAGTTCAAGAGCTTGGTTTCTAGGAAATTCACTTCAAGAATTGGGACATAATTGGGAAAAAATGGGAAGTAGATTAGTTATCGAAGAAGGAGATCCGGTATTAATAATTCCTCAATTAGCAAAGAAAATAGATGCTAAATTTGTTTTTTGGAATAGATCAATTGAACCTTATGAGATTAATCGCGATTTACAAATAAAAAAAAATTTGAAAGAACAAAATATTCAAGTTATTGAAACTTGGGATAACTTATTAATAGAACCTTTAAAAATATTTTCAGGGAATAATAATCCTTATTCAGTTTATGGACCTTTTTATAAAAACCTTAAATCAAAAATGAATTTATTAGGTTCATATGAACAAGATAAAGTTGGTTTCCAGTTTAAAGATATAGATAATAAACTCAAAGATAAGACAATAAATTCATCTGATTCGGTTCTAAAGAAATTTATCAAAAATATCAAATTTCCTGGTTCGAATATTTGTCCATGCAAACCTGGAGAGAAAGGTGCAGAAAGATTATTAGAAAACTTCATTAACGAAAAAAAAATATATTCTTATAATTCTGCACGAGATTTTCCTTCCCATAATGGGACATCTTTTCTAAGCGCATCTCTCAGATTCGGCACCATCAGCATTAGAAAAGTTTGGAACGCCACATTAAATTTAAATTCAGATTTTGCAAATCAAGGAAATTACCTATCAATTGAAACTTGGCAAAAAGAACTTATATGGCGTGAATTTTATCAACATTGCTTATTCCATTTCCCAGAGCTTGAGAAAGGTCCATATAGAAAAAAATGGGATCACTTTCCATGGCAAAACAATAATGAATGGTTTCAACATTGGAGCAACGGAGAAACCGGAGTACCTATAGTTGATGCTGCAATGCGTCAACTAAATAGTACTGGCTGGATGCATAACAGATGTAGGATGATAGTCGCTTCATTTCTGGTAAAAGATCTTATATGCAATTGGCAAATGGGCGAGAAAAAATTTATGGAGACTTTGGTTGATGGAGACTTAGCTTCAAATAATGGGGGATGGCAGTGGAGCGCCAGTAGCGGTATGGATCCAAAACCACTTAGAATTTTTAATCCATATACCCAAGCAAAAAAATTTGATCCTATTTGTGAATATATAAAATATTGGATTCCTGAATTATCTAAAGTGTCAAATTCAGAATTATTAAATGGGGAGATATCTAATTTAGAAAAAAATAATTATTCAAGCCCAATTGTCAATCACAACATTCAACAAAGATTATTTAAATCACTTTATGCAGAAATTTGAATTTCCTCTATACAATTCTTTAAAACTTTATTTAAATTTTCTGCTACATAAACTTGCTCTTCATAAGAAATTTCAGGAAACATTGGAAGACTAAGAACTTCTGTACAAATTCTCTCTGTATTAATGAGTTTTGTTCTAGAAAAATTTTTATTTTTGTAAGCTATTTGTGCGTGAATTGGAATTGGATAATAAATAATTGAATTAATACCTTTTTCAAAAAGTTGATGTTTTACCAAATTCCTTAAGGAATAGTATTTTTTGCAATCAGTATCAAATAAATTTGAAAAATCTTCATTTAAAAAATATTTATCGTTTCTTAATTTGATGACAAATTGATTCCAAGAATGGAAAATTGAATCAGAGCTAATTTTTGGAAAACTAATAAATGGATTTATTTCTAATAAATCAAGGTAATTATTAGCAATTTTTTGGCGATTATTAATCCACTTAGAAATATATTTAATTTTGATGTTTAATATGGCAGCTTGAATGGTATCAAGTCTGCTGTTATATCCAATTTGGGTATGGTGATATCTTATTGGGCTCCCGTGAACAGCTAATTCTCTAATTTTTTTGGCAATCTTCCGATCTGAAGTTGTTACTGCTCCACCATCTCCAGCAGCTCCTAAATTTTTAGTAGGGAAAAAGCTAAAACAGCCTATATCACCAATACTACCAACCTTGGAATTTTCCCACATTGTGCATGTTGCCTGAGCACAATCTTCGATTACTTTTAAGTCATATTTCTTGGCCAAAGATTTTATTAATGTCATATTCACTGCATTACCAAATAGATGAACTGGCATAATCGCCTTGGTATTAGAATTTATTTCTTGTTCTATTAGTTCAGTATTAATGAGATAAGTTTCTGGATCTATATCTACCAAAACAGGATTAGCACCAACTGCACTAATAGCCTCAGCAGTTGCAAAAAAGCTAAAAGATGAGGTAATAACTTCATCACCCACACCAATATCTAATGCGCGCAAAGCTAATACTAAAGCATCAGTTCCACTATTACATCCAATAGTATTTTCAACACCAATCAGATTTGAAAAACTCTCCTCAAATTTAGCAATTTCTTGTCCTCCAATATATTGGCCCCCTTTTAAAACTTTAGAAACCTCACTCTCAATTTCTGAGCCAATTTCCTGGTATTGTCTATTTAAAGTAAATGGAGGTATCTGCATAGTGAATATATTAACCCTAAACCATATTTCTATGGGTAAAAAAATTTTTAATTCATTTAAACCAACTTGGTTCTTTACCAGGAGTCCATTTTATATTGCAACCTAAAGAAGGCATCTGATTTGAAGGATAAGAATTATTTTGATTCAAATCTTTTACAGCAGAGCGCAAATCTTTTCCAGACAGAGGGATATTATTACTTGGTCTACTATCGTCTAATTGGCCATGATAAAACAATAAAAAATCACCATCTCCTTCATTTGAAAAAAGGTAAAAATCTGGGGTGCAAGCCGCTTTTAATTCCTTAGCAAAGTTTTGCTTTTCATCATATAGATAAGGGAAACTCCATCCCTGCGATTGTGCTTGTAATCTCAAATTTTTAGGAGAATCTGAAGGATGAGTAACAATATCATTACTAGAAATTGCAACTGTTTGAACTCTATTTTCAATTTCTTTACTTATGGTGAAAATTTGATTCTCAATATATTTAACAAATGGGCAATGGGCACAAATAAACATTAAAAGTAAATGCCGATTATCTAGATTATGAGAATTAAAATATTCATTTTTTGTAGAATTAGCATTTAACATTTCGAAATTAGGTAATTTAAAACCTAATTCCAAAACCATAGAATTTGTTCTTACCATGTTCGAGTTAAAAATTCTTTAATATTTGAAAATTATTGTATATTTTGCAGTAATCCGTAAAGATAGGTACTTTTATATAGGAGAATAATAGAAATAATAAACAAAATGCTTCTAAATCTAACTGGCAAAAAAATTCTTGTTACAGGAATTGCCAACAATCGTTCAATAGCATGGGGTATCGCTCAACAACTTTCAAAAGCTGGCGCAGAACTTGGAATCACATATTTGCCTGATGATAAGGGAAGATTCGAGTCTAAAGTTAAAGAACTAACTGAACCTTTAAACCCATCTTTATTTTTGCCTCTTGATGTTCAAAATCCAGCTCAAATTGAAGAAATCTTTAAAAATATAAAAGACAATTGGGGTCAAATTGACGGATTAGTTCACTGCCTAGCATTTGCAGGACGCGATGAATTGATTGGAGATTATAGTGCTACCACTTCAGATGGTTTTGATAGAGCTCTTAATATAAGCGCGTATTCGTTAGCGCCTTTATGTAAAGCAGCAAAACCACTTTTTAGTGATGGTGCTGGAGTCGTCTCATTAACTTATTTAGGTTCAGAAAGGGCGATTCCTAACTATAACGTGATGGGAGTTGCTAAAGCAGCTTTAGAAGCTTCAGTAAGATATCTTTCTGCAGAACTTGGTCCAGAAAAACAAGTCAGAGTTAACGCTATAAGTGCTGGGCCTATAAGAACACTTGCGAGTTCTGCTATAGGTGGCATTTTAGATATGATTCATAATGTTGAAGAAAAGGCTCCTTTACGCAGAACAGTCACTCAAACAGAAGTAGGTAATACAGCTACTTTTTTATTAAGTGATCTCTCTAGCGGCATTTCAGGCCAAACAATTTATGTTGATGCGGGTTACTGCATTAATGGAATGTAAACTAAGTTTTTTGCATAAAAATGTCATCTCTAAGGCAATCTGAAATAAAAAGAAAAACGAATGAAACAGATATTTCTGTATTTATAAACTTAGATGGAAATGGAATTTCTGAGATTGATACAGGGATACCATTCTTAGATCATATGCTTCATCAAATATCCAGTCATGGTTTGTTCGATTTAAAAATAAAAGCAATTGGAGATACCCATATTGATGATCACCATACAAATGAAGATGTTGGAATCGCATTAGGCAAAGCATTTTCAAAAGCCTTGGGGGAAAGAAAAGGAATAAGCAGATTTGGACATTTCTTTGCCCCATTAGATGAAGCATTAGTTCAAGTCACTTTAGACTGCTCTGGTAGACCGCATCTTTCTTATGATCTTCAATTAAAAGCCCCTAGAATAGGAAATTATGATACTGAACTAGTAAGAGAGTTTTTTATTGCCTTTGTTAATAACAGCAGTATTACTCTGCATATTAATCAAATACGAGGCAGTAATTCACATCACATAGTTGAGGCGTGCTTTAAAGCTTTTTCAAGAGCAATGAGAATGGCTACCGAAATAGATCTTAGAAGATCTGATTCAATTCCAAGCAGTAAAGGAATGTTAGAAAATCAATAAATTAGGAATTTTTTCGAATCAGCCACAATTCAATTGATTTTTGGCGAAGATAGATAAAGTGAAAATTCTATTGTGACTAATTTACAAGATAAAAAAATTAATAAATTTAAAATTTTTAATAAAGAAGATTGGTCAAGTGCCTATCAAAATGTAGAAAAGGAGTTAACTAAAGAGCCGCTTACAATTAGCAAAGGTAATAATATTAAAAATTTAAATGGAACATTGTTAAGAAATGGGCCAGGAATATTAGAGAGAGGTGGACAATGGGTTCATCATCCATTTGATGGTGATGGAATGATAACATCCATAAAATTCGAGAATGGTCATCCATTCTTAACAAATAGATTTGTTAAAACTAAAGGCTATTTGGAAGAAGAAAAAATAAATAAATTTATTTATAGAGGTGTTTTTGGAACACAAAAAAATGGAGGAATTTTAAATAATGCATTAGATCTAAAATTCAAGAATATCGCTAATACTCATGTCATTAAATTAGGAGATGAAATTCTCGCATTATGGGAAGCAGCAGGTCCACATTCAATGGATCCTGATAATCTTGACACTATTGGTTTAACAACATTAAAAGGGGTACTCAAGCCTAACGAAGCATTCAGTGCTCATCCCAAAACAGACCTAAACTCAAATGCATCTTCAGAACTTTTAGTCACTTTTGGAGTACAAACCGGGCCAAAAAGTACCATTAGATTAATGGAATTTGATAATGCTGGTACAAATTCTGGAGAGCTCATTTTTGACAGAAAAGATACCTTTAATGGCTTTGCATTTCTTCATGATTTCGCAATTACAACTAATTGGGCAATATTTTTACAGAATGCTATTGATTTCAATCCTCTTCCATTTGTAATGGGTCAAAGAGGAGCAGCACAATGTCTAAAGTCAAACCCAAATAAAAAGGCAAAGTTTTTTATCATCCCCAGAGAAAGTGGATTATTTAGAGGTCAGCCTCCTTTAATAATAGATGCTCCAGAAGGATTCGTTTTTCATCATGTAAATGCATTTGAAAACGATTCCAAAATCATATTACATAGTATTTTTTATGATGATTTCCCATCAGTTGGTCCAGATGAGAATTTTAGGGATATTGACTTTGATAAATATCCAGAAGGAAAACTGAAAAGATCAATTATCGATCTAAAGAAAAAAACTTGCGAACTTGAAACTTTAAGTGAACAATGTTGTGAATTTGCTGTTGTTAATCCTAAAAACTTAGGATTAAAAGCAACTTATAGTTGGATGGCAAGCACATCTCAAAAACTGGGGAACGCTCCACTTCAGGCAATAAAAAAAATAAATTTAACTTCTAAAGAAGAGATTTCTTGGTCAGCAGGTCCAAGTGGATTCGTAAGTGAACCAATTATGGTTCCATCAGAAAACTCTTCAAAAGAAGATGAGGGATTTTTATTTATACTTCTATGGAACGGAGAAAGGAGAGGAAGCGATTTAGTGATATTAGACGCAAAAGACTTAAGAGAATTAGCTGTTTATGAATTACCCATTTCAATTCCTCATGGCCTTCATGGATCTTGGGTTAATTGAATTTAAGAAAAAATTTTGATTAAATCAGGAACTATTTTTTTTAATGCTTTACCTCTATGACTAAAAGAGTCTTTAATATCATTATCCATTTCTGCGAAAGTTAATCTTGTAGAACTCTCCTCAAAAATTGGGTCATACCCAAAACCGCTTTTTCCTCTGGGGTTTAAAATAATATTGCCATGACATTTGGCCTCAGATTCAATAATCACTTCACCATTTGGGGAGCAAACACAAATATTGGCAACAAAGAAAGCACTTCTATTTTGAACTCCATCAAGTTCTCTTAAAACTCGTTCAATTCTCTTCTGATCATTTTCTGCATATCTAGATGAGTAAATACCAGGCTTACCACCTAGTGATTCAATACAAATTCCTGAATCATCTGCTATTGAAAAATTATTCGTTTTTCTCGAAACTTCACAAGCTTTTTTAATTGCATTATCTCTAAATGTTAGTCCATCCTCTTCAACTTCTAATGATTCTGGCTGGAGTAACAATCTACAATTAATTCCAGCAAGCAATTTTTTATATTCTTCAATTTTACCTTTATTCTTACTCGCTAAATATAAATTTTTCATCCTTATTTTCCTGCCAAATTTATAAATTCTTGACCCCACTCTAATACCTCAATTAGATAAGATTCTTTTGGTGCTTCACAATATAATCTTAAAAGAGGTTCCGTTCCTGAAAACCTAAAAAGAAGCCAAAAATTTTTATCAATTCTCAACTTTATTCCATCGATCTTTGAGATATTTTTTAACTTGTGATTATTAATATTCTCAGGAATATTATCTATGATAAAATTTTTTACATTATTTTTTTCTGACTGATTTGGAAATTTAATATCAATTCTTTTATAAAAACTTGGCCCAAAATCTTCTTGAATTTCATCTAAGGATTCATATAAATATTGAGATTTTTCAGCAATTCCATTTAATAAAACCATCGCTGCATATAGAGCATCTCTTTCAGGCATAAAGTCACCAAATCCAACTCCCCCAGATTCCTCCCCTCCAATAAATATTTTTTCTTTAATCATTATTTCAGCAATATATTTGAAGCCAACTGGAAGTTCAAAAACATCTCTATTTTGACTATCTGATATATTTTTAATAATATCTGAACCACTAACAGTCTTTAAAACCGGATAAGAATTATTTTTAATTTCGCCCAAATAGCTAATAAAATAAGGGAGTAAATCTTGAGTGCTAGAGTATCTTCCTTTTTCATCAATTGCCGCAATTCTATCACCATCACCATCAAATATAATTCCTAGAGTTTTCACTTCATTTGTTGAATTTTTAATTAGTATTTGATTTAAATCATCTGCATAATTTAAAAGAGGTTCAGGAGGATTTCCTCCAAAAAAAGGATCAGCATCTTTCCTGATTTCTGAAATAACTTCTAAATCATTAGAAGCAAAAATCTCAGCCATACAATTTGCAGCTGAACCATGCATAGAATCTACAAAAATCCTCAATTTCATTTTTTTCAATCTATTGGAAATAAAGTCAATATCAAAAAGGGATTTAATTCTATCTAAATGAAATTTCTTAATATCTACTAATTGATTAACACCATCTATTTTTTCAATTGAATTTCCAAGCATTAATCTTTTTTCAACTTCACTTGTAAAAGATTCGTCAACAGAACATCCATTAAAGCTTTTTATTTTAAGACCTAGCCAATTATATGGATTATGACTTGCTGTAATTACTAAAGCTCCAAGACAACCGACTTCTTTGGCATAGAAACTACAAGAGGGTGTTGTGACAAAACTTTCAGATAAGATCGGTTCGAAACCACATCCTCTTACAAAAGGTACTATTTGCTTGGCGAATTCACAAGCCATAAATCTACGATCATATCCAATAATAATTTTCTTAGAATTAACTTCTTTATAGTATTGATAATGCAATTCTTGGCATGCAGCGACTACGACTCTTGAAAGATTGGATAAATTAAAATCAAATCCAATAATTCCTCTCCACCCGTCAGTTCCAAATTTTATCTTATCTAATTGATTAGCTGTCAAATTTAAAATTTCCTTGATTTCTTTTAATTATCTATACTAATTTATATGAGTAAATTTTAAAACCGCACTTAAAAATAATTTGAATTCTCTTCATTTAAAAAGTTTTACAAGATGCAAAAGAAAAGCATGGCTAGATTTTAAGGGTAAAAAATCTTATGAAGTTTGGTCTCCTCATAAAGCAATAGATAAAATTAATCAGTTTCAAATTTTTTCTGAAATTTGTAATAGTGAAATATATACAGGATTAAAAGCCTGCGAAAATGGTTATCAAGGGGTAATTGGATTAAAAATCAAAGGGGATCTTTCCAAAAATATTAGTGCAGAGATACGTCCACAATTACTTTTAAAAACTAAAGGTAAAAGTAAATGGGGACAATATAAATATTTACCTGCTGTTTATAAATTAGGCCGCAAAACCACAAAAGAACATTTATTCGACTTAGCCTTTAGTTCTATGCTTTTAGAATCTTTTCAAGAATCTAAAATTGAGAAAGGATTAGTAATTTCAAGTTTTGATAAAAAAGTTTATGTTGAAGAAATTTATTTAAATAAAAAATTAAGAAAAAAAGTTTTGAGTGTTTTATTAAGTTTGAATGAATGCTTGGAGGGATTTATGCCAGAAATAACTCAAGATAGAAAAAAATGTACTATTTGTTCATGGCAAAAATTTTGTGACAAAGAGGCAAAAGAAAATGGATATCTAACAGATATAGATGGAATAGGCTCCAAAACGGCATCATTACTCATAACAAATGGAATATCTGATACCCAAACATTAGCTTCGTATAGTGAAAAACAACTTGGAGAGAAATTATCTAAATTCAACGATCAAAAGTATGAAAGAGCGTCCTTGTTTGTAAAGCAAGCACAAGCTTATATTTCAGGGGAACCATATCAAATTTCTAATAAAAATGATACTAACGATCTACTAGAAAAAACATGTTCAGGATTTTATATATTTGATATTGAGTCAAGTCCAGATGATAAGCATGACTTTTTATATGGTTTTTTAAAAATAAATAATTTGTCTACAAAAAAAGAAGATCTTATTTATAAACCAATTTTAAATCTCAAAAACAATAAAGCAGAATCTTGCAGGAAAATTATTGAAATACTTTTTTCAGAGAAGGAATGGCCAGTTTTACATTATGGAGAAACTGAAAAGATAGCAATAATTAATATTGCTAAAAACTTAAATTTCAGTTTTGAAGAAATTGATTCACTTGCCTCAAGATTTATAGACTTACATACCTTAATTCGAAAGTCTTGGATATTACCACTAAAAAACTATGGTTTAAAAACTGTTTCTAATTGGCTTGGATTTGAATGGATGCAGAAAAATGTAAGTGGCTCGAAAGCCCTTTATTGGTGGATTCAATATCAAATTACAGAAAACGAAATATTTTTAAAAAAAATTATTCAATATAACAAAGATGATTGTTTTGCTACTCTGCAAATTGCAGAATATTTAATCAAAAATCAATTAAAGAAAAATTGATCCTACAGATTTATTAATAATAATTTTTCCAAAAATTTCTGAAAAAAAATAATTTCCTTCCTCTAAATATTTTCTTTTTATCATTGCTAAACCTTTTATTTGAGAATCTGATTTGAAAAAACTAGTGATTTTGCCAACAGAAATATCCTTTGTAGAATTTATATATAAATTTTTATCTTCAACATCTAAATTAAAATGAGATTCAATTGATTTCCAAATTCTTATTTCCTGTTTTAAAGAAGAAACATTTTTTATTTTTGACATTGTTTCTTGTCCTAAATAACAACCTTTATTAAAATCTATAAGATCTTGTAATCCAAGCTCAAGAGGATTATTTTTTCCGTTTATTTCCATTTCTAATGAGGGTATTGCCTGATTAATCTTCCAAAGTTTTAAATCATTGGGATTTAGTAAATTTAGTTCATTTTTATATATTTCAAATTCTTTATCTTCTGTTTTGAAGAAAATAGGCTGGTAAGTTCTCCATGAACTAGATTCATCAATTTCCTGAATTCTATTTATCAAGAAAGGTTCACTTAGGAGTACATCGTCGGCTGGAAAAATAATTTGATTAAAGTAATCAATTATTTCATTAGTGTCACCCGCCAAGATAATTACTTCTAAGTTTCTTTCTAAAAAAATAATTTCAATTAATGACCTTAGAACTCCATTTGGAGTTAACCAACAAGTTTTGATAACTTTATTTTCTGAATTAAGAATATTACCAGTTGTTATTCCATTCAAAAATTTTCTAGCATCTTTTCCAGTAATAGAAAAACAATCAAATTTTTCAAGCCAAAACTTTTTTTTTATATCTTGCATTTTGAAATAGTTATAAAAAGTCTTTTATTGTAAAAAGACTCTTTAATTTAACATTTTCATCTTCAAGGACTTCTAATCCCCCTTCTTGCCTATCAACTATAGACAAAACTTCCTCAACAACATAATCATTTTCGCGTAACTTTTTTATAGCTTTTATTACTGAACCAGCAGTTGTAACAACGTCCTCTAATACAGTCACCAAAGTTCCTTTTTCTAGTAAGGGCCCTTCAATTCCAGCTTTTGTCCCATAATTCTTAATTTCTTTCCGAATAATTAAACCATTAAGTTCTAGGCCTTGCGAAGCTGCTTTGACGATTAATCCACTTACAAGAGGATCTGCACCTAATGTCAATCCTGCTACAGCTTTTGACCTTGAGTCCTTTAACTCTAAAAATAAATCACTTATAACGTTTAGGCCCTCGCCATTTAAAGAGACAGGTTTACAGTTTAAGTAATGACTACTTTTTTTGCCGGATGATAAAGTGAAATTTCCTTTCCTATAAGATTTTTCAATTAATTGTTTTAACAATTTCGCTTTATTTAAGTCATACTTTTCCGAAAAATTGCCCATTAGTCAAAGTTAAATTTATATTTAAAGATTAGAAGAAAAAAAAGAAATCTCACAAAAACTTACTAATAAGGTGTTTTTTGAAATATTATTTTTATATTGTATATTGAAATTCAATGTAATTAAAATTACAAAAATTACATTGGGGGTGTAGCAATCTGGTGAATGCACCAAACTCATAATTTGGCTAAGGCGAGTTCGATCCTCGCCACCCCCATTATTAATTAATCATTGAATGAAAATAACTCTACTTTTATTTCTTTTATTGTTACCGGCTTTTTTCGCTGCGAGTGAACTCTCTTTTTTATTAATAAGACCTAGTAAAGTTTTAAGGCTAATAGAAGAAAAGAAAAAAGGAGCATTTTCAATTTTAAAAATTCAAAAAAGATTCAGATCCTCATTAATTGCTTCTCAATTTGGAGTAACAATTTCTTTAATTGCAATAGGATGGCTCAGCAATAGCTTGGCAAATGATTATTGGAAGAGAAATATTTTGTCCAATAGATTTTATGATCTTCTATTATTTTTATTTGTGGTGTTAATTGTTACTCTTGTCTCTGGACTAATTCCTAAAGCCCTAGTAATTAATAATCCAGAATCTGCTGCACTAAGATTGACTACCATTTTCGATGCAGTTCGAAAAGGTATGAAGCCCATAGTAAAGATAATAGAATTTTTTGCCAGCGCCTGTTTAGGTTTATTTAATCTAAACAACAAATGGGATTCTTTAAACTCTGGTTTGTCTGCTGGCGAATTAGAAACTCTTATAGAAACAGATAATGTTACAGGTTTAAAACCAGACGAGAAAAATATTCTTGAAGGAGTTTTTGCTTTAAAGGATACACAGGTCAAAGAAGTAATGATTCCAAGATCTGAAATGGTAACTTTGCCAAAAAACATAACCTTTTCAGAACTTATGAAACAAGTAGACAAAACTCGACATGCACGATTCTTTGTAATTGGAGATTCTTTAGATAATGTATTAGGTGTATTAGATTTACGTTATTTGGCTAAGCCAATATCAAAGGGCGAAATGGAAGCCGATACATTATTAGAGCCTTTCCTTTTACCAGTTACAAAAATAATAGAAACATGCTCATTAGCAGAAATATTACCAATTGTCAGGGACTATAATCCTTTCTTACTAGTAGTTGATGAACACGGTGGGACAGAGGGGCTCATAACTGCAGCTGACCTAAATGGTGAAATAGTTGGAGAAGAAATGCTAAATAATAGAATTTATGCAGATATGAAAATGTTAGATAATTTCTCAAGAAAATGGTCAATAACGGGCAAATCAGAAATCTTAGATATCAATAAGAAGTTAGGATGTTCTATTCCAGAAGGTGCAGACTACCATACACTTGCTGGATTTATGTTAGAAAAATTTCAAATGGTCCCAAAAATTGGTGATGTCTTAGATTTTAATAATATAAAATTTGAAGTTATTTCTATGTCTGGTCCAAAAATTGATCGTGTTAAAATTATTCTTCCCAAAAGCTAAATTTGGCTTTCGATGGAGGATAATATTATTTAAATATATGGATTTAAAGTCATGCAACCAACCTCATCGCCGGTAAAGGTTGGAGTTATAGGTATAGGAAATATGGGCTGGCATCATGCTCGAGTACTCAGTTTACTGAAAGATGCAAATCTTGTTGGAGTTGCAGATCCAAATGAAGAAAGAGGTAAATTAGCTATTGAACAATTTCAATGTGAATGGTTCAGAGATTATAAAGACTTAATTCCGAAAGTTGATGCTATCTGCATCGCTGTACCAACACTTCTTCATCAAAAAGTGGGCTTAGATTGTCTTAAGGGAGGTACCAACGTTCTAATTGAAAAACCAATTGCAGCAAACGAGTTAGAAGCAAAATCTTTGATAGAGGCAGCTAATGCGAGCAATTGTCTTTTACAAGTTGGTCATATTGAAAGATTTAATCCCGCTTTTAGAGAATTGAATAAAATAGTACATGATGAAGAAATTGTTGTTTTAGAAGCGAGAAGACATAGTCCTCACGCTGATAGGGCTAATGATGTATCTGTAGTAATGGATTTGATGATTCACGACATAGATCTTGTTTTAGAGCTTGTAAATTCAAAAATACAAAAATTAGCCGCTGTTGGAGGTAGAAATAGCGAAGGACTAATAGATTATGTTAATGCTACTTTAGTTTTTCAGAATAATGTTATTGCGAGCCTAACTGCCAGCAAAATGAGTCACAAAAAAATTAGAAGTTTAAGTGCTCACTGCCAAAATGGTTTAGTAGAAACTGATTTCTTAAATCACTCTTTACAAATTCATCGAAAGTCTCATGAATCCTATACTGCAGAGCATGGAGAATTAGTTTATAGGAACGATGGATATGTCGAAGAAGTTAGCACAACTTCTATTGAGCCACTTTATGCAGAATTAGAGCATTTCCTTAAGTGTGTTAGAGGCAAAGAAAAGCCTGAGGTAGATGGTGAGCAAGCCTCGAGAGCTTTAAAAATAGCCGATTTTATAGAAAGTGCTGTAGAAAATTCTGGAGATGCAATTTTACTTGAAAACCCCTTCTAAAACAAATATATAAATGAAATAATTTTTATTTAAACCCAACTGCAGCTTGCCAAACAAATACCAATAAAAAGAAAAATAAAGGTATTAGTGGAAGAACATCAACAGTTGGAGCAAAAGCCTTGTAAGCTTCAGGCAATTCAGCGAATGAATTAAATAGAATGAGCACCTTTTTAATAATTTAATTAATTATGTTAAGACGTTACCACGTATTGTGAGCAATAGAGGATGTTTCCCAAGGAGCGAAATCAATTGTAAAACAATTATCTTTAATGGCATTAGAGATGGAATTGGTAAATCTAATTAAATGAGCAATATTATGCAAACTTATCAAAGTGAAACCTAATATTTCATCATTTCTAATTAGATGATGCAAATATGCACGTGAATAGGATTTACAAGTCTCGCAAGTACAAGTTTTGTCAATTGGGGAGAAGTCATCTTTAAATCGAGCATTTCTTAAATTCAATCTTTCATCATTAAAAAATGCAGTACCATGTCTTCCCAGTCTTGTAGGCAAAACACAGTCAAATATATCGAATCCTTTAGCAACAGCTAAAGAAATTTCTCTTAAAGAGCCAATCCCCATTAAATATCTTGGTTTATTTATTGGTAAGAATTTCGGCACATAATTAATTACACTATGTATTTCTTCTACTGCTTCTCCAACGCTGACACCTCCTACCGCTATTCCAGGGAGATCAAAAGAACTTGTAAATTTCGCGCTATATTCTCTTAATTTAGGATACTTACCACCCTGAACTATTCCAAATAATGCTTGATTTGATTTCTGATGAGTCTCAACACATTTTTGCAACCATGAATGTGTTCTTTGTAAAGAATCCTCGATATCATTTTCGTTTGCAGTGTGCGGAGGACAATGATCAAAAGCCATAGCAACATCTGAGCCAAGATCCATTTGAATCTGCATGACTTTTTCCGGTGATAAAAATACATAACTACCATTTCTTGGATTTTTAAATTCCACACCTTCATCAGAAATATTATTTAATTTGGCCAAACTAAAAACTTGATATCCACCTGAATCAGTAAGAATAGGCTTAGACCAATTCATAAACTTATGTATTCCTCCCGACTCCTTAACTAATTTTTCTCCAGGTTGCAGATGAAGATGGAAGGTATTCGAGAGAATCATTTCTGATCCTGTAGAGGTTAATTGCTTAGATGAAATTCCTTTAACTGTTGCCAAAGTGCCTACAGGCATAAATCTTGGAGTGTTTACCTTGCCATTTGGGGTATTAAATATACCAGTTCGTGCCTGCGTATTAATGCAATTCGATGTAATTTCAAATTCAAACACAATAAAATATAAAATTTTTTGTTTTTTTTATTAATCTACCCTATAAATTTAGTATTGATTAAAATTTATCTCATCATAAATTATTTAATAAAAAATTTTGCAGGATCTTGGATTTTCTATACGACATTTCCAAAGATACCTTTAATAAACCCAGAATTCAGAAATATTGCACAATTTGCGCCACCTTTGGGATTTTTTATTGGCACTATACAGAGTTATATTTTTATTTTTTTAATAGCAAACTCTTGGCCCATTTTTTCATCAGTGTTAATTTGTTTGGCTTCAGGATACTTAATTACTGGCGGTCTACACCTAGATGGTTTAATGGATACTTTCGATGGTATTTTTGCAGGAAAAAAGAAACGATTAAAAGCTATGAAAGACAGTAAAGTTGGTTCTTTTGGCGTTCAATCTTTAGTTTTTATAACTTTAATTCAGATTGCTTGCATACTAAAAATTCAAAACCAAATAGCTATTGTTTTGCCAATATGCTTATTTTGGGGAAGATTTTCAAATTTATTTTTTATAGAAAAGTTTAAATATATAAGTTACAAGAAAAAATCTATTAGTCATAAAAAGTTTTGGAAGGGATTTAAAAAAGAATCTTTGATTTCTATTATTTTTCTCGTAATTTTCATTACATACCGAGTATTTTTAAGTTCATCCAATGCAATTCTAATTAAATTTTTATTTCTTATTTTGATCGGTATTTTTCTAAGTTATTCTATTCCAAAGATTTTGGGAAATGAAATTGGAGGTTTCAATGGAGATGCCTGTGGTGCTAGCGTTGTACTAGTTGAAACTACAATGTTATTCATGCATTCAATTCTTTTGTAGGAAGTTCTAAGTAGAAAATATTTTTTTTCTTAAGATTTTTTAATTCCGCAGTATTATCAATCGAGCAATTTTCTAACAATCTCAAATCCCCTCCAATTTGTTTTGCTAATTTTCTTGCTAAAAAAAGTCCTACACCAGTGCCATCTTTCTGCCTAGCGGCAGATCCTCTAAAACCTTTTTGAAAAATTTTCTCATTTTCATTTTTAGTTATTTTTTTACCATTATCAAATATGCACAGACCTTTACTCGTAATGGCGAGTCCAATCTCAACATCTTTTTGAGCGTATTTAAATGCATTTTCCAATAGGTTGGCCACAATTTCAGCTATCACAGCATATTTTGCCTTCAAGGGTGATAAAGTCCAATCTGGCCAAAAAGAAGGTTCAGTCCAATCTCTATTCTCTAAGTTCGCATTAGCTTTACCCCTTTCTAAAATAGGCCTTAATAAACTCTGAACAGTTATTACCTTTTTATTATCTAAGTTTGGCGGAAGTAATAATCTTTCTTCTCCAATCTCTAGAGGAAGCTGTATAGAAGAATTTAATTTCGTAAAAGAATCCATATATTTATTAATTTGCTTTTGCTCTATTATCATGCGTTCGACTATTTGAACAGAGTCATCGTCTGAGCCAAGTCTTTTTATTAGTAATTTTGCATATGTCCTAAGAGCAGCCAATGGATTTCTTAATTGATGAATTATTACATTGACCTGATTTTTTAAATAATTAATTTCTTGATTTTTATTTTGACGTTCTAATTCTATAGAAACGCATTTAGCCAAAGATAGTGAAAGTGCTTTTAATCTAGAATCAAGAGATACTGGCCAATTCCCCCCTTCTAGATCAGTTTCTACCCTGAGAACACCAAGAAGAATATCGTTTTCTTGAAGCGGGTACCATCTTCTATTAGGAGAAGAAACTTTTAGCGAAGGATCATCTTCTATTGACAAAAGAAGCCTATCAATTTGTGGCCATTGACCAATCATTTCAAAAGATGCTTTAGTTCCTTGCTTAGCTGAAGCAAGATACATAACTAAATGAGTAACTCCCATTGAGCATCCAAAACTCTCAAGCTGTTTTGTGATTAATTCTTCAAATTTTTTTGAGAGATTCATAATTAATGAAATTTTGAGAAATTTTAGAAAAAATTTGAAAAGGGCTTGTAAAATATGAAAAAAGTATTAAGATATATAAAGAGAGCTGACTTAAGTTAGCCTTAAAAATGATTATTTAATCATATTCTAAGCTACATCAGGGGTTGATGGGTCCTCTATGTAATTTGAAGTGAATTCACAATCACAGATATAAGATTAGTAAACATAAATTAAGACTAATCTCATTAAGAATTTCAGGAGTACCGATCAATGTCAAAGAAAAGAAAAAGAATCAGCAGAAGAAGATTGGCTGGCCAAAGAGTTATGGCTCATGTACCTATTTATCATATCGAAACTGGTAAACATAAACCAGTTACAGCGGCGAGAAGATTCATAGCCGAAAATGGATTATCAGCCCCTTCAGTTTTTAATGTCCGAAGAAATGAACATACTACTGATAGATTTTTTTGGGGTGAAAAAGGATTATTTAGTGCCCAATATGCTGAAGAAAATCATTTTCTTTTCCCATCGCTAAAAGTTGTAGTTGAGGGAATTGGTGAAGAAAAAATATTTGAAGGTCTAGAACTTACCGCAGATGATTGGGAAGAGATTGAAGAATACGAATATGCTTTCGTTTAAAAATTATTACTAATCTTTGAGCTTATAAGATTAATTAAATTCGAATCAATTTGATGGAGACCTTCAAATTCTAATAATTCGCAAAATTCTGAAGATTTACTTTTAACCTTTTCATAAATTATCCTCGAGGCTTCTATAGGGACAACGTCATCGAATAAGCCATGACTAACAATCAATGGAGGGCATTTTTTTCCTGGAATCCAGGTTGGGTGAGGATAACCACTACAAGCGACAATTAATCCTAGATTTAATTTAAATCCTGCATCAATTGCCATCGCTGCTCCTTGAGAGAAACCTAACAAAATAGTTTTTTTTAGTGAAATCATATCAGTATCAAATTTTGTTAATGTAACCAAAAGTTTATTTACTTCAACCTCTGCCCCATTCCAATCATGTGGGTATAAACCATACCACTGTCTTCCCTGACCACTAGGATGTAATCCAGGGGCCCTCAAGGAAATTATCTCAAAATCAAACTGTGTTTTTTCTGTAATCTCCGTTCCAAGTGTTAAGAGGTCATCTGCATCAGCGCCCCAACCGTGTAACAAAATAATTCTATGGGTTGCAGTTTGAGAGCTAATCGAGACAAATTCATGATCTATATCGTATTTCATGTTTATATTCTTAAGTAAGCAAACTTTCCCATAATGTCACCATTAGCCTTAGTAAGTGTCTCTGATAAACAAAATATAATCCCATTTTGTAAAGAATTGGTAGAGAAATTTAATTATAAAATTCTATCAAGTGGAGGAACGGCAAAATATTTAAGTGAGGCAAAGATCCCGGTTACTAAAGTTGCAGATTTTACTAATTCTCCAGAAATCCTTGGAGGAAGAGTTAAAACTCTACACCCAAAAATTCACGGAGGCATATTAGCTAATCGAGCTGATGAGGAACATAAAAAAGATATAGAGGCTAACGATCTTCAACTAATTGATTTGGTAGTTGTCAATTTATATCCTTTTAAAAAAACTGTTGAAAGAGGATCGAAATGGGAAGATGCTATTGAAAATATCGATATCGGAGGGCCATCAATGATTCGTTCTGCAGCTAAAAATCACAAAGACGTATCTATTTTAGTAGATCCTAGTCAGTATCAAGAATTTCTTGAGGAGAGAATCAAAGGGAGATTAAGCGAAACATATAAAGCTAAATTAGCTTTTGAAGCTTTTCAACATACAGCTGACTATGATTCGGCAATATCTAATTGGATTTGTAAAGAAAGAGATTTACAGTCTTCGAAATATATTGAATCTTATCCGTTAATCAGAACCTTAAGATACGGGGAAAACCCACATCAAAAGGCTTTTTGGTATGGTTCAAGCAATATTGGATGGAACTCAGCAGAACAGTTACAAGGTAAAGAATTAAGTTATAACAATTTATTAGATCTTGAAGCTGCTCTTTCAACAGTTTTGGAATTTGGCTATGAAGAAAAAGATCTTATTAAGGCAAACAACTGCGCTTCTATAATCTTAAAACACAATAATCCTTGTGGGGCCTCTATAAGTAATTCACCTTCTCAGGCATTTTTAAATGCCCTAGAATGCGACTCAGTTAGCGCATTTGGAGGAATAGTTGCTTTTAATTCAAATGTTGATAGTGAGACTGCAATTAAACTCAAAGATATTTTCTTAGAGTGCGTGGTCGCGCCATCTTACGATAAAGAAGCTCTAGATATTTTAAATATCAAAAAAAATTTAAGAATTCTAAGATTATCAAAAGATAAACTTCCAAAAAAGAACCAAACCTCTACTAAATCAATAATGGGAGGATTACTTGTTCAAGACACAGATGATTGTGCTGAAGAGTCTGAAAGTTGGATTTCAGTAACTAAAAAAAATCCTAGTAATCAGACGAATTTAGATTTGAACTTTGCATGGAAAATTTGTAAACACGTGAAGTCAAATGCGATTGTTATAGCAAAAGACAGAAAAACTATTGGAATTGGTGCTGGACAAATGAATAGAGTTGGAGCCGCAAAAATTGCATTAAAAACAGCTGGAAAATTATGTTTTGATGCCGTGTTGGCTAGTGATGGGTTTTTACCATTTGCTGATACAGTGGAACTTGCTAATGAATATGGTATAAAAGCTATCATCCAACCAGGAGGAAGTCTAAGAGACCAAGAAAGTATTGATATGTGTAATTTGAAAGGGATCTCAATGGTATTTACGCAAAAAAGACATTTTTTGCATTAAGTTAAGTTGATTTTGGATAATATGTAATCTTGTTAGTTTTTCTGAATAAAGAAAGCCTGCCTGGACCTGCACATAGAAAGTATAGTGATATAGCCCCATATATGAAAGACAATTCGAAGGCATAATTATGACCTTCAACTACTGCAAGAGGAAAACCTTCTAATCCAGTATCTAGGAAGTGAAAATAAACAGCAAAAGCCATTGTGGAGAATAGTCCAAGAGATGAAAGCCTCGCGAAAATCCCTGTAGCCAATCCAACTGGACATACTAATTGAGTGATCGCTGCCGCAAACGTCCAAATAACAGGATCACCGGGCAAAAATGGGAAGTACTTACCAACTACAAACTCAGCAAAACCCTGCGGATCTTGAAGTTTCTCAAGCCCATGATGAATCATCAAAGCACAAAAAGCTATCCTTAAAACAAAAATTGATAGTTCTCCAAGGATATTTACTTCGGACCCTGAAGTTGGATTTGCGACTACAACTTCAACTTTTTGGGGAGCTTTAGATCTATTCATACTTGCAGTTTGAACCTGATTAGTTTGTGCTTTGTCTTCCATACTTTAATAATTTTTTAACATTCTAGTTAAAAAAGTAGATCTTTTGGAATTATCTGACTTATAAATTAAAAAAACTAAGCAAAACTATAAATGAAATAAGTAATTCAGGAAGCAATATCAATTAATTTTTCAATAACATCCGCAACAACCTTATCAGGAGTAGATGCACCAGATGTAATTCCAACATTAATATTTCCACTAGGTATAAAATTATTTTTAAGTTCTAAATCTGATCCAAGTGGTTTATGAAGTATTGAGTTTTCTTTAACTGATATTCTCTCTGGCGTATCTATGTGAAAAGAAGAAATATTTTTAGTAATTGCTATTTCTTGTAAATGAGTAGTGTTGGAAGAGTTGAATCCACCTATGACAACAAGAATATCAAGATCTTCATCAACCAAAGAAAACATTGCATCTTGTCTTTCTTCAGTTGCATCACAAATAGTATTAAAAGCTAAAAAATGACTATTTAAGTTATCTGGTCCGAATTTTTTTAACATCGTTTTTTCAAAAACTTTTCCAATTTCTTCAGTCTCGCTTTTAAGCATAGTTGTCTGATTAGCAACTCCGACCCTATCTAAATCTTTATCAGGATCAAATCCGCTAGAACAAGCTTTAGCAAATTTGTTTATAAAATCATTTCTGTTTCCTCTCCCAAGAATATATTCAGATACATAGTTTGCTTCTGCTAAATCAAGGACAACTAAATATTTCCCTGCAAATGAACTAGTAGCAAGAGTCTCTTCATGCTTAAATTTTCCATGAATTATAGAAGTGAAAATATGTTTTTTATGTTTCTCGACAGTATGCCAAACCTTAGAAACCCATGGACAAGTTGTATCAATGATATGACATCCTTTCTCATGAAGGAGTTTCATTTCTTGAACAGTAGCTCCGAAAGCAGGAAGTATAACTACATCCCCATCAGAAACTAACGAGAAATCTTTAATTCCGTTTTTAGCTGAAATAAATTTTACATTCATTTTTCTTAAATGATCGTTAACTGAAGGATTATGAATTATTTCGTTTGTTATCCAAATATTCTCATTAGGGTAATGTCTTCTAGTCTCATAAGCCATTGCTACAGCCCTTTCAACTCCCCAACAGAAGCCAAAGGCTTTTGCCAACTTAATAGTTAATCTGCCATTAGTGTATTTAAAACCATTATCTCTAATAGAAGTTATAAGATCACTTTGGTAAGCTTCTTCTAATGCTATAGCTCTTTTGGTTGGAGAATCGAAACCCCTTCTATTATATCTGTCAGAATGATGAAGGGATCTTCTAAAAGCTTGGGTATCCATCTTTTGATATTACAACATTTTAAATAATTTTTCGAAAAAAAAAGAAACCTAACATAAGTTAGGTTTCTAGAATCTATTTAAGATTAGATTATTTAGCAGATGCAAAGTCTGGATATGCTTCCATTCCATGCTCTCCTATATCGAGGCCTTGAGTCTCTTCCTCTTCAGATACACGGATTCCTCCGAATAATCCTCCAATTACAGACCAAGCAATCCAGCAAGTAACAAGTGTCCAAATAGCATAAGCTGCGGCACCCAGAGCTTGAACTAGAAGAAGATTAATACCTCCTCCATTGAACAATCCCATACCTGCTCCATCTCCTTGTACAGCTGTACCCCAAAGGCCGATCACCACAGTACCCCATACACCACAAACTCCGTGAACAGAGAATGCGCCTACAGGATCGTCGATCTCAGCAGCATCAAGGGCTGCAACAGAAAATACAACGATAATTCCACCTACTAGTCCTGCAAACCAGGCTCCAGCAAGAGTCATATCACCACAACCAGCAGTGATACTAACCAAACCAGCAAGGATTCCGTTAATAATCATTGTAAGATCAGGCTTACCAGAAGTTAATGTAGAAACAATAGTTGCTCCAATAGCACCAGCTGCTGCTGCCAAAGTAGTAGTTACAGCAACATATGGAACCCATTGGTCCATAGCAAGTTGAGAACCGGGGTTAAATCCATACCAACCTATCCATAGAACTAATGCACCCAAAGTAGCTATAGCCATATTGTGACCTGGCATAGCCTGTGGTTTTCCATCAGAGTATTTGCCAATTCTAGGTCCAAGAAGCATAGCTCCTACAAGACCTGCCCATGCTCCAACTGAGTGAACAATTGAAGAACCAGCGAAATCAACAAAACCTAAAGAATCAAGCCAGCCGCCATTCCATTTCCAGCTACCAGCAATTGGATAAATAAATGCAGTTAATACAATCGCAAAAACAACAAATTCTCCAAATTTAACTCTTTCAGCAACAAGACCAGAAACGATAGTTGCTGCAGTTCCTGCGAACGCAGACTGGAACAAGAAATCAACAGTTGGGACTAATCCAGCGTCAGTTACCATATCTGCGGTAACTGTTGGATCAAAAAATAAGCCTCCAAAATAGAGCCATCCGTCGGCAACACTTCCTCCATACATTAATGAATAGCCGATAAACCAATAAGAAGTTACAGCTAAAGCAAATACGAATAGGTTTTTAGCAAGGATGTTGACTGCGTTCTTAGAACGGCACATACCTGCTTCAACCATAGCGAAGCCAGCGTTCATAAAGATCACTAGGATAGTAGCGATCAAAAG
Source organism: Prochlorococcus sp. AG-347-M15 (assembly GCA_003281185.1). Taxonomy (GTDB): domain Bacteria; phylum Cyanobacteriota; class Cyanobacteriia; order PCC-6307; family Cyanobiaceae; genus Prochlorococcus_A. Next base: position 52,285 of record QCCS01000009.1, read on the forward strand.
CCATAAATTGTTAGCAAGAAAAGCTGCATTCAACTCAGGTAAATCAGCAGCATGAGCTGAAAGATTAAAAATACCTAAACCAAACAGAGCTAAAGGAACAGTTGCAAGCCACAACATAGAGCGGTTTGAACTAAATCCTCGAATACTCCTCAAAAGGAGCATAGGTCCATTAACAAGACTTGCATCTTGAAGTTTGGACCTAGAGCGCCTTTGAGGCGTTTGCAAAGCAGTGGTCATAAAAAAAAATTAGATCTGCAAAAAAACAGTTTGTGCTGTTTCCTTTCAAATTTAAATTTATTCAAAAAACTTATCAGTGTCTAGTAGTTGTTGATACCATTTTTATAGTTGCATATTAAAAAATATTTGGTAAATTAAAAAATTAATTTTTAAAGGATTTCAAAATATCAAGTTTTTTACTCATTTCAAAGGTTTAATTCCATTCCATGATACGTGATCTTTATGAAATACAAAAGAACAGGGGATTGTTAACATACCTGCACTAGAAGATTCGTCAAAAAGCTTGCTATACAAGGGATCTGCATCATATCCTGGAGCAAAAAATTCAGCATCTTTTCTGGTAATACAAGGAACTAAAACACTCCTACTTTTAGGAATTAATTCTTTTAATTCTACTAGGTGTTTTTGTCCTCTTTTCGTTACTGTATCTGGGAATAGAGCAATATTATTTAGCATCCAAGTAGTATTTTTTACCTCTATGTAAATGTTACGATTATCAGGATTTGAAGATTTTGGGGTTAAAAAAAAGTCAATTCTACTTCTTTTATCTTTTCCATATGAAACTTCAGATGTAATTGTCTCTATCTCACCAATTATTTCTTTTAGCAAGTTTTTCTCAATTACCTTTTTGATCAACTTATTTGCAAATAGTGTATTTATTCCAACCCAGACCTCTTCGTTTTTTTTATCTAAAACACATACCTGTTCCCAAGTAAAACGTAATTTTCTTTTTGGAGAGTTGGAAACACTTAATCTTACTTTTGCTCCCTCGGCCAAAAGTCCCTTCATTGGGCCTGTATTAGCACAATGAGCGGTTACTACCTTTCCACTCTTTAATTCAATATCCGCAAGAAACCTTTTATACCTCTTAATTAAAATACCTTCAATTAATGGATCAAATTCAATTATCCGATCATTCATAAATATGTTGTTAGTTAAAAATCAAATATAATTGAAACTTAATCTTCTTGAAAAAATCTTAGATAAAGCCAAATGCATTCATTTTTAAAAAATAATGTTTTTTCTATTTCATTTGGTACTAGTCTTAGTAAATTAGCTGGATGTTTAAGACAAGTATTTATAGCTGCTGCTTTTGGGGTCGGCATAACATACGACGCATTTAATTATGCCTATATAATTCCAGGTTTTTTGCTCATAATTATTGGAGGAATTAATGGTCCTTTACATAATGCAGTAGTTGCCGTTTTAACTCCTCTTAACAAAAAAAATGGAGGGATTGTTCTAACTCAAGTAAGCATAAAACTTTCAGTAATATTAATTATTTTAGCTATACTGATTTACTTTAATTCAAGCCTAATTCTTGAATTATTAGCCCCAAATTTAAGTTACGAAGCTAAATCTATCGCCTCTTTCCAATTAAGAATACTTACACCTTGTATCCCATTATCTGGCTTCATAGGTTTAAGCTTTGGCGCCTTAAATTCCCGAAGAAAATTCTTTTTATCAAGTATAAGTCCAGCAATAACAAGCGTAACCACAATAGTTTTTATTTTATTTCTTTGGATTTTAAACCAAGAAAATTCATCCTCAAATTCCCTCACTTATACAGGATTGCTAGCTTTTGCAACTTTGACTGGAACTTTAATTCAGTTTGTAGTTCAACTTTGGGAAATAAATAAAATCGGCCTCTTGAGATTAGAATCAAACTTCCAAAAATTTAAAGATGAACAGAGAAGGATTTTTAAACTTATTATTCCTGCATCTATCTCATCAGGTCTGAGTCAAATAAATGTTTTCATTGATATGTTTTTTGCTTCCAGTTTTCAGGGAGCGGCATCAGGACTAGCTTACGGAAATTTTCTTATACAAGCCCCATTAGGTATATTATCCAACTCTTTAATATTGCCATTACTTCCGAAGTTTTCTAAATTAAGAAGTCAAGAAAACACTAGGGGAATCCAAAAAAAATTAATCTCTGGAATAGAGTACTGTTTTTTGACAACTATATTTTTAACTGGATTTTTTATAACGTTTAATAACCAAATTGTAGAATTAGTTTTCCAAAGAGGAGCTTTTGATTATTTAGCGGCATTAAAGGTAAAGAATATACTTATTGCTTATGCGGTTGGAATACCTTTTTATCTCTATAGAGATTTGTTAGTAAGAACTTACTATTCAATAGAAAAAACAAAATTCCCTTTTAAGTTATCATTCGCAGGGATAATATTTAATGTTTTTTTTGATTGGTTTTTAATTGGTGCACCAATTAAGAATTTTGGAAATCTTTCACCGTATAATTTTGGAGTTGTTGGAATAATTTTATCTTCAGTAATAGTCAACTTTATAGTTTGTATTTTGCTTTCTTTCAATCTTCCCAATGAAGGTATCAATTTGCCTAACTTGGATTTATTGAGGAAAATAATACTTATGTTTTTAGCATCATTTATAGACAGTACAATTTGTTTTAATTTTTTTACAATTAGGAATAACTTCAATTCAAATTTCAGAGAATTTTCATTATTAATATTTGGATCTCTAACTTTTTTTGTAGTTTATTTTTTACTCACAAAATGTTTAAAAGTAAATAAATTCAAAATTCATCAAAAGAGTTCTAGTTAAAAAAACTTTCCAAAATCTCTTCTAATTCAAAAATTTGTGAGGAAGTTACTAAATTAATAAGTGGAATATTTTTAACTCCATCCCCTACTTTTACATTAATTGCTTTTAAACTTATTTTTGCAGCCTCTGATGTGCCTTGATCTTTATTGCTGATACATTCAATAGCAAGATTTCTAGCTAAGCCCGCATCTCCAAGATATAAATTCCATTTTTCTATTTTGATAAAAATCTTTTCTGAAATAATATTTTCTAGGTCACTTATTTGTATCTGGGATTCCATAAATAAAAATAGATCTAATTTGATTGGATTTCTGAATCTTTAGGTTTTTTGATAATTACAAAAAGTAAGTGGGTTGCTAAAAGAGTTGACCATAAAATTGCAAAATTATTAAAAAAAGCTATTTCATATTTAATTTCTTTTAAAAGCCAAGTACCACTTACAACGGCAGTAAATATCATACAGTGAATCACAAAATTTACTATTCGAGAAAAATGCTTGTATGTGGGATCTTCTAAATCCCCATTTCCGTACCATTTAATAGGCATATTAATGAGTAGATTGTTAATAATAGACATTTTACCTAAAATCTAGTTGACTAAGAGACCCTGAAACAGAGATATTACAAATTATGCGCCTGTAGCTCAGTGGATTAGAGCACCTGACTACGGATCAGGGTGTCGGGAGTTCGAATCTCTCCAGGCGCGTTTAAAATTATGAAATATTCTTTTTATATTTTTCTTAAAAATATCGTCTATATTATTAGTATTACTTATCAAATTCAATGAATATTCTTCAAAATCTTAAAGAAAGTGATCCAGTAATATCCGATTTTATTAACTCCGAAAAAAACAGGCAGGAAACTCATCTTGAGTTAATAGCAAGTGAGAATTTTGCATCAATTGCCGTGATGCAGGCTCAAGGATCCGTCCTTACTAATAAATATGCTGAAGGATTACCTCAAAAAAGATATTACGGGGGTTGTGAATTTGTTGATGAAATAGAAGAATTAGCTATACAGAGAGCGAAAAAATTATTTAATGCAAATTGGGCTAATGTTCAACCTCATAGTGGGGCACAGGCAAATGCTGCTGTTTTCTTAAGTCTTCTCAAACCCGGCGACACAATCATGGGAATGGATTTATCTCATGGTGGACATCTTACTCATGGTTCTCCAGTCAATATGAGTGGTAAGTGGTTTAATGCAGTTCACTATGGTGTAAATAAAGAAACTAGTGAATTAAATTTTGATGAAATAAGAGAGATAGCACTTGCAACAAAACCAAAATTGATTATTTGCGGATATTCTGCTTATCCAAGAACAATCGATTTTGAATCGTTTAGAACAATAGCAGATGAAGTTGGTGCATTCTTAATGGCTGATATTGCACACATCGCGGGTCTTGTAGCCAGTAAACTGCACCCAAATCCAATACCCTATTGTGATGTAGTAACTACAACTACTCATAAAACATTAAGAGGGCCTAGAGGTGGACTTATTTTATGTAAAGATGCAGAATTTGGAAAAAAATTTGATAAATCTGTTTTCCCTGGAACTCAGGGTGGGCCCCTAGAACATATTATTGCCGCTAAAGCAGTTGCATTTGGAGAAGCCTTACAGCCAGATTTTGTTAATTATTCCCAACAAGTAATAAAAAATGCCAAAGTTTTAGCTTCAACTTTAATAAATAGAGGTATCAATATCGTCAGTGGAGGTACTGATAACCATATTGTTTTACTTGATTTAAGAAGTATCAATATGACTGGTAAGATTGCTGACTTACTTGTAAGTGAAGTTAATATCACTGCAAATAAAAATACTGTTCCATTTGACCCTGAATCACCTTTTGTAACCAGCGGACTTAGGTTGGGAACTGCTGCTTTAACTACTAGAGGTTTTAATGAGGATGCTTTTGCTGAAGTTGGCGAAATAATTGCTGATAGATTACTTAACCCAGAAGATTCACTGATTGAAAGTCAATGTAAAGAAAGAGTATTAACCTTATGTAATCGTTTTCCTCTTTATGAAGGCAAACTTGAAGTATCAATTAAATGAGTCCTAACTCCAAGGGAGTTGAAATTCTTTCTATTGGAACAGAGCTACTCTTAGGAAATATTATCAATACAAATGCTCAATGGATTTCTGAACAGTTATCTCAATTAGGCTTAAATCACTTTAGGCAATCAACTGTCGGTGATAATTATGATCGAATAATAAAAGTAATTCAAGAAATATCAAAAAGAAGTAATCTTCTAATTACAACTGGTGGCTTGGGACCCACCCCAGATGACTTAACTACTGAAGCAATAGCTAAATCTTTTAATGTATCTCTTTTTGAAAGACCGCTCTTATGGGATGAAATTAAACAAAAACTTTCAAACTCAAAGCTCCAGAACGATTCCTCTAGCTTAAGGAAACAATGTTTCTTCCCAGAAAATGCTCAAATTATTAATAACCCTAGGGGAACTGCCCCAGGAATGATTTGGGAGCCAGTTAAAGATTTTACTATCCTTACTTTCCCAGGAGTACCCAGTGAAATGAAAACTATGTGGGAAGAGACGGCGTATGATTTCATTAAAACCAAATTCTCAGATAATTATTCCTTTTTTTCAAATACTCTTAAATTTGCGGGTATTGGAGAATCAAGCGTTGCTGAAAAAATTAATGATCTATTAAATCTTAAAAACCCTACCGTTGCTCCATATGCAAACTTAGGAGAGGTTAAACTCAGAATCACCGCACGAGCAAAGAACGACCTAGAAGCAAAAAATATAATTAAACCTATTAAAGAAAAATTAAAAAAAGATTTTTCAAAATTTATTTTTGGAGAGGATAATGATACTCTTCCTAGCGTTTTAATAAAAGAATTAACCAAGAGGAAGGAAACTATTGTTTTTGCTGAATCCTGCACCGGAGGCCTTCTATCTTCATCACTAACCTCAATATCAGGCTCATCTCAAGTTTTTAAAGGTAGTATTGTTTCCTATAGTAATGAACTAAAAAATTCATTATTAAATATTTCTAAAGAAAAGCTTATAAAATATGGAGCTGTCTCTGAAGAAGTTTGTGAGGCCATGGCAATTAATGTAAAAGAGAAATTAGGAGCAGATTGGGCAATAGCAATTAGTGGAATAGCTGGTCCTAACGGAGGCAGTCAAGATAAACCGGTTGGACTTGTCTATATTTCAATTTCAGGACCGAATAATCATATAACTAATATAAAAAAACTATTTAACTCAACACGAAATCGAATAGAAATTCAAAGACTAAGTGTAAATGTGTGTTTGAACAGCCTCCGATTAATCCTATTATCGAATAGTAAGTAACTATTTTTACAAATTGAGTCAAGATACCCTATTTGATAAAGTTTGGGATTTACATAAGGTTTCAAGTCTTCCTGGAGGATCTGATCAAATATTTATTGGTCTTCACCTTATCCATGAAGTGACGAGTCCTCAAGCATTTGGTGCTTTAAAGGACAAAAAATTAAAAGTAAAATTCCCTGATAGAACTGTTGCTACTGTTGATCATATTGTGCCAACAGATAATCAGAGCAGACCTTTCAAAGATAATCTCGCTGAACAGATGATTGAAACACTTGAGAAGAATTGCTTAGAACATAAAATAAGATTTTTTAATATTGGTAGTGGTAAGCAAGGAATAGTTCATGTAGTAGCGCCGGAATTAGGCCTAACTCAGCCAGGAATGACAATCGCTTGCGGAGATTCTCATACTTCAACTCATGGAGCTTTTGGGTCAATTGCTTTTGGTATAGGTACAAGTCAAGTAAGAGATGTTCTTGCTACCCAAACCTTAGCCATGAACAAATTGAAAGTGAGGCAGATTTGGTGTGAAAATAAATTATCCAAGGGAGTTTATGCTAAGGATTTAGTTCTTCATATAATTAATAAACTTGGTGTAAAGGCAGGAGTAGGTTTTGCGTATGAATTTGCAGGACCTGCGATACATGAATTATCAATGGAAGAAAGGATGACGATATGCAATATGTCTATTGAAGGAGGAGCAAGATGCGGCTACATCAACCCTGATGAAAAGACCTTTAGTTACATTAAAAATAAATTATATGCTCCAAAAAATGAGCATTGGGATAAAGCGCTCAGATGGTGGGGATCACTAAAAAGCGATGAAAATTCAATTTATGATGATGTAATTAAATTAGATGCTTCTAAGGTAGAACCAACCGTAACCTGGGGGATTACTCCCGGCCAAAGTATAAGCATTAATCAACAAATCCCTCTTTTAGATGACTTATCCCCAAATGATAAATTAGTTGCAGAAGAGGCTTATGAATATATGAGTTTCAAGCCTGGACAATTAATAAAAGATACTCCTGTAGACGTTTGTTTCATAGGTAGTTGCACAAATGGAAGAATCAGTGACTTAAGAGTTGCAGCTCAAGTATTAAAAGGCAAAAAAATATCCAAGAATGTCAAAGCATTTGCAGTTCCAGGTTCAGAAAAAGTGGCAACTGAAGCAAAACAAGAAGGTATTGATCAGATTTTTAAGGAATCTGGATTTCAATGGAGAGAGCCTGGCTGCTCAATGTGTTTAGCAATGAATTCAGATAAGCTTATAGGTAATCAAGTTAGTGCTAGTTCTAGTAATAGAAATTTCAAGGGTAGGCAAGGGTCTCCAAGTGGAAGAACACTTCTCATGAGTCCAGCAATGGTTGCTGCTGCTGCAATTAATGGCAAAGTCAGTGACGTTAGAGAGTTTATCAACTGATGAAATCAGAATTTACTTCACCAATTGGGAAAATTTCAAATTTGAACGGGCAATGTATCTCCTTGATTGGTAACGACATTGATACAGATCGAATAATTCCAGCGCGTTTTTTGAAGTGTGTTAACTTTGATTCATTAGGTGAATCTGTTTTTGAGGACGATAGAAAAACTTTAAATGGAAAGCATCCTTTTGATCTAGAGGAAAACAAAAATGCCTCAATACTAGTTGTTAATAGCAATTTTGGATGTGGTTCCAGCAGAGAACATGCCCCCCAAGCGCTTATGAGATGGGGTATAAAAGCAATCATAGGGGAGAGTTTCGCCGACATTTTTTATAGTAATTGTATTGCAATTGGAATTCCATGTTTTACGCTTCCTAAAAAATCAATACAGGAACTTCAGAAATATACAAATAATCAATCTTTATTTTTAGAAATTGATCTTAAAAATTCATCAGCAGCATCAAAAGATTTAACTTTCAATCTTGAGATTAAGGAAAGCTCAAGAAAAATGTTTTTAACAGGAGAATGGGATGC
>QCCS01000010.1 GCA_003281185.1 Prochlorococcus sp. AG-347-M15
TGGTCTAAGGTTAATAATTGATACTGCTCTTGGATCTCCTAACAGATGTTTAAAAATTTTAGATCAATTAAATAATTCAAATAAAGCTATCAATGATTTGAATTGGGTTAGATTGAAAAATTGGAGGGAATCATTGGCAATGATTTTTGATCCACCATCGAGGAGACAAATTTTAAATCACATTACAGATATTGATATTGATATTGCGGGAGATCATATGATTCAAGCCTTGTTTTTGATCTCATGGATTAGCGATAAACTTGGTTGGTCTTTTCAAAGAGTTGAAAGGAACACAGAATCAATAAAAATAGAGTTTGAAAGAATTAATGGCGAAAAAATTTCTGTATCAATTAATCCCTTATCTTTGGGAAATCCAAGTATCCATTTAGGACAGGTTATTGGATTGAGGTTGATTTCAAAAATTAGTGAGGTTCAAAAAAATAACACTTGTGTAATACTTGGCTGTGAAACAGTTGAATGTATGAGACTTGAAGCAGGGGGAATGGCAAATATGGAATTAATAGAACAAGTTGTTCCAAATTCTTTTTCTACATCAGAGTATGATGTTAGTAAATTATTGGGAAGTAGTAGAGGAAATACAAGTCCTCTTTTTAAAAATTCTATTGAAATAGCTCTTCAAATATTTAATGGTTTTGATAACTAATAAATGCCTTGTGTAATCTCTTCACCTTCAACTGATATTGGGAAAACTACATTATCACTTTTGATATCTTGTTGGGCTTTCTCCAAAGGTATAAAGATACAAACTTTCAAGGTTGGCCCAGATTATCTAGATCAACAACAACTTAGTTCAATTGGCCAACCTATTTGTAGGAATTTAGATATTTTTTTAAGTGGTGAGGAATGGGTTCAAGAAAGTTTTTTTAAACATTCTTTTAAATATGAATACTCATTAATTGAAGGAGCAATGGGGCTATTTGATGGATTAGGGGCAACAACTTATTCAAGCACAGCTGATATCTCTAAACTTCTCAATGCTCCAGTAATATTTATTGTTAATGCTAGAGGTCAAGTAGCTTCTCTTTTGGCGACTGTTCGAGGTTTTAGAGATTTTGATAATGAGTTGTTAATATCAGGAATTATATTTAACAACGTTAATTCAGATAGACATAAAAAATTAATCGTAGAAGTCTTTAAGAATGAGGGCATCGAAATCCTTGGTTTTTTACCATCTGATTCAAAAATAACTTTAAACAAAGCTAATTTAGGATTGATATCGCCATTGGATAATGGTAAAGAAATTGATGTTGAATATTTTGCGGATTTCGCCGAAAAAAATCTTGATGTATTTTCTCTTATTAAATACATGAAATCTCCTAAAAAGAAAATATTTAATTCTTTCAGTTTTGAAGAGTTTAAGATAGACAAAAGTAAACCTATCGCAATTGCAGAAGATAAAATTTTTCATTTTCAATATCCTGAAACTAAGGAGTTTTTGAGCGAAATAGGAATTCCATTGATTTCTTGGAGTATTTATGATGATGAAGAAATACCAAATGAGGCTTTTTCTTTAATTATTCCTGGGGGGGTTCCCTGAAAAATATGCTGATCATATAAGTAACTCTATAAAAAGCTTAAATTCGTTAAGGAAATTCCGCAAAAACGGATTTATATATGCAGAGTGCGGCGGGATGATGATTTTAGGAGACTTTATAAAAGATGAAAATGGTAAAAACCATAAGATGAGTGGTATTCTGCCTTTTAGATCAAAAAAAAAGTAAACTTACAGTGGGTTATAGATACATTAAGGGTTTAAAAGATACTCCGATCATTAAACAAAATCAATTCATAAGAGGGCATGAATTTCATTATTGGGAAATTGAAAATAATTTATCTGAACTTTATTTAAGAAAAGTTGAACATCAGAAGAAACTATTATCCCCATGGGAAATAAAATCTTGGGAAACTGAATACAAAAATGAAGGCTATTTTGATGAAAAATTACATGCAAGTTGGATTCACTTACATTTGCCAAGTTCTCCAGAAGTCGCAAAAAACTTTATAGATGCTACCCAAACTAGTTTTTTATCAGATTCCTAATTTATTATCAAATCAAATATTTTGAGAGGTGAACCTAAATAAAACATACCAGGCAAAGTAATTAAAGGTCCTAATAAACTTCCCACCATGACCTCAATTTTTGTGTGGCCTAGGGTTTCCTTTAAAAATAATTCAGTTTTAGGGTTTAGTTTTTTTGATAGTTTATTGATTTCTGCAGCTTGGACCCCAGCTGATTTTCGAACCCCACTGGCGTCATACATAACTATGAGTGCTACAGCAACTGCTAATGCGAATAAAGAGCTATCAAATCCCAATTCAAAACCTATACCTGATGTAGCACCAGTAATTAGCGCAGAATGACTTGAAGGCATACCACCAGTTTCGAACATAATTCCAAATCTTATCTCTCCAGTTGAAAAGAAATTGAATACAATTTTGAAAAATTGAGCCATTAAACAGGATAATAAACTCCAAAAAAGAACTGAATTATTAAAAAAGGCAAAAAGCTCAGACATAAATTAAAACTATTTATCTATCTCTATTTGTTATAAAATCTGCTAATGATATTAAATACTTTGCATCTGGCCCCCAAGGTTCAATTGCTTTTTTTGCTTTTTCAACTAAATCAAATGCTCTTTTCTTTGACTCATCCATTCCAAGTAATTTAGGGTAAGTAGTTTTGTCAGCTAAAAGATCTTTACCTGCAGTTTTACCAAGCTTTTCACTACTTGAAGTTAAATCAAGAATATCATCTATTATCTGGAATGCTAATCCAATACCCTCTGCATATGTTGTCAGAGCTTGTAATAGTTCTTCGTTAGCACCTGCAATCATCGCTCCTGTTCTTACGCAAGCTTTTAATAAAGCCCCAGTTTTATGAAGATGAATATATTCGAGAGTTTTAAGGTCAACTTCTTTGCCTTCGCATTCTAAATCAACTACTTGTCCGCCTACTAAACCAGGTGCCCCCGCAACTAATGAAAGTTCACCAACTACATTTAATAATCTAGTTGGATCAACGCCTGGACTTCTTAAAGAGACCATTTCAAAGGCCCTGGTTAATAAAGCATCACCTGCAAGAATAGCTATTGCATCTCCATAAACTTTATGATTTGTCGGCCTACCTCTCCTCAAGTCATCATTATCCATAGCAGGCAGATCATCATGAATCAAGGACATTGTATGGATCATTTCTATTGCTACTGCAGTTGGAACAGCTAGAGAGGGTTTTCCTCCCGCGAGCGAGCAAGAAGCTAAACATAAAATTGGACGTATTCTTTTCCCTCCAGCTAAAAGAGAATATCGCATTGATTCTCTTAATATTTCTGGATTCTCAGGACCCAAGGAAAAATCAAGTGCTTCTTCTACAACCTTTTTTGTGCTTTTAAGATATTTTTCAAAATCAGAAATACTATTTACAACATTAGTCATTTTATACCTTTAGTAAAAATTTTTGCATCTCGGAGTTTATGGCAAAAGGTCATTAAGAGTTGATGATAAACCAAATTGTTTTTGCCAGCTAAAAATAGTATTTACAAGTAACATTGTTACTGTCATTGGTCCAACACCTCCTGGTACAGGTGTGTAAGCAAATACTTTAGAAATGACATCTTCTAATAATACATCTCCACATAATCTAGTTTGATTTTCATCGGAACTTTTTAATCTATGTATCCCAACATCAATAATTACGGCTCCTTCTTTCACAAAACTCGAATCTACAAGATTGGGTTTTCCTGCAGCCGCAATTAATATGTCGGCTTCTCTACAGACTTTGTTCAAATTTAATGTTTTTGAATGAGTCATTGTTACCGTGCCATTTAGATTCAACAACATAAGCGATAGGGGTTTCCCAACAAGCAAACTTCTCCCAATAACAACAATTTTCTTACCTTCAATAGTAATATTTTGGGATCTTAATAAATTAATAATTCCTGCTGGTGTACATGATCTCATCCCGGGCTCATTTTTTACTAATTTGCCGATGTTTATCTCATTTAATCCATCTACATCTTTGTTTGGATTAATATAGCTGATGAGTTTTTGCTCATCAAACTTCTTTGGGATGGGAAGTTGTAGCAACATTCCATCAATATCTTTATCAGAATTAAGTTTGATTATTAATTGTTCAACTTCTTTTTGCTCTACACTATCATTTAGATGAAAGATAAAGCTCTTTATTCCAATTCTTGAACATGCTTTTTCCTTATTGTTTACGTAAACACCGCTAGCAGGGTCTTCACCTATTCTTATTACAGCTAAACCGGGCACTCTTTTTGCTATTTTCTTATTATTAGAGATATAGTCATTTAATCTTTCTTCAATTTCAAGAGATAATTTTTTACCGTCTAATTTTAATGACATTTAGAAAAACATCTCCTTTTTACACCTAGCATGCCTATAATTTTAAATTATTCAAATAGATTTATTTATATTCTGTGCAAAACATCACAACTTCCTTAAAGAAATTGTTTTATCTATGGAGGCGAAGTCAAGTTCCAGTAAAACAACCAATTAAATTTTCAAGGATAGATAATCTCATAATCTTTTTAGTATGCATTTTAATTTCAATAATTTCTTCTTACAAACTACTTCTTATTTCGCCTTTAAATATCAGAGATATTTTTTCTTGGCTTTTTACCTTTACTGAAATACTTATTAGTTCCGGAATTTTGATATTAGTTTCAAAAAAAGAGAATCCTACAATTTCTTCAAGACAAATCTTCTTGATTATGACTCTTCTTTTAGCAGCACAAACTACGAAATTAGCCTTAGCTTCAACCATAAGTCCATTATCTATGATAATTCCACCGGCATTAATAATATCTCAAGGAATGGGAAGTATAACAGCTTTAGCTTGGGTATCAATAGCAAGCTTTAGTTGGCCAGACCCAGCAGTAGTTGTAAACAATAATTTATTTTTTATTTTATTAGTTTGCGCTTCAATAGTATCTCTACTTGGAGGAAGAATTAGAAGTAGGGCCCAGTTACTTCAACTATCAATTTTTGTCCCAATAGGGTCGTTCTTGAGTCAGTGGGTATTGATGGGTAAAGATAGTAAACCTCTTTTTGACAATCAAGAATTTGTTTTAACTAAAGGAGATATATTTTCTGATGCCTTGCTATTGGCAATAGTAATGCTTTTTACAATATTATTTATTCCTATTTTTGAATCAATATTCGGTTTATTAACAAAAGCAAGATTACTCGAATTGGCAGATAAGGAGAAACCTTTAATAAGAAGATTGTCTCTTGAAGCTCCTGGTACTTTTGAACATACCTTACTAATTTGTGGTTTAGCAGAGGAAGCAACGAGAATGATTGGTGGCGATATTGATTTAATTAAAACTGGTGGACTTTATCATGATGTTGGTAAATTACATGCACCTAATTGGTTTATCGAAAATCAGGATGGTTCAAAAAATCCGCATGATGAATTAGATGATCCGATTAAAAGTGCAGAAGTATTACAAGCACACGTTGATGAAGGATTGAAATTTGCAAGAAAAAATAGACTACCTAAACTAATAGCTAATTTTATCCCTGAACATCAAGGTACCCTAAAAATGGGATATTTTTTTCAAAAAGCTATAGAAAAAAATCTCGACATTAATGAATATCATTTTAGATACAAAGGCCCTATTCCTCAGTCAAAAGAAACAGCTATTTTAATGCTTGCAGATGGTTGTGAAGCAGCACTAAGAGCTATGAATATTAATGCATCTGATAAAGAAGCTTTGGAAACAATATCTAATATTATTTACTCTCGTCAAAAAGATGGGCAACTAGATGATAGTAATTTATCGAAAGGAGAAATTTTTCTAATTAAAAGGGCATTCTTGAATGTGTGGAAAAGAATTAGACATAGAAGAATACAGTATCCAACTAGTAAAAATAACACTTTTTCTTGATTTTCAGTTTTATAGCCTAATACTTCTTCGATGTTTTGGATTACACCAATAAATAAGAGCTAACGTACTTAATAATGTTGTTAAAAGAGTAAACCCACCAATTCCATAAATGTCTTGAAGAGTTATAAGCCTTACAACTGAATAAGGACCCATACCAGAAATTACCATTGATAGAGAAACTAGAGTTAAAGTTACTCCCCATTTTCTTTCTGCTAAAAGAGCTGCCGAAGAAACTATTCCAACAATCGCAGCAGGCCATCCAAGGCTTATTGCAAGAGTTATATTTGCAACTTTTAGTGGAGGCCCATAACTTATTATTAATGCGATTATTGGAAGTGCAATTATGTTGCCGATTAAGCCAACCCAGGAAAGTGACCAATATCCAAGTAACCTTTCTCTCATTATTTACTGCTTTAACTATCAATTCAATCTACAGTATTAAGATACTATTTTTTTATGCTGCTTAATAATCCTGAGAAATAATTTAATTTGCAGGATTAGGTATAAATGTATTATCAGAATTTTCTAAATTATCAAATTGTGGATGAATTGAATTTTTTTTATCAGAAAATACAAGTCTATTTAAAGCATTAACGTAAGCATTCGCTGCAGCAACTACAACATCAGTATCAGCAGAATGACCAGAATATATTTTATTATCCCTTCTTATTCTTATTGTTACTTCTCCCAAAGCATCAATTCCTTCTGTTACTGACTTAACAGAAAATTCAATTAATTCATTAGGAACTTTAGCTAATTTATTTAAAGCCTCGCATACCGCATCAACGGGTCCAGTCCCTATTGATACAGCAGTATTCTCAGTATTATCTTCTGTGTTTAAAAGCGAAATGGTAGCAGTAGGTTTTGATGCATTACCGCAACTTACTTGAACAAGACTTAATTGAAATTTAGCTTCTGGGAGTTGAACTTGTTCACTAACAATTGCTTCTAAGTCTCTATCAGTAATTTCTCTTTTCCTGTCAGCTAAATCCTTAAAACGGGCAAAAGCATCATTTAAATCTTCTCGGCTCAAATCATATCCCATCTCTTCTAATCTTGCTCTAACTGCACTTCTTCCACTAAGTTTACCCAAAGATATTTTGTTGTCACTCAAACCAACAGTTTTTGCATCGATAATTTCGTAAGTTAGTCTATTTTTTAAAACCCCATCCTGATGAATGCCTGACTCATGTGCAAAAGCGTTAGCTCCCACAATTGCTTTATTAGGTTGTACAGTCATTCCAGTTAGGTTGGAAACAAGTCTAGAGGTTTTTGTTATTTCTTCTGTTCTTATCGCCGTAAGAGGAGTTGGTGAATCTGGATTTCTTTTGAAAAAACTATTAAAAAAACTTTTCCTAACATGCAGAGCCATGACTAATTCTTCTAGCGAGGCATTCCCGGCTCTTTCACCAATTCCATTGATAGTACATTCAAGTTGCCTTGCTCCATTTTTTACTGCCTCAAGAAAATTGGCTACTGCTAAACCTAAATCATTATGACCATGAACCGATATTACTGCCTCATCAATATTTGGAACATTTTTATTTATATCGGCAATTAGTTTGCCAAATTCACTAGGAGTTGTAAATCCAACAGTATCGGGGATATTTATTGTTGTCGCTCCTGCAGAAATTGCTAGTTGAATGACTTCGTATAAAAAATCAGGATCACTCCTTGAGGCATCTTCACAAGAAAACTCAATATCATCTACGAATGATTTTGCATAATTAACCATTTCTGGAACTATTTGAACAACATCTTTTCTAGATTTTTTAAGTTTATGTTTAAGATGAATATCACTTGTCGCAATAAAAGTATGTATTCTTTTTTTGGGAGCAGGACTTATTGCTTCATAACATGCTTTTATATCTCCTTTCGACGCTCTAGCTAAACCGCATATTGTAGGCCCATGTTCTTTTCCTACGGCATTGGCAATTTTATTTACAGCTTTAAAATCTCCTGGACTTGCGAAAGGGAATCCAGCCTCAATAACATCTACCCCTAATCTTGCTAATTGGTGGGCTATAGCAAGTTTTTCTTCAAGATTTAAACTTGCACCAGGAGATTGCTCTCCATCTCGAAGAGTTGTATCAAATATCAAAATTCTTCCAGGATCTTTTGACATAAGATGGAATAATCTAGTCTTATATTAAGCTAATTAAAAAAATTTGACTAGATTTAGTTAAAAAAAAATTTTGCTGCAAATTTATAACTTAAACAATATTAGTTAAAATTCTAAAGAAAAAAATGAAAAACTTAAATTATTAAAGTATTCTTTTAGGATCAAAGCTTCCTTTTATAAAAGGTAAATTTTGATTTTTTATGGAATTTCAGGTATAAATTATAAAAAATATGAATGGGCGATACCCCCAAAAAAATGTTTTAGGTCAGTTAGCGATAGTTTTACATGCTCATCTACCTTATGTCAGAAAAAATGAAAAAAATTCCTTAGAAGAGGATTGGTTATTTCAGGCAATTCTGGAATGTTATATACCACTACTTCAGTCAATAGAATCTTCCAAAAATGAAAATCCTGAAAATACAAAACTTACTATTAGTTTGTCTCCAACATTATTATCACTTCTAAATAATAGACAAATTCAAGAAACTTTCCCAAGCTGGATTAAAACAAGGAATGATTTCCTAAACGAACTGCCACTAGAAGAAAAAAATGCCTCTGCATTTTTAATGAAAAATCTTAATGATAAATACCTCTATTGGCAAAATTGTTCTGGAAATTTAATTGAGAAGTTTAGGGTATTAAACAACTCTGGAAATTTGGATATTCTTACTTGTGCTGCTACTCATGGATATTTACCAATTCTAAGGGAGAATCCTGAAACTATTAAAGGACAAATTAATACAGCCATTAGGAGTCATGAAAGTATTTTTGAAACAAAGCCTTTAGGTATTTGGTTACCTGAATGCGCATATTATGAGGGTTTAGATGAAATACTATTTAATTCTGGAATTAGATATACAATCTTAGATGGTCATGGGATTCTAAATTCAAGACCACGACCTAGGTATGGTGTATATGCCCCAATATGCTCGAAAAAAGGAGTGGCATTTTTCGGGAGAGACAGTGAGTCAACCTTGCCCGTTTGGTCTGCTAAGGATGGATTCCCGGGTGACAAAGTTTATAGAGAATTTCATAAAGATTTGGGGTGGGAATTACCTTTGTCAAAGCTCCAAAAGAAGGGTATTTCAACAAAAAGACCTTTGGGTTTAAAGTTTCATAAGATTACAGATGAAAACATTTCTTTAGGAAAAAAAGAGTTTTACCTCGAAAATGAAGCCAAAAATAAGGCAGCAGAAGATGCTGATGCCTATCTTCTAGCCAGATCCAAACAATTAGAAAAATTGACTTTATCCTCCTCCTTTAAGCCTTTATTGGTAGCTCCATTTGATGCAGAGCTATTCGGTCATTGGTGGTATGAGGGACCTTTTTTTATTGAAAATATATTAAAGAACTCTAGTAAATATTCAATTAAGCTCTCAAATTTAAAAGAATTCTTAATGCAAAAACCAAATCTTCAGATTTGTGATCCATCGCCATCAAGCTGGGGGCAAGGTGGTTACCATAATTACTGGATTAATGATGCAAATGCATGGATCGTTCCAGAAATCACAAAGGCAGGCTCAACATTTGTCGATTTGTGCTTAGAAAATTTTAATAATGATTTATCTCTAAGACTCTTCAAGCAGGCTGCAAGAGAATTACTTCTTTCTGAGTCTTCTGATTGGAGTTTTATTTTAAGAGCTGGAACAACAACTCAGCTCGCAAAAGAGAGAATAGAAAGACACTTATTCAGGTTCTGGAAATTGGTTGAAATGATAAAGAATCACTCTAATATTAATTTAAAATTTCTTGAATACATTGAAGAAGAGGATAAAGTCTTCCCAAATATTAATATTAATGATTGGCGAAAATAAAAATACTAATTTAACTTGAGCATGCCTAGTTTTACTTTTAGAGGTGAATTTATAAACATCTTACTCATCACGTAAATTAGTTTTGGAAGTGGAAGTGTATTAGTAAGAAAACCTACCCATTCATTAGTTGATAATCTAAAGAAATTTGAGAAAAAGCTTCTTAATCTACTTTCGTCAAAACTCATCAATCTTCTTAGACCGTATTGGTAGAGTTTATGTCTTTGTGTTAACTCGTAAGGCCATAAGATTTCCCAACCTTTTGAAGCTAAATCTAGTGAACTTAGATTAGGTTCTTTTAAAAAGATTGCTAATTTTTGTGCAAGGAGTGGAGCCCTTCTTAATAAAGATCCAACCATATATCCTGAGGCGGGATGAACCATACTTGCAGCCCCTCCGAAACCAAGTACAAACTGTTTTTTAAATGGGAGGGGCAAATTCATAGGGAAAAGGCAATTCTCTTCATGAAAAATTTCACTTACCTCAATACCCTTACTATTAAGTCTTTTATAAAGTCTTTTTTTAAGATTTTCTTGGGATAATGCAGGATAACTAGCTAATGAAGTTTCTTCAACAAAAAAAATGTCGTTGCCAAGATCCATTGCATAAAGAAAGGAAGGAGATGATAACTTTTCTTCATTGTTTAAATGATTTGGACGAAAATCCATTAGAACAAATTGTTCTTTATTAACAGGTGGTGATGTAAATTTACCTACAATTCCATAAGCAGCTTGTTGAGCTATTTCATTTTGAACTGGTCTTTTTACAAAATTACTTTTATGACCACTTGCGTCAATAACTAATCTTGCCTTTATTTTGAGACCTGAAAAACAAATTACCTCAGATAGTTTATTCTTTTCTTTAATGTCTTTTGCTGTTTCATTCAACCATTCAATCCCCTTACATTTTTTTAAAAGCTCATTTTGAAAGGCTTCTTGATTTATTAAACCATAATCGTAGTTGTGTTTTGTCGGGGTATCCCCTTTTTTATTCTCCCCATCTCCAAAAAAACTAACTGTTTTACACCATCGGTGAGATAACAAGGACTCTAACCCTAATTCTTCTAATTCAGATGCCCAGATACCATATGTATTCTCCCATTTTTCATTTGGAGATTTTGTTGATATTCCCTTAATATTAAGATCCTGCTTGGCTAATTCTGAAGCTAAACATAATGCTGCAGGACCTGAACCTAAGATTAAAATATCAAGTATTTCCATATTATTTAGCTAACCATAAGGCTTTTAATTTTGTTCAACTGAGCTAGGTTGAACTTTTTCTTCTATTTGTTCACGCGGTACCAATACCACTTCAGATAAATGATCACCATCATCTAATCTCTGCAATTTTACTCCTGTAGCTGCCCTTGATTGCTGAGAGATTTTATCTGCGTTTGTTCTTACTATTACACCTTTTTCAGTCACAAGTAGTAACTCTTCTCCTTCGCCAAGGACCTTCAAACAAACTAGTTGATCATCTTTTATTCTAAATTTTATTGCTCTCAAACCCATGCCTGCTCTTTTTTGTAATCTAAACTGACCTACAGGGACTCTCTTTCCTAATCCAAATGCACTGGCTATTAACACCCATGGACCATCTGAGAAGTTTTCCTCAACATTCTCATCAAGATCCTCTTTGCTAACTTCAATTTTAGCTAATTGATCAACCAAATTAGATGTTAAAACATCCATAGAAACTAGATTGTCTCCTTCTCTCAAGTTCATTGATTTAACCCCTCTTGCTGTTCTACCAAGTGGTCTTAATTCATTGATATCTAGTCTGAAATGAATCGCCATTCCTGTTCTTGATCCAATCAAAACACTATCACCTTCTTTTGATAATCTAACCCAAGTCAAAGCGTCTCCATCCTCGAGATTTATAGCTATTAATCCATTTGATCTGATTTTTGAGAAAGCAGAAAGTGAAGTTCTTTTTATAAATCCAGCCTTCGTTAGCATCAATAGATAACAATCGTTATCAAAAGAATCTACTGCGACAAGTGAAGTTATCTTTTCTTCTCTTGGTATTGGTAGAAGTTGAACAGATGGTGTACCTTTGGCTGTTCTGCTACTCATGGGAACTCTATATGCTGGAAGAGCATAAGATACTCCTCTATCACTAAAAAGCAAAAGAGTATCATGATCGTTACAGCTTATAAATAATTTCACTTCATCATCTTCTTGTGTCTTTGTTCCAGCTTTACCTCTTGA
Source organism: Prochlorococcus sp. AG-347-M15 (assembly GCA_003281185.1). Lineage (GTDB taxonomy): Bacteria > Cyanobacteriota > Cyanobacteriia > PCC-6307 > Cyanobiaceae > Prochlorococcus_A. The sequence goes on from QCCS01000010.1 coordinate 12,077, forward strand.
CCCACGACTTGTAGATTCGAATTCATTTACTGGCATTCTTTTTAAGTAACCTGCTTCAGTTAATAAAACTACGGATCTGTCATTAGCGATAAGATCAATATCATCTAGACCACCGCCTAAATCGAGTATTTCTGTTTTTCTTGGAGAGGAAAATCTCTCATCGATTTTATTAAGTTCTTCAAGAATAATTTCAAAAATTCTTTCTTTACTATCCAATATTTGCTTATATTCGTTAATCTTTCTGGTTAATTCATCATGTTCCCCTTTAATTTTATCTGCTTCTAGGGCTGTTAATCTTCTTAATTGCATTTGTAAGATTGCTTCTGCCTGTGTGGAAGATAAATCATGATCAGTTTGTAGTTTTTCTCTTGCTGAAACTGTATCTTTTGCTGATCTTATTAGATTGATAATTTCATCCATAGCCCCCAATGCTAATAAAAGACCTTTTACGATATGATCTCTTTCTTCCGCCTTTTTTAATAAAAATCCTGTTCTTCGCCTTATTGTCTCCACTCTAAAGTCTAAAAAAACATTTAACATTTTTCTAAGTGAAAGTGTTGTAGGCTCACCTTTCACTAAAGCTAGAATATTTGCACTAAAATTATTTTGAAGGGGTGTTAACTTAAACAAATTATTTAGAACTACTTGTGGGTAGGCATCTCTTTTTAGTTCAATAACAATCCTCATTCCATCACGATCACTTTCATCTCTAATATCAGAAATACCTTCTAATTTTTTTTCATTAACCAAGTCTGCAATTCTTTCAATTAATGCAGCTTTATTAGTTTGAAACGGAAGCTCTGTAATTATTACTGCATCTTTCTCTGCCCTACCAGTGGATTTAATTTGCTCAATATTTGCTACACCTCTCATTGTTATTGAACCCCTTCCTGTTTTGAAAGTTTCTCTAATACCATCTCTGCCTAATATTTGACCACCAGTGGGAAAATCAGGCCCCTTTATTATTTCAAAAAGTTCTCTATCTTCAATTGAAGGATTTTGAATTATTGATTTAAGACCATTAATTAATTCTCCTAAGTTATGAGGTGGAATATTAGTTGCCATTCCTACTGCTATTCCAGATGATCCATTTAAAAGTAGTTGAGGGATTCTGGCCGGTAAAACTGTTGGCTCCTGTTGAGAACCGTCAAAATTATCGGCGAAATCAACAGTTTCAGATTCAATATCCTCAAGCAAACTTTCATCTGTGAGAGACTGTAAACGAGATTCTGTATATCTCATTGCTGCTGGGGGGTCGTTATCTACAGAACCAAAGTTTCCATGACCATCTATTAGTGGCATTCTCATAGAGAAATCCTGAGCCATCCTGACCAAAGCATCATAAACAGCTGTATCTCCATGCGGGTGGTATTTACCAAGTACTTCTCCAACAACTCTTGCACATTTTCTGTACGGTCTACCGCTAGTTAAACCAAGTTCATACATTGCATAAAGAATTCTTCTATGAACAGGTTTTAATCCATCCCTTGCATCTGGAAGAGCACGACCAACGATAACGCTCATTGCATACTCTAAATAAGAGCGAGACATCTCATTTCTTAAGTCAGTCTGAATAATTCGATCATTATCTTCGTTTAATCCTGAGTTATCGGAATCTAAAATATCAGACATACAAAAATCCTTTTTTTAATAATAATCGCTGATTGTCATAATGAATAAAAAAAAAGATTTATTTAATTCCCAAATACTCACATTTACACACAAATCAAAATAAAACCTATTGTTTTTGAATAAACCTTGGCTTATTACCCCTTTAGTTGTTAATTTATTCAGAATAAGAAAAAATTACCGTGAATATTGAACTTGGTTTAAATAAAAAAGTCAGGAGGGCTTATGGCATTGATGAAATAGCTTTAGTCCCTGGTAATAGAACACTCGATTACGATTTGACTGATCCTTCTTGGTCAATAGGTGATTTCAAAAGAGAAGTTCCAATCGTTGCTAGTGCCATGGATAGTGTTGTCGATGTCAATACGGCTGTAGAGCTTACAAAATTAGGTTCCCTAGGGGTTATAAATATGGAGGGCATACAAACACGATATGAAAACCCTGATGAAATATTAAACCAAATAGCATCGGTAGGAAAAAATGATTTTGTTCCATTAATGCAGAAGATTTATAGCGAACCAGTTAAAAAAGAATTGATTTTGCAGAGAATAAATGAGGTGAAAGAAAGAGGAGGTATTGCAGCTTTTAGTGGAACTCCTCAAGCTGCCATAAAGTTTAAAGAAACTCTTAATAATTCCAAAATAGATTTATTTTTTCTTCAAGGAACAGTTGTTTCCACTGAACATCTTGGTATGGATGGTAAGGAAACCTTAAATATCAAAGATCTCTGTCAATCTATGAATGTCCCAGTTGTTGCGGGTAATTGTGTTACTTACGAAGTTGCAAAACTTCTCATGGATGCTGGAGTTGCAGGATTGATGGTTGGAATAGGACCTGGAGCAGCATGCACATCAAGAGGAGTATTGGGAATTGGAATCCCTCAAGCAACTGCAATTTCTGATTGTAGTGCGGCAAGAAATGATTACTTTAAAGAAAGTGGTCGTTATATTCCTATTATTGGTGATGGAGGAATTGTTACTGGTGGAGATATCTGTAAATGTTTAGCATGTGGAGCAGATGCTGTAATGATTGGATCTCCAATAGCTAAATCCTCAAACGCTCCAGGTAAAGGATTTCACTGGGGCATGGCTACTCCAAGTCCATTATTGCCAAGGGGCACAAGAATTGAAGTTGGTTCTACAGGATCCTTAGAAAGAATAATTAAAGGTCCCGCCTTACTTGATGATGGGACACATAACTTATTAGGAGCCATAAGAACCTCAATGAGTACTCTTGGGGCAAAAAATATTAAAGAAATGCAAGAAGTTGAAATAGTTATCGCACCATCGCTTCTTACAGAAGGTAAGGTTTATCAAAAAGCTCAGCAGCTTGGGATGGGCAAGTAGTTCACTTTGAGCAAAATTATAAATCCTTAGTGAATTAAAGTATTAATTTGAAAAATTTTCTAATTTGGAGTTATTATTAAATGATGGGGGAAACCCCATACTCCTCACACACTAAATCGCCCGATTAATCGGGCTTTTTTAGATATTTTGTTACTTATATTATTTAATCTGTAATGAAATCATCACTTAAAAGAATTGCCTGCTAAATTTTCAAAAAGGAATACTTAAATTATGTCATCAGCTCCAGCCGTAACTGATTCTTCATTTGACAAAGATGTACTGCAAAGTGATCTACCAGTATTGGTTGATTTTTGGGCACCATGGTGCGGTCCATGTAGGATGGTCGCTCCGGTTGTAGAAGAAATCTCAAAAGATTTTGAAGGTAAAATTAAAGTTTTTAAATTAAATACAGATGAAAATCCAAATGTAGCTAGTCAATACGGAATAAGAAGTATTCCTACATTAATGATCTTTAAAGGAGGTCAAAAGGTTGATACCGTTGTTGGTGCTGTGCCAAAAGCAACTCTTTCGAGCACTTTAACTAAGCATTTATAAATTTAAAAGCTTTGCATAAAATTGGACTAATAGACTATGGAATGGGTAATATTCATTCTGTAACAAAATCTCTAGAAAGTCTTGGAGAAGAAATTATATTAATTAAAAACTTTAATGATTCTAAGCTTTGTAAGGCGATAATACTTCCTGGTGTTGGAGCATTTGATCCAGCGATGAATAATCTCATAAATACTGATTTGGTTACTGATCTGAAAAATTGGATTAAAAGTGGGAAATCCTTTTTTGGTATATGTTTAGGTCTCCAACTCCTTTTTGAATCTAGTGATGAAGGGAAAGTTAAAGGGCTGGGAATTTTAAAAGGAAAAATACAAAAAATACCAAATATTGTTAACCAAAAAATCCCACACATGGGTTGGTGCCAACTTTTACCTACAAAAAAAAATACTTTATTTGGGATTGAAGAATTAAATAATTGGGTCTATTTTGTACATTCCTATCATGCAATCCCAAATGACTTAAATATTATTGCAGCTCAGGTTGATTATGGCTCTGAAAAATTAACTGCAATGATTGAGAATGATAACTTATTGGCCTGTCAATTTCATCCGGAAAAATCTGGAAAAACCGGTGAAAAACTTTTGAGAAGATGGCTGAGTAATATTCAATAACAGATTCTTAGGGATGAAAACTAACTTAAGATTAATAGGCGGTAAAAAACTCCAAAGTCCAAATAACTCTTATACTAGACCTACAACTTTGAGAGTGAGAGAGGCCATTTTTAATATATTGAACAAAAGAGTTGAAAATAGTAATTGGTTAGATTTATTTAGTGGAACAGGTGCTATATCTTGTGAAGCCTATAATCACGGGGCAAGAAAAATAATTGCAATTGAAAAAAACAAAATCAACTCAAAAATTTGCTTAGAAAATTTACTCTCGTTGGAGAATATAGAGGATAGGAGAAATGATATCGAAGTTATTTGTAAAGACGTTTTGAAATGGACAAAACCTGATTATGAGAGAAACTTATCATCTAGCAATATGGATTTAAATAAATTAAAATTTGATTTTGTTTATCTAGATCCTCCATACGATGTTGATTTCCATGAATTAGTTTTAAATCAATTATTTAATTGTAATCTTTTAAAGAAAGATTCAACAGTTATTTGTGAACATTCTCCAAATCTATTTATTAAAAAAAGTACTTTGTGGGAAACTATAGATGTAAGAAATTATGGGCAGTCAAGATTAACATTTTTAATCAATGTCTAGCATGCCTGAACCTCTTCTGTATTGATTCCAAGCACTTACGAATAATCCAAGAAGAGTTATTGGAACTAAACCTAAAACAATTCCACATAGGAGAGGCTCGATCATTTTTTTGCCTTTTTTGAATTTCTTACTCACAATTGTTACATAGAGACTATTTTTTGTGTCAACATCTTCATCAACTGCAGCAGAAAGGGACTTTAAAGGAGAATTCTTAAAAATCTTTTTTGTTTTATTTGGAGTTTTATTAATTTGTTTAGCAATATTTTTCGTAAATCATCATGAAAATAACAAATATATTATTGAAACTCTTGAGCTTAGTGGCTCTGCTGAGGAGGGAGATGCTCTTTTTAAGATAAATTGTGTTGGATGTCATGGAATTACAGCAAGAGGATTAGTAGGCCCAGACTTACACTCAATAACTAAACGTTTGAATGATAAAGAGATAATTAAACAAGTTACTGGAGGCCTTACTCCTCCTATGCCAAGTTTTGAAATTGATCCTGTAAATATGTCAAACTTATTAAAATATCTTCATAGCCTTGAATGATTTTGGGAAAAAATTTTTCTAATTTAAAGGTAATTTTAGTTGAACCAAATGGCCCCTTAAATGTAGGTAGCGTTGCTAGATTATGCAGTAATTTTGAAGTTGATGAATTAAGAATTGTTTCTCCTAAATGCGACATATATTCTTTAGAAGCAAAAAAAATGGCTCTTAAAGGTCAAAAATTTCTTAAACATTGTAAGGTTTTTGATGATCTTAAAAAAGCAATTTTTGATTGTGATTTGGTTCTAGCATCTTGTGGAAGGATTGATGTAAATAAAGATTCATTTTTTATATCTTCTGATGATATTTTTGATTGGACTTTTTCCTTTAAGAAGATAAATACTTTAGCAATTATATTTGGAAGAGAAGATAGAGGTTTAACTAACAGTGAGTTGCTTTTAGCAAATAAAACTTTTAATATTCCAACTTCTCAGGATAATCCATCATTAAATCTTTCTCACGCTGTTTCAATAGTTCTTTATGAATTAAATAAGTATTCTAAAAAAAATTTTAATAATGAATTAAAAGTTTTTAACTTAGCATCATCGAATGAAGTACATGATACATTTGTGGAATTAGAGGAAATGCTTTTGCGAGTTGGATATCTCTTAAAACATACTTCAAAGGCAAAAATAAGTAAATTTAAGAATTTTATTTTGAGGGCAAATACATCAATGCATGAAATAAATGTTTTACGAGGGATTGTCCATCAAATAAACTGGTTTTTGAACAATTCAAAAAAAAATAAGTAAGTATAAATTTGATTAGTTATTATCCACTACTTGTTTTAATTTGATAGGGATATTTACTAAAAACATTTTCTGAAGTAACATCTATTGATTATTTGAATATTTAAGAAAACTAAAACTGTGCCTACAACAAAGAAAAGAAGAGTTTTTCCTTTTACAGCAGTAATTGGTCAAGAAGAAATGAAATTGGCTCTCTTGTTAAATGTTATTGATCCAAGAATTGGAGGAGTGATGATAATGGGTGATAGAGGGACTGGAAAGTCCACTACAATCAGAGCCTTAGCTGATTTGTTGCCTGCAATCGATGTTGTTAAAGACGATCCATATAATAGTTCACTAGTTGATCCTGATTTACAAAGTAAAGAAGTTTTGGAGAAAATTACTCAAGGAGAGAATCTAGAGAGTATTCAAAAACAAGTACCTATGGTTGACTTGCCTTTGGGGGCTACTGAAGACAGGCTTTGTGGAACCATTGATATAGAGAAGGCTTTAAGCGAAGGTGTCAAGGCATTCGAACCAGGTCTATTAGCAAAAGCTAATAGGGGTTTACTATACGTTGATGAAGTGAATTTGCTTGATGATCATTTAGTTGATGTACTTTTAGATTCGGCCGCTTCCGGATGGAATACAGTTGAAAGGGAGGGGGTATCAGTTCGACATCCTGCGAGGTTTGTCCTTATTGGTTCAGGAAATCCAGAAGAAGGTGAATTAAGGCCTCAACTATTGGATAGGTTTGGAATGAGTGTTGAAGTTAAGACAGTTAGAGATGCTGAATTAAGAGTTCAAGTAGTTGATCAAAGAACTTCTTTTGATGATAATCCTGATGAGTTTTCATTGAGCGTTGAGAAACAACAGGATGAACTTCAACAAAAAGTTATTAAAGCACAAGAAATATTAAATTCTGTTCAAATGGACGATGACTTAAGATTGAATATTTCTGCAATCTGTGGAGAACTAGATGTGGATGGTTTACGTGGAGATATTGTTACGAATCGATCAGCAAGGGCAATTGCAGCATTTGAGGGTAGAACTGAAGTGCAAGAAGATGATATAGCAAGGGTTATTTCTTGTTCTTTAAGACATAGACTTAGAAAAGATCCCTTAGAACAAGTTGATTCAGGTGAAAGAGTTATTCAAGCTTTTTGTAAAGTTTTTGATTTAGATGAAAAAGAAAATCTTTCAAAATTTCAATTGTCTGCTGAAGCATAATAACCGTGAGAATTATTGGGATTGACCCCGGATTAGCTAGAGTTGGTTATGGAATAATTGAGATAGAAAATGAAAGAAAGATATTATTAGATTGCGGTGTTATTGAGACAGGTAAAGATAAAAAAGAAGAGGATAGACTTTTTGAGATATTCCAAGATCTTAATGAATTAATAAATCATTGGAACCCAACTGCAGCGGCAGTAGAAAAATATTTCTTTTACAGGTCAAGCACTACCATTAGTGTGGTGCAAGCTAGAGGCGTGATTATGATGGTATTGGCCTCTAAAAAAATTCATATTAGTGAGTATTCACCTGCTCAGATAAAATTAACAATTGCTGGGTCTGGAAAAGCATCTAAGAAAGATATTCTTGATGCTGTTATGTATAACTTAGATCTTAACAAACCTCCAAAACCTGATGATTCAGCAGATGCATTGGCAATAGCACTCACAAAACTAAATGAGGAAGGCTTTAACTGAAAATTTAAAATGACGATATTTGAAAATAAGAAATTGGAGAGGGATACGTTTAGAAAACTAAGAGATGAGATATCTCTTGATGAAAGAGAAAATGTAGAAAAGAATGTAAGACTATATATTGATTCATTTGTTAAGGGATATAAAAATATTGGTTATATAGCTATATATTGGCCTCTAAAAAATGAAGTTGATATAAGAAGTCTTAAGAAAAAATTCACTTTAGCTTTACCTAGATGTAAAAATAAAAAAGAGTTGTTATTTTATCCATGGGACGAAAAACCTCTTACAAAAGATTCTGAGGGAATACTAAGTCCAAATAACTCTTATCCATTGAGTCATTTGCAGATAAGCATGATATTTGTACCATGTCTTTCGGTGGATAAAAATTTAACAAGATTAGGTTATGGAGGCGGTTATTTTGATAAATTAAGGAGAGATAATGATTGGGGAAATGTTCCATGCATTGGAGTATTAACTTCTAATTGCGTAAGTACGATTCCATTAACCAGAGCTGAGTGGGATATTCCTTTATCTGGATTTATCACAGAAAAAGAAATATTTGTATAATAGAAGACTCTTAAGTTGATTAATTTATAGCTTTAAAAAATGGAAAATCAGGAAAAATACAATAATTTATCAAAATTAGTAGAAAAATTGAAGAAATCAGAAGATCCAAAAAGAAAATATGAATACATTTTGTGGTTAGGCAAAAAATTGAAAGAGCCAGATAGTGAAATTCTTGTAGAAGAAAATAAAGTTAAGGGATGCGTTTCGGAAGTTTTTGTTAGGGCAACTATTAAAGGCGGTAAATTATTTTGGGAAGGATATTCTGATGCTCTCATAACAAAGGGTTTGTTGGCCTTTTTAATAAGCGGATTAAATGAGTTAACACCAAATCAAGTTGTTGAATTAGATAAGAAATTTATAGAAGATACTGGTTTGAAAGCAAGCTTAACCCCTTCACGTTCAAATGGTTTTTTAAATATTTTATTGAAAATGCAGTCTCAAGCAAATGAATTTTTGTAGGCCTAATAATATAAAATTAAACTCAAAGTTAAAAGAAATAAAAAATGAGAAAATGCAAAATTGGGATTGTAGGTTTTGGAACTGTAGGTTCAGGGATTTATAAAATATTAAGTTCTGAAGTTGATTCACATCCAATCCTAAAAGAAATAGAAATTGTAAAAATAGCAGTTAAAGATCTTAATAAAAAAAGGGATATTGAGCTAGACAATAATTTATTAACTGATGATCCATTTAAATTAATTAAAGACCCCTCTATAGATGTGATTGTTGAAGTAATGGGTGGAGTTGATTTGGCGAAAGATATTATTCTGCAATCATTAAAATTAGGTAAATCTGTTGTTACTGCAAATAAAGCTGTCATTGCAAGATATGGAGAAGAAATATATAAAACTGCATCTAAAGAAGGATTGTATATATTGTCAGAAGCCGCTGTTTGCGGTGGGATTCCAATAATTGAACCCTTAAAAAGATCATTAAAAAGTAACAGTATTAAGAAAATGGTTGGGATAATAAATGGCACAACAAATTTTATTCTTTCAAAGATGGCAAATGAAAAAGCTGATTATAAAGAGACTTTAAAATTGGCCCAAAGCCTTGGTTACGCAGAATTTGATCCAACTGCAGATGTTGAGGGGTATGATGCTGCTGATAAGATTTCAATCCTTAGTGAACTCGCATTTGGAGGGAAAATCAAAAGAGAGGAGATACATTCTGAGGGTATTAGTAAAATTAATCTCAAGGATATCGAATATGCCAATAAATTAGGATTTGAAATAAAACTTTTAGCGCTCTCCGAAAGGGGACAAACAAATAGTAATGATTCACTTGCTTTGAATATTTGGGTAGGCCCTTCTTTGATTCCAAAATCTCATCCATTGGCAACAGTTAAGGGAGTTAACAATGCCTTATTGATAGAGGCCGATCCTCTTGGAGAGATAATGTTGTATGGTCCAGGTGCAGGGAGCGGCCCAACTGCTGCATCTGTAGTATCAGATATATTAAATCTGCATGCCGCCTCAGTAAAAAATAATAATTCAGTCGATCCATTGTTATCTTTTGATTTCTGGAGAACCTGTCACATCATAGAATCTTCACAAATAAACAAAAAAAATTACCTCAGAATTATTTGTCTTGATAGTCCAGGCGTCATAGGAAAGATTGGAGATGTTTTTGGAAAGAATAATGTATCAATAGAATCAATTGTTCAACTTGATGCAAGTGAGGACAAAGCAGAAATTGTCGTTATTACTCATGAGGTGAATAATGGAGATTTTGAGAAATCGAAAGATGAAATAAATTCGCTAAATGAAGTCAAAATTATTGCAAGTCAATTAAGTTGTATTTAAAAAAATAGTTTGCAAATTTCCTTATAGCTTGGTAAACCGAAGAAAGTAAGTGTTTGGTTTTAGAACCTTAATGATTCATTCAAAACTATTAGGCAGCGAAAACAATAATTTAATTTCTTCTGAAAACCTTTATAAAGGTGCTTGCGTAAAAATTAAAAATAGCAATAAGACTTTTCAAATAATTGGTTTAAATATAAGTAAAGAAATTTGTTGGGTGAGAGAGTGGCCTTTTGCCTGTAATTCTAAAAAAACATTTGCTTTAGAAATAAATCAAATAACCTTACAAATTTTCTGCTCAAATAATTCTTCAGAAAAACTAAGTAATTATGAAATATGAAAAAAAAAGTTGTTTTATCAATATTATTTATCTTAATTTCTTTTTTACAGAATTCTTGCGGCTCAAAAAGAATATCTAAAAAAATAATAGTAGCAAGTTCTGGAAAAATTGAATCTTTAGATCCAGCTAGAGCAAATACTCTTAAAGCAATTCAATTAATCAGTTCCCTTGGAGACACATTATATGAATTAAATTATGATGGAAAATTAATCCCTAAATTGGCCTCGGAGATGCCATTTATTTCAAAGGATAGACTTCAAATAACGATCAATTTAAGAAAGAATGTTTTTTTTCACGATGGAACTGCATTTAACTCAAATGCTATGAAGTTTACCTTTGATAGATTCAAAAGAATTGGAACGATGAACTATATTTTAGGAAACAAGATTAAATCAATAGAAACGCCAAGTGAATATTCAGTCATAATAAATTTGAATAAACCATCAAGTTCTTTAAATGGTTTACTCACATCAGTAAATTTAACTCCAATATCTCCTACCTTTTACAAACAATATTCTGATAAGTTTCTAAATGAAAAATTCGTTGGTACTGGCAAGTATGTGCTTACCAGTTTTTCTAATGAAGTTCAATCAATTGATCCGTATTTAAATTATTGGGGTGAAAAGCCCTTAAACGAGGGAGTTAATTTTGTGGGATATTCAAATTCATCTTCTCTTTTTGGCGCTTTAAAAAGTAAACAAATTGACGTGCTTTTATCAAATTCAATTGATGATAGTCAGAGAAAAAGTTTAAATAATTTAAGTAAAGATAAACAGTTTAATGAAGGTAATAGCCCTTTTACTGAATTAAGTTTTATAAGCCTTAAAACTAGTTCTTATCCCTTAAATAATCTTAATTTAAGACTGGCTTTGGCAAAAAGTCTTAATAGAAAATTGATTAGTGAGAAAGTAAGTTATGGATTAAGGAAGCCATCTAGATCAATTATTCCTCCGATATTAAAAAAAGATAATCAAGAACTTTGGCCTAAATATGATTATTTAGAAGCGAGAAGGTTATTTCAAAAAGAAAATTATTGCAATGGAAATATTCTAAAAATACCCCTTACTTATAGATCGAATGTACCAGCTGACAAGCTTATTGCTCTCACATGGCAGGAAGAAATTAAAAATTCTTTGAAAGATTGTATTGATATCGAACTTAATGGGGTTGAATCTACAACAGTTTATAAGAATCTAAGTTTAGGAATTTATACAGCAGTTATTCTTGATTGGACTGGAGCTTATTCAGATCCAGAAGCATATCTCACCCCTCTTTTAAGTTGTAATGAAATAGTTGATGGTATATGTAAAAAAGGAGAATCAGTTTACAGCGGTAGTTTTTGGGGATCAAATAAAGTGGAAAGTTTATTTCTTGAGAGTGAAAAAATAAGTGGAATTAAAAGATTAGAAAAACTTGTTGAAATTGAAAAAATAGCAGCAAATTCAATCCCTTATATTCCTATTTGGATATCCTCTCAAAAAGCATGGTCTCAAAATAAAATATCAAAACCTATTTTTAATGGTGCAGGAATAATTTCATTGAGCGAATTAGAGTTAATTGATGAGTAGAAATTTAAATAAATTACTAAATTATTCCTTATTAAAAATTTCATTAATACCAATAATGCTATGGATAATTTCTTCATTAGTATTTATTTTATTGAGAGTTGCCCCCGGCGATCCTGTCGATGCAATACTTGGATCTGGTGCAGATGAGGTTTCAAGGGAATTTCTAAGAAATAAACTGGGGCTAAATGAACCTTTAATAAGTCAATATTTTTCATATATTAAAAATATATTGCACTTAGATTTTGGCCAATCTCTTAGTACCCAGGAGCCAGTCCTTAATATTATTATTAAGTCATTGCCTGCAAGTCTTGAGCTTGGATTCTTTTCAATATTAAGTGCCACACTAATAGGATTCCCATTGGGATTAATTGGCTTAAGAAATAAAGGTAAAAAGACTGATTATATTTCGAGAATATTAGGAATTGCTACATATGCGATCCCTCCTTTTTGGGGTGCAATGTTAGCGCAATTATTATTTTCTGTATTCTTTAATATTTCCCCAATTGGAGGTAGATTTCCAATATTTCAACAACAACCTCAAATTACGGGTTTTCTAGTTTTAGATAGTATTCTTTCAAATAATATTATTGCTTTGAAAGATAGTCTTTATCATCTCGCACTTCCTTCGATTACCCTTGGCTTTTTATTAAGTGGTATATTCAGCCGCTCATTAAGAGTAAATTTAGATAAGACATTAAAAAGTGATTATGTAAATGCTGCTTTATGTAGAGGAATATCAAGGAAAAAAATATTTTTAAACCATGCATTGCCTAATGCTCTATTGCCAATTGTCACTATTTCTGGCTTGACTATGGCCTCATTAGCAGGAGGTGCTTTATTGTTCGAGGTAACTTTTTCATGGCCGGGTATAGCTTTAAGATTACATGAAGCAATTTCTCAAAGAGACTATACCTTGGTTCAAGGAATTGTAATTTTTACCTCTATGCTCATAGTTTCTTTAAACCTCTTCGTGGATATTTTAATCGCATATTTAGATCCAAGAATAGAATACTAATTTTCGGAAATTTCTTTTATTGTTTCAAGATCTAAAAGATGGAAATCAAGTCCCAAATCCCTTTGGTTTTTAACTACTTTAGGGATCTTTTGATCTTTAACATTATTTAAAAATTCAACTATAAATTTCGTAGATAAATCTTGTACTAATATTGGCTCTGAACCGATAAAAGTTTCACTTATTTTGAATACGTCATTCTTTTCTTCATAGCTTTTATTAATTCTTATTGGAGAGAAATGACTTGCCCCTTCAATAATTAAAAATCTATTTGATGGATTATTTAAAGCAGAAAAAACTCTAAATTGTTCATTAATTAATGGTGTAATAAGGTCATACGTACCACCTATTAGAAGAGTTGGTGTTTTAATACCGGTACTATTTTCTTTTGGCCATACTAAACTGCCAAATGAATTAAAACCTATAATCGCACTGGCTTTATTAGAGTTATTTTTCTTAGGGAACGGTATTTCGCTTAACTGACATTGAAGTAATTTAGATAAATTTGTTACCGCAAAGTCTTTTAATGCCGAATCACATTTGTCCTCTAGTTGATCAGTAGGTTTATTGCCTTCATATAAAAGTGCAATTAAAGCACCAAGTGAATGTCCCATTAAAATATAAGAATTATTAGGTAAACCAAATTCCCCATTTTCATGAGCTTGTAATACAGCATCTAAATCTTTAATTCTATATAAGAAAAAGTCAGCACTTCCTGGTATTGTTTCCTTACCTTCGAGTACTTCTATAAATGACTCCGAATTACTGCCTCTATGATCTATGAATAATATTGGCCAACCTCTTTTAGCCAATTCGTTTCCTATCCATTTGAAATTATTAATTTCGCCTCCAAGTCCTGGCATAAAAATTATCAGTTCTTTATCTTTATTTTTTTTATTGCTTTTCCATATTGCAACTTCAAAAGGTTTCACTCGATGAGGAGCATAAATTTTTTTATCAATTTTAATAAGATCTTGAGCTGATTTTTTTTCAGTATTTTTGAAGGCATTTTGGTTCGTTCTTTCAAGTTTATTTAATTTGTATAAAAGTTCTTGTTGCATTGATAATTCATTTTTCCAAGATGAAATTATTAAAATTAGATTATCAATATCAAGTGAAATTTCTTCTGATGGTAATGCCTTTATGATTTCTAAAGTTGAAACTTCTTTTTTTTGATCTAATAAATTTTCTATTGTGTTATAAATTTCAGTTCCATTATCGCCATTTGGAACTTTAATGCTTTTGCTTAATTCTGTTAGAATTTTACGTCCTATCCAACTTCTTAATATTTCTCTGTTTAATCCCTCTTCTTTGAAAACTGGAAATTCTAAAAATTTTGATAATTCAAAAACTCTTATTAATCCATTTTTTTTTAACCAATCTATTAATTCTGTTGAATCATCATTGTATTTTTCTAATTTTGATAATTGTTCTATAGTAAGAGGGATTTCCATCTCTTCAAATTTAATATTTATCTTTTCAGCAGCCTTTAAACCATTATTAAAAAATAAACCATAAAAACTAAAAAAAATTATAAAAATGTATTTCACTTGTGATTAGTCCAAATAGTTTAAAAATTAGTAAAAATTGGTGGATTCAATTCCCATATCATTTGAGGTTAATAACCAAGATAAGATTTTACGCTGCATTTGGAGCAGGAGGTGTTATTTATTTAACATCACTTATTTTTAATAATATAGGATTATCGGCAACAGATATTGGCTTGGGGTTTACCATCTCAGCAATAATTGGAACCGTAACAAGACTCTATACAGGTAATTATCTAAATAAAACAGGGAAAATACAATATCCAATAGTTACATCTTCAATACTAAGTATTGCCGCTAGCTTATGCCTCATTTTTTCAAGAGATACCTTTTTATACATAATTGGACAATCATTTGTTGGGGCTGCTGCAGGAATATATTGGCCTGCTGCCGAGTTTGGTGTGCCCTATTTTTGCCATCCTATCGAAACACGTAAAGCTTATGCTCTTGTAAGAAGTTCGGAGGCTTTAGGAATATTTCTAGGAGTATTAATAGGGGGTTATATGACAAATTATTTGTATTCTAAATCAATTTTTATTAATGATATATTTTCCATGTTAGTCATCACATATTTAATATCTAGAAATAGCTCTTCTATTAATAGCAACTTAGAGAATTTCCGAAAAAAATTAGTTAATCCAATTAAAGATGAACAGTTGAAATGGAATAAAAATTCTTTAATAATAATTTTTTCTATTTTGTTAATTACTACTTCCCTAGCTTTGATTCAAGTAACTTTGCCTTTGGATCTTGTTAAAGGTGGAGTTTATCGCAATGCATTAAGCAAAGAAATTATTAGTCTTATAATTTCTATTCAATTAATTTTGTTGTTGTTTTTACAATGGCCTGTCGGTTCTTGGATATCTAAGAAAGGAAGATTATATGGCTTAAAATTTAGTTTAATAAATTTCTCTTTCGCTTCTTTTTTATTATTTATTTCTAGTTATTTAAATATTTCTGCTTTTTATTTAATTTCTTTTTCATTGATATTAGTAAGTTTAGGGACTGCTTCATTTCTCCCCACATCAACAGATATAGTTTTCAGAATAGCTCCTTCAAACAAAAAAGGTTTTGCACTTGCTCTATTATCACAATGTTTCGCAATGGGTTATTTTTTTGGACCATTTATTTCGGGACGTATATTAGATTTATTTGGTTATGCTTCAGTAATCTGGCTATCTATTTCATTTGCTTGCTTAATAATTTTTTCAATACTATTTAAGAGATTATTTTAATTAATCTTTTCTAATTCAATAATTCTTCTCTCTCTTAAAAATAAGAAAAAAGGTGCAGAGAATGCGAATGCTATAAGAAAAGTTCCAATGTATACAACCCACATATTCTTCATGTTTAGTTTTTTTGATTCATTTACTATCCATATAAAAATAGCGCTTGCACCTACTAATAAGTCTCTAGAAATTGACTGAGCTGCAGGGTTTGCATTTGCTAAAGAAATGAAGTTATTTATATCAAAGTTGTTTCCATATTCCCTAGCAAATTCGAAATTTGCCATCATTGGCAGGACAGCACCCAAAATTGATAGAAAAAGGTAAAGATAAGATAGTATTTGTTTATTATCTTTTAAAATGTTAAATGAATTCACTGGTCAAAAATATTTCTTTTAATAATAGTATTTAAAAGCTTATGGTTGTTGAAAAGAATAATAAAGTTGAAGACTATAAATTTAAAAAAGGAAGTTTAAATTTTGCTGTTGTTGGTCATGTTGAGTGGATAAATTTCTTAAAGGTCGATCAATTACCAAAACCGGGCGTCATTTCTCATTCACAAAAATCTCTTGAGTATCCAGCTGGTGGCGGCTCTATTATCGCGAAAATACTTTCTGATTTAACTTTAAAACAAATTCATTTTTTCACGTCATTAGGTAATGATGATTATGGAGATAAGTGTTTCAAGATCCTCTCAAATATGGGAATAAATTTGCATGTCGCTTGGCGTGATAAACCAACTAGAAGAGGTTTCAGTTTGATTGACTCTCAAGGGGAAAGAGCAATAACAGTTATTGGAGAAAGGTTAGCTCCAACTCATAAAGACAATTTAGAATGGAACATTTTAAAAAAAATGGACGGAATTTTTATTACCGCATCTGATTCAGAGATTTTTAAAATGGCTAGATCAGCTTCAATACTGTGTACAACACCAAGGGTGGGTTTAAATACAATTAATAAATCAAAAGTCCTTTTGGATGGATTAATAGGCAGTAATCTCGATCCTGGCGAAGTATTTTCTTTTTCTGATTTATCTGTTAAGCCCAAATATACAATTAAAACCGAGGGAGAAAGGGGGGGCATAATATTTCCAGGAGGCAGATATAAGGCTCTTAAAAACAAAAAGTTAAAGGTTGATTCTTATGGATGTGGCGACTCTTTTGCTGCTGCTATCCTTTATGGAATGGCATCAAAATGGGATATAGATAAAAGCTTAAATCTTGCTAAAGTAATTGGAAGAAATACTAGTGAATTTTTTGGACCATATGCTTAAAATTATGAAATTAATTGATTTAAGAATTTTATGAAGAACTTAGGTAATAAAAATAAAAATATTCTTGTAGAGAACCTTATTATTTTCTTTTTATTTACTTTTTTATTATTTTTTAAATCTTTGAAAACTTTATCTGGCATTTTTACTTATGGAATCTTTAAAAAAGAAGTATTAACTACTAAAAGTAACTTAGGTGTAGATATAAAAATAAAAATTAAATAGGAAATGAATAAATTTTTAGCTATTTTAATTCTTGGAATAATATTTTTGTTCTACAAAAAAATTAATTCAAAAAAAAACAAGAATATAAAATTAGACAAATTTAAAAATAAACTGCAGAGCACGCAAAAAAATATTGAGAGAATTTATTTAAGAGAGGAAGAAAAAACTTTTTCAAACCCTAATATAAATATTCATATTGGAATCTACGATAATGAAGATAATATAAATAGAAAATCCAATATACACAGAGCAAGACTTTCAAAATTTAAGAAATCCAAATTAAATGGTGAAATGATATTCCAAGATGATGAACAAAAAATTTATAAATTTAATAATGGACAAAAAGTTTACTTATAATTTTAACTTTTAACTTTTAACTACACTCAAGACTTTCTCTTGTTGAAACGCCTGTTGTTGGATTGATCCCATCAGCAATTTCGCAAAGATTTCTTTGATCTTCGCTATCAAGAATAGCGTAAGAAAAATCTGCTCCTTCTATTTGTGCACCTGCAAAACTGCTACCTGATGCGATCATATTTATTAAAACAGCATTTCTAAGATCTGTTTTTTGGAAATTAACTCGATCAGAAAGAGTATCGGTCAGGTCTATTCCATTTAAATTAGAACCTTTTAAATCAGAAAGGGTTAAGGTTGTTCCATGTAAATCAACGTCACTAAAATCTGCATCTCTTGCAACTGCTCCAGCTATAGAAGACAAGTGAAGATCCTCTCCATGAAAATTATATCCTGTAATATTAGATCTAACATAACTTGGAACTTCATCTCCCTCTCCTTTAACGGCTACATTTGCCCCAGCGAAAACTGGAGAGGATAAAACTAAAAAAGAGAAAGTTATGCATAAAAAATATCTTAAAAACTTAAAAGATTTCATACTAAATAATTTGAATATCATTATTTTATAACAATTAGATAATTATTTAAATTGATGTATTAATTTGGAACTACTTTTTAAAACTATTTAACACTATAAATTTTAAATTTAGGTTCTAGATTGGTTATACAATCTAGAAGTTTTTTATTATCTTTGCTATTCGTAACCTTGAATTCAGATTCAACAGTACCGTTTTTATCTCTTATAGCTTGATTTAAAACTATGGAACCGTTTTCGTCAGAAACTGATCTATGAAAAGTTCCTCTTGGTATTCTTAGAATATATCCGCAAGATTCTAATCTAACTTTATAAAAAGGATAATCCCAACCAAAATTAACTAGAAAAAATGTTCTTCCCCCAGAGATTGCCAATAGATTATCTTCTTGATTGTGATGTATGTAAAATTGCCAATTATTAAATTCGTCATCATTTGGCGGACTAACTGCAGGCCCACTGTGAATAACTAGATCTCTATAATTTGATTCATTAACACTAATGTCAAAAAATCTAACATCTTTTGTATCCCGAAATTTTTCATAACTTATTAATTCAAACTTTTTTGATTTGTTTGATTTGATAACTGGGATTTCTAAACTTGAGTTCAATTTTTTTTAAAGATTAAACAAATGAAAACAGATATATATATCAAAGAACGTATCAATTAACACTAAAAAAGAAACATATTATTATTTATTTTTTTTTATTTTAAAAGATTAAAAATTTAGTTTTTATTTAATTTCGAGAGGTTTAATTTCCCAGGATAAAGTATTTTCTAAATTATTTTTTCCTATGAAGTTTCCTGTAATTACAGAGGTTAAATTAGATTTTGAAGAGGATACCAATGTTAAATATCTATCATCTATTAATCCTTTTCCACTTGGATCAAAACCTCTCCAGCCAGCACCTGGAATATATAATTCAGCCCAAGCATGTAAATCCAACTCAGAGGGTAACGGATCCTCAAAATGATAACCACTTACAAATCTACTTGGGATGCCTATAGACCTGCAAGCTTCAACCATCAGCATTGCTAAATCTCTGCATGAACCTATACGTTCTCTAAGTGTTCTGCTAGCAGGCCATGCGGGACCTGTATGTCTTTTGGTATATTTAACCCGATCTTGAATAATCTCTATTAGCTGGTAGGTAAATGATAATGCGTTATTAATGCTTCCTGCTAAGGCTTCTTGAGCAAGTTCTACGGCAGAGGGATCGTGTTGTCCATTAGGCATCCATCCCTCTAACGCACCCTGTAAATCTCTGTTAATAATGCTTCTACAAAAAGGTAATGTTAAATCTCTATTTTTAACTCCATCAATAATGTTTGGATGTTTTAAAGTTTCAACTTCACTGATTGATTCAATAATTAAATTATCTGTTAATCCATTGAATCTGATTCTATTAATCTCTTCTCCGCTGGCAGCAAGTAATGGATAAATAATTTCTGGTTCTGGGGTTATTTTTAATTCAAAATTCTTTAGCTTTTGGAATCCATTTGACCTTGGCTTTATACATAATCTATGCTCGCCTAATTGAACAGGGTCTTCGTATTTATATTCAAGTTTGTGAAGGTATTTAATTCTCATTAATAAACTTATTAATTAATAAAATATTTTTCTTGAATGAGATCATTTAATTTATTTAAATCCATTTGCAATGAATCGATTGCCTCATGTAAACCATCATTGATTATATCTTCAATTCTGATATAACTCCACTTTGCTTTAAGTAAACCTCTCATGCATTCTAATTCTGAAGGATTTTCGGTAGATGGAGAGGTATCTATTGTTTTAAGAGTATTGCTTATCCCATCAAGACAGTATCTTACTGATCTAGGGAATATTGGATCAAGTAAAAGAAATCTCGCAACTGAATTAGGCTTTATAGAATTTTGCACTGCTTTCCTAAACATTTGATAAGCTCCAGCTGAACGCAAAAGTGCAATCCATTGCAGCTCATCAAGAACTCCTCCAAGTTCATCTAAGCTCGGTAAGAGTAAATAATATTTAACATCTAAAATTCTTGATGTTTTGTCAGCTCTTTCGATTAATCTTCCAAGAATGCTAAATCTCCAGGCAAGATCTTTGCTTAGAGTCGCATCTGTAATTCCATAAAAAAGCTGACATTCCCTCCTTATTTCACTTAATTGTTCTTGTCTTGGTTTATTCCATATTGCCTCTCCTTCTTGCATATTCCAATATAAAGTATTTATCTGTTCCCACATTTCTGTGGTCATGACATCTCTGATTTGTCTAGCATTTTCTCTTGCCATTTGAATGCAAGAAATTATACTATTTGGGTTCAAACGATCTCTTATTAAAAAATTAATAACGTCATCAGGTTTTTTCTCTGGGAATCTTTTATCAAAAGATTCTCTGTCACTAGAAGCATCAATTAACGGGAGCCAAGGTTCTGCACTTCCTGGAGGACAATCTAATGACATTGCTTCGCTTACTTCCACGAAACGTGATATGTTTTCCGCACGTTCTAAATAACGATTGATCCAATAAAGAGATTCTGCTACACGACTTAAAAGCATATTATTTACCTACAACCCATGTATCTTTGCAACCTCCACCTTGAGAAGAATTAACGACTAATGATCCTTTTTTTAATGCTACTCTCGTAAGCCCGCCTGGGCTAACCCATGAATCTTTTCCTCTTAAGATATATGGTCTTAAATCAACATGACATGGATATAGTTCTCTATCACATAACGATGGCACAGTAGATAATTCTAATGTTGGTTGCGCTATGAAATTTCTAGGATTATTTTTAATTTTGTTAGCGAATTCTTCTATCTCACTCGTTGTTGAGTGAGGGCCAATTAACATTCCATAACCTCCAGCTTCTGCGACAGACTTAACAACAAGTTTTGATAAATTTTCTAGAACGTATTCACGATCCTTTTGGTAATGACAAATATACGTTTCTACATTTTTAATAATAATTTCTTCATCAAGATAATATTTAATCATTTTAGGAACAAATGAATAAATCATTTTGTCATCTGCTATTCCAGTCCCAGGTGCATTTGCTAAAGCAACATGACCTGCCTTGAAAACATCAAGTAATCCGCTAACACCAAGGCAGGAATCTTTTCTGAAATTAAGAGGATCTAAGAAATCATCATCAATTCGCCTGTAAATGACATCTACTCTTTTTAATCCAGAGGTAGTTTTTAAATATACATAATCATCATTACAAACTAAGTCATGACCTTGAACTAGTTGGATGCCCATTTCTTGAGCTAGATAACTATGTTCAAAATAAGCACTATTAAAAATTCCTGGAGTTAGTAGAACTATCTTGGGAGTGTCAGTCCAAACAGCAAGTTCTTGAAGAGTTTTTAAAAGATATGATGGATATTCATCAATTGGTTTTACTATCCTTCCCGAGAAAAGATTAGGAAAAATATTTTTCATAACTAATCTATTTTCTAAAAAATAAGCAACCCCAGAAGGGCACCTTAAATTATCTTCTAAAACATGCCAATCTCCTTTTCTATCCCTTATTAAATCAAGTCCTGAAATTTGACACCATTTATTTAGTGGAGGTTTGAAACCTATCATCTGAGGTCTCCAACCTTCTGAACTCTCTATTAATTCTCTTGGAATTATTCCATCATTTATTATTTTTTGAGAATTATAAATATCATCTAGGAATAAATCTATTGCCTCAAGCCTTTGTTTTAGACCTTTTTCTAACGTTACCCAATCATCTTTACTAATTATTCTGGGAAGTGGATCAAAAGGTAATATTCTCTCAGTACCTTTTAAACCAGTATCGTTTAATCTAAAAGTTGCACCATGTCTTAGTAGTAATTTTTTTGCGGCAGAGTGATTCCTGTTTAATTCTTCAAGTCCCATATTATCTAAAGATGAAAGAAGTGGGATCAATATTTCTCTAGCAGAGTTAACATTATCCTTAAAGTATTCATCAAAACTATTTTTAGGCTGATAACTTGAAAACATATATTTCACCATTTAGTAACTTTTACTTTAGCTTTATATCTTTATTCGTATTTATGGCTACCAAAAATAATATCTCTTGACTCGATCTATATCATTATTTTGATCATTGAAGTATATTTCTTAAAAATCTAAAAAGCATGGGTTCTAGTAATTGGCAATTTGTTTTTTTTAGATATTTCGCAAGCTTTCTTTTTATCCTCTCTCACAGCTTGCTGGTTCTTGATCATCTACCAGTAGGGGCGGCACTTCACGGACTTGGGGAAGTTTTTATTGCGCCTTGGGCTTTTAGGGAAAGAGCATGGGATCTTGTTGTTATTGCAGTTTTATTTTTCTTCTTCGATATCTGGGGACTTATAAACACACCTTGGAATTAACTGATAATATTTATTTACTAATGCTAAGAAAATGATATTGAAAATTAAGTCTTATTTTTATCAAATTTATAAAATAATTTTTCTTTTATTGCTTACAAATATTTCTAATTTGTATGCACATAATTTATTTAATGGTGGTTGCAAAGAACATTGCGGCCATAAAGTTAAAGTAATAAATGATAAAAACAAATTAAAAAATATTGATGATCAAATTAATATTGAGAGTAAAAATTCTTGTTTAAATAAATCACTTTGTAGAGGTTAACCTCTGGAGATTTTTTAAATTCTTTTATGAAAGTGTTTCTTTGATAATTATCATTAAAGTACTATTTGCTTGATGATTTTTATTAGGAGGATTTATTTGATTTTTAATTAAATAAATAAAAGTGTATATTAATGGTAGAAGTAATGATGACGCAGCAACTAAAGCAATTATCTGGTTCAACCTAATAAATGGTTTTTTCACAAGAGCCTCTCCACATAAGCCACAAATCAAAGTACCATTTGAGGATTGTTTTTGAAATTGATATTTAGGATTGCAATATGGGCAATAATATTGAACCATTCTAAAATTTTATTGCTTTAATCATTATCTATAAAATTAGAAGAAAGTCATCTCATAACAAAAAAGAGGGCTTATTTAAGCCCTCTTTTATCTTTTACTTATATTTTTTACTGAAGTTAATAACGCACCTAAATCATGGATCCTTGTTGCTAACTTCAATTAAGCTAATGCTCACCAAAATTAACTAATTGTTTTTAACTGGGGCAAAAACTCTAGAATTAAGCTTGTTTCTTAAAGGGCACCTAAACGATGCAGAAGAAGGAAGCTTAGACATTAATAAAAAATAATTGGAGCAGTTAATTAAATTAGTTCGGTTTATTCCGAAATTTCAGGCAGGCTATCGATCATTTTGAAAGACCTCCTAGAACTCAACAATATAAAATTAGGAAAATATTTCTCTAAAGACAATCCGTTTTTATACGCATTGCTTTTTAATTAAAAATGTCCGAGAGTAGTTATTAATCGTGCTAAATTTTTTGAGATATTTTTAGTAAGTTTTGCTTATTTCTTTTGGTATTTAATTCGTCTATCTTAATTTTAAATAATTGAGGAAATCTCTTATGAATCATTCTAAAGAAGTTAGTAAAACTGATAAATCAAATCCCATAGACGAATATTTTCAATGTCTCTCATATTGCGATATTCACCCAAAAGGGATAGATAATGACTGTGAGGTCATCTGTATGGAAAGACATTTAAAAACTAACTACTGGTAATTTTATAAATTTCTACTTTTTACTTAAATCCCTTTGAAAAAAGGTTAGTACGAACTTTAAATTTCCATACATTTACAACACCTTTTGCATTAACTGCTGCAAGTGCACAATCATCAGGTCTCCATGATATTGCCCCTACCAAATCTCCTGCGAATGCAGCCCCAACCAGGTCTCCATTGCCGTCATTTTTTAGGAAACTTGCGACAACAGAACCATCCCTAGATCCTGAGGCTACAAGCATACCTTTATTTGAAAAGGCTAAGCTCGAAATAGGTTCTGTATGGTGACATAGTTCTCCGGGCATAGTCCCTTCAGGACCATTACCTATAAAGCTCCATACTGTAATTCTTTCACTGCCGCTAGTCGCTAATAATTTTCCGCTGTCATCAAAAGAAAGGTGACTTGGTTTTCCAGGGTATCCAGTCATTTCAGCATCCATTCCTGTTGATCTTCTCCAAAAATGAACTGAATTATCTTGACTGCCACAGGCGACTATATCTCCATCTGGGCTTAATTCCATGGAGACCAATGATCCTTGCCACTCGAGCTTTTGATTCGTTTTATTATTAACAATGTCAAAGAAACTCACTCTGCCGTAGCATGCAGTTGCGAGCTCATTTTTATTTGACCATGTTATTGCACTTACTGTGCTTGGATGGTCTTCTGAGATCCATTTATCTTCTCCAATTTCATTAAAAACATATACTTTTTTTGAGGAAGCTATCGCTAGAAATAAACCGTCATTAGACCACTTGAGGTGTTCTACCCAACCCCTACCAAGATTAAGTGTTTTAATTACTTTACCTTCGTGGCAATTACAAATTTGAACTTTTCCATCCTGACCTGATGTTGCAAAAATCTCACCCTCTGGATGAATGGCCATTGCTAATAAACCACCGGAGTGTGTATTTTCTTTTTTCCAAATAATTTTTCCAGTATCTCCTTCGAATGAAAAAAGACCTCCTGCCACGTCGCCAACAATAAATTGTTTTCCTTTAAGAGCCCAGCCACATGCTATGGCGTAATCGTTAACTTCAGCAGTCCATCCTTCATGGAACATGCCTCTTGGGCTAAATGGTTCTATATCAGGCATTTATCAAAGCCTTCTTGCATCTCTTTCTCATTTAAATTTCTACCTATAAAAACAAGTTGATTTCTACGAGGTTCGTTACCCCATTCTTTATCAGGTTGTGCAGTAAATAACATGTGAACTCCTTGGAAAACTATTCTCCTTGGGTTACCTGAGTAACTTATGAAACCTTTAGTTCTGAATATATCCACTCCTTTTTCTGATAGAAGTCTTCCCATCCAGGTATTTAGTTTTTCTGGGTCAACATCTCCAAAACGCTCTATGGCAATTGAGCCTACTTCATCGTCATGTTCATGCTCTGCTTGCCAGAATCTTTCAGTATTAAATGGAATCTCTTTATTTTCGTCACTTTTAATGACTTTCATATTGAATTCTTCAGCAGTGTGCTGTGTAAACAAACCAATTTTCGTTGGTTTTTCTATGTTCAGGATGAAGGATTTATTTCCTTTATCCTCCAATTTGAGATTTATATGTTCTCCATATGGAATAGTATTTCCAGGCTGTAAAGTATTAGCTTTTTCTGCATAAAGTCTTACGGAGGATTCAGCACCATCTTTAAGTTCCTCCTCATTCTCACCTTGGTTAGCGAGTGCTACTAGGGACATTTCTGGATCGGGTCCTTCTTCTAGTATTAATTCATATTTGCCTGCATCAAGATCGTAAACACCCGTCCATTCGAAAGGATATTCTGGTTCAAGGAATGTTGGCCTGCGTTTAAGGATCTGATCAAGATCAAATGCACTTAGATTTAAGACTGTTTCAATTGGTACTTTGGCATTCTCGGCTCTAATAATTCGGGTCATTCGGTTCATATCTCTCAATCTCGATTCAAGAGTATCTATTGCATCATCAGAGACTAAATCAGTTTTATTAAGGACAAGAACATCTGCAAACGCAACTTGTTCTGAACTTTCATCACTTCTTCCTAGCTGCTGATCAATATGAGCAGCATCAACTAAAGTTACAATTCCATCAAGAGTAAATTCAGAACTAATTTCTTCATCCATGAAAAATGTCTGCGCGACTGGCCCAGGATCTGCTAATCCGGTCGTTTCTACTAAAACATAGTCAAACTTATCTCTTCTTTTCATAAGGTTGCCAAGGACTCTTATTAAATCACCGCGAACAGTACAACAAATGCACCCGTTTGACATCTCAAACACTTCTTCATCTGCATTAATTACGAGCCCTTGATCTATCCCTACTTCACCGTATTCATTTTCAATTACGGCTATTCTTTTCCCGTGCTCTTCACTTAGTATTCTATTAAGTAAAGTAGTTTTCCCTGAACCTAGAAATCCAGTGAGAATAGTAACTGGAACTTTATCTTTGATGCTCATTTAATGATTTTTACCAAATAAACAATAATTTAATAATAGTAATAATAAGAAATGAAAACCGTTTTTATTAGAAAAATTTAATCTGAAAGTTTGTACCATTCAGACTCAAGATTGGAACCAGATTCTTTATCACAGCTTCCACCTAATGAATCAACAATTGTACAAGTGTTGTGTACGGCTACTGAAACCGTATTGCCATCCATCATCAATCCATCAACGAATATTTGATTAGAAGCTAAAGGAACTGAACTTTGTCTACTTAAGTTCCTTAATAACTTAGATGCTGGAATTTGTTCAGGAAATATTGCCTGAACTTTCTCTTCATCTAACATTTTTAAAGTAGAACTTATGTTTTCTGGCCTTAAGCTTGAGGAGTCTCCAAGAAAGTCAAGTAAACTAATGGTTTCAAAACCAAATGCATCCCCGTAGTATTCCATTGCTTTGTGTTTAGAGACAATTACTCTGTTTTCCTCAGGAATAGAGCTTACTTGTTCGACGATCCAACTATCTAAGCCTTCTAAGAGAGAATCAGCTTTTTCGAATCTTTCATTAATTAGTTTTCTGTCACCTCTATTAAAAACTGAAATATCTTTCTTTAAACTTTTGCTTATAAGATCTCCCATTTTTATGATGTTATGTGGATCATGCCATACATGTGGATCTAGACCTCCATGGTCATGATGATGATGCCCCTCTCCTTCGTCTGGAACTTGTGCTATTGGTTCTACATCACTATTTGAAACGTCTTTAAAAAAGTGTTGAGTTGCTTCAAACTCAAAAGGCATGTGTTCAGTAAAAAATATATATTCACCATCTTCTTTTATATTCACGTTAAAAACAGTACTTTCTTTTCTTTGATCAAAGTTAAGAACAAAAGCTTTATTACTTGCTATCAAAGTTCCATCATTTTTTCTGCTTATTGAGTCTTTAGATCCTAATAATTCTTTGGCTAAATCTTCAGACCCTTCTATGTCATTAGATTTGAGAATCACCATCTTCATTGCAGGATCTGCATATTCGCCATCGACTTTTTCAAATGACCATTTGTATGAACCCTTAGAAAGCTGGAATTTACCTGCCCATTCGAAAGCACCCTCAGCATGATCTTCATGTCCACCATGGTCTGAATGATCATCATGACCTCCATGATCAGAATGATCATCTACCTTAGCTGAATGTTCAGCATGATTGTCATGTCCACCATGGTCTGAGTGGTCATCGTTACCTTCATGATCAGAATGATCATCTACGTCTATTGCACTAACACCTATAACAACAGTATTCTTTTTACTTTCCCAATTTCTCATACTTGGAGTCATTTCTTTGCCAAGAGTGAATACTTTGTCTGCGCTATTTAATAATTGAGCTTGTCTTGGATTGATCTTTAAGTCATGAACATCCTGTTTTCTATCTACTAAGCATGTAACTTCGTCAGATGGTAACGCAATTGATTTAACTAAATCACAAACTAGTGGTTCTACTGCTACGTATGACTTCCCTTTAGCCATTACATCCTGCCCAAAACCAGAAAATATAATCGTTCCAGCGATTACGGAATTTTTAATAATTGACTTACTTGAACATGTTTTATTTGATAAAAGTCTTTTAAAAATTGACATGAAAAATAACTAAATACTTAAAAATGATAATCATTTTCATTAATACCTGGCAAGAAAAGGTATCAAATGTTATGAAAATAATACGTAGCTTGTATTATTGGTAAGCTTGTAAAGTGACTTTTTCATGAAGATTAATTAATGGCTACTTTAGTCGCTGAAAATTTAACATTTGCATACACAGAAAAAAGTAAGCCAGCTTTAAATAAGGTATCGGTTGAGATTAAACCCGGAACTCTAACAGCGTTAGTAGGTCCAAATGGTGCCGGTAAATCCACTCTTTTGAGGATATTGCAAGGACAAAATACTCCAGATAAAGGCGAAATTAAAATAGACGGTGAAAATTTATATAGATCTAGAGCTCTAGTGGCACTTATGCCTCAAAGAAGTTCTATGAATTGGAAGTTTCCTATAACAGTTGAAAAATTGGTATCTCTTGGTCAAATAAAGTATTCAAAATCAAGAAGTAATAACCCCTTTCAAATCAAGACTCTTCTAGAATATCCTAATTCTTGGATTAATAAATGTTGTGAATTAGAAGCGACAATGCAAAGAGTAGGAATTGCTAATTTGGCTAATAGAAGACTCGATTCTCTTTCAGGAGGACAGCAACAAAGAGCTCTATTAGCAAAAACTCTTATGTCCCCTGCAAAAATATTTCTTCTGGATGAACCTTGTGCGGCATTGGATCCCCCCGCAAAAGAGGACTTCCTGAAAATTGTTCGTCAACTCGCAGATGCGGGACTTTCTTTGCTAGTAAGTAGCCATGATTGGGGCGAGTCTCTAAAGAACTACGATCAAGTAATCGTTCTTGATAAAAGTGTTTTAGCAGTTGGTAGTCCTGATCAAATAAAAGATAAATTAGATGCGATAAACATAAGCTCAATAAAGGAAAATAATTTCTGTGATTAGAAAATGTTCCTAATTAATTTTGAGCTTGATAACAGTTTTGGCAAAGGCCGAAATATTCGAGTGTATGAAACAAAAGTTGAAACTTTCTTGGATTTTTTTTAGGGGCATGAATATCTTTAACAGGACAACCTTCCATTTTCGACGTCTCTCCGCATTGAACGCAGGTCAAATGATGAATATCTCTGTCTACGGGAGTGTAAAGAACCTCTCCTGTTGGGAGATGTCTAGAACGAATTAATCCATGCTTTATCAAGATTTGCAGATTTCTATAAACAGTGGTCAACCCCATAGATTTGCCTTTTGTGATCAACTGCCTATGCAATTCTTGACCGCTCAATTCATCCTCGCATTTATTAAGTTCTTCAAGAAGTTGTTCTTGTCTTTTGGTAATGTCAGACTTAGTTACCATTGTTTCCAAAATCTTTTTTTGCCTCGTATTTTTGATCATACCGAATCTTTCGAATAATGTCTTTTATTAATAGCAACTGGTGGTTGGTTCCATTAATAATAACTATATTTTCTGGGATCTTATGCCCTGCGATGGGAACTGTATTAATCACCCATAAGAGATTATTACAAGTTAATTTAATCTCTCATTGCGTGTTGCCTGGACTTGCTCTCGCATTAGCGCTTGGAATTCACCCTTCAATTGGTGGTGTTATAAGTGGTCTTTTAGGCTCTGTAATTGCGGAAAGTTTAACCAATAGAAAAAGTGAAAATTATGAAGCAGTTATGAATACTATTCTTGCTGGAATGCTTGGGTTTGGAGTCCTTATAATCCCTCTACTCGGAATAAGGATCGATTTGGAGGCAGTATTATTTGGCGATTTATTGACAGCAAATTTTGGAGATTTACTTAGAACAATAATTGCTTTTTTAGTATTTATACTTTTAATGACTTTTGGATATGAAAAGGTTGTTTATGTGGGTTTGGATCCAGAAGGTGCATCCGCGAGTGGTATAAACGTTTCTTTATTAAATCTTGCTTTAAGTTTTACAACTGCATTAGTAATTGTTAGTTCAATGTCAGCAGTGGGAGTAATTCTTGTAATTGCTCTTCTTTCTACGCCAACTTTGTTAGGGCTAAATAAGGCTCATAGTTTAAGAATTGCAATGTTGAGGTCTTCATTTTTTGGATTATGTATCTCACTTCTTGGATTTATTCTCTCTATAGTCTTTAATCTATCGCCTGGACCTGCAATTAGCGTTATTTGTGTTGCGTCCCTTTTAATTCCTAAGCTTCGCAAATAATTAAATCTTGAATGTCCAATCAGAATTTAATGCTTGAGCTTCTGGATTGTTTTTTAAAGCTACTTCCATAGCTTCTTTTTTATTATTAGCTATAACAACTTCATCAAATTCCTTTCCATTTTTTTTTAGACTTACTTTGAAACGCATAAAAATTATTTAATTAATCAAAAGTTAACCACTATGCAACTAGATTTAAATACTTTTAAATGTTAATTGCTGAAATAGAAACTTTAGTTATTCTGAAGTTTTTCTACTACAGATTCTTTCTCAATCTTAGCTACATCCTGTAATCCATTAGCATCAAACCAGGGAGCGTTTTCCCAATTAAATCCTTCCCCAAAAGTATTATCGGGAGCAGCTACGTACCAGTGACATGACGAATCGGGAACATCTACAGCACATTTTGACCAGTCAGCTTCCCATTGTGGAACTTGTACCCACATTACAGATGCTAATAAAAAAGAAAAAATAAAATTCATAATTATCGGTTAGCAAAATTTTGAAAGATTTTTTTCACATTCTTTCTTTCTTTTCTTCCAATAATTTTCAAGTATTTGATATTTATGCTTATTTTTAAATTGACTTAAATGAATATTATTCTGATTAAGAACTGAAGTGTTTTTGATTTTCATGACTCAAGCTGTCAATGTAGATCATATTTAAGACACTTTATAGATTTTTTGAAGTGAATTTATACTTAATTTTTTCCTACTTTTGTGTAGGTAAGTATTTTTCGGGATTATTTTCAATATAAGTAAGCGAATATTTGACAACACACACTATTACTGAAAAAAGAGCAATTGCCGAAATAGTAAAAATGATTTTTTTGTAAGTGATTTTCATTAATTTTTTATGTTTTTGATTATTTTTTTCATCGACGTCCAATTTTTCTGAAAGATTTAAATAATTAGTAATTTATACTGTAGCCTTTTAAATTACCTACGGAGTAGATTAAATACATCAGAAACTCCTCACACACTTTTTTCTGATAAATTTAAAAGTACTCGTCCGCAAAGATTGAGTACTTTTTTATTTTTTTGAGATGTGACAGTTAAAATAGAGGTCTATTAAGCATTACATATTTTGAATTTAAGTGTGATATTAGAAATGTGTGTAGGAGAAATTGATTTATTTCAGTGGAAACAAGGAAACACTTGATATAAATCAATATATAAAGATCTCTCATTGAGAGGTCTTTTTTTTTTGGGATTATTAGAAATAAATATTAAATTCTGAATATAAAAACAAATATGCTTTCTTCCAAAATAATTAGTTCGTCATTACAAAATAGTAATTTAATTCGTTAGATTATGAGTCGTTAAATTCTTCTGTTAATGCAAATACTTTTTTTAACAATTTTAATTTGTTCAAGCTTTTTATTCCCTTCTTCATCATTTGCCTCACATATAGAACTAAAACCTTGTGTAGAGATTGCTCATTGTGTACGAGAAGAATGGGAGGTTAATAATATTGAGAAACCTTTTGAAGAGATTAAAACATTTATCGAAAACACTCCAAGAACTGAGATTGTAGAAATTGATGGCGATTATCTTCATGCTGAGGCAACCAGTAAATGGATGAAGTATGTAGACGACTTAGAAGTATCCTTTCTACCTGAATCAAACATCTTATCAATAAGATCAGAATCAAGAGTTGGAGAAAGTGATTTGGGAGTGAATCAAAAAAGAGTTGATTTACTAAAATCTAAAATGTTTTAAGATAAAAAGAAAAAAAAATAATTTATTTTTATTGTTTTTTGTATAACTTTTCTATTTTTAAAAAAAATTAGCAGATAAAAAAGTGATAATTGTCATCATGCCTTGATGATGGCAAATTTATTAGATTTTCTCTGAAAAGATGATCATAAATTTTATATATTTATTGTTATCTAGTTTTGTTTTTTTCTGGTTTTATATAAATATTAAAAAAATTGGAGTTAAATGGATAATCAAAGGTCTTTTGCAAATTGGAATATTGGTATTATTCATTGGAGGGTTTTTCAAAATATTTTTCACCTTACCCCCTAATTTATTTATAAAAATATTTTTTCTTATTATTTATACATGGTGCACTGTTGGAATAAATGTAAATTTCATGATCCCTTTGATTAGTTTGATTGACCAAAAAATAGTAAAAAAATAAAACTAAAATATGCCTTAATTCTCAGTACAAAAATAAATCTATTTCCTTAATCTGTAATATTAAAATTTATAGGATTTATTTTTTTCCTTTTGAAAGTCTTTTCCTTGTATACCTAGTCTTTAATGCCAAGTCTGTCATTATATATATTCCAAATAAAAGAATGATTATTCCAATAAAGTATTTCATTATTTTTTATGTAATTACTATGTTTGAGATTTATTCATGATGCCAACTAATTTTAATATCTATTTCTTGAGATAAATTTCTTGTAACTGGACATTCTTTGGAAGCTTTCTTCAAAAAATCAATAGTTTCATTAGAAGTGCTCTCTGGTATGAAAATATCTATTATTAGTTCTTTTATCTTCCTCTCGCTATTCTGTGTCATTACTTTTTCAATATTTAAATATATACCTTTCAAATCAAATCCTTTCGATTTGGCTTTGATTGCCATTATGGTTAGCAGGCAAGTACCTAGAGATGTTGCTAATAAATCAGTTGGGGAAAAACTTTCACCTTTACCGCAGTGATCTAAAGGTGCATCAGTTCTAATAAGACTTCCAGATTGTAGATGAATAGCCTCACAGTTTAAATTTCCTAAATAAGAACATTTAACTTTAGTCATTTTAAAAAATTAAATTAGGAAAATATTATTAATAAAAAATTATGGAACATAACAAGATTATTGATGAGAAATTTTTATTTGCATATTAGTGGAGTATTAAGGAAATTAATCATTCAAGTTTTGAAATCAGTTTTTATATCCATATTCCTCTAAGCAATACTCAATTAATTCAATTGATTTATTAAGAGTTCTTTTATTTTTATTTTCTAGATCGAAACATTCATTTAAAACACGTATAGATTCATTTAAGAATGATTCTTCTTTATTTTTAATATCTTTAACTTGATTTATATAAATTAATTTTTTAATCCCAATTAGGGAAAATATGATTATTGATATTGTAAAAATTGCTATTTTGAATTTATTCATACAATTAGTTATTACAAATATTTTAATTTACTTAATATCTGGAAATTTTACATAGCTTATAGAACTAAGTAATTACATATGTAGCCGCTGTTATTGCTATGGCAGTAATTGAAATGAAGATGTATGGAACAACCTTTAAAGGTATATATAGATTATTTTTAGACATAACTAGAACATTTATACAAATAATTACATTCCCTTTAAACTTTATAAGTCTTCAAATATACAAATTAATTTTCTTTGTATAAATTCAATCCTTTTAAAGATTAACAAATTTATATTCATTGAATTTTCATTAAATAAAGTATCTCTAAATCTTGTCTTGAGTCCGATATTTTTCTTTTTAAAAAGATTAATTCTTCTTGGCTCATTTTTGATTCTTTTATCATCAATTCTGCTTGTTCAATAGCATGTTCTATATTTCTAATTTTAATTTCTCTTATTGAGGGATCATCTTTACATGCTTTTTTAGTATTTGCATCTAACATATGTACGAAATAATCACCTTGAATATAGTCTAATTTAAAACTGCATTATGCTACAACCGCAAATTTAAATAAAATAAATTATTATTAAAGTAAGAACTTTAACCTTAGCTAACCCTCTCTTCAATTGATCGAGTGGGTTTTTTTTATGGTGTAATATACTCCTAGCATTTACTATTAATTTGGAAGATTCAAAACTTAATCCTGAGGAAAATAATTCAATCGAATCGTCCCCCAATTTGAATGAAGACAATAAAGATCTTAATGAGGGGAATAAAAAAGAAGAAAATGTTAAGGCATTTACAGAATTTCTAGAGAAAGCAAGTAATCAAGATTCTTCAGAAGAAAAAGTAAAACTTGATTCTGAGCAACAAAAACTAAAAATTGACAAATCACTTTTTAAAAGATTTCTTAATAATGGATTTGATGGCATTTCAACTAATCCGAACTATAAAATGTTGGCATTATTAATAGTCCTTTTAATTAATCTGTCTCTATTTTTTGTAATTGGTAATATGGGTAAAGCGTTTTTAAGAAATGCAGGAATTATGGGTTAAAAATTATTTATTTCTTTTTGGATAGTCATCTTTACAATTTTGATTCTTCAAATGAAACTGTGATATTTTCTTGTCAAAATAATATTTAAAAAAATTTGGATAATAAAGAGCCAGAAAATCCTGTAGTTTATCTCTCTAATTTAGTCAAGAAATTAGATGTAAAAAATAGAAATGGTTTAGTAGCCTTAGCAATAGTAAACCTTTTAGTGATTCTTTTATTTAAGTTTTATTTGAAAGGATCTGGATTATTATCTTGAATTTAACTGCTGGTAGTATTATTCAGCATTCTCAAATTGTTTTGCTAATCTAAATGCCTTCTTAATTATTAGAAAGCCACCATATGCTCCTGCAAGTAAAGGTAATACTATTAAAGGGTTAGGGGAATAATTTGAATAATTTTTCACACCCTCAACATATTCATAACCTGAACATTTAAGAAAGATAAAGCTAAAAAATGTGATACTCCAACCAATGATTGATAAAAAGCCACCTTTTTTATCACCTTCGTAGAATCTGTCTAGACCTAAGCCCCAACCTCCTATTAGGAATATTCCTCTAACAACAGAATTTTTTTCTTGATTTCTAAGCATAATAATAAAATGTTCAAAATGAACATAACCTATTTGTATTTAAGATGTGAGATGTTCTTACTAAATAATCTTTAAAATAAATTTTTAAAATTTTTTTCTATAAATTACAAAATTATTATTATGTTTTAATTAAACATTAGATATTGTATTTGAATTCAACAAGGAAATTGAAGGCCTTATATAAATAAAAATAGACCCATACATATCCTTCATAATTCTCATTTCTTCGTCTAAATATACAATTGAAACCTGACAATTTGGCGATTCTTTATTCCAAGGTAACTTATTCCATACTTCTTTAACTGGATACCATCTATCCATAAGTAATTCACTAAATAATGGAATCTTATTAAGTCCATCAACTTTGGAAACTTTTGTCTTTTGTAAGTTCATATCAAGCAAATTGTTTCTTAAAACTAAATCACTTGCTAGAGTAATTACTCTTCCACCAAAAGTAGGCAATAGTTTGAACCAACCTAAGATAGGAATTGTTGTGAGTCCAAATATAGTAGTGTCAAAAGTAGATATAAATTCTTTTTTGTCAAAATCAATCTTTTGAGCAATTCTCCCAATAGTTGATATGCCAAAGGATCCTACTTGCAATTGATGTAATTTAAAAAAAAGATTACTTTTAAATTCATCATTTAATGCCTTTTCAATAGCAAGGAAAAAAGGAGAACTTCGAAATAATTCAACATTAGAAAAAATTAATTCCCACTCTCCAGACAATAATTTTTCTGATATTTCAAAATTAAAGTCTTTAAGAGCATCAATCAATTCATCCATTTCATTAGATTTTTCCTCATACATTGGAGAAATAAATTTATTTAATCTTTGCCCTCTATCTGTAACAGCAGCTATTTTATATATATTTGACTTGATCTCTCCAATTTCTTTCATAACTCCAATACAAGAAATACTAGTTAATCTTAGGAATTTAATTTGAAGTTGATGGCAATTTTAATAATGCTGGTAATAAAATCAATTAATATTCTCCCCACCTTTTACCAATATCAAAACCCCATTCAGTGGTTAATCTAATTACTTCATCATGATTCTTGCATTTTGAAAGAGATAACTTTTTACTAGGATTATTTTTTATTAACTCAGCAATTTGATTAAGTTGCTCTATTTTTTTTAGAAAATTACTTAGATCTTTATCTGACATTTATCTAGGAAGTAAATTTTTGATCATAAGTAAATATGTAATAAAGAACCCAGGCAACACCAATAATAAGAATTGCAATCATTATATTTACTGACCAAACTACTTCTATCATTAAATTTTTTTATATATTTTTAATATATCCAAAATTTAAACTAAATTAACTGTAAATAATTAAAATCTTGAACAATTCGCTACTACTAAGTATATAAAATAGTCTTAAACAGTTTAAAAAATTATGGGAGAAGCTAAGAGAAGGGAAGAATTAGGCTTACCACCTAGAGAAAAGAAAAAGGAAAAAGAAACATCGAAAAATCAACTAAACAAAATTTTAAATAAATATCCTTATTTACCTTTCATTTTAGGTTTTTCATTACTAACAATATTAATTCTCGATTTAGTTAATTACTACAAATAGATACATAAAAAATGGATACTTTTAGCGGAAGATAAGATTATCTTCGCAATTGCGAAATTATTTTTCCATAATAAAAATAAAACTCATGAAACTGATTAACCCCTCATGTGCCTTAATTTTAGGAGCACTAACTTTGTTTCCAATATCTAATGCTAATGCAGGTGGCTGCAGTTCTCATACTGAGAAGAAGGCAGAAATTGAATGCTTGTCTGATGATAAAAAATGTATAGAAGCGAAAGAAAAAGAATCACTATACAAAGTTGAGGCCTAAATGTTTGATAATCTTGGAACTGCTCTAGTACAGGCATTAGGCTTCTTTGCTGTTTTTGGTTTTTTTGTATATCAAACTTTATTCGCAGATAGTAAACCTAAAAATTCCAAATCAAATCCTAAAAAAACAAAGATTTCTGTCACAAAAGAATCAATTAAAAAAGAACCTAAAAAAGGTTTATTTAACATAAAATCTAAACCTGTTGAAGAGAATTTACCAGTCCAAAAAAAGGGATTATTTGGGAGAAAAAAAGAAGTTATCAAAGAAGAGATTAAACCAAAGAAAAAAGGTTGGTTCAAATAGGTAAAGGTACTTAAACTCTTTTTTGATATCTTTTATACAAAAACTTTTTTTAGTAACTTTATAATTTAAAGAAGAAAATATTCAAAATGAACCATAGAGAAATCACAAAAAAATATAGCGAGTTACTTAACAAGGCTGAGTTTGCTACTGGCCGTAAGGAAGTTGTAGGTCTTTTAAAGAAAGCTGCCAAATTGAAATCTCAGATTGAAATTAACTATTAGATTTTAAAATTCGTATAATTCTAAATGTAAAAAATTTTTTTAAATAAGTTTTTACATGAGATAATCTGCATAGATTATTTTTTTTATGAATAAAAAAGGTTATACAACTGAAAGCGGTGGTAGGCAAAATGGTTTTGCAATTGAACCTGAAATTAATCCCATATCAGAAGGCGAATCAAAGAAATCCATATTTTTATTTATTGGAATATTATTACCTTTTCTAATAGGCGGTTTTTATTATTTAAGGACTCTGAATATATTCTGATATTTTATAAGCCATTTTTAGCAATATATTCTTCTGAACTAACTATATCTTGCATTAAGCCCTCTGATGAAGGATTAAATCCATTTTGCTCTAAAAAAGACTTAACCTTTTCAAATTTTTGCTGAATTTTTTTTGTATATGGGGTTGTCATCAAATAATCATCTTTTTCTGTTGAATAGTTCATTTGATTAACGGATTACTTTTACAATCAAATTTTGCAAAATATGCTCTTGCTAGTGAAGTTATAAATATTACATAAATAATTTAATAGTAATAAATACTTATAAATTGTTTGTGCGAGATCGCTATTGGTTGATTTTTTAAAGAGTACTTATAGTAACTAGTTCCATTAAATCTCTGGACTGCAGATATTTTTGAAATACTTCAGAATAGAATGCTTTTTTAGCAGCAAATTTTGATTCGAATTCTATTATTAATCCAAGCTGCCCTCCGTCCCATTCATTTGAGGTGGATTCTTGTATCAAATCTCTTTTAACTATTACTCCTCCCACAGATTTAATCCAAGGTAATACTGTCCTTATATATTCCAGAAATAAATCAGTATTTGGAATTGAAATTTTCTTTAGCCAATAACTCTTTGTCATCAAACCAACATATTCTGGGTAGAATATAGCACATGGAGGTAAGTATTTATCCTTAGCTATATATTAAGCAGTTATTAAATGGAATCCGAAGACGATTTATTAAATTTACTTCTCAAATCTCCAAATTCAGAGAGTATACAGAATATTGCCGAACAACTTGAAATTGATCATAATTTTTCCTTTAGCAAAGATAGAAATGATTTACAGGGTGTTTGGGAGCTTAGGTGGAGTAGTTCTAATAGTCCCTTTTTAAAATATTCTCCTTTTATTGATAATCTTCAAATTCTTGATCCCTTAAATTTAACTGGTCTTAATTTACTTAAACCTAGAGGAATAAAATCAATTATTGGTACTGGTATTTTAATAAAAATTAATTACATAAATGAAAAAAAAATTGGGGTCAAATTTACACATGCTGGTGTTATAGGTCCTAAATTCGGAAGAAAAAATGTAAAGGCTATGAAAGAAATAAATAATGAACAATTAGGGTGGTTAGAGATAACTTATTTAAGTAATAAGCTTAGAATCTGCAGAGGTGATAAAGGCACTTTATTTGTTTTAAGAAAAATAAATTCACCGGCTTTATTCAAGAATTTTAAGGAATTTATTAAAATCTATTAAAAATATCAATTAATTCTTTATCCAAATAGCTTTTAATACGAAATAAATTGGTAAATATTTAAAAGATTCTTTAGGTATTTCATAACTTAAGAATTTTAGTGCTTCTTCTAACCAGTAACCAATATCAAATCCTAAGAGAATTTTTTCTAAAACAAACCAAAATTCTTTATCAAATATAATTCTGAAGTTTAAGTAAATATATTCCCAATGAAAGGTATTCCAATATTGGGTTAAAAATGAGGATAAAATAAGCCAAAGTGATATAAATATAAAACTTTTAAGAAATTTATAAAATTTTTTCATATACCATCAACTGTCTTATTGAATTTCAAATATCCCTTATTATTGTTAGGATCAAATTTTATTTCCATGAAATATATCCAAAAAGATATAAAAATATTTAGAAAATAGTAAATATTCGTGGGATTAATAATCTATTGTTCTTTTTTTAGATTCTGTGCCTTTAGATTTTTTTTCTTAAGAAAAAATCCTAAAAACAGAAAAGTAGAATATATTAGTAAACTTAAGGCAAAAATTGAGACTATCTTTGAAATATCCATAAAAGATTTTTTAACATAGATTACAGCATTTTTTGGAAAGTTTTATCTGTGGTAATGATTTTTTTATTTATCACGATAACGAGCTTCAATTATTAAGCTAATAATATTATTTAAATCATATGCATGTAGCTTTTGCCTGGAGCCTTTGTTTATCAGTTGGTGTTGTTTTATTATCAATTATTCCATTAACTATAGGTCGAGTGAAAGCGGGATATTCTGTTGAAAATATGTCTGCTCCAAGGGCTTTATTCGATGAATTACCTTCTTTTGGAAAAAGAGCAGTTTGGTGTCATCAAAATTGTTGGGAAAGTATTTCCCTACATGCACCCGCATGTCTTCTTTGTTTGATTACTTTAACTGACTCTAATATTGCAATAATTGCAGCATTGATTCATCCTATTTTTCGTTTTTTATATATTGGTGCATATGTATTTAATATCCCAACAGCTAGAGGTTTAATGTGGGCCTCAGGAATTTTTACAACACTTTTGCTTTACAAAGAAGGCTTAACACAATTGATATAAACTATTTAAACAATAAACTTTTCTAAATCTTTTAATTGATATTCATTGATTAGTTTCACTTTATTTGATTTTGCTAGTTGATGAGCAGACTTTGTAAAGCCAGATTTTGAGACTATTATTGCATGTGTACCTTTCCAAAATAATTTACCAGCTGAAATCTCCTGAACTGCCTTATTTCCAATGGCTTTTTCATGATCTTTGCATTGAATACATATTCTCAAGTCATTTATTGACGCAATTAAGTCAACTCCTTGATCTCCTGTATTAGGGGTTTCTTTTACTTCCCAGCCATTTTGTTTGAGAATTTCCATACAATAATTTTCAAACCTAATACCTTTTTTGTAGTTTTCTTTGTTTTTACTTGAGTAGTTTTTTTCTATTAGGTTTAAGCATGATTTCTCTATTTGACTTGCTATGAATACAAACCAATCTTCAGTCTCGAGCTTTCGAATAGATCCAATTATCTCATCATTAATAGTAGGATTTTCATAACAATATGATCTCCACTTTTCGAAAAATAATTCCATACTGCCAAATTTTTTTAAAATTACTTTTTCCCAGAAGTATGGTATACCCTCTTTAAATCGCTTGGATCCATTTAATATATTTTTCTCAATAGCTTTTTCATCAAGAGGAGGATTGCCAATCCATTTTTTATAATCCTCGTTACCGTAGGCATCTATTTCCCTTAATCTGATTCTCTCCTCTAACAAATTGTATTTGTTTTCTTCTATTAAATTATTAATTGTTTGAATAAAGAAATTGGAATTTAAGGCATTATTTAAATAAAACTTTTTCTTTTTAATTTGATAATCCCTTACAATTATAAAAATTAAAAAAATGATAAAAATAATTAAAATAAAAAAAATTTTCATCTAAATTTTATTTTCGATCTAAAAAGTTTTTGTTTTTCTAATAACAAAATTATTTTTTGTTATTACTGAAGATTCATTTACTTCAAACCCATTAATTGCTGATATTTCTCCTTTTATCCCTTCTAATGTTAATTGCTCGATAATGCCTTTTATTACTTCATCCTCGACCAATTTTCTATCAATTCTTTCAGGTGTAATATCTGTAAGCCATTTTGAAGTCTTTTTTTTTACAACCTCTGTAGGGTTAGTTATTTTTAAATAGATAGCCATTTTTTAAGTCATTCAGTTGAATTATAAGCATTAAATCCTCTTAACTTTTATTATTGTCATTACTTTCCCACTCAAGAAATTGAAAAACAAAAATTGCAAAGATAGAGAAAAATACTATGAACAAACCTAACCAACCTATAAATTTGTGCTCTGTAAAAAGATTTGTAAGCATTGATTTTTCTTGATATCTTGATTCCATTTCATATTGATAAGAATCAATAACTTGAAATATATTCATAATTAATAATTTAATAAACCATTCAATTGGCGGATAATAATTTCAACCA
Source organism: Prochlorococcus sp. AG-347-M15 (assembly GCA_003281185.1). Lineage (GTDB taxonomy): Bacteria > Cyanobacteriota > Cyanobacteriia > PCC-6307 > Cyanobiaceae > Prochlorococcus_A. The sequence continues at coordinate 53,260 of QCCS01000010.1, forward strand.
TTTAACTTAATAAAGGCTTCAGATAGGAAATCTGGCCTTTTTCTTATTATAGAAAAATTCAGTTTATTTATTAAGACTAAATTGACTTCAGCAATCGTTAAGATTTCATTTTTCTTGTTAAGAAATTTTGAAATTACATTAATCCTAGGACTTTTATCAATGTTGAATTCACTCTCAATTAAAATTTTTTCACCGAGGAATAAAGGGGATTTATATTTTATTGAAGTATTGATTAAAGGTAAATCTAAGCCATTTTTAGTTAGTTCGAAATAACTTATACCTACTTCTGAAAGTGCATTTATTCTGCTTTCTTCAAGCCAATTAAAATAATTACCGTGCCACATTACGCCTGCATGATCTGCATGTTGAGGTAAAACAATTTTTTCTAATTTCCAAACTGGTTTTGAGTTCATCTTTTATTAAAAATATTTTTATTCAATGAAAAAATCTTATTTTGTTATTGTAGATTAATTTTCTTTATTAACATAAGAATCATCAAAACTATATTTATAAAGTTATGTTTAATCGTAAAAATAGAAGTAGAGAAATGAAGAAGATTTTTCAATGGGAAGAATATTTAAATTGGAAAAATATGTCAAAGGAACAAAAATTAAATTTCAAGAGGGCTTGCTTATTCCCATTTCTGGTCTATATAGTTTATGTTTTTCTTAATCAGTACTCCTTGGCAATTCTTTTGTTACTAGGTCTTTATTTTTTTATTAGATTTAAAAATAGAAATAAGTTGGGAAAATGAATATTTTTTTATTTTGATTTATTTAGATTTGTTTTAAAGTCATCTAGTTTTTCTAAAAAACCTTATTGGCATATGACAATAGTATTAGATAAATTTTTTTTATGAAAAGAATTATTTTATTTTTATGTGTATTAGTTTTTTCAATATTTTCTAATACGAATAATTTATTAGCAAAAGAAATTGAAAATAACATTAAAGAGAATATTTCTAATGAAATTGAGGAAATTAAGCCTGAAAATAAAAAAATTAATATTTCTAATTCTTCAGTAGAAGATATTTTTGGAGATGAACAAACTTTTCCATTCGTAGCAGGTTTAGGGAAAAATGCTGCCCATTGATTTCAAGGTTCTTGATAATTTAGAAAAAGATTTTTTTAATACTAATGAAAGGTCTTAGGGTCCTAGAGCTTTCTGAAGCACTTGAGGTTGATAGCTCCGACTTATTAGCTGTTTGCGTAATTCTAAAAATAAAAGCCACATCTAGATTAAGCATGCTTTCATTTGAAGAATGTAAAAAGATAACTGATTACTATGAAAATAAAAATTAGAATTTTTTATAAATTATTTTATTTTTTAATGTCTTTAATCATTGATACTAAAGTTGAATGAATTTCTTCTTCAGATATTTCATTTCTAAAATTGATAATTGCTGATTGGCCGTCGTAATTGATTTTTATATAACTATTATTAATTTCTTCCATATAAGCATTATCAAATCTTGATATCTTCCCGTAATGAATAAGATATTTGTGCACTGAATCTATGTGATCATTGTTCATGTGATCACAAACTCTTTTACTTGTTTCTTTACTAATAATTTTCATTTAAAAAAAAAATTTGTTTTAAGCTAATCTATTTTTTTCATTATTCAAAGTTTTAATCATTTTAATTATTAAATTTTTAACTTCATTTTTATCAACAGCTCTAACCAATTTTTTTCTCAAATTTGATGCTCCTTTAAAGTCTTTGCATGTCCATGAGATATGTTTCCTTGCAATTAGCAATCCGTGATCTCCTTTTTCTTTTATTAATTCATCAAGATGCTCAATAATTAAATATAGTTTTTCTTCTGTGTTTGGTTCTTTAAAATTTTTATTTTCTCTAAGGGCATAATCTATTTCCCCTATTTTCCATGGGGATCCTAAAATTCCTCGTCCAATCATTACACCATCAGCATTTGTTTTTTTTAAACAATTAAGAGCATCATCTGGATTTTTGATATCTCCATTAGCAATTACTGGAATTTCCAACAACTTTTTAAGTCTCCCGATCATTTCCCAATCTGACTTGCCTGAAAAACCCTGTTTTCTAGTTCTTCCATGAAGTGTTATCATCGTTGCTCCCGCATCTTGAAGTTTAAATAAGAAATCCTCTATATTTTCTTCTTTACTATCCCATCCGAGTCGTGTTTTTACTGTTACTGGAACACTAACAGCTTTTGCAACATTTTTGACTAATTTTATAGCAAGTTTTCGGTCTTTAATTAAGGCACAGCCTCCACCTTTTTTTGCAATTTTTTTTACTGGACAGCCCATATTTATATCAATTAAGAAAGCTCCAGAATCCTCAGCTTGTTTTGCAGCTTCAGAAACAGCATATGGCCTATTATCAAATATTTGTACTCCAATTGGACCTTCATCTAAATCTATTTGATTAATTTTTTGTGTGCCATATCCTTTTTTAAGACTTGTGGCATTTATCATTTCTGTAAAAAGTAAAGAGTTTGGAGCCCATTTACGTACAATTCGTCTAAAAATGTTATCTGTAACTCCTGCTAATGGCGATAGCATTACCTTACTCGTAATTACCCTGTTAACTCCCCTTCCTTTTAGCCTTATATTTGAAGACATATAATTTAAATTTATTTAATCTTTCTTTATTATAAATTCAGATATGTAGCTGATTTTATATTTTCTATTTATTTCTTAATTTATAATAAGTGCTTTTACTTAAATAGGCCTAATTGATTACTTTTTTTGCTAGTTTATATTGAGTTGAAATTTAAAAAGGAAATTTTTTCTTGTTTATATTAGTATCTATTTTTCTTCCAATAATTATTTTTATTGCACCAATAAATGTAAATGCCATGCAAGGTAACTTAGATCTATCAAGTGCTCAAACTTCAGTGGGCAAAAGATTTGCTAAAGTTTTTTGTGATGCTAAGAGGGAAGGTTTAGATTCTGATTTTGCTAGTGAATATGCTTTGAATAATACATATTTGAAATTTGTAGCTTTTCCAGATGATGACGAATATTTGGCTGATTTATGGAATTTCACCCATAATAATATATTAGATAATTGTGGTGAATTTGTAGATTTAAATGATCTAAAAGACCTAGAGATTTTTTTTAAAGAAGAAGGTTTAATTGCATCAAATAGGGAACTCTATTTACCAACTTTTGAGAATAATTAGATTAAATTTTTAGCATGTACTAAAATATAAAAAGAATATGAAAATTTATGAAACTATTAGGTTTAAATTCACCTGAAATATTCATAATTTTAGTAATTTTGCTTTCAATTTTAGGTCCAAAAAGAATTGAAAATGGTTTCTTATTATTTAAAAAACTA
>QCCS01000011.1 GCA_003281185.1 Prochlorococcus sp. AG-347-M15
TAGTTCTCTAGCAATAAGATCAGGAAATGGAGTAATGCTAAAGGGCGGGAGTGAAGCTAATTTAACAAATACTGCGATAGTCAATACTTTACAAGAGGGTTTATTAGAATCAGGTCTTGATAAAAATGCAATATGCCTACTTACAAGCAGAAAAGATAGTATGTCGATGCTAAATCTCGAAAACTATATTAATTTAATAATTCCAAGAGGAAGTAATGAACTAGTTAAATTTATTCAAAAGAATACAAGAATTCCTGTTCTTGGTCATGCTGATGGAATTTGTCACCTATTTATAGACAGTGAGGCAAATATTGAAATGGCTTTATCAGTAGCTCTAGACAGTAAAATTCAATATCCTGCAGCATGTAATGCTATTGAAACTTTATTAGTGCATAAAGATATTGCACCAGTTTTTCTGGGGAAAGCGATACCTTTGTTTGATTCTAATGATGTTAAATTAAAGGGAGATAAAAGATCTGTTGAGTTAGGGGTAAAATATGAGGCTAGTCTAGATGACTGGCAAACAGAATATTTGGATCTAGTCTTATCTATAAAAATTGTTGACGATCTTGATGAGGCCGTCACGCATATTCAAAAATTTAGTTCCAAACACACAGATGGAATAATTACTGAAAATTTAGAGACTGCTAATAAATTTATGAATATAGTTGATAGTGCTGGTGTTTTTCATAATTGCTCTACAAGGTTTGCCGATGGGTTTAGATATGGATTCGGAGCTGAAGTTGGGATATCTACTCAAACTCTGCCACCAAGAGGACCTGTAGGTTTAGAGGGTTTGGTAACTTATAAATATTTTCTGAAAGGCGATGGAAATATAGTAGATGATTTTTCATCAGGTAAGGCTATTTATACACATAAAGATCTTTAAAACTTTAGAAGATGGAAACGTTTTTAAAAATTGAGAATATTAAACTTTGGGCTAGGGTTGGTGTTCTTGATGAAGAAAGAAAATTAGGCCAATTATTTAGTTTAGATATATTTCTGTGGACTGATTTTGAAAAGTGTACCGTAAATGATGATATTACAAAAACAGTTGACTATTCAAAATTAGTTCAGATTTTAAAAGATCAATCAAAGAAAATATATTGTTACACAATCGAAAAATATTCAAATTCAATTTTAGAAATCATTGATCAGAAATTTAAGCTTTCTAAAATTAAAATTATTTTGACAAAATGCAATCCTCCAATTACAGGTTTCGATGGGAAGGTTTCAATAGTAAGAATTCTTGAAAAAAATTAATAGTATTGGAAAAAAGAAATCCTATTATATTGATTCATGGTCTTTGGAATACTTCAAGTATTTTTTCTACTATTACCTCAAAACTTGATGATATCGGAATTGAATATTTTGCTCCAACTCTTAAGCATTCATATGGAATTACTTCAATTATTGATTTGACTAATACATTAAACGGATTAGTTTTAGATAAATATGGTTCAGAAAAAGAAATAGATATTTTGGGATTCTCAATGGGAGGGCTAATTGGTAGATATTGGATTCAAAACTTTAATGGTTATAAAAGAACGAAAAGATTTATATCTATAGGCTCCCCACACAAAGGAACATTATTAGCTCAATTAGTACCTAAATATCCTTTCAGAGGTATATCTGAAATGAAAATAAATAGTAAGTTTTTGAGAGAACTTGCAAAAAATGATTTTTTTCTGGATGATATCGAGTGTATAAATTTCTTTACTTATTGGGATTTAATGGTTTTCCCTGGCTGGTGGACCAATCTAAATCTAGGAAAAAAAATATCAGTAAAAGTATATAAACATAGAAATCTTGTTAGGAATAAATCTGTAGTTGATGAAATAATAGGTGAAATTATTGTGTAGCTCCAGATAGACCAAGGTGTCTTATTAAAGGATCTGTTTGTGGGTCTCTTCCCCTGAATAGTTTAAAAATGTCTTGTGGAGGTAAGCTTCCCCCCAAGCTAAGTATTGTATCTTTAAATTTCTTTCCTATTAAGTTTAAGTTTTCGGGATTTTCTAGATCAGCTTCTTCGAACATAGAAAAAGCATCAGCACTTAGAACCTCAGCCCATTTATATGAGTAATATCCTGCAGAATATCCGCCTGCAAATATATGGCTAAAACAACAAAGAAATTGATCTTCTTTAATTGGAGCAATAACTGTAGTTTTTTTCGCAATTTCTCTTCTTATTTCATCTGCAGTTTTACCTTCATTTTTATCGATATTACTATGTAATCTTAGGTCTGTAATCGCAAAATGTAGTTGTCTAAGAGTAGCCATACCACAATTAAAAGTTCTATTTTTTAAAAGCTTTTCAAAATTATCATCGGATAGTTTTTCGCCTGTTTTATAGTGCTTTGCGATATTCAAAAGTGTGTTTTTATGGAAACACCAGTTTTCCATAAATTGACTTGGAAGTTCGACTGCATCCCATTCAACATTATTTATACCAGCTGCTTGAGGAAGATTTACAGTGGTAAGCATGTGTTGAAGACCATGTCCAAATTCATGGAACAGTGTCTGAACTTCTTCAAAACTCATCAAACTAGGTTTGTTTTTTGATGGTGGAGTCTGATTACAAACTAGATAAGCTACTGGCAGGGTCTTTTTGCCAATATTATTTTTATTCAAGCATTCATCCATCCAAGCACCTCCTCTCTTTGATTCGGGACGAGAATAAGGATCGAGATAAAAGGATGCTATTTTTTTATCTTCTTTATTGAAAATATTAAAAAATAAAACATCATCATTCCATAGAGGTGCTTCATCGGTTGCCTCAACTACTTTAATTTCAAAGAGCCTTTCGCTTAATTTGAATAAACCTTTTAAGACATCATTTAGTGGGAACCAAGGTCTCAAAGACTCTTGATCTAAATTGAGTTTTTCCTTTCTAAGTAGTTCAGAATAATAGCTAATATCCCATGGCTCGATATTTTGCGATTTTGAAAACCCATTTGCTTTAGAAAACTTATTAAGCGTTTCTAATTCAATTTTTGCTGTCTTAAATGCGGGTACTCTCAATTCTTCTAAGAGATTTTCAACATTTTGAATTTCTTTAGCCATTTTCGTCGACAAACTTAGTTCTGCCCAACTTTTATAACCGAGAAGATTAGCCTTTTTAGTTCTAAGAGATAAAATTTCTTCTATGATCTGTGAATTATTTTTTTCTCCTTGTGATGCCCTACAAACAAAAGCCTTATATAGTTTTTCTCTAAGATTACGGTCGGTGGCATATGTCATAAAAGATGTATAGGTTGGAATATCTAGACTTAATTTCCAAGGCCCATTTTGAATATCAACTTCATAATCTTTTTTTAAGTGATTGTGAGCAGAAATCGCCATTAATTCCAGTACACGCTCAGGGAGACCACCCACTTCAGATTTTTTATTTAATATCAAAAACCATTTATTAGTGGCATCAAGAACATTGTTACTGAATTCTGTTGACAACTGTCCAAGTTTTTCTGAAATGTTATTGAAATCTTCTTGATCATTTTTTTGTAGAGAAATTCCTCTATGCTGCATTTCAAGAATTTCTTTATCTAAAATTCTGGTTTTGATTTGATCAAAGTTATTATTTTCCTTAAGTTTGACTAGAGAATTATAGATTATTTTACTTTGTCCAAATTTATTACTTAAGCTAATTATCTCGGGAAGAAATTTTGAATAAATATCTCTTAGACTTTCAGAATTATTTACCGCATTTAGGTGGCTTATTACTCCCCAGCTCCATCTAAGAATTTCATTTACTTCATTTAAAGGATTTATTACTTTTTCCCAATTTAAATCATTTTGAATCAAATATTTAGATAAATTTTTCTCTATGTTTTTAAAGTCTTCGGCAATTTTGTCTAGTACTACTGGAAATTGATTATTGATATTTTCGGGAGTAAAATTTTTAAATTCTGGTAATTCTCCATAATTAAAAATTGAGGTATACATATATAAAACTAGTTAATTAACTATTGTTGTAATGACACCAACTAATTTAGCTAAAGTAAGCTGTTGACTGAGAGCATTGGTTGAAGATTCGTATAGATTTATTGCGATTTTGGGCCAAAAACCTATTACTAGAGTAGGCAACAATAAACTAAATCCAATTGTCAGTTCTCTTCCATTCATTTCTTTAACTGTTGCTAGTGCAGGTATTCTGGGCCCAAAAAATACTCTTCTACACATGGAAAGAAGATATATAGGAGTTAGTACTAGGCCAATAGCAGCTATTAGAATTGTGATTGATCTAAAGATAGAGCTAAATCCATCTTGACTTGTAATACCTAAAAATACAGTTATTTCACTAATAAAACCACTCATGCCTGGTAGTGCTAGAGAAGCTAGAGAGCTTGCTAAGAAAAAAGCGAAAGTTATTGGTAAGACTTTTGCCAATCCACCCATATTTGGAATTGAAAGAGTATTTGTTCTCTCATAGAACGATCCTGTAACGAAGAACATAGCTGCTGCTATAAGTCCGTGACTAATCATTTGGAGCATCGCTCCGCTGATACCTAAAGCATCTACAGCTCCAATCCCCAAGAGAACGAAACCCATATGACTTACTGAGCTGCATGCAATTCTTCTTTTGACATTATCTTGTGCGAATGCATTTAATGCTCCGTAAATTATATTAATGATTCCAAGAATGATTAATGCAGGCGCAATTTGGAGATGTACTTCAGGTAATATTTGAACATTAAATCTTAAGAGAGCGTAGCCGCCCATTTTTAAAAGTATTCCAGCAAGTAACATTGATACTGGTGCATTAGCCTCGCCATGAGCATCAGGTAGCCAAGTATGTAGTGGAAAGATAGGGAGTTTTACTCCAAAACCAATTAAAAATCCCAGATAAGATAACAATGCTAGGCTACCTGTTACGTGTTTATTAGTTAAGTCGGTAATATTTAAAGTAAAGGTATCGCCATTCAAGGCAAGAGCCAAACCACTTATTAGTATTAATAGGGATGCTAAGGCTGTATAAAGAATAAATTTTGTTGCTGCATATAACTTCTTTTTCCCTCCCCAAATTGCGATAAGAAGGTATACTGGAACCAATTCAAGTTCCCAAGCCAAGAAAAATAATAGGAAATCTTGAGAGAGGAAAACTAGTGCTTGAGCTGATGCTTGAACTAATAAAAGAGCAAAATATAAATTAGATTTTTTCTTGATTTTCCAGCTTGCAGCAGCTGATAAAAATGTAATTAATCCACTCAAAGCGACTAACGGAGCCGATAACCCATCTACGCCAAGAGACCACTCTAAGCCTATTGATGGTAACCATGAAGTTCTTTCTACCAATTGCAAAGAGCTGTCAGCAGTATTAAATTTTTGGAAAAGAACGCCAATTATTAGTAAAAAATCTATAAATAAAAAACTTAATGAGATATTTCTAGGGAGTGTATTATCTTCTCCTTCTTTTGAACTCAAGAAAGGCATTATTAATGCCCCGACTAAAGGCAATAAAACAATTGATGATAGCCAAGGAAAAGATTCTAAATTCATTTATGTAATGAATAATTTTTTTATTCTAGTTGAAGTTGTACTAGCTTGAGACTATAACATTAAAAATGCCTAAGTAAAACTACTTACCAGTAATAGTACTAAATTGACTGCCTGTTGTTTGAACGTTTAAGAATGGCGCTCTGCTAGCAACACCTGACATCTCCCATGCTTTTACCATAGCTCGACTAACACTTTTACCATTTTCTTTTTTACATAAAGCTAAGATACTAGGACCAGCTCCGCTAATTGCGCATCCTAGAGCACCTGCATTTAGTGCGGCATCTTTGACTTCTAGTCCACCTTTAATAAGTTTCCATCTGTAGGGTTCATGTAGCTTATCAAACATTCCCTCTTTTATTAATTCTTCATTTCCTGCTTTTAAGCCATTTAGTAACAAAGTAAGTGCTCCCATATTTGTCACGGCATCAGATATGGGAACATTCTTGGGCATAACTTTTCTTGCTTCACTCGTGCTAAGACGAATGGCAGGTATAGCTACAACAACTTTTATTGAATCATGCCAATCACATCTAATGATTCTCCATCTTTGAGAAGACGTCCTGGCTGTCAAACAAAGCCCACCTAATAGAGAGGGAACTACATTATCAGGATGACCTTCTATATCAATGGCAAGTTCAAGGAGTTTTTCTTTGGATAACGGAGAGTTCATTATTGCATTTGCTCCGATTAGTCCAGCAACTATTGCTGTAGCACTACTTCCAAGTCCGCGTGCAGGAGGGACTGCCAACTTAACTCTTGCTTCAAGCGCAAAAGGGTCAATATTTGCGCTCTCCCATACTTTCTGAGCCGCTCTAAAAACCAAGTTTTCAGGTCCTCCTCTTAAATGATTGCCATCTGTACTTTCCATTATTAAATCAAATCTATCTCCACCACCTTCAATTCTTGTGAAAACAAACTCATTATATAAATCTAATGCTGCTCCAAGGCAGTCAAAACCAGGCCCTAAATTAGCAGTTGTGGAAGGTACTGTTACTTTTATTCTTTTACCTACTTCAGGAATAGACATTTTTTAACTAAGTTTTTAAAAGCATGTTTGCTCTACAAGCTGCACTAAAAAGACCAAACTCTTCATCTAAAATTACTTTCAAAGGTATTGTTCTAAGAATATCTTTTAATCTTCCTTTATCAAAAAATTGTTTCATAAATAAATCCGATTTAAAGTTTTTGAAATGTTTTGGTGCTGTTCCTCCTGAAATCCATAATCCGCCAAAGCACAATTCTTGAAGAGCAACATCTCCCAATAGAGAGGCATAAGCTCCTAACCATATTCTTTCAACTTCAATCATTAGCTGATCCCCTTCTTTAGAAAGATTACAAATTTTTTCAGGTAGTTTTTTTCTTTCATTATCTGAAATTCTAATTTCTTTTAAATATTTTTGGACAGGATGGTTTTGGCCATCAGGTTTGCTTAGTCTCCATTCTGCAATTCTTGACAAACCAGTGCCGCTAAGAATTCTTTCACAAGATATCCTGTCAATTTTGAGGTAATTCTGAAGCCAAATCTTTAATTCCCATTCTAATTTTGATTTTGGAGAGTATTCAACATGACCACCTTCACTAGCTAAAACTTTTACCTTTTTACCTGATATTATTCCTCTTGCAATGCCTAATCCAGTCCCCGCTCCAACAATGGCATGTAATTCATTGTTAGCCCCTTCAGAATTGGTTCCATTTTGAATAGTAGAGTATTGATTTTTTTTTAAGAAAGGTATTCCATAAATTTGCACTGCAAAATCATTGATAAGCTCACATTGTTCAAATTTAAATTTGTTTTTTAATTTATTTCCAGAAATGTTCCATGATAAATTAATAATCTTTGCATTGTTATTTGATATAGGGCCAGCTACGGCCAGACAAGCAGAAGAAGGAGTATTAAAATTCTTACATTCATTTCTTAGAAAATCTTCAAGGATTTGTTCAAAAGAATTCCATTCCGAAGATAAATATTTTTTTTTAAAAATTAACTTAGGCGAACCATCATTTACATCTTTTTTGTATATTCCCAATAGAACCTTAGTACCTCCTAGATCACATGCGAGAAAATTCATCTATTTAAATTATTCTATTCTCCCTTTTTTTTCTATTAATTCATCCATTAATTCGTATAGATTAGGTAAATTGAAAATTCCTAAATTTGTTCCATCCAAAGCTCTTAAAGAGACTGAATCAATTTCCTCTTCTTTATCTCCAATAACTGCAATTAAAGGAACTCTCCCGAGAGTTGCTTCTCTTATTTTATATCCAATTTTTTCATTCCTAACATCAACTTTTGATCGGTAACCATTATTATTTATTAATTCATTAAACTTTAAACACTTTTCAATATTTCTATCAGTAATACTCAATAAAATTATTTGATAAGGTGCAAGCCAAATTGGGAATTTTGCCTCATATTGTTCGATTAAGATTCCGATAAATCTTTCAAAGGATCCTAAAATTGCTCTATGAAGCATAACTGGATTTCTTTTCTCATTATCAATATCTACATAAGTTGCATCCAATCTAATAGGCATTGAGAAATCAACCTGAATAGTACCGCATTGCCAAACTCTATTAAGACAATCTTTTAAGGAGAATTCTATTTTTGGACCATAAAAGGCACCCTCGCCTGGTTGGAGTTCCCATTTTAGGTTCTTATTATCAAGAGCTTTGGAAAGAGCCTCCTCTGATTTATCCCAAATCTTTTCACTACCTACCCTTTTTTCAGGACGGGTTGATAATTTGATAATGATTTCATTAAAACCAAAAGTTTTATAAACCTCGAAAACAAGATCTATAAAAGTTGATACCTCTTCTTGTATTTGCTCTTCTGTGCAGAATATGTGTGCATCATCTTGAGTAAAGTTTCTAACTCTCATTAAGCCATGAAGTGCACCAGAGGGTTCATTTCTGTGACAAGAACCAAATTCAGCAAGACGAATAGGTAAATCCTTATAACTTTTTAAACCTTGATTAAATACTTGAATGTGGCATGGACAATTCATTGGTTTAATTGCATAAGTTCTATTTTCTGATGCAGTGGTGAACATATCGTCTCTAAATTTTTCCCAATGACCGGACTTTTCCCAAAGAGATTTATCAACAGCTTGAGGGGTTTTGATTTCTAAATAATCATTTTTTTTGAGTATTTCTCTTATGTACTTTTCCAGCACTCGGTATATTGTCCATCCATTTGGATGCCAAAAAATCATTCCTGGAGATTCTTCTTGTATATGAAATAGTGAATGTTTTTTACCAAGTTTTCTATGATCCCTTTTTTCCGCTTCTTCAATTCTTGTTAAATAATCTTTGAGTTCTTTTTCTTTTGCCCATGCAGTTCCATATATTCTTTGTAATGATTCATTCTCACTATTTCCTCTCCAATATGAACCTGATAATTTAAGTAATTTAAAGTGTCTTAAATGTCTAGTATTGGGTACGTGAGGCCCTCTACACATGTCGATATATTCTTCGTGTTTGTATAAATTGATGAGACCTTCTTCAGGAATTTCTTCAATTATTCGTAATTTAAATGTCTCATCTCTTTCTTTAAAAGTTTTAATTGCATCTTCTTTGGAAACTTGTAAAATTTCAACGTCATAGTTTGTCTTTATTAATTCATTAATTCTATTTTCGATTTTTATTAAATCTTCAGGAGTAAATCTGTATTCAGAGAAAATATCGTAATAAAAACCATCTTCAATTACAGGCCCAATCGCCATTTTAATATCCGAGTAAATTTGTTTAACTGCATGACCAACAAGGTGAGCGAAAGAATGTCTTATTATTTCAATTCCTTCTTTATCTTTTGATGTGATGATTACAACTTTGGAATCTTTATTTATGGGAATTGTTGCATCAAGAAGAACATCATTAACTTTCCCAGCAATTGTTGCTTTAGCTAATCCAGCGCCTATACTTTTGGCAATATCTAGAATAGTTACAGATTTTTCAAAAACCTTTTTTGAACCATCAGGCAAGGTAATTATTGGCATAATTTATTTCTCCATTTCAAAAAATCCCAATTTTGATTTAACTCTTTTTAAAGTCTGATTCGCTAAATCTTCAGCTTTTTCCTTCCCTTCATTAAGGATTTTATTTAGTTGATAGGGATCATTAATTAATAATTTATATTTTTTCTGAATAGGTTCAAGTGATTCAATTAGTTGTTCTGTAATTAATTTCTTAAATGTCCCCCAACCAGTTTCTAAGAATTCATTTTCACATTGAGAAATTTTTTTGCCAGATAATATTGAATAGATCATCAAAAGATTTTTAGATTCTGGTCTCTCAGGGTTGTTAAATTCAATTCCAATAGAACTGTCACTTTTTGCTCTTTTAATTTTTTTTGTGATTATTTCAGGAGGATCTAATAAGTTAATGCGACTGCCCTCATTAGGATCACTTTTGCTCATCTTTTTTGAACCATCAATTAAACTCATTATTTTTGAACCATTCTTCATGATGATTGGTTGAGGAATCTTTAAAATATTTTTATCCTTACTAAATCTGGCATTAATTCTCTGTTGTGCAATATCTCTCGCGAGTTCAAGATGTTGTTTTTGATCCTCACCTACTGGTACGAAGTCAGCATCATAAAGAAGGATGTCTGCAGCCATAAGTATTGGATAGTCAAATAATCCAATAGATACATTATTACCTTGTTGTATCGATTTTTCTTTAAATTGAATCATTCTTTCCATCCAATTTATTGGGGTCATGCAATTTAATATCCAACAAAGTTCTGTATGCGCTGAAATCTGACTTTGGACAAAAATTGAGCATATATTAGGATCTATCCCACAAGCGACGTATAAAGCCGCTGTAGAGATAGTATTTTTAGATAATTCTTTGGGATTATATGAGGCTGTTATTGCGTGCAAATCAACTACACATAGAAATGTTTCATATTGCTCTTGAAGCGTAACCCAATTATTTATGGCCCCAAGCCAATTCCCAATATGTAAATCACCAGTTGGTTGAACTCCCGAAAGAATTCTTTTTTTATTTGCCATCCTCTTCTACTTCGCTAGATGGGATCTCTTCAGTTGATGTACTTTTTACAGGTCTTGCAAAAGGGTCAGGAGCTGTTTTTGTCTTTTCTTCATAAGAATTTTGTGATTGTCTACTCGGAGAAGAGTTTTTATTATTTTTTGCATATTCTTTGATTGATTCTATTAATTTTTCGTTTTTGATCATTTCGCTAAGTGTTCTAACAGAGAAACCCAGAACTGCAACGGTAGATCTTAATTGAAAGGTCTCTTGTATTGATTTAACAGCTTTCATTTCGTTATCACTCAATCTTATGCGGAATCCTCCTCCATCTCTTCTGCCGCCCGATCTGTCTCTGAAATTAGATCTTTCATTGTTAGAACGACCTCTGTAATTTTCTTGTCCAGGATTATTGCTGAAATTTGAATTAGACATCTGAATGTTTCTTAAGTTATTTAAATAGTCTATTAACTTAGCATCTTGTTATGCAATAAGTCTTTTTAAAAGGCTTAAATTTTTATCTTTTGATTAACGACTTATGAAATTTTGCTTTTCTCATTCACAACTTGCATTAAAATAAAATTAGAAAAATAAAGTATTGTGTTTGATATTAGTAAAGACAACCTTTTAAAGGATTTCATAAAGTTTCCAAAAAAAAATCTTCTTATTATTCTATTATTCTTAGGTTTTGGAGAATGGTTTGTTAGTGACTTAATTCATTTTGCAGGAGGCTCAATAGGATTTTTTGCGTTGTGTTTGGGGGGATATTTTTACTTGAAGAATGATAAGCCTAAATTTAATGAGCCAAATAATTTAGATGGTTGGATAAATCTATGTAATGAAGATTTAAATTTTTTTGAAGAACTTGAAGCAACAAATGAATTAGAAAAACAGAATGAAAAAAGACAAAAAACACTTGAATCTATTCTTAATAGATGTGAAAAAGAAAAAATAAGTTGCATTGGACAAAAAGATTATCAAAGTTTTCAATCTGTTTTCAAAAGTAATTTCAAAGCAGATAAGTTTGACTTTGATTTATACGAAAAACTGCCTAAATACAATTCTTCTCAAGTTATTCCAGAAGATGCTTTGAAGAGTGATGCAATTTTGTATTTCATAAACTTGCCTTTGTCGGCAAATGATTTTTTGTGGCTGGAAAAGTTTCCTAAAAGTATGCCAATCTGGTTGGTGGCTTTAACTTCCAACCAAATAGAAGCCAAAAATCAGATAGAAGATCTTAAGTCTCAAATTTCAAGTGACTTTATAAACAAAATTATTACTTTTGATGTGAATAAGAGTGAAATAACAAATATACCTTTTTCGTTAAAGAAGTTTTTCAAAAGTTCATCTAAAAATATAGAAAATACAAAAAAAAGGCTCTTGAAAGAACTTCATGTTGCCTGGCAATCTGAAATTGAAGGTATAAGAAGAATGCAGTTAAAAGGTATACAAAGAAAAAATCAAATTCTTGTAGCAACAACTGTTTTCTTATCTCCTATCCCATCAATTGATGTTATGGCAATGACAGTATTAAATTCTTTAATGATTAAAGAAATTAAATCTATATGGGGATGTAGTTGGTCTCCTGAAATTTTAGATAAAGTATCTAAAGAGATTTTAAAGACTGCAATTGCTCAGGGAGTCATTGAATGGAGTGGACAGACTCTAATTGGCATAACAAAATTACATGGCCCAAATTGGCTTGTCTCTGGAACATTTCAGGCTGTAAGTGCTGCTTATTTAACAAGAGTCGTATCAAGTTCTTTGGCTGATTTTATGGCAATAACAAAAGGAGTAGAAGAACCTGATTTGGATTTTATAAAGAAAAATTCTGAAAAAATTGTTGAAGAAGCTTTTGAAAAAGAAAAAATAAATTGGAAAGGTTTTATTTCTGATCTTAGAAAACCACTTATGAAACTATCTTTTAATTCATAATCTTGGGATGAATGTTAAAAATTAAAAAAAATATTCTTTTTTTAAGTTTGATACTTCTGCTTTCTATTGCTTCAGGCTCATGTAAGAGAATATCAAATAAAAATGAAACTAAAGAAGTAATACTCGCAAGTTTCACTGTTTTGGCGGATATAATTAGCAATATCGCTAAAGATGATTTTATTGTTAGATCAATAACGAAACCTGGAGTTGAAGTCCATGGCTACCAACCAACTCCAAGCGATTTGGTAAATACCTCTAGTGCTTTTGTTTTTATTGATAATGGATTTGGATTTGAATTATGGGCTGAAAAATTTGTTTCTAATTTAAAAGTTAAAAGAATTACTGTCGCGGAAGATTTGGATCCTATTTTTATCAGTGAAGATTTTTATAAAGGGAAACCCAATCCTCATGCTTGGATTTCACCAAAAAGAGGGATCCTATACGTAGATATTCTCGTGGATTCTTTATCAGAATTGAGGCCATCCAAAAGGACATTATTTGAAGAAAATGGAAAAATTTATAAAGATAAACTATCTAAAATAGATAAAGAATTCTCACTTTTTATTAATAACTTAAATAATGAAAGGAGGTATCTAGTAAGTTGTGAAGGTGCTTTTTCGTATCTAACAAATGATTATGGATTAGAGGAAGTTTATTTGT
Source organism: Prochlorococcus sp. AG-347-M15 (assembly GCA_003281185.1). GTDB lineage: Bacteria > Cyanobacteriota > Cyanobacteriia > PCC-6307 > Cyanobiaceae > Prochlorococcus_A. Next base: position 13,084 of record QCCS01000011.1, read on the forward strand.
GGCCAGTTAATGCTGAGAGTCAAATTACTCCCAAAAGAATGGCGAGAACAATCTCACTAGTTAAAGAAAAAAATGTTCCATCTGTATTTTGCGAAAGTACTGTAAGCAACGAATCTCAAATGGTAGTTGCAAACGAAACTGGGGCTAATTTTGGAGGAAATCTTTTTGTTGATTCATTATCTGATGATAGTGGGCCTGCTAGTTCCTATATCAAAATGCTTGAGCATAATTTGGAATTGATAAAAAAAGGGCTTTTTTAAATTATGGAAACAATCAATTATCAAAACTTTAGGATTGAGGCAGAGAATATTTGCGTAGATTACAACGGTAAGGTAGCTTTATATGATGCGAATTTAAGATTGAAACCTGGCCAGATTTGTGGGTTAGTAGGGATGAACGGCGCTGGTAAAACAACTTTTTTTAATGCTTTAACTGGCTTTGTAAATATTTCAAAGGGAAAAATTAGAATAAATGGAGAGTCTGTAAGATCTGCTCAAAAAGATCAGACAATTGCTTATGTGCCTCAAAATGAGGGAATTGATAGTCAATTTCCAATAAGTGTTTGGGATGTAGTGATGATGGGAAGATATGGTTCTATGAATATTTTTAGGTGTCCGAGAGAGTCTGATGTTCAGGCGGTTAAAGATGCTATTGAGAGAGTTGATCTTACTGATCATTTATCTACACCTATTGGGAACTTATCTGGAGGTCAGAGAAAACGAACTTTTTTAGCTAGAGCAATTGCTCAAAGAGCTTCAATATTACTTCTTGATGAGCCTTTTTCAGGAGTTGATATAAGAACTGAGAAACTTATCTCGGAATTATTTATTAAATTTAAAACTGAGGGAAAAACTATATTATTATCAACGCACGATATGATTCATGTTCGTGAGTTTTGCGATTTGGTTCTTTTAATAAATAAAACTGTTGTAGCTTATGGAGAGACCTCTGAAGTGTTTACCCCTGAAAATATTACAACCACTTTTGGAGGTATCTCACCTGATTTCTTGTTTGGACCTGAATCCTAAATTTTAAATTATATGGAGTTCTGTTCTTTTTTAACTTTAGATTCATTTATAACAGATCCTTTAACTCATGACTTTATGCGAAAAGCACTACTTATGAGTTCATTAGTTGCAGCTGTTTGTGGTTTCCTATCAAGTTATTTAACTCTTAAAGGATGGGCATTAATGGGAGATGCAGTTTCACATTCAGTAATGCCTGGTGTTGTGGTTGCTTATGCATTAGGTCTTCCTTTTTCATTAGGGGCATTTATTTTCGGAGTTGGTTCAGTAGCATTGATAGGGTTTATTAAGCAGAAATCAAGAGTTAAGGAAGATACGATTATTGGGTTGGTATTTACTGGATTTTTCGCTCTTGGAATCGTATTGGTTTCTAAGATTAAAAGTAATATTGATCTGCATTCTATTCTTTTTGGTAGTCCATTAGGAATATCACTTTCAGATGTAAAACAAACTATATTGATTTCTTTACTTGTAGTAATCCTTTTATCAATTTTTAGAAAAGATTTAATGCTTTATTGTTTTGATCCCAGACATGCAAAAACAGTTGGAATTAACGTAATTTTTCTTCATTATTTACTCCTAACATGCCTATCTTTAGCAGCTGTTGTTGGATTACAGTCTGTTGGAATTATTTTGGTAGTTGCAATGTTGATTACTCCAGGGGCTACAGCATATTTACTTACGGATAAGTTTGATAATATGACAGTAATTTCAGTATTAAGTGCAATTATCTCAAGCCTAATAGGAATCTATGTTAGTTTTTGGTTCGATCTTGAAACAGGTGGATCAATAGTCTTGGCACAAACGTTTATATTTTTATTTGCTTTTTTATTCGCTCCAAGATACGGAATATTTAAGTTAAAAAAATTATTTGCTGGTTATAAATGATAGTGGTGCAAGAAACTTTAAATAAAAAGTGGAATTGGTGGCCATTATTTCCTTTATATCCTTATGGAAAAAAGAAAACAATTTTAAGAGAATTAATTCCTGATCAAATATGGTCCTTGGAGCAAATACAGGGACTTTATTATGTTGCGGTTCCAATAAGAATGACAGTAATAAAGGTTGATAATGGATTGATGCTAATAAATCCACTACCTCCGACAAAAGAATTAATAAATGAGTTAGAAAAATTAATTGCGATTCACGGCAAAGTAAAAACAATAATTTTACCGAGTGCCTCTGGACTAGAACATAAAATTGGACTGCCAGCTCTTTCAAGAATCTTAAAAGATGCAGAAATTTGGCTTTGTCCTGGACAATGGAGTTTCCCCATAAATCTACCACAGGATTTTTTAGGAATTCCATCAAAAAGATCAAGAATACTGTTTGAGGAAGGTACTCCACATACAAACTCCTTTAAATGGTCTTCATTAGGCCCACTGAATTTAGGACTTGGAAGATATCAAGAGATAAGCTGTTTTCATTACCCTACGAAAACTCTTCATGTAACAGACGCAATAGTTGGAATAGACTCCACACCACCTGAGATATTTAATTTTGATCCAACTCCACTTCTTTTTCATTCTAGAGAGAGAGGAGATGAACCTTTGATTGACTCCATCGAACAAAGAAAAAAAGGATGGAAAAGGTTAGTCTTATTTTCATCATTTTTGAAACCAGGTAAATTAAATATTCCCCCTTTAAAAACAATATTTAAGTATTCATTCAAAAAAGATCTTAGAAATTGGAGATCTCATTTTGGTATTTATCCCTTTTTATGGGAAGAAGATTGGGAATCCTCTCTTGTCGAAATAATGGGTAAGGATACTCCTAAGATTCAAATTGCACCAGTTTTACAAAAATTAATTTTTCCGCGTTCAAAAGAAGTCTTACTTAAATGGTTAGAAAATATAAAGTCTTTTGATGATATGGAATATTTAATTCCAGCCCATTTTACTGCACCTATAAAATTTACAATAGAAGATTGTCAAAAATTAATTAATGAAATTAATTCCCAAAAGTGGGACAAACTTCCTGAGGATAATAAATTTCTGATGGGTTTATATAAAAAGTTGTTTGAACTAGGAATAATTCCTGAAGAAGTTAATCTTTAAAAACTATTATTCTTCAATAGACATGTTTTCATCATTTTTAAGAGTTTGTTCTAGTTCTTTTCTTTGCTCCATTTGTCTTAAGAAATATCCTGTCATCATTGCAGAAGATAATAAATTGGCGATATTGTCTTTTGAAGATGTAATTTTTACATCAAATTGATCTGAAGGAAGCATTCCAAGAAGACCTTGAACATTATGTCTAATAATTTCTTGAATATCTTCACTAGCTGATTTTGCGACTCTTTGCAAAACTTCTGGAGATTGTTTTTGTAAATATTGGATTAAATCATTCTCATCGTTTGGATCATTATTTTCAGTAGCAAGAAATTCTGGATTAAACATTTCTACAACCTCAAGATATAAAAACACTACAACATCAAGTACCCATTAATCTAAATTATTAAGGGCAGGGAACCGAATAGGTCCAATTTTATTAAACGGCCAATATCTAAAAATAGCTCTACCAATAACCTTTTCATATGGTAAAAAGCCCCAAATATGTGAATCCATACTGTTATTTCTATTATCTCCCATCACCCATAATGACTCTTCTGGGATAACAAAAGGCCCTATAGAATAATTAATATTTTTATCAAAAACGTAATTTTTTTGAGCGATATCATTTAAGTAAAGGTTACCATCTCTTACTTCTACCTTGTCTCCAGGTATTCCAATTACCCTTTTTATTAGTGCAGTATCTGCTTCATAACCCGCATTAATTAATTGTTCAGGAACGTTAAAAACAACTATTTTATTTTTTAATTTTGAAAGATTTGATTTGGATATGATTTTGGGGGTTACTTTCTCAACAAGAATTTTATCTTTTATTTGAAGAGTTGGAAGCATTGAACCGGATGGGATCCATCTTGGCTCTATAACCTGCCATCGTATAATTAAAGCTATAGATATCCAGATTAAAAGATTTTTTAAATCCTTTAGTAATGAATTTCTTTTTTCTTGAGTTGTAGACATGTTTTATTTAATTCAGTTATAAGGAAAATCCCAAAGCATTTATATAAATTATGACATCATCTATTGAATGCAAAAATTTTCTTAGAAGTTTACAACTTTTGAATCTTCTCATAAAAATAGGAGTTCAAAATTTAATACTATGTCCTGGAAGTAGATCGGCACCTTTGGCAATAGCTGCTGGAGAATTAAATAAATTAGGACTGGTAAATATTTTCAATTCAATAGATGAGAGATCTGCAGGATTCCACTCTCTTGGGATTTCTGCTGCCTCAGGTAATCTTTCTTTAGTTATTACCACTTCTGGAACTGCCGTAAGTAACTTATTGCCAGCGGCAGTTGAGGCAGACCGATCTTGTAAAGGTATTATATTTATTACTGCAGATAGACCCTTAAGATTAAAAGATTGTGGCGCTAATCAAACAGTAAATCAAGAAGATTTTTTGAGTTCAGTCTGCAGAAGGGTTTTAAGTACAAATCTAAATGGACTTCATGAAACACAAGAAAATGAAATCTTAAATTTAGTTCGAATTACTGAGAAACAAATATCAACCTTCCCTGGTCCTATTCATTTAAATATTCCTATTGATAAGCCTTTAGGTATTTCATCTTTGAATAAAAAAAATGTTTTAGAGGTTTTTGAGAGAATTTTTTTAAAGAAAAAATATATCTTTCAGGAAGTTGAGATAAAGTCTAATAAAAGCAAATTCTTAGAAATTTCAAAAAGTTTAAATTTAGATGAATCTGGCATTATTATGGTAGGTCCCTATCAAGGTTCCATAAAAGATTTAACTTCTTTCAATAAATCTTTAGAACGATTACAAGAAATTACTGGTTGGCCAGTATTTGCTGATCCTGTTTCAGGAGTTTATTCTGATTTGAGAGGATTAGTTTTGAATTGGGAATTAGTGTTAAGAAAAAATAAAAATTCAATAAATTGTCATCAACTTTTGAGGCTTGGCCCTATGTCATCCTCAATTGATTTGGAGAAGTTTTTAGTAAACTTCGAAGGGATTCAAATTCTTATAAAAGAAAAAAACTATAGAAAATTGGACCCTTTAAAAAAATCATTTGAATATGATTTTGGGCTATCAAATTTTACTGCTCTATTGTTAGAAGAATTATCAATAAACGGCAAAAACAAAAAATCTCTTACTCCGATGGCTCTAGATTTAATAGAGGAAGGTAAGCAGATTAAGGAAATTTTAAAAGAGAAAATTACTCAAGATAATCAAATTACTGAGTATATGCTTGCAAATCTTGTCCCAAAACTTTGGCCAACTGAAAATCCTATAATGCTATCTGCGAGTAGCCCGATTAGAGATTGGCTTACATTTTCTGAGAATGGTACTTTAACTAGAAATTGTTTCAGCTTTAGGGGAGCTTCTGGGATAGACGGTACTTTATCACTTGCATTAGGTATTTCTAGAATTAAAAATCCCCTACTTCTTGTGACTGGAGATTTGGCTTTTATTCATGATATAAACGGTTGGCTGATTGAAAATTCAATCGACATTAAATTAACAATTCTTCTAATAAATAATAATGGCGGAAATATATTTAATCGTATTTATAAAGAAAATTTAGAAGAAGATGAATTAAAAAAACTTTTTCTTATGCCAAAAGAAATAAACTGGCCAAAACTCGCAGAGGCGTATCAAGTAAAATTTAAAAGTGTGGCAAATTTTAAAAAATTACGAGAGGCATTCGATTGGAGCATTTCTATCCAGAAATCTGTAATAATTAAAATTGATATTGATCCAGAAAATGAAATTTGTGAAAAAAATGCCCTGCTAGAAAAAATAATTGGCAGTTAAATTTATCATTTTCTATCTTTGAATAATAGTTTTCATGAAAGTATTACCTGGTAAAACAACTTTAAAATGGTCAGAATGCAAATCTTATAAGGATATATTGTTTCACAAATCAAATGAGGGAATTGCAAGAATTGCAATTAATCGGCCTGAAAAAAGAAATGCATTTAGGCCACAAACTGTAGACGAACTCATTGATGCATTTAATATCGTAAGAATTGATGAAACTATTGGCGTAGTACTTTTTACAGGTGCGGGACCTGACAAGAAAGGTATTTATTCTTTTTGCTCTGGAGGTGATCAGAGTGTAAGAGGTAAAAATGGATATAAAAATGATGAAGGGAAGCAAAGATTAAATGTACTTGAACTTCAAAGATTAATAAGAAGTTTGCCTAAAGTGGTTATTGCATTAGTTCCTGGTTTTGCAATTGGAGGGGGCCAAGTACTTCATTTAATTTGTGATCTCAGTATCGCCTCTGAAAATGCAATATTTGGTCAAACAGGTCCAAGAGTTGGTAGTTTTGATGGAGGTTTTGGATCTAGTTATTTGGCAAGACTTGTTGGACAAAGAAAAGCAAAAGAAATTTGGTTTTTATGTAGAAAATATAATTCTAAGGAAGCTCTTAAGATGGGCTTGATAAATGCAATTACAAAGATTGAAGAATTAGAAGCTGAGGGTGTAATCTGGGCAAGAGAGATTTTACGAAATAGTCCAACTGCTATTCGTATTCTTAAAGCTTCATTCAATGCCGAGAATGATGGAATTGCGGGTATTCAAGAATTATCTGGATACACAACTCAATTATTCTATTCGACTGAAGAAGCTCAAGAAGGTAGAGATGCCTTTCTTGAAAAGCGTCCACCAGACTTTTCTGACTATAAGTGGACACCCTAGTTTATTTTTTAAAAGAACTTTTTAAATAATTATCAATGCGAATTCTTCTTGCCGCTGCTGAATGTGCTCCAATGATCAAAGTTGGAGGTATGGGAGATGTAGTTGGTTCGTTACCTCCATCTTTGATAAAACTTGATCACGATGTAAGGGTAATAATTCCTGGATATGGAAAATTGTGGAGTCTCTTAGAGGTATCGAATGAACCAGTTTTTAGAGCAAATACAATGGGTACTGATTTCGCCGTATATAAAGCAAAACATCCCATTCATAATTATGTTATTTACCTAGTGGGTCATCCAACATTTGACTCTGACCAAATATACGGAGGTGAAAATGAGGACTGGCGCTTTACATTTTTTGCTAGTGCTACTGCAGAATTTGCCTGGAATTGTTGGAAACCTCAAGTCCTCCATTGTCATGATTGGCACACTGGAATGATTCCTGTGTGGATGCATCAGGACCCCGAAATTAGTACTGTCTTCACAATTCATAATTTAAAATACCAAGGCCCTTGGAGATGGAAACTTGAAAAAATGACTTGGTGTCCTTGGTATATGCATGGAGACCACACTATGGCTGCTGCAATGTTGTACGCAGATAGGGTCAATGCTGTTTCTCCTACTTATGCAGATGAAATTAAAACCCATGAATATGGGGAAAGCCTTGAAGGATTACTTAATTACATTTCAGGTAAATTAAGGGGAATTCTTAATGGTATAGATCTTGATGAATGGAATCCAGCTAAAGATCCAGTTTTGCCTGCAAAATTTAGTGTTAAGAATTTAGAAAATAGGCTAGAAAATAAAAAAATTCTTCAGAGAGAAATGGGTCTCGAAGTTAATCCCAAAAAATATCTTTTAGGTATGGTCAGTAGGTTAGTTGATCAGAAAGGGGTTGACTTACTTCTACAAGTTTCAAGAAGACTATTAGCCTATACAGATTCTCAAATTGCTGTTTTAGGGACTGGAGATAGATATTTAGAGTCTGGATTATGGCAACTGGCACTAGATTACCCAGGAAGATTCTCAGTATTTCTTACCTATGATGATTCTTTATCAAGGCTTATTTACGGTGGCTCTGATGCATTTTTAATGCCAAGTAGATTTGAACCTTGTGGAATTAGTCAACTCCTTGCTATGAGGTATGGTTCTATCCCTATAGTAAGGCGAGTCGGAGGTTTAGTTGATACAGTTTTACCTCATGACCCAGAAAATAATAGTGGCACAGGTTTTTGTTTCGATCGCTTTGAACCTATAGATTTCTATACTTCTTTAGTAAGGTCTTGGGAAGCCTTTAGGCATAAAGATAGTTGGGAATTACTGCAAAAAAGAGCCATGAGCCAAGAGTTTAGTTGGCAAAGATCAGCTATTGAATACGAAGTTATGTATAAGGATGTTTGCGGAATAAAAGAACCATCGCCAGATGTTGCTGAAGTTGAAAAATTTTCTTACGGACAATCAGCTGATCCATCTTTAAAAAAAAGTATGACTTAATTTTTTAATGGAATTCTCTTTATCAGAATTAAACAATGTTTTGGGGGATATTAGAAATCTAAAAAAGGGGGAAAGAGATTTTTTGAATTTTAAGAATATAAGTATCGATAGTAGAACTTTATTAAAAAATGATCTTTTTATAGCTATCAAAGGTAAAAATTTTGATGGACATAGTTTTCTTCCAGAGGTTTTAAATAAAGGAGTTAAATCTGTTGTAATTCAAAAAGGGATGCAGAGATTACTGCCTAGTAATTTTCCTTATTGGGTTGTAAATGACACAACAGAGGCTTTTCAAAAATTAGCATTGCTAAAAAGAAAAAAATTAAATATCCCTATAGTTGCAATAACTGGCTCAGTGGGCAAAACCACAACAAAAGAAATGATTGGTGGACTTATAAATAAAATTGGAAGGATTAAATTATCTCATGCAAATTTCAATAATGAGTTTGGAGTTGGTCTTACTATTCTTGCTACAGATATAGAAGATAAAGTTTTAGTTCTTGAGATGGGGATGAGAGGTCTTGGACAGATCGAGAATTTATCTAAATATAGTGAACCCGATATTGCAGTTATTACTAACATTGGGACAGCTCATATTGGATTGTTGGGCTCAAAAAAAAATATTACTTATGCAAAGTGTGAAATTAGTAAGTTCTTAAATCCAAAGGGAGTTGTAATAATTCCAGCAAATGATCCATTCCTAGAAAAAACTTTAAAAGAATTTTGGAAAGGTAGAGTGATAAAAGTAAAACTATTAAATATAGAAAATAAAAAGGATAGTTTTAAGAAAGATGATAATTTGCGAGGATTTTATAATCCTTCAAATAAAACAATTTTAATTGAAGAAAATACCTTTGAAATTCCATTTGAGGGATTTCACAATGCTTCGAATTTCTTATTTGCTTATGCAGTTGCTAAAGAGCTAGGCATTGGTTTTACAAGTTTTAATAAATTTGATTTTGTAAGTTTAGGTGGAAGAAATAAAATTCTTAAATCAGTAAAAACAACAATATATGATGAATCATATAATGCATCGCCGGAGTCAGTAAAAGCATGTATTAAAAACCTGCTTGAAAAACCGAGAAATAAATTCTTCATATTTGGAAGTATGCAAGAATTGGGAAAAGAATCTGAAAAGTATCACAAAGAAATATTCAACTTAATAAATAATTCAGATATAGAAAAGTGTTTATTTATTTGCGATAAAGAAAATGAAAAAATTTACTCTAATTATCTAAAAGATAAGAAAAAATTCTTAGTTTTAAATAATATTAAAGATGTACCTCAAGAGATAAACAAATCTACAAAAAAAGGTGACTCTATTCTTATAAAAGGGAGCAGATGTTGGCAACTTGAAAAAATTATTGAATTAATTAACTAAATCAGAATTTCTTTTTTTCCAATTCTCTATATTTACTTGCTTAGTTCTTGAGATCGCTAATGAATTATCTTTAGCGTCTTTTGTGATCACTGAACCAGCACCTGTTGTTACTGATTCCCCTAGATTTATTGGTGCTATAAAAACTGTGTTTGCTCCAATACTGGCATTTTTGCCAATTTTTGTTTGGTGTTTTTTCTGTCCATCAAAATTTGCTGTAATAGTGCCTGCTCCAATATTTGTAGATCTTCCAATTATAGAATCACCAATATAACTTAGATGGTTTACTTTCGATTCTTCCTCTATTTGACTATTTTTGATCTCAACAAAATTACCTATTTTGCTATGGGAAGATATTTTGGAATTAGGTCTTATATGACTATAAGGGCCAATTTTTATATGATCCATTATCTGAGAATCATAAACAGTAGAGTTTGAAATTTTACAATTTAATCCCACATTAGAATTCTCAATAAAAGTATTTGGACCTATAACGCAATGACTATTTATTTTCGTATTTCCTCTTATATGTGTATTAGCCTCTATGATTACATCCTTACCAATTTCAGCTTCTTCACTAATTGAACAACTTGCTTTATTTATAAAAGTTACACCATTAAGCATATGTTTTTCTTTAATTGAATTCTGAATAAATTCCTCGCACTCTGATAGTTGAATTCTGTTATTAATTCCTTGAAGTTCTCCATTATCCTCTACTTCGAGACTTGAGGAATTTTTTAGCAGAGATATTGTATCTGTTAAGTAAATCTCTTTTTGATTATTATTGCTTTGCAAGGTATTAATTATTTCTGATAAGTTACCCCAGTTAAAACAGTAAACACCTGCATTAATTAATGGATTTTCTCTTTCTAGATCATTGCAATCTTTTTCTTCAACAATTCTCTCTATAAAACTCCCCTTCAAAAAAACTCTGCCATATCCATGAGGATTTGTTTTCTTTGTGGTAATTAAAGAAACATCAGCATTTTTTGAATCATGTAAATACAAAAGTCTTTTTAGAGTTCTAGGCCTAATGAGTGGCACATCGCCGTTTAGTACCAAAAGTTTTCCTTCATGTTTTTTTACTTCTTTACAAAGTACCTGGATAGCATGACCGGTTCCTGATTGAGGTTCTTGAACAACAACATGGATTTTTTTATCGTTTGGGATTGACTTTTGTACTTCTTTTGATTTGTGTCCTGTAATTACGAAAATTTGATCAGGTTTTAATTCAACACATGAATCAATTACTCTTTGTAGCAGACTTTTGCCAGAAATTTTATGTAAAACTTTTGGCAATGAGCTTTCCATCCTAGTGCCCTTGCCTGCCGCTAATATCGCAACACTTAACATGTCTATTTGAAATCTTTATTTAAATCTAACTCTTAAAGGATAACTTCGTCATTCCCCATCTCTCTCTCCATTGATTTGTAGATAACAGATTTGAGAATAATTGCTCATCTAATCTTCTCTTAATTATATCTTCTTTGCTTGAGTTTAAATCTTGATCTCTATATGGAATACTAGCTTTAGTTAAAAGATGTTCCTCTTCCATTAAAGATAGCTTCTCAAAATTAAAATTAGCTTTCAATTCATACTTATCAAATTTTGATATTGCGACAGTTCCCTGACTCCAAAAAGTTCTGTTTTTAAAAGTTGGCTTAATAGTAAAAATTTCCAGTCCAAGATTTCTTAAAGTTTTTCTTACTGCTGCTGAAGAAGAATAAGTTATAAAATAACCCTCAGAATTAAGTTTTTCTGTGATTTTAGATAAAAATTCAATTGTCCATACTTGCGGGCATTTTTGAGGAGAAAAACCATCCAAATAAATCAGATCGAATTTAATAGATGAAGGAATAAAGTCGATTTTTTTTCTAGCATCCCCCCATAAAATACTGCACTTAAAAAATTGATCCTCAAAGTAATCTTTGCAGTTCAATGAATTAAATATTCTTTTGACTTTTGGGTCCCATAATTTCAGGAAAGATTCATTTCTAAGCGAATATTCAAGAGGCTTTTTATCAATCTCCAAAGCATACAAATTTAAATAGGATTTTTGTTTAATTAATTCATTTAATAAAGAAGCGGAATTGTATCCTAAGCCAAAACATATATCCAAAACATTAAGAGATTTCCCCTTAAATCTTTGCAAATTAGAAGAAGCTGTAAACTTTGACTTTGTCTCTTCCAATGCACCTCTTAAGCTATGGAAGTTCTCTTGAAAAAATAAACTTCTTAATGAGTAACTCCCGTCATTTGTTAAAACTTCAATTAATTCAGACAAAAACTTTTTAAGTTAGTTAATTAGTTAGTTTGGCAAGGTCTTCCCAAAAAGTTGGATATGAAACACTAGCTGCATCTGCTCTCTTTATCTTAGAGGTACCTTTAGCGAGAAGAGAAGCGATGGCAAGACTCATTGCTACTCTGTGATCTGTCTCACTGTCTACCTCTGCAGAATTAAATTTTGATAGTCCATTGATTATTAATCCATCTTCTCTTTCTGAAATTTTTGCACCGAATTTGCGCAATTGTCTAGCCATAACTTTTAGTCGATCCGTTTCCTTAACTCTTAATTCTTGAGCATCCTTAATTTCAGAAACTCCATCACAAAAACAGGCTGCCACTGAAAGGATTGGAATTTCATCAATTAGTTTTGGTAGGACATCTCCTTCGATAGTGAATGATCTTAAATTACTTGCAGTTTTTACCCTAATAGATCCAATAGGTTCTCCCGCAACAATTGATTTATCTAAAATCTCATAATCGCACCCCATTGAATCCATTACATTTAATATCCCTGTTCTAGTGGGATTTAATCCTACATTCTTAATTAAAACTTCAGAATTTGGGACAATAGATGCAGCAATCATCCAAAAGGATGCAGAGCTTATATCTCCAGGAATTAATATTTTCTGACCAATTAAGTTGGCACCTGACTTGATTACAATATTTCTTCCTAATTCACCTCTAATACTTATGTCTGCTCCAAATGCTTTTAACATTCTTTCTGTATGATCTCTAGAAGATGCTGGCTCAATTACAGAAGTAGTGCCTGAAGCCTTAAGACCCGCTAATAAAATTGCTGATTTAACTTGAGCACTTGCTACTGGAGTTCCAATAACACACCCTTTGAGTTTATTTCCACTAATTGAGATTGGGGCTTTGTTACCGCGTTCTCTTCCAAAAATTTCGCCGCCCATCAAAGATAATGGTTTACCCACTCGTCTCATGGGCCTCTCATTAAGAGAACTATCCCCTGTTAAGATAAAATTCTTTCCTTCTTGACCAGCTAATAAACCCATTAATAATCTCATAGTGGTTCCAGAATTCCCACAGTTGAGAATCTCTTTGGGCTCTTTAAATCCATCAAGACCCAAGCCTGATATCGTAAAAGGCTCATCATTATTTATCTTTGGGATATTTACACCTAATTTTCTAAGACAATCAGCAGTTGAAAGTGGATCTTCAGAATGTAAAAATCCCTCAATAGTAGTTTCACCCTGAGCAAGACTTCCAATTATCAGTGCTCTATGAGAGATGGATTTGTCTCCAGGAACTTTAATTTTTCCTTTTAATTTGTCTCCCCCTTTTATTGTGCGTATATTATTCATTTTCAAATTGATACTTGATAAGATTTCTATGAAATACAAATTAGATATATATTATCAATAAGTTTGTTTTAAAAAAAAAATATTCAAAGTAAGTAACTGTTTTCTATACTAAAATTAGTAAAAATATTTGATCATTAACCTTACTTATTACCACGTTGCAAAAGATGTTCCAGAGGTAAACCCAGAAACCGCAGTGGTAATTGATGTCTTAAGAGCAACAACAACTATCTCTTGGGCATTAAAAAATGGAGCTGACTCTATACAAGTTTTTGCAGATTTAGATTTGTTGAGAGAATCTGCAATTAAATGGGATGCTAACGAGAGATTAATGCTTGGAGAAAGGGGCGGGAAGAAAATTGAGGGTTTTGACCTTGGGAATTCGCCTTTATCAGTTACTAGAGAGGTTGTTAATGGTAAAAGACTATTTATGAGTACGACAAATGGGACTAAATCACTGCAAAAAGTTCAACATGCAAAGCATTTGTTTGCTATGGGATTACCAAATAGGAAGGCAGTGGCAGAAAAAATTCTTTCACTACAAAGTGAAAATGTTTTAATACTTGGCAGTGGTTGGGAAGGTGCATATTCACTAGAAGATTCTTTGGCTGCTGGTGCCCTGGCGTGTTATTTAGTAAAAAAATGTGATTTTAAAGTCAATATTCTTAATGATGAAATGCAGGCTGCTTTGACACTCTGGGATTTTTGGAAAAATGATATTTTGAACTGCCTGAAAACAGCAACCCATGGCAAAAGATTGACAAGTCTTGGAGATTATGAGGATGATTTTATAAGTTGCTCAGAACTTGATTGCTTAGATATCGTTCCTGCTCAAGTTGAAAGGGGTGTTATTCGTGCCTCATGATTTGCAAATTAATTTACTAGGAGTAATGTTTTGACTGATTTTTTAGTAGCTGCATTGCAAATTACAAGTACCTCTAATGTTGAAACAAATTTTGTTAAGGCAGAAGAGCAGATTGAATTAGCTGCCAGAAGAGGTGCTGAGTTAATAGGATTACCTGAGAATTTTGCTTTTTTGGGAGAAGATGAAGAAAAACTTAAATTAGCTTCTGAATTGTCAATAAAGTGCACAAATTTTCTCAAAACCATGTCACAAAGATATCAAGTATTTCTTTTAGGAGGAGGATATCCTGTTCCTGCTGGTGATGGTATTCACACTTTAAATAGGTCAGCACTTTTTGGAAGAGATGGACAGGTTTTGGCAAAATATGACAAAATTCATTTGTTCGATGTTGATTTGCCAGACGGAAATCTATATAAGGAATCATCTACTATTTTATCCGGGGAGGAATATCCTCCGGTTATTGATGTTCCAGGTTTATGTAAGATAGGATTATCAATTTGTTACGATGTTAGATTTCCTGAACTTTATAGATATTTGTCTTTGAATGGTGCAGAGTTAATCATGATTCCTGCTGCTTTTACAGCATTTACTGGGAAAGATCACTGGCAAGTTTTATTACAAGCAAGGGCAATTGAGAATACAGCATATGTAGTTGCTCCAGCTCAAACTGGGATTCACTATGGTAGAAGACAAAGTCATGGCCATGCAATGGTAATTGACCCTTGGGGCACTGTTTTATCTGATGCAGGAAAAACTCAAGGCGCAGCAATAGCTCCAGCTGATAAAGAAAGAGTAAAGAAAATTAGGGAGCAGATGCCAAGCCTTAAACATAGAAAAAACAAATTGTTTTCAAACTAATGTCAAAGTTTTCAAAAAATAAACTTTTTCGTTATTTATCTGTTTTTTTATTTTTAAATTCTGCGATCCTCCCAGTAAAATCTTCAAGTGCTTTAGCCGCATGGGCGTTGAATACAAATGGGGTTTTAGAATTAAGAACTAAATCAAATGCAAATTTAAAAGCATATTTCCAAAAGGCTAACCAAATTTATGGGGATAGATTCTGGGTAGATTTTCCTGGGGAATTAAAAAATCCCAGAACAATAAAAGGTAATGGACCAATAAAAGAAATTAGATTAGGCAAGCCAAACGAGGGTAAAACGAGATTAGTAATTGAATTTAAGGAGAAAACTTATTTAAACCCTTTGACTTGGAAAATGATTGGTTTAGATAAAAATAGATGGAGAGTTAAATTATTTAGTGCAAGATATTCATTTAAAAAGATTGGTGAAGGTTCAGTAAATAAAAGAAAAGTTAAAACAATAGCAAATCGTAATACTAAATATTTAAAGAAAAGGGTACAAAATTCATTGCATTTGCCAAACGTAAAACAAAACAAGTTTTTGGTTGTTATTGATCCAGGGCATGGAGGCCCTGATCCGGGTGCAATAGGTATCGGGGGTTTAAGGGAAACAGATGTTGTGTTAGAGGTTTCAAAAAAAGTTAAAACGTTACTTTCTCAGAAAGGTGTCAAAGTAATCTTGACTAGAAAAAATGAAGTTGATTTAGATTTGCCTCAAAGAGTTTCCTTTGCTAATAGAAGGGATGCTGATATCTTTGTAAGTATTCATGCAAATGCATCAAGAGGGAAAAGGAAGGATATTAATGGGTTAGAAACTTTCTACTTCAAAGGGTGGAGAGGTAGATTACTTGCTAAAAGAATACAAAAACAAATTTTAAGAGTTTCCCCCGGCAGTCCTGATCGAGGTGTGAAACAAGGTAGATTTTACGTAATTAAAAATACTAGGATGCCTGCTGTTCTTGTGGAAGTTGGATTTTTAACAGGAAGATTAGATGCAAGAAGATTAGAAAAAACCACACATCGAAAAAGAATAGCTTATGCAATTGCAAAAGGCATCCTTGAATATCTTTCTAAAGTAGGGTGAAACTTAAAGTAGGTATATTTGACAGCGGGATAGGTGGATTTACTATCCTTAAATCTTTATTAAAAAAACGAAAAGATGTAGAAGTTTTTTATTTAGCTGATACAAAAAGAATTCCCTATGGGAACAGGAATTTCAATGAGATAAGAATTATTGCAAAAGAGATTTGCAACTTTTTTGAATATAAAAATTTAGATGTTCTTTTAATAGCTTGTAACACTACTAATGCATGCGCACTCGATATTTTAAAAAAAAATTTAGGAATTCCTTGTTTTGATCTTATTAACTCAGTATCAGAGATAGTTATAAAACAAATTATTGGGGTTTTAGCGACTGAAACAACTGTTAAATCGTCATATTACAAAAATGCTTTAAGTTCTAAAAAAGAGAATTTAGAGATATTTCAACAGGAATGTCCAGAATTTGTATCGGAAATTGAAAAAGAAAAGCTCGATTTTAATAAATTAAATTATCTTTCGGATTTGTATTTAAAACCACTATTAAACAAAAATATTCAAGAATTAATATTGGGATGTAGTCATTATCCTTTAATTTATGATCTCTTAAGAAAGAAAATAGACTCTAATGTAGTAATTATTGATCCATCAGAAGCGTTAATAAAAAAATTAAATGAATCTTTCGAAATTCCCAAAACTTGCCGCTATGAAAGTATTTCTTACGAAAATGTAAAATTCTTTGTTACTTCAGACAAAGATAAATTTTCTAGAAAAGTAAAATCTTGGCTTGAAATAAATAAAGAAATTACTTTAGTTAACCTCCGAAGCAATGTTTGATTCCCTAATATATATAAGAGGTCAATCATGAACACAGTAACAGAACTACTACAACCAGTTGAAAATGATCTTGATGATCTTATTCTTGAACTGAAAAATCTAATAGGCGCAGGTCATCCAATTCTTCAAGCAGCGGCAGAACACTTATTCAGTGCCGGGGGAAAAAGACTGAGACCAGGCATCGTCTTATTGATCGCAAGGGCAATATCCACTGAATCTTGTTTAACAAGTAAACACAAGAGGCTTGCAGAAATAACTGAAATGATTCATACAGCATCATTAGTTCATGATGATGTTGTCGATGAGGCTTCCACAAGAAGAGGAGTGGATACGGTACATAGTAGATTTAACACTAGGGTAGCTGTTTTAGCAGGTGACTTTTTATTCGCCCAAGCAAGTTGGCACTTGGCAAATCTTGACAATGTGGATGTAGTTAAATTACTTAGTAGAGTAATAATGGATTTAGCAGAAGGTGAAATTAAACAAAATTTAAATAGATTTGATTCTGCTCAATCTTTTTCCAAATATATCAATAAAAGTTATTGTAAAACAGCTTCATTAATCGCAAATAGTTGTAAAGCCGCTGGAGTATTGAGTAATCTCAATGATAGAGAATTATCTTCGCTATACGATTTTGGCAAAAATATTGGTTTGGCTTTTCAAGTTGTAGATGACATACTTGACTTTACTGGAAATGATAAACAACTTGGAAAACCTGCTGTAAGTGATCTTGCTAGTGGTTACCTTACTGCACCAGTATTATATGCTTTAGAAGAAAATAAAAAATTGTCAGTACTTATAAATAGAGAACTTGCTGAAAAAGATGATTTAGATGATGCGCTTAATATTATCATGAATTCCAAAGCCATCGAAAGTTCTAGAAAACTAGCTGAAGATTTTGCGATGCTTTCTAAAGAAGCTTTAGCTTGGCTTCCTGAATCAGAATATAAGAGAGCTTTATTGGCTCTCCCCGAATTTGTTCTTAGCCGAATTTATTAGATCTATTTTAAATAACTTTTAGCTATATTAAAAATTTTGTAAACTACGAATTTTTGGTCTAAATTTATTATGCATAGATTTTTTTAATGTCCCTAGATAAAAAAAATTCAATCAATAACATCCTTGAAGAAAAGAGAATTTTCCCTCCTTCGAAAGAATTTGTAGAAAACTCGAATATTAAATCTCAGAAAGAATTACTTAGTTTAAAAAAACAAGCATTAGATAACCCAGCTCTATTTTGGGAATCTTTTGCAAAATCTGAATTGGATTGGTTCGAACCATTTCAGACTGTATTAGATAGCGAAAATGCACCATTTTTCAAATGGTTTAAAGAAGGAAAACTCAATATTTCATATAACTGCTTAGATAGACATATTAAGAGAGGGCTTGGAGGAAAAACTGCATTGATATGGGAAGGTGAACCCGGAGATAGCAAAAAATATAATTATGAAGAACTTCTTAAAGAAGTATGTAAAGCAGCTAATGCTTTAAAAGCTATTGGAGTAAAGAGGGGAGATTTGGTATGCATTTATATGCCAATGATTCCTGAAGCAATGTTTGCAATGTTAGCTTGTGCGAGAATTGGTGCTCCACATTCTGTTGTTTTTGGTGGATTTTCTTCAGAAGCTTTAAAAGATAGATTAATTGATGGGAATGCGAAATTTATTATCACTGCAGATGGCGGCTTTAGAAAAGATAAGGTAATTGAGCTCAAGCAAGCAGTCGATGCGGCAATTGAAAGTGGGGCAGATAAAGTTGTTGAAAAAGTTATTGTTGTTCAGAGAACTAAAAAAAATATTTCAATGGTTGATGATAGAGATTTTTGGTGGCACGAATTATTGAAAGATCAGAAAGACTGGTGTGAACCTGAAATCATGAATAGCGAAGATAGACTTTTTATTCTTTATACTTCAGGTTCTACAGGAAAACCTAAAGGTGTAGTACATACTACAGGCGGTTATAATCTTTGGTCCCATTTAACATTTAAATGGATTTTTGATTTAAAAGATAATGATATTTACTGGTGTACTGCTGATGTTGGTTGGATTACGGGCCATAGTTATATAGTTTATGGCCCCTTATCTAATGGCGCTACAACCTTTATGTTTGAGGGAGTTCCAAGGCCTTCTAATTTAGGCGCTTTTTGGGAAATTGTTCAGAAATATAAGGTTTCTATTTTTTATACTGCTCCGACAGCAATAAGAGCATTTATGAAGTCTGGTCGTGAAATTCCTGATAAATATAATCTAAATAGTCTTAGACTTTTGGGAACTGTTGGAGAACCAATTAATCCCGAGGCATGGATGTGGTATAAAGATGTTATTGGTAAAAATAGATGTCCCATAGTTGATACTTGGTGGCAGACTGAAACTGGTGGTGTAATGATAAGTCCTTTGCCTGGGGTTGTCGCGACAAAGCCTGGTTCTGCTACATATCCCTTACCGGGAATTGAAGTCGAAGTAGTTGATAAGAATGGAGATGAGGTACCTCAGAATGAGGGCGGTTATTTAATTATTAAAAGACCCTGGCCAGGAATGATGAGAACAATTCATGGCAATTCACAGAGATACTTGGAGAGTTATTGGGAATATATTTCTTTCAAAGGAGAAAAAAATGTTTATTTCGCTGGAGATGGAGCACGCATTGATGAAGATGGATATATATGGATTATGGGCAGGGTTGATGATGTTATTAGTGTTTCAGGTCACAGGTTAGGAACCATGGAAATAGAATCTGCTTTGGTAAGCCATGAATCAGTTGCAGAGGCTGCAGTTGTAGGAAGAAGAGATGATTTAAAAGGTGAAGTTATAGTTGCTTTTGTATCTCTAGAAAAAGATATGAAAAGTTCCTCAGAACTAGAGGAAAACTTAAAGAGACATGTTGTAAATGAAATTGGAATAATTGCGAAGCCAGAAAAAATAATAATTTCTGACTCCCTCCCCAAAACAAGAAGTGGAAAAATTATGAGAAGGATATTGAGATCTTTGGCTGCTGGAGAAAAAATTAGTGGTGATATAAGTACTCTTGAAGATAGTTCAGTTTTGGAAAAGTTGAAAGAAATGTCTTAATCAGATTCATCAATTAAATTGGAAATTTTTTTTATAGTATTCTTTTTGAAATTATCATCTGCCCAGTCTCCTAAGAAATTTTCTCTTAGTCCTGCACTGGCAATAATAGTGTGCGTTCCTTTTAATATTATCCCCTTAGAATCATCTTCTTTTCTTGCTTTAAGACAAGAAAATAATTTATCTGTTTGATCTAATTCGTCTGAATTGAATTTTATTAGGAAGTTATTTTTTTGATTGTATGTTTTTTCAATTATTCGTAAAGTTCTTTCTGGACTTGGACTGAATTCACTATTGAATTCTAATTTTTGAGAAATCTTCTTCAATAATGGAATTGATTTGTTTGCACTGAAGTTATTGAAACTAATTGATATAAATTTTTCGCAATTTCTTCCGCCATCAGGAGAAATTAAATGAAGTTTGCAGCCTAGGCTATGACCAATTCTTATTGAAGGAATTGATGCTCCTATTCTTTTTGATAAGGATATTCGGCAGTTCTTAAAATCCTTCCATGCTTTAATAGCAAGTTGTTGATGATCAAATTGTGGAGTGTATTTATAGGCATGTACTGCATAATTTTTATTTATTAAGCTCTCAATAAATCTCCTGTAGGATAAATCTGGTTTAGAAGCAAGATAACTTCCACCAATAAATTCAATAATTTTCTTTGGATTGGAAGGCCAATAACAAAAATTATTAAATTGATATTTTGTAAAAGTCATTTTAAAAATTTATTTAAAATCAAATAGATTTTAAAAAATTATATTTAATCAAATTTATTTAAATAATATTAATTTAAGAGAAATTTTCGTTAAATGCGTCAAGATAAATGAAAGTGTTTAAAGCTAATTGGAACTAATTAACAAAAAAGAATTAAATCAAATGGATTTTCTAAAACATCAAATTAATAGTGAATCTTCCAAAGAAAGTGTTACTAATCAAAATAAAAAAATAGAAAAAATTTTAATTCTTGATACTGAAACAACAGGTTTAGATGAAAATAAAGATGATGTAATTGAGATAGGTTGTATTTTGTTTGATGTATCTCACAAATGTGTACTTTCACAGGTATCATTTTTATTCCCTGTTAATAGTAATGAAGCAGAGTATGTAAATGGTATACCTGCAGAAGTAACTAATATCTCTCAACCCTGGCAAGAAGGATTGAATTTCTTTTTAAAATTGGTGGATTTTTCGGATTTTATTGTTGCGCATAATGCAGAGTTTGATAAGAAATGGTTTGGGAAAGGGAGATTGCCCAGTATTAATAAAAAATGGATTTGCAGTTTAGAGGATATTAATTGGTCTTTTCAAAAATCACTTAAAACAAGACCTTCAGTAACTGATCTAGCACTATCTTTTTCAATACCAGTTTGGAATTTACATAGAGCTTTATCTGATTGCTTTTATATATCTGAGGTCTTCAAAAAATGCGATAATTTAGAGGAACTTTTACTTAAAGCTACTGAACCTAGGTTTTTATATAAGGCATTGGTTAGTTATGAAGATAGGTCTTTAGCTAAAAATGCTGGTTTTAGATGGAATAGTCCTGTACAAGGAGCTTGGTCAAGAAAATTAACTACTGAAGAGGCAAAAAATCTTGATTTTAGAGTAGAGATTTTGAATTAATATTTAATAGATTTTTGACTAAAGAAATTTTATTACATCTTACAAGGCATCCATTTTTTACCCATTTTATGTGCTCCAATACATCCATATTTTGAGGCAGCCTTTTCAGCCTCATGTTTAGTGTTAAATAGATCTGACATAATATTTTCCTTATTTGAATTTGAAATTTGCTTGGAATGATTATTATGAGAATTAAATGAATACTCCCAAATCCCCATAGTAGTAACCCCGGCAGAGATAATTCCCATCCCAACAACTGATAAATTGACTATTCCCATTGCTACTGCACCAAAAGAAAATACACCCATTGGGACTACCCCAACACTTATTACTCCCATTGGCACTATTCCTATTGAAACTATGCCAAGTGGTGCTATTCCAAAAGCAATTTTTTTTGGTTTTGTACCACAATGCAGATTCTCTTCGTTTTTTTTAATTTCCAATAGTTTTTCTAAATGTTAGATTAAAATTGTCTCACAACAAAATCAATCAAAGATTAATTTCCACATAAATTAAAATTTTGAATTATTTTTTAGAACTTTGAATAACTTAAAAAATCTTAGAGGAACAGTAGATCTATTGCCTGATCAATTAATAAAGTGGCAAAACGTAGAGAAAATTTTATTGGAACAGCTTTCAAGAGCATCCATCAAAGAAATAAGAACACCAATATTGGAAATGACCGAATTATTTATTAGAGGAATTGGTGAAGGAACAGATGTTGTAAGTAAGGAAATGTATACATTTCTTGATAGGGGGGAGAGATCTTGTACTCTTAGGCCTGAAGGAACAGCCTCAGTCGCACGAGCATTAATACAAAATGGAATATCGTCTAATCCTCTTCAAAAACTATGGTACATGGGTCCTATGTTTCGATACGAAAGACCTCAAGCAGGAAGACAAAGGCAGTTTCATCAGCTAGGCGTTGAGTTTATAGGGCATGATTCAGTTAGAAGTGATGTTGAAATTATTGCTATAGCTTGGGATATCTTGGGTAAATTAGGAATAAAAGAACTTAATCTTGAAATAAATACGTTAGGTGATAGTAATGACAGATCAAATTTTCAAAAATCTTTTTTAAAATGGCTAGAAATAAATAAAAATTCTCTAGATTTAGATTCTCAGAATAGGATTACTAAAAATCCATTAAGGATTTTGGACTCTAAGAATATTCAAACGAAAAAAGTTCTTGAAAATGCTCCAAAATTATTTAATTTTTTGTCTGAAAAAAGTCATAAAAGATATACAGAGTTAAAAAAACAATTAAAGGTATTAAAAATACCCTTCGTGGAAAATTTTAATTTAGTGAGGGGTTTAGATTATTACACCCATACAGCCTTTGAAATTACTAGTGGGGCTTTAGGCTCCCAAGCTACAGTTTGTGGTGGAGGAAGATACGATGATTTAATTAAACAAATGGGAGGACCAAATACCCCGGCAATTGGATTTGCTATTGGCCTAGAAAGATTAATTTTACTAGCAGGAAAAGAGCTTGAAGTTCCAAGAAATACTGATATTTATATTATCAATCAAGGTTTAATTGCTGAATCATTAGCTATGGATTTATCTAGGAAATTAAGAAATTATGATTTGATAGTAGAGTTGGATTTAAGTGGAGCCTCATTTTCGAAACAATTTAAAAAGGCAAATAAACTAAAATCTAAAAGTATTATTGTAATTGGTGATAATGAGGCAGCTAAAAGAGAGTTCACCATAAGGCTCTTTGATCAATCTGGGGATGAAAATAAAGAAGAGGTTATATCTTTTGAGAATTATATTAAATTAGAAAAGTGGATTAATAATAACTTATTTGCGAAGTGATGCTCTTGAAGTTAGTAATAATTTTTCTTTTTATAATTATTTTTTTTAATTTAAGAAATTTTCTTAAATTAACTAGAAAACAAAAAGTTTTAAGGGCTAAAAAATTGACAGCTTTCAATAAGAAGAATCTAAATAATTGGATGAAATTAACCAAAAAAGAAAGATATTACTTATCAAAACAAGATTCTTTTAATTATATGGATAGGAGAAAAATTTTATTAGACGAAATTAGAAAAGAATATAAAAAAATATCTAGCGAAAATTCGAAGAGAAACATCAATAAAAATTAATTATGGAAAATTTCTGGACTTCTAATAGACCTATAAATGGATTAAGACATTTTGTTTTGGTAAATAAGGCTAAAGAAAAAGGAAAAATTATTTTTTTGATGGTTTCTGTAATTGATTCTGAAATTAATTTAAAAACAACTTACGAAGAATTAATTGATAGTGGAAATTGGCATAAGGGTTGGATGAATCTCCCAAAACCAAAATCTATTACTGAAGAATACGTAAACTTTAAATCCTGCAATAAGGTTGAAGATATAAATGAGATATTAGTTAATGAAGATTCTGCATTTAATATTTCTTAATTTGATATAAATCTTTTAAATCCATTATTCTTTATGAATACTAGTATTTTTGTTGCTTAATAATTATTTAAAAGTTTTACCCCTTTCAAAAAAATAAAATAAACGTTATCAAGGATTAATAATATTTAGCTAATTCAATGTTAGGGGATATATGGAGCTCATCTGAGTTGACCGCAGAAAAATTAGGAATTACTGAAATTAAACTTTCTTTTTTGAGGGAAAATGGAATACTCAAGCCAGGAATTCATTGGAAAAGTTCCCCGCTCGGTCAGAAAAAACCTTGGAAGCCAAAAGCAATTTACAATATAAAGATGTGCAGAAAAACTGTTAATAAATTTTATTTTGATGGGAACGATAATATTGCGGCCTAAAATTAAAAATTTATATATATATTTTTTTGAAGATTAATTTGCGAATGTATTTAAAAATATTTATTCGATTAGATTCTCATGTTCACACTCAATGATAGTGTTTTGCAATGTTGGGTACAAATTAATCATTTTTATATACTGTTGTGATTTTCTGTAGGATTTTGCAGCTTTTTTGTAATGAACCTCCGATTTCATTTCTAGTGAAATTTTTCTAGAAGACTCTTGAGAAGTTGTCATAATATTAGATGTCTTATCCCCTTTTTAATAATTGTTTGTAAATGAGGCAATAAAGGGGATGGTTTATGAAACAAAACATCGTTTAATGTCAGCAAAAAGAAATTTAATAAAAAAAACAAACCTTAAAATTCTTGATTATTTCATTTTTAATCTATTCTCTTACAATAAATTTGCTTGTAAAATCTACTTTCTTTTAAATCTTTTTTTTTTGTAAATAAATTTATTTTTTTATCTAGGATTACTAATTTTTACAATTTTGTTGTGAATTCAACTGTTTGATGAAATTTAAAGTATTCTCAAAACGTTTAAGCTAATCATTTCCTAAATGCAAACCTACGGTAATCCAGATGTCACCTACGGGTGGTGGGCTGGAAATTCAGGTGTAGCTAATCGCTCAGGAAAATTTATCGCAGCGCATGTAGCTCATGCGGGATTAATTGTTTTCTGGGCTGGTGCTTTCACCCTTTTTGAACTTTCACGATTTGACCCTAGTATACCTATGGGTCATCAACCTCTAATTGTTCTTCCCCATTTAGCAACTCTTGGTATAGGGTTTGACGCTAACGGTGTAGCCATGGGAGATACTAAACCTGTTCTTGCGATAGCAATTGTGCACTTAGTTTCTTCTATGGTTTTAGCTGCTGGAGGACTTTTACATTCTCTACTTCTTCCTGGAAATTTAGAAGATTCAGATATTGCTAGAGCAAGAAAATTCAATATTGAATGGGATAATCCTGACAAATTGACATTTATTCTTGGACATCATCTACTTTTCTTAGGATTTGCAGTTATCGCTTTCGTTGAATGGGCCAGAGTTCATGGGATTTATGATCCAGCTATTGGTGCTGTAAGACAAGTTGAATACGAACTAAATTTAGCAAAAATTTGGAATCATCAAACAGACTTTTTGACTATTGATAGTCTAGAAGAAGTTATGGGTGGTCATGCTTTCTTAGCTTTTGTTGAAATTACAGGTGGTGCTTGGCACATTGCTACAAAGCAGGTTGGAGAATTTACAAAGTTTAAAGGTAAAGGTCTTTTATCTGCAGAAGCTGTTCTCTCTTGGTCACTAGCTGGTATAGGCTGGATGGCTATTATTGCAGCTTTCTGGAGTGCAGCAAATACAACTGTTTATCCTGTCGAATATTTTGGTGAACCACTTGAGTTGAAGTTTAGTATTTCTCCATATTGGATTGATACTGTTGATCTTCCTGATGGTGAATTTACTTCAAGGGCATGGTTAGCAAATGTTCACTATTACTTTGGTTTCTTCTTTATTCAAGGACATCTATGGCATGCTCTTAGAGCATTGGGCTTTGATTTCAAGAGAGTAACTAATGCTATTAGTAATATTGATAGTGCCACAATTACTCTAAAGGATTAAATCTTTACTAAATAAAAAATATTAAAGGTCCTCTTTAGGGCCTTTTTTATTTGTTATTAATTGTTTATTAATTTAAATTTATAAAGTAATAGGTTTTGACTTCATTGAATATTTTTTCAAATTCTCTATTAATAAGTTTATTTGGGTTTTTATCGATATTCTTTTTATTGACTTTTGGCAAGAAATTTAAACTAGCTGTGCAACTTGAGAGATTTGGATTGCCAATAGCGGTTATTTCTGGAATAGCAGGCATATCTATAGGCCCATTTGGATTTGTACATTTTTTGTCAAGAGAGACAACAAATGTTTGGAGTAATTTTCCTACTCCCCTTTTATCAATGGTATTCGCTACGTTAATGATGGGTAGACCAATCCCAAACATTAATGGTTTAGTTAAACCCATCTTAAATCAATTTTTACTTGCTTTATCTTTAGGCTTTGGTCAATTTTTTATTGGAGGTCTTGTTGTTAAATATTTATTATCTCAATATATGAATACTAATCCATTAATGGGATGTTTAATTGAGGTAGGTTTTGAAGGAGGCCATGGTGCTGCTTCAATAATTGGTGAAAGTTTTAATAGACTTGGTTTTCCAAAAGGTTTAGACCTTGGTCTGGCTATGGCTACAATGGGTCTTTTATCATCTTCACTATTGGGAAGTATCTTTATCTTTCTTGGAAGAACTTTAGGTCTTTCAGATTCGGAGAAAATTCTTGAAACAAAAGATGATCTACTAGTAAACTCTAAAAAAGGAATATTTGCAGATTTAAGAGTTTTGATGATAAACCTTGGATTCTCAGGTCTAGCAATTTCTTTTGGTTTTTTATTGTTAACCTTTTTAAGGTTGATCTCAAGTTCTTTTGGTGACTTTTCTCAAGAAATAATCTTTTCGCTCCCAGTATTTCCTTTTATTCTTATAGGCTCACTCCTCATTCGATATATTTTAGAAAAAACCAAAAATACAGAATTTATTTCAAATATTTTACAAAGGGAAATTGGCATTCTATCTACAGATTTATTGATTTTTACAGCCATGGCAAGTCTAGATATTTCTGTTGTTTTTGAAAATTGGTTACTAATCTTAGTTCTTACTATTTTTGGTTTATTTTGGAATTTAATTTGTATTGCTTATTTTGCATACTTTATTTTTGATGAGTACTGGTTTGAAAAAAGTTTAATAGAGTTTGGCAATTCCACAGGTGTGGTTGCATCTGGATTACTTCTTTTAAGGCTTGCAGATCCCAAAAATATATCTAAAACTCTTCCAATTTTTACATCTAAACAACTATTTGCACAGTTAATTCTTTCAGGGGGATTTTTTACAGTTTTGGCGCCATTAATGATTTCTAAAATTGGACTAGATTATTGGACAGAAATTTGCGCTTTAATTACTTTTGTAATTCTCCTCATCGCATTGATTTTAAATAAAGAAGAAGTGAACAAAATTCAATAATAACTCTAGAATAGTTTTAGCTTTTATTTAAATTAAATACATGCCACTTTCCCCCTACGATATTCCACCTCAAGAAAATAAAGGGAAGTGGTTTAGGAGTCATTTGCTTGGCAGGGAAATTGAACTTGGTGAATTATATAGCCTTGCCTCAAATGATTTGGATTTGCTTATGGCAGAAACAGCAGAAATCAGAAGTGATCTCGATTTTAAGGAAAAAAATATTGGGAAATTTAGAACTGCAGGATATTTTTTGGAGTTAGCAAGAATAATTGAGAAAAGGAGGCTTTTAGATAATTAGTTAAAAGGAAAATAATTCTTTTGAGAATTCTGCTCCCACAATTGGTATTTGTACATTAAAGATTTAAATTTTCTATTATTTTCGAATGAATCTAACCAATTTTTTATTGAAGGCTCCAAATAGTTTTTTCTTTTTTGACTTTCACAAGCGATTTTAAATTGTCTTACAAATGGCCAAATAGACCAATCGGCGATTGTAGGGCTATCTCCAAAAAAGTATTTGTTTTCTGCAAGTAGCCCATTCCATCTCTTGATAAATTTAGTCGCATTTGTGAAATGAAATTCTTCATTACTATTCTGATATCTTGTGGCATATTTAAATCGATCTAAATGATATTTGAATTCTTTATCATTTTCATTAATTATTTCAAAAATATCTTTCTTTTTGTTATCAGGAAAATAAATTAATTTAATGTTTTCCTTTTTTGATTCTGAGAGTGCCCATAGGATGATTTCAAGACTTTCTTCAATAACTTCACTATTTTTTTTTATAAGTATTGGAACTGTCTTTGTTTTTGATTTATTTAGAAAATCTTGAGGTTTATTTTTTAAATCAATTTCTCTTATCTCTACTTTTATTTCACAAACTAATAGTGCCCATCTAACACGAATTGCATATGGACATCTTCGAAATGAATATAAAATATCGTTTGTCATTTTGTAAAAACTTTTAATTTTCTTTATTCTTTTAGTATTATCTTTATAGGAATAGTTTTAATTTTACAACGCAAATGTCGGGATATGTTTACCTTATTAGAGTAGGTGACCTTTATAGAATTGGGAAAACGGATAATCTTGAAAAGAAAATTAAGAAATTAAAACCAGATGAATTATTAACATCAATTATGACAAAGGAGCCTGAAACTCTTGAAGCAAGATTACTAAGAAAATATAAGTCTCAAAGAATTCCTGAAACTGGTTATTTAAAGCTTTCTAAAAGACAAATTAGAGAATGCAAAAAGCAATTTGAATTAAAGGGAAGTTTACCTCACACTTTAGACGCTGAAGTTTCTATCACTCTTTTTGCATCTTTTTTATTGTTTTCATTAAGTTTCTTTATTTTTAATTATCTTAATTTTGGATTTGTAAAAGCAATATCTTATTCTTTTGGCACGGCATCATTACCAATGGTTGTATTATTCGTTACTGGTAGTTTTGGTGGATACTTTTCCGAAGATTTATCTCTTTTTTCATTGTTAACTAACCGAATAAAAGGTCTATTCATAGCAATTGCAATGCTCTCAATGGCTTATTTAATTTTCAAAATAGGTTAAATTTCATAATTACAATTTAAGGCAATTTCAAATGGAACTGATTGGGTAGGTAACTTTAGAATAGTTGAGCATATTTCAGCAATATCTTCAGGTTGTGTCATGCTTGATTTGTCTAGGGAAGAGATATTTTGGGCCATTTCTGTATTAACCCAACTTGGGCAAATTGCAGAAATCCTTATATTTTTATCCCAACCTTTATTTTTCATTGTTTGACATAATCCCATCAAAGCAAACTTTGAAGAAGAATAAGCGGCCAAATCTCCTTTAGATCTTTTCCCACTCATTGAAACTAAAACAATAATTCTTCCTCTTCCTGAAATGCATAAATATTCCCAAGAAAGTCTACATAAGTTCCAAATTGCCAAAAAGTTGATATTTATTGTATTTAAAATTTCTTGTTCATCGCCATCTTTAAATAAAAAAGGAACTTTTGATAATACACCAGAGCAATTTATTACTGAATCAAATCCTCCAAACACATCTACAGTATTTTTTATCCAATTTTCTGCTGATATTTTGTTTAATGCATCATATTCGTTAATTATAATTCTCCCTTCTGGCCATTTATTTGGATCAATAACACTTCCATTTAGTGATTCTAGATTTCTAATGCCAACACTAATTCTGTTGCCTTCTTTTAATTCTTTATGTGCAATGTTTAATCCAATACCTCTATTCGCTCCACTTATAAGTATTGTCCTCATTTCTAAATTATATATTTGGAAATATTATTCTAAGCAACATTTTAAACTCTCTACCGTGCATAATCATCAGACCTTTCTTTACACTCCATGGAGCCCTTATAAACATTATGCACATCGCATATACAATTTCTTTTAAAGAGAGAGTATCAGTTAGGAAACCATACCATTGATTTTTAGGTAGTTGGAAAAAACTGCCAAAAAATTCTCTTAATAGTTTTTCGTCAAACCTCATGAGTTTTTCTAATCCAAATTGGTAAAGTGATTTTTTTCTAATTAATTCTATTGACCATAAAGTTTCCCAACCTTTTCTTGCAATATGATATGTACTAAGATTTTTGTTCTTTATTGCTTCTGATACTGCTTTTGCAACAAGTGGAGCTCTTCTTAAAACATTACCAATTAAGTATCCAGATGCAGGATGAACCATTGAAGCAGCTCCACCATAACCAAGTATTTGTTGTTTGAAATCTGGTATTGGCATGTTCATTGGTAGAAATAAACCAAGCTCTTCGTGTTGCATGCTTGTAATAGAAATATTTCGATAAGAAAGCCTCTTCTCAAGTCTCTCTTTTAAATTGTCCATTGTTAGAGGATTTACTAAACCAAGTGATGTTTCTTCAAGAAAATATTTACCATCCCCCATATCCATGGCATAAAGAAACGTGGGCGGTTCTTTTTTTTGCTTATCGTTAAGATGGTCATTTCTATAGTCCATTAATACAAACTGCCCTTTCTTAAGTGGAGGTTTACTAAAATTTCCTACTATTCCATAACAAGTTTGGACTGCTAAGGGACCACACGATTTTAATTTAAGAAAAACAGGATCATATCCTGTTGCATCTACTACTAATCTTGCAGAGTAAGTCTTTCCATCTTTTGTAGTTACTGTACTTTTGTATTTTTCAAAATGTATTTTGTTTGCAAAGCCTTGATGCCATTTAATAAGAGACTTATTGCATTCATTAAACCAATAATTGTGGAGTTTCTTCTTATCAAATAATCCATAATCTAGTGAATGTTCCGTGGCTTTATTCTCGTCGTCCAGTTCTTCTAAAGCACCATGTCCAAAAAAACTTACAGTATTCTTCCATCTATATTCAAGTAAATCCTGGAGCCCGAGTTGATCAACTTCTTTCCCCCAGATGCCATACGTGTTTGGCCAAGGTTCATCTGGTCCATTTGGAGAAAGCACTTCAACATCTAATTTTTCCTTCCCTAAAGCTGAGGCAATTGCCATACCTGCAGGCCCTGCACCCAAAACAAGAACATCTGGCATATTTTCTTTTGACATTAAATATGAATCTTATGATTAAAGAAATTTACGAAACAAATTATTACTTCTGCGCCTGGGATTATATAATTCATCCAATACTTGTAAAGAGAGTAGATTAATAATAATCAAATTACTCAAATACTAGTGACTAAGTTTTCACTGTTTTAACAATAATTTATAAGATTACAAAATAAAAAAAACTTTATTTATTTTTTTATCATAAAAAAAATATAAGAATTTAAATGATTAAAAATAAAAATATTTTTATTACTGGAGGTAATTCGGGAATAGGTTTTTTTGCCATAATTAATTTACTTAAGACAAAAAATATTTTATATATTGTAATAAAAAACGAATTGAGAAAAGATGAATTTCTCAAAAATATTGAGAGATATTTTGATAAAAATTTCCTTAGTAAATATTTAAATATTATTGAAAATTGTGATCTTTCAGATCTAGAGAATATTAAAAAAATTAAAGATTACTTTATTAGTAAAAAGACTTTTTTAGATGTTGTTGTTTTAAATGCAGGCTTGCAATATACAGGCTCGTTTTATCCTAAAGTATCAAAACAAGGCATAGAACTAACTTTTGCGGTAAATCATCTTGCACATTTTTGCTTGGTAAATGTCCTGAAAGATTTTATTAGAGATAAAGAAGAATCTAGAATCATTATTACATCATCAGATGTTCACGATCCCAAAAGTTCAGGAGGCAATATAGGAAAGAAAGCGGGACTTAATAACCTAGTTGATTTTAGAAAAAAAGTAACTGGGCAATTTTTAAATTTTAATGCTGATGAAGCTTATAAAAATAGTAAGTTATGTAATATTTTGTTTGCTAAAGAACTTGAAAAAAAATTAAAAATGTCCTCTAGTAAAATTTCTGTAATAACTTGGGCTCCAGGTCTCGTAATACCAAATGATGATTCGGGTTTTTTTAGATACAGTAAACGTTTTAATCTCTTTGGTTATTTAATTTTTTCTAAATCTGCAAAAAATATTTTAGGAATTTCTGAAAGTATAGAAAATGCTGGAAAGATTCTTTGTAAGATTGTCCTTGATTCAAATTTAAATAATATTGGATTCATACACTTAAGTAATAAACTTATATCTTTTAAAAAACATAAATTAGTTGAAAGTAATGTTAGTGATGAAGCAAATAGTGCTGAGTTGGCTTCAAAACTCTGGATTTTAAGTGAAGAGATTTGCGAATCATTTGGATTTGTTACTTTCAATATTTAAGGTTTGTGTAGGGAATGCAAACTCAATATTATTAACTGCGAATTCCTCAATTATTTTTAAATTTATAGATTGTTGAGCTTCCATCGCAGCAAGATAATTATTTGTTGGTATGTAATAAACAAGTTCGAAATTAAGACTGAAGTCGCCAAAATCTGTGAAATGACATCTATCAAAAGACGCATCTTTTGTCTCTTCAACTATTTTTTTTATTATTACTGGAATCAATTTCATAAGTTTTGGAGAGGTTTCATAAACAACTCCTAATTTATGCACTAACCTTCTCTTTTCCATTTGTGCGTAATTTGAAATTATTCCATTTGTAAGGGCGCTGTTGCTCATTACTATTACTTCTCCATTGATACTTCTTATTCTTGAGGATCTTACTCCAACTCTCTCAACCATTCCAAGGACGCCATCAGATTTTATAAACTCACCTTTTTGAAAAGGTTTATCAAGCAAAATTGTTATGTATTCAAAAAACTCCTGAACTGGATCTTTCAAAGCTAATCCTGCTCCAATACCTCCTGCACTGAGTAAAGCCCAAATAGCAGTCATTTGAACACCTATATTTTGTAAGAAAAAGATTGAACCAATAGTCCATGTTAATGCTTTTATTAAAGGAGTAAGTGAAGATATCATTGAACTGATTGAGGAATCATTAATTTTTGATGTCGATTCTGTTAAAGATCTGATTAAAACTTTGTTGAGAGCTTTTATAATTATTATCAATATAAATAATTTCAGAATATTCAATAATACAGAGATAAAAGTTATTTCATCAGCAAAAAAATAGTCAATTGAAAAATAAAAAGAGAGGAGAAAACCTACAGGTTTAATAATTCCAGAGGTGACCTCAAAAATAAAATCATCAAAATTTGTTTTTGTACGTCTGGAGATCTTTTTGAAGAATATTTTTGAAAGTTTAGAAATTATTATCGACAATAAAATTCCAATAAAAAAAATAGATATTGCCAGAAGGAAGTTTTCAGTAACTAATTTCATATTCAAATAAACCCTAAAAATTTATCTCTAATAAAATTTTAAATTATCTCTAAACAACAAACCAGTCTTTATTTTTCTTTAACTCATTATTATATTTCTAATTTCTTTAAATTCTTTTCTATCCGCAGTTTTGCATAATTCAAAAATTATTGATTCAGTTGTTGTTAAGATCGCCCCACTCTGATTCATTCTTTGTAATGCTATTTCATGATCTACTCTATTTCGACTTCCCATGGCATCTGATATGAGAATAACTTCAAATCCTTTTTGTAAACAATCTAAGGCAGTTTGTTGAATACAAATATGCGTTTCGATCCCACAAACTATCAAATTACTAATTTTCTTATTTTTAAGTTCATTTAAAAAATCTTGCATATTAGCTAGACTAAATTCCATCTTTTCAATCTTTTTAAATCGAGCTTTGGGTAATAATTCAGGGATCGTTGCTCCCAATTTGAGTGGGTTCTGTTCAGATATAAATATGTTTTCTTCTAAAATTTGGTAAGCATTTATTAGCTTTTTAATGTTTTTGATTATTGAATCCTTATTAAAAATTGGTCTTATTATTTTTTCCTGAATATCAATAATTATCAAGGCGTTTACTTTCGATGATAATTTATCAGAAGAGATTTCTTGATCATTCATCATTTATATATAAAGATACATTTAACATAATATTTTGAAGAACTTTAGTAAACATTTTAAATCAATAAGTTGTTTTACTCTCATCAAGAGTTATTATTGAGAATAGCCATGGGTTAATTTTGTCATTATCCTCTCAATACAAAGTCATCACATCTCCTCTTGGTGATGGATTACATAAAGATGGGAAGAGGTTAACTCCTCAGAGGCTAAAAGTTCTTAATTTATTTGAAAATATTGGCTCTGGAAAGCATCTTAGTGCTGAAGAGGTTCATGAAAAGTTAGTTAAAACAAGCTCCAAAGTTTCACTAGCAACAATTTATAGAACTTTAAGACTTTTAGTACAAATGGGTTTGCTTCATGAATTAGAACTCAGTGAGGGAGGACACAGATATGAATTGCTTAGTAACGACACACCGGACCATCATCACTTGATTTGTATAAGGTGTGGAAGAACAGAAGAATTCGAAAATGAAGAAGTTTTAGAAGCAGGCAAAGTTGCAGCAAAAGTTAATGGTTTTAAACTAATTGAATCCTCTTTAAATGTAAGAGCTATTTGTCCTAATTGCATTTAGTAGGTTTTAACTTAAAGTCCCTCCACAACTTGACCCAGCACCTGCAGTGCAGGCAAAACAATGTTCTTTTACAGCTACCCTGTAGTCAAAAGTAAATGATTCATCCAATAGATCAAAAAGTGTCTTTGGTCCTTTATCCTCTCGGAAATTTATTTGTTGGTTGAAGTCACAATCATAAATTTCTCCTAACCAATTTACGCTAATTGTCTTTTTACACATAAGATTTTCTAAATTCTTTTCATTAAAATTTTCTTTTAGTAACTTGTAATAAGTATCTAGTTTCCCTTCTCTTCTAAGAGATTCTTCATATCTATTTATCGGCATATTAGTTATTGTATATAAATTATTAAAAACGATATTGTATTTTTTGAATAGTATTTTTTTATAATCCTTCTCCAATATTTCCTGAGAGGGAGGAAGAATTGGGCTTACAGGATTGTAAACAAGGTTTAATTGTAATCCATTTTCTTTTTTCCCATAGCCTAAATCATTAAGAATTTTTATGGCATTAATACTTTTTTCAAAAACCCCAAAACCCCTTTGAAAATCAACATTATTTTTTTCATAACACGGTAGCGAAGCAGTAACTATCACTTTATTCTTTGCAAGAAATTGAGGAAGATCCTCATAACCTTCTTCAAAGAAAATTGTCAAGTTGCACCTGTCAATAATATCAATTTGTTTTGTGCTCAAACTGGTTATTAGGTTTTTAAATTCTGGGTGAAGTTCTGGCGCACCACCTGTAATATCCAAAGTCTTGATTTTGTATTTTTCAATTATCTTTGGAATAAGAGATATTATTTCATTGGACATCTTTTCAGTCCTTAGGGGACTCGAATTGACATGACAATGCTTGCAAGCCTGATTGCATTTATAACCTATGTTAATTTGCAATGTTTCTATAGGTTCTTTATATATTGGGGGGAATTTTTCTTTCATAAATCTATTATTTATAAATTGTCATTTGAAAATTTAAAAGTCAACTATTTTTTTTAAAGTTTGATCT
>QCCS01000012.1 GCA_003281185.1 Prochlorococcus sp. AG-347-M15
GTGTATAGGTTTGCTATACCCTTGCTTATTCTGATTAGACCCCTTGCATTTAAATCTTTTCTTAAAGTTCCGTTTATATCCAAATCTATTATCGAATCTAAATCAGCTTTAACAATTTCAGAATATTGAAGTCTAAAGTCTGGACCAAGTTTTAATTTAAGATTATTAAAACTTAAATTATCCAAATAATTTGGCAAGGTTTCTCCTAATAGAACAGAATTCAAAATTGTTTCATTTGAAATTATTTCAATATTCTTGTTCTTATTCCAGAAGAGTTCTGGCCAATCTTTTTTTACTTGTTTTTGTTTATTTTTATCCTCTGCTTTATTCTTCTGATTATTACTATTAAAATTAATAAATCCATTATTAAGATCAAGATTTCCTCCCAAAACAGGATTCCTAAATGATCCGCTTAAATCAATATCTGAATCTACTAAAAAATTTAAATTATCTGTTTTTATTTTAAATTTATCCGTTTTCAAATTGATCTCTGACTTTTCAAAGTCATTTTGATTGTAAAAAGGTAAAGATCCTTCAATAAAAATATTTCCAGAATCTTTAGCTTTTGCCTCCAGACTCTTGATCTCTAAAGAATCAAAATCAAAAATAATAAGGCTGTTAATTTCTTGGATTATATTATTATAAAAATCAATTTCAGAATCTTTAATAACTATAAATCCATTTAATATAGGCTTATTTAATGTACCTTTTATAATCATCCTAATATTCAAGTCACCTTCTTTAAAGGTAAAGTATTCTCCTGCAAAAATATCAATTAACTCAATGAATTTATTATTACCAATCAACCTTATATCTATGTTATCTGAATTGTTTATTGGTATAGAACCTTCAAGATTTATTGGGATATTTGAGTCATTTATCAGCAAGGAAAGATCAACATTAAAAATAGAGTTGTCAAATCCAATTTGTCCTTTATCAAAAAATATCTTGTTATTTTTTATTGATGCATTATTAGAAGAAATCTGACTAGTGAAAGATTTCGCATCAAGATTATAAAATAAATTAATATCCAACCCGCCCAAAAAATCTCTTGGTTGATTTAAAAAGATATTTGCAGCGCTTAATGGGAGTTTTTTAATCTTTAAAGAACCTTTACCTCTTAATAAACCACCTTCTAAATCAATTGAGAATTCTTCTTTTTTGCCTTTGTAGTCATTTTTTGAGGTATTTAGGTAACCATTTAATTTCGCTTTTAGACTATAGTTTAGAGGTCCATCTCCCTTAATAGTTAATCTTCCACTATATCGACTGCTAAACTTATTAAAATATTTTTGCAAATCAAATTTCTCATCTGACGAATTATCATTTTTTATAAAGTTATTTATATAATCAATCCTCTCTTTAAAAGTATTATTATATTTATTTATTTCCAAATCATTCAAGACATTAGAATTACTAGTAGGTAAAACTTTTTTGTTGTCAAAATTAAAAATATCAACGGCGGTAAGGATTGTCCAACTCGTACTAATACTGTTGAAATCTACATTAACAAAATTATTTTTATTAGAGTTATAGTCTATCCCAATCATTCCACCATCTATAGGATACAATGATGAGCTTACATAAAAAGAGTTATCTTTGAAGCTAAAATCAAATAATGAGTTTGCTAACTTTATATTTCCATATTTACCCAAACTCCAAGCAAATCTCCCATCAAAATAAGATTGGTCAGAAGATATTGATCCTTCTCCATTGATAATTCCATTAATCCTATCAAATTGATTTTTACTTATAGATAATTCAAGCTGATCAAGAGGGAAATTATCAGCACTCCAAATATAATTATTCTTTTCTTTAGTTATCCCTATGCTCCCCTTATTAGAGTTAAAAACTCTACTAAAATTTAAACTATCTAATTTAAGCCTAGAATCAAACTTTACGGAGAGATATGAAGGGATTGTAGAGTAAGATCTATTTTTCATATTTAATATAAATTCATTATTGTCATTTTTAATATCTCCTTCCCATGTTTCTCTGATCCGGATACCTTTGTAGTGGGGATAATCAATATTAAAGTTTATAGAAATATCAGGATCAGTAATCTCCCCTTTGAATTCTCCTTTAGCTGTAATAAAACCCCTTATATCATTTTTTCGAAAAATATTTAAATTTGATAATTGCGTTCTATTTATATTAAAACTTGAATTGATATTACCAAAATTAATGCCTCTTTTATCAAACCAAAAAGGGATATTTCCTGATAATTTAATATCAGGATTTAAACTATCGATGTATCCAATGTTTCCATTTAAAGCAATATTGTTTGAAACTTTGTTTAATGGAATATTTAGATTGAAATTTGAAGTTAAAGTTCCATAATTAAGATTCTTTGAATTTCCTATTAAGTTATTATCTTCGCAAACAAACTTAGTTAAATCCCCATTTATATTCTCTGAGAGATCATTGGGTTTGATAATAAATTTAGTTAAAGCAAATCTCCCTTTGCAAAATGTTTCATTTGATGATTTAAAAAATTTAAAGTTAGAGTTAAAAGCACCTTTCTTAAAAACAATTTTTCTACCACCAATTATATATTCAGAGTTCTCAAGATCTAATCTCTTAGAAAATAATTCCAGCCTTAAAAAGTCTTCATTCAACTTTCTATTAAATTTAAATTCTAAAAAACCTTTACCATAAAAATTAGATTTTATATTTGCAATAATTTGTCTATTACTGGATTTATAAATAACATTACCCTTTACATTTGTTTCTAATCCTAAATTATTAAGCTTTAAAATTGAATATTTATTCAAATTAAAATTTAAGTCATAGTTTATTTTTGATTTGCTTATATTTCGTTTATTTAGAACAGGTTTATCCTTTTTAAAAAAATTTCTATTTATATTAATTTCAGCTTGCTCAGGTCTTATTTTTAAAATCAATTTTTGATTTAAAAATGATTTTATAGGCATAATACCTACATATACATTCTTGGCTGTTATTGAAGAATTTACATTTTTTTTATCAATAATTTTTGAATTCCCAAAAGAAATACCTAAAAATCTAATTCCGGAATAATCACCTAAAACAACACTTTTATCTAATAAATTTTCAATATTTTTCTCTATTTCTGATTTTCTAGAACTGTAAGATTCTCTTAAAAAAATATTTAAAAAATATGTGCCTAGAGTCCCTAGGGTGAAAAGCATCCCTAATAATAGAACTTTTGTAAATAAATTTAGAGATCTAATTTTTTTCAAGTTAGAACCCAAAATAGAGTAGGCTTACAAAATATAAGAAATTAATTAGGTCAAAGCCACTAAATGTCTTTTTTTGAACTATTAGAGAACACTCCCAAAATTTTTGGATTCTTTGGAATATTCCTCTTAATATTTACTTTAGTTGCTTTTATTTTTAATTTTGGGTTTAAATTCAGAATAGTTGGAGCAACCATTTTCTCTTTATTACTCTCTTTAAGTAGTTGGGCATTTATACAAAGTTATAATGAAAACGTAGTAATAGAAGGTGCAAAATACCTCCCAATCGTTTATGACAATGGGTTTGATTTAGTTATTGCTAAAGCAGAGGATAACTTCAAAGAAGAATCGATTAAACCAACGTTAGAACAATTATCAGAAAATCTAAAAAAAGGAAGCAGGTCAGGTGCGAATATAAAAATAAAAATAAGGAAACTTGAAAAAATTTCTGATGATGTTAGTAAGCCTGTGATAATTGGAGAAATTCAAAATAATGTAAAAATGAATTAGTCATTAAAACAATGAGGGGTAAAAACTTTTTAGATTTCTTACCAACAAACTTTCGACATGAGAAATCTTTTCTTATTAAAAACGATCTAAAGGACACTGAAAAACTGAGCAATCTTTCAGACATAGATATAAATGAGATTCAAATAAAATGTACACTCTGTACAAACAATAATTTAAAAAAAATTAGAGCCATAGCAATTTTTAATA
The DNA here is from genome assembly GCA_003281185.1 of Prochlorococcus sp. AG-347-M15. GTDB lineage: Bacteria > Cyanobacteriota > Cyanobacteriia > PCC-6307 > Cyanobiaceae > Prochlorococcus_A. The sequence goes on from QCCS01000012.1 coordinate 3,936, forward strand.
AAGAAATTGCAATTTCTCCATCGGAAGCATATCTACTCTTACATTGCGGTATCGGTTCAATTAAATCATTATCACTATGTACACCCTATGAGTTAGAACGCAAAATTGGGAGATTAGAGAGAAGTCTCAGAGTTAAAACTGAAACTGAGGTAACTTTTTCCCTTTTGAAAATATGGATTAAGAAAGCCAAGCAAATCTATAAAACTATTTGAAATCTTGGTTAAAAAAAATTTTTAATGTAGAATTTAGAAAAAATTAATGATAATGAAATCTTTTTTATTTTTTTTGTTTGTACTAGCCACTTCTTTTCCTGTATTTGGTCAATCGAATTTATTAGAAAGTGTAAAAAAGAATCCAAGCGAAGCTATTAAAATATGCAATAAGTTTAGAGAGTTTAATTCAAATGGTATATCCGCTAATTCAGAAAAGGCTATACAGTATGTATCAAACATAAAAAAGTTAACTCCCGTTAATGCAGAAATCTTTTCTATTTACGTCATTGGGCTGCATTGTCCAGACATTATCTAAAATCCTAAATGTCTGGTTCAAGATGGTTTGACCATTCTCTAGTACTTAGAGATGGAGTAAGACTTATATCAAGAATCTGGTTGCCTAATAGTAATGGGCCATGGCCTGCATTATTGATGAGACAACCTTATGGTAGGGAAATAGCTTCAACTATTACATATCATCACCCTGAATGGTGGACCTCTAAAGGGTATATGGTAATAATTCAAGATGTAAGAGGAATGGGATCTTCTGAAGGAGTTTTTAATGGATTCAAGCAAGAAGCAAGCGATACTTCTGAAACACATGAATGGGTAAGGTCTCTAAAAGAATGTAATGGGAAACTTGGCTTATATGGTTTTTCATATCAAGGATTTACTCAACTAACTGGTGAATTCAATTCAAAGCCACCCGATTGTTTATCTCCAGCAATGACTGGGGTGAATATTAAGGATCATTGGTGCTCGGATGGAGGAGCTTATTGGTGGCATAACAATATTGCATGGGGACTTCAAATCGCAGCACTAAAAATGAAAAGAGAAAATAATTTGTTTGAATGGGGAAAGATCAGATTAGCTTTAGAAAATAAAAGTTATTTAAGAGAAGGAATTGATATTTTAAAAAAATATGATCCTAATAGCTTTGCTTTGGAATGGCTTAAAAATTTAAATAATGATTATCCCTTTAAAGAATTCAAGCCAATTTCAACATGGATCAAACAACCTATGTTAATTATTGGAGGACTTTGGGATCCACATCTAAAAGGTGCCTTTGATCTTTATGAAAAATCTAAAGAAGCTGGCGGTAGTCCAGAGATTATTATTGGGGATGCGACACATCTAAATTGGTGGGAGGGATCACAAGAATCCTTATTAAAATTTTTTAATAAACATCTAAAATCAAATAAAGAATTTAGTTCTAAGAATTCAAAAAGCGAGAAAAAAATATGGAATATTTCATTAAATAAATGGGAAGAATTAGATAATAAATTTTATCCTGATTTTGTTTTTGGGCTCAAAAGCGATGGCACAGCAAATGTAAATTTTGAAGATGGAAGTCTGACAAAAAATTCAAAAGGATCAGGATGGTTCACAATTGTTAATGACCCATGGAGACCTACTCCATCTGAGGGTGGTCATTTAGGTCCCAATCCAGGAAAGTTTAATAGAAATATTATTGATAAACGACTGGATGTAGGTGTTTTTCAAACCAATTCTTTTGAAGAGGATCAATATTTAAGAGGAGTTCCCATATTAGAAATCCAAGTAAAAAGTGATCAGCCCAATTTCGATATCTGCCTCGCTTTATCTTTAGTTGAAGAAGGTAATGAAAAGGTGAATCAATTTTCAACAGGATTCTTAAGGGTTAAAAACTCCAAAACAAGTGAAGAATGCATTTATCAAATAACAATGCAGCCAACAAATATTTGTTTGATTAAAGATAGCAAGCTTCGCTTATCTATATCTGCAGCAGCTTATCCTGCTATTGGAGTCAATCCTGGATTTGGGGAGGGAAATGTTGGAGCCCCTTCAGCAAATCATAGAGTTAATACTCTAAATTTTAACCTTAATAGATCATTTATGAAAATGACCCCTTTTTTTTATAAATAATTATTTTTTTGGTTAATCATTTGATATTATTAATCCTTAATATCTACCAGTCATGATCGAGACAATTCAAGCAGACTGGATTAAATCAGAAGCTATCAACCTAGAAAATTGTTGCAATGATAATCCATTAAAAATATTAGGTCCTCATTTTTATGAAGAACAATGGGTAATAAGGGTATGGATGCCTGAAGCCGACGAAGTTAAAATAAAATTTAAAAACAATACCTATAAAGCGGAAAGCATCAACCATAAATGGCTTTTTGAAGCTATCCTGCCTGAAAATCCAAATCATAATTACGAAATAAATATTTCACGAGGAGGGACCACACATACACAACATGACCCCTGGTCATATAGAGAAGAGTGGATGGGAGAAGTTGATAGACATCTTTTTGCAGAAGGTAATCATCATCACATATGGGAAAAAATGGGAGCACATCTCATTGAAGAAAAGAATCAAAAAGGAGTCATGTTTTGCATTTGGGCTCCAAATGCAAAATCAATCTCGATAATTGGAGATATAAATTCTTGGGATGGAAGACATCATCCAATGCAAAAAAGATTAGGGGGAATTTGGGAACTATTCATGCCAAAAATGCAGGAGGGCGACACATATAAATACGAAATAAGAACGCAACAAGGTCATATATATGAGAAAGCTGATCCATATGGTTTCCTTCATGAAATCAGACCTCAAAATGGTTCAATAGTTTCAAAATTGAAAAACTTTAATTGGAACGATAGTTCTTGGATTTCAAATAGAGATTCTTCTAGTCAAATTAACAAGCCAATTTCAGTTTATGAAATGCATTTAGGAAGTTGGCTCCACGAATCAACAGATAATAAATATCTGGAGGACAATGGTGAACCAAGAGCCGCAGTGCCTGCAGCCGATTTAAAACCTGGAACAAGATTATTAACTTATCCAGAAATTACCAAGAAACTCATCCCTTACGTAAAAGAGAGAGGATTTACTCATATTGAACTAATGCCAATATCTGAACATCCTTTCGATGGTTCATGGGGATACCAAGTTACAGGCTGGTATGCGCCAACAAGTAGATTTGGCACTCCAAATGAATTTAGAGAGTTTGTAAATAAATGTCATGAAGAGGGAATAGGCGTAATTCTTGATTGGGTGCCTGGTCATTTTCCAAAAGATAAGCATGGTTTAGCATTTTTTGATGGTTGCCATCTTTATGAACATGGAGATTCACGAATAGGTGAACACAAAGAATGGGGAACCCTAATCTTTAATTACAGCAGAAACGAAGTAAGAAATTTCTTAGTAGCCAACCTCGTTTATTGGTTTGAAGAGTTTCATATTGATGGCATAAGAGTAGATGCTGTAGCTTCAATGCTTTACAGAGATTATCTACGTCCAGATGGAGAATGGATACCCAATGAAAATGGTGGGAATGAAAATATAGAAGCAGTTAAATTTCTTCAACAGGCTAATCATGTACTCTTCCAACACTTCCCAGGTGCACTTTCTATTGCAGAAGAATCAACAACTTGGCCAATGGTAACCAAACCAACTGACATGGGAGGACTAGGGTTTAATTTGAAATGGAATATGGGTTGGATGCACGATATGCTCGACTATTTTGAGATAGATCCCTGGTTTAGGCAATTCCATCAAAATAGTGTAACTTTCTCAATTACATATAACTATACAGAGAACTTTATGCTTGCACTTAGTCATGATGAGGTTGTTCATGGGAAAAGTCATCTTTTACATAAAATGCCTGGCGATGACTGGAAGAAATATGCAAATACTCGAGCTTTACTAACTTATATGTGGACCCACCCTGGTAAAAAAACGATATTTATGGGAATGGAATTTGGGCAAAGACAAGAATGGAATGTTTGGGATGATCTGCAATGGGAGTTACTAGAATATGAGCCTCATAAAGGTATCAGGAACTTGATTGATGATCTAAACGTTCTTTATAAAAATGAACCTGCATTATGGAAAAATGACTTTGACCCTTATGGATTCCAATGGATTGATTGTAATGACAAATCTAATTCGGTTATAAGTTTCATGAGAAGAGAAAACGATACCAATGAGTGGCTCGTTGTTGTTGCTAACTTTACACCTAATACTCATGGATCATACAAAGTAGGTGTTCCTGTTGAAGGATTCTATAAAGAAATATTTAATTCAGATGGTTCTAGATACGGGGGCAGTAACAAAGGAAATATGGGTGGTAAAGAAACTATAAATTACAATATTCATGATTATCAAAATGCTCTAGAACTTGCTTTGCCCCCATTAAGTGTGAGTATCTTCAAACATCAATCAAAAAAATAAGAAGGCTCATTTAACTTAGTGCTTCATATAAATGTTCACATAACGCTTTTGCTCTGCTTTACATTGTAAGATTTTTAAGTTGGATTTTAATTTTTTTAAAAATATCGAATTGAAAAATGGGTCAAGATTTACCACTTCTACTATCTGCCGCACTAGGTAAAAAAGTAAATAGGCCTCCAGTATGGATGATGAGGCAAGCAGGAAGATATATGAAAATCTATAGAGATTTAAGGGAGCGTTACCCAAGCTTTAGAGAGAGGTCTGAGAATCCAGAACTATCATATGAGATTTCAATGCAACCTTTTCATGCTTTCAAACCGGATGGTGTGATCCTTTTTTCAGATATTCTCACACCTCTTCCAGGAATGGGAATAAATTTTGAAATAATAGAAAGTAAAGGTCCAATTATTGAGGACCCAATAAGAACCCTTAATCAGGTAGAAAATTTAAAAGAATTAAATCCAAGTGAGAGTTTAGATTTTGTTGGACAAGTTCTTACTTCACTAAAAAAAGATGTGAATAATGAGGCGACAGTTTTAGGTTTTGTCGGCGCACCTTGGACTCTTGCTGCATATGTAGTTGAAGGTAAAAGCAGTAAAAATTATTCTTTAATAAAATCAATGGCTTTTAATGAACCAGATTTACTTCATAAACTTCTTAATCATTTTGCAAAATCTATTGGTGAATATCTTAAGTATCAAATAAAATCTGGAGCGCAAGTAGTACAAATTTTTGATTCATGGGCAGGCCAACTAAGTCCACAAGATTATGATATCTTTGCTGGGCCGTATCAAAAAAAAGTTATTGAAATTGTAAAATCGGAATACCCTGAAACACCGATAATTCTTTACATTTCAGGAAGTGCTGGGGTGCTGGAAAGAATGGCAAAAACTGGAGTAGATATAATCTCATTAGACTGGACAGTAGATATTGAAGAGGCTTGCAAAAGAATCCCAAGGGGAATTGGAATTCAAGGTAATGTTGACCCTGGCATTTTATTCGGAAACAAAGAATCAATAAAAGAAAGGATAGATAATACTTTCAATAAAATTAAAGACAAGAAGTATATTCTTAATTTGGGTCATGGGATTTTACCTGGGACTCCAGAAGAAAATGCTCAAACATTTTTTGAACATGGGAAAAAACTCACTTACTAGTCAAAGTCTTGGGATATAAAAACTTATTAATAACAGGCGCTAATGGATGTGTTGGCCAATATTTAGTTGATTGGTTTTTGAAAAACACAAAATTTAGGCTTTATCTCATGGTAAGAGACAAAAGTAAATTACCAATTTCTGTTCAAGAAAATAAAAAAGTCAAGTTAATAGTGTGCGATATCAGGGAATCAAATAGGTATAAAAAGGAAATTAGTCAAATTAATTACCTAATACATACTGCTACAGCTTGGGGAGATCCAAAAAGAGCCTATGAAGTAAATGTGAAAGCTTTTGAAGAATTACTTGAAATGCTTGATATTGAAAAGTTAGAAAAGATTATTTATTTTTCAACAGCTAGTATTCTTGATGCCCAAACAGAATTAATGAGGGAATCATTGATTTATGGAACAGAGTACATTCAAACAAAATATGAATGTTTCCAGAGACTTAGAGAAAGCTCATTTGCAGAAAAAACATTCGCTGTTTTCCCTACCTTGGTTTTTGGAGGGAATCTTGGGAAAAAAAGTAAATATCCTGTGAGTTATTTAACTAGTGGATTGAAAGAAATTGGGAAATGGCTTTGGTTAGCAAGATTTTTAAAACTCGATTCTAAATTTCACTTTATACACGCAAATGATATCGCCCAGATTTGCGGTTTTCTAATTAAAAATCATAAAAAAGAGCAATACAAAGGCTTTAGAAAATTTGTGCTTGGTCAAAAATTTATTTCAATTGATGATGCCATAATTACACTTTTAAAGAAACATAATATGAGGAGATTTTTTGCGATACCGCTTACAAAAAAAATTCTAAAAATATTATTAAGAATTCTCCCCATCCAAAGTACTCCTTGGGATAGCTTCAGTATTAAAAAATATGACTTTAATCATGTGACCATCACTAATCCTGAGACTTTTAAACTTAAAAGTTATGCCAAGTCACTTAATGATATTTTAAGGTTATCAAAGTTACCAAGCTGTAATAACAATTAAAATTCTCGCAGTTAGGTTACCAAAGCCTTGTAATATGTATAGATAAGCAAATTTTTTATTATGTTACGTTCAATCTTTGCAGGGTTATTTGCAATAGTTTTAACTCTAGGTCTAGGTATTTCATCAGTTTCAGCTAAGACTGTTGAAGTAAAACTTGGAACAGATGCTGGAATGCTTGCATTTGAACCAAGTACAGTAACCATTAGCGCTGGTGATACAGTTAAATTCGTCAATAATAAACTTGCACCTCACAATGCTGTTTTTGATGGGCATGAAGAATTAAGTCATGCGGACCTAGCTTTTGCTCCAGGAGAGTCTTGGGAAGAAACATTTGATACTGCTGGAACTTATGATTACTATTGCGAGCCACACAGAGGCGCTGGAATGGTAGGTAAAGTTATTGTTGAATAAATCTCCTAAATAGTTAAACACGCTTTTTGACTTTATATTTATTACGGTCATACCCAAATTTTGATTGATGAAAATAGTTCCAAGCGAATTCTCAAATTCTGCTTGGAACTATTTTATTTTTGCCAAAGAAATTGCTTATAAAAATTATCAACAAAATGTAGACTCTGATAATTTATTATTAGCTCTTATAAAAGATGACAATATTACAAAAAAGATTTTAGAAAAAAATAATGTAAATCTAAAAGATCTAGAGAGGGAAATAATTTCTTCATTAAATGCGAAGGCAAAAATGAAAAATAAACAAGATAATTTATATATTGGTGATACTCTTCACAAAATATTTTTGAAGGCAAATGATTTTAAAAATACTTTAAATGATGTAGTGATATCAACAGAACACTTAGTTTACGGTTTCACTTATGATGATAGATATGGATTTCAAATTTTAAATCAAAAAAGTATTCCAGAATTTCTTGAAATTATAAAGAAAATGAAGTCAGATCCGGCAGTAAAAAATGAATTTAATAGTTCTAATGAGTCTTTGGAAAAATATGGTATTGATCTAACTCAATCTGCTCGAGATGGGATTCTAGACCCTGTTATTGGTAGGGATGAAGAGATTAGAAGAACAATTCAAATATTGAGTAGAAGAACAAAAAATAATCCAGTTCTTATTGGAGAACCCGGGGTTGGAAAAACAGCAATTGTAGAAGGTTTAGCTCAAAGAATTATTAATGGCGATGTACCTTCTGCGCTTCAAGATAGGAAACTAATTTCATTAGATATGGGTTCACTTTTAGCTGGAGCAAAATATCGTGGAGAATTTGAAGAAAGAATAAAAAATATTCTAAAGAAAGTGAAAGAATCAGACGGTAAGATTATTCTTTTTATTGATGAAATTCATACAGTAGTTGGTGCAGGCGCTAGTGGAGGTTCTTTAGATGCAAGCAACCTATTAAAACCAATGCTTGCGAGAGGAGAACTTAGATGTATTGGTGCTACAACTATTAATGAACATAAACAAAATATAGAAAAAGATCCTGCTTTAGAACGCAGATTTCAAAAGATAAAAGTTGATGCTCCTTCAATAGATGATACTGTATCAATTTTAAGAGGATTGAGAGAGAGATACGAAGTTCATCATAGTGTGAGAATTTCTGATAATGCTTTAGTTGCTGCTGCAACCCTTAGCGAAAGATATATTAACGATAGATTTCTTCCTGACAAAGCAATAGATCTAATCGATGAAGCAGCCTCAAGATTAAATATGGTCATAACTTCCAAACCAGAAGAAATTGATGAAATTGATCGAAAAGTTTTACAGTTTGAAATGGAAAAATTATCTTTAAAAAGAGAAACAGATGATTTTTCTATAGAAAGATTAAAAAAAATCAATAATGAACTTATATCCCTTAAAAATAAACAGGCAGAATTAGGCGCTCAATGGAAAAAAGAAAAAGATGAAATTGATGAGATTAGCACCATAAAAGAAGAAATTGAATCTGTTCAATTGCAAATAGATCAAGCCAAAAGGAGTTTTGACCTCAACAAAGCAGCAGAATTAGAATTTGGAACTTTAAATTCTTTGCAAAAAAAATTGAAAGAAAAAAGTGAGTCCCTAGTAAATTCTCAAAAAAATGGAGATACAAGTCTTTTAAGGCAAGAGGTAACTTTTGATGATATTGCAGAAGTTGTCTCAAAGTGGACCTCTATTCCAGTACAGAACTTAAACCAGTCAGAAAAAGATAAACTTTTGAGCCTCGAGTCAATCCTTAAAGAAAAAATTATTGGTCAAGATAGTGCAATTAGGGCAGTTGCAGATTCCATTAAGAGATCAAGGACTGGTCTAAATGATCCAAGCAAGCCATTAGCAAGTTTTCTCTTTTTAGGTCCAACTGGTGTTGGGAAAACAGAGCTAAGTAAAGTAACAGCCAAAATAATATTCGATTCAAATTCTTCAATTACAAGGCTGGATATGTCTGAATATATGGAAAAACATTCAGTGAGCAAAATTATAGGTGCGCCTCCTGGATATTTAGGTTTCGAATCAGGCGGTCAACTAACTGAAGCTGTACGCAAAAATCCTTATTCATTAATACTCCTAGATGAAATAGAGAAAGCTCACAAAGATATTCTAGATATTCTCTTACAGGTTCTTGATGATGGAATCATTACTGATGGTCAAGGTCGTACAATCAATTTCAAAAATTCAATCATTGTTCTCACAAGTAATTTAGGAAGTCAATCAATAAATGATTTATCAGTTAGAAAAGAAGATACAAATGAAATTAAAAAAGTTGTAGATAATGAAATTAAAAAATTTTTCAAGCCTGAGTTTTTAAATCGACTTGATGAAATAGTTTTTTTTAATAATCTAGAGTTAAATGACATAAAAGAAATTGCAAAAATCCAGCTTCAAAATTTAGAGGAAAGACTTAACAAAAAAAACTTAAAATTCAAAATTACAGATGAGGCAATTAACCAACTTGTAGAAAATAGTTTTGATCATGCCTATGGTGCAAGGCCCTTAAAAAGAACTATTCAAAAACAAATTGAGACAAAAATTTCAAATAATATATTGAATAATCATTATCTTAATAAAGACGAAATTAATATTTATCTGGTTAATGGAGAGATAATTGTTGATTAAAGATCTATATTAAAGAACTCTATATTACTTAAAATTTAACAACTTTAAACTAAGATTTGAACCAACCAGGAATTTCCTCATAACTTGCTTTATTCGATTTATTTTCTTTTGATTCTGTTTTCCAACAACATGTTCTGCCTTTATCCTTGTCCTGTAAGTATTCATTAGCCCATCTCCAAATTAATTCAGAGGTGAACTCCATTCCCACATTATCCATAATTCTCAGATCTAAAGCATCTAAGTCATGTAATTTTTCCCAGTAATTCAGCAAAGGGTCATCTTTATTTATTAAAAAAGTATGGTCAAATTGCTCTTTTAGTCTATTTTCTAGGGGCTTTAGACTTGAAAAATCGACAACAAAACCATTTAGGTCTAATTTTTTTGCAGTGAACCAAAAGGTGAATGATCTTGAATATCCATGCACAAATCTACAGTGGCCTTCATGGCGCCATTGCCTATGTGAACAGGGGAAATCCTCGTAACTTTTGCTGCATGAAAATTTCAGAGAATGAATATACATCAATTAACTGTTAGGATAATTTTGATAAGACAAAATGAATTGGATTTAACATAACTAACATAATGACTTATTCAACTAATTTTTCGATAGAGGATCTACGCTTTGATAATTATGGATTAATCCCTGCAATAGCACAAGATTGGCTTGACGGATCAATTCTTATGCTTGCTTGGATGAACAAAGAATCTTTGTCAATGACACTTGAAACCAAAAACGTTCATTATTGGAGTAGATCAAGATCCGAAATTTGGAGAAAAGGAGCTACAAGTGGAAGTACCCAAATACTTAAGGAGATAAGATTCGACTGCGATAATGATGCACTCATCCTTTTGATTGAACAAAATGGTTCAGGAGCATGTCACACTGGGGAAAAAAGTTGTTTTTTCAACGAAATCAATATTAATCAAAGTGATAAAAAAGAGAAAAATACAACTCCCTTCTCAAATATTTGCTCTGTATTATTCAATACTATTAACGAAAGATCAATAAATCCATCAGAAAAAAGTTACACGAATCATTTATTAACAAAAGGTAGTAATACTATTTTAAAAAAAATAGGAGAGGAATCTGCAGAATTTATAATGGCTTGCAAAGATAATGATAAAAATTCAATCTCAAATGAAGCCGCCGATTTAATTTATCATCTGCAAGTAGCCCTTATGCATAAAGGCGTTGAGTGGAGAGATGTACTTGCTGTTCTAGAATCAAGAAGAAAAAATTAACTAATTAATAATTATTAATTAATTATTAATTAAATATTAATTAATTATTACATGTATGGCTTATTACTGAATTGACTATAAGTTAAATATATCAACAATGAGGTAAATCGTGAGTTCATTAAGCGATTTTCTTGGTGAAATAGGTCGTCATCAACTTTTGACTCCAGAAAGAGAACTCACAATGGGCAGAAAAGTCCAAGAAATGGTTGTACTTGTTAATAGATGTCAAGAGGCAGGAGGGAAAGGGCCCGCTTGTGAATACTCCAAAGCTGAGAGAAAAAAGATAAAAATTGGTGAAAAAGCTAAAAACGAGATGATAACAGCCAACCTAAGACTAGTTGTCAACCTGGCCAAGAGATACCAAGGGAAAGGATTAGAATTACTGGACTTAATTCAGGAGGGTACATTAGGTCTTACAAGGGCCGTAGAAAAATATGATCCTTCTAGAGGACATCGATTTTCAACCTATGCTTATTGGTGGATTAGGCAGGGTTTAAATAGAGCATTGTCAACTCAAAGTAGAACGATAAGGATCCCTGTTAACATTAATGAAAAACTTACAAAACTAAGATCAGCAAAATCAAAGCTTATGCAACTTAAGGGTATTCCACCCAATAGTGATGAGCTAGCTGAAGAAATGAAAATAACCAAAGAGGAAATTGACGAACTCCTTTCTTGTGAATTGAGAAGCATCACTGTTAGTCTCCAAGGTACTGTCAAATCAAAATCAGATCCCTCCGAGTTAGTTGATATTCTTCCAAGTGATCAAACTCCCCCAATGGAATTAGCCGAATTAGCCGAAAGGACAGCCTCGGCTTGGAAGTTATTAGATAAAGCAAATTTAACTGAGAAAGAAAGAAAGATAGTAAGCTTAAGATTTGGTTTAGACGGCTCAAATGAATGGAGAACTTTAGCTGAAGTTGCAAGACATATGAGTTGTAGCAGGGAATATTGCAGACAAGTTGTTCAACGTGCCTTAAGAAAACTTAGAAAAGCAGGAATACAGAATGGATTAGTTGATAGTATTAGCTAAAAATTCCATTAAAAATATTTAAATTTCATTTATAAGGATGAAAGAGAATTACAAAACTCAAGAAAAAATCTATGATGCTGAAGTTTTAGAAAGTTCAACATTTGATGAAAATATCATTATCAAGATTCTTATAAAAGCGGGAAGAACAATTGCCAAGCCTGCCTTAGAAGTTTTGGAGATGGCATTAGATCCTTATACTCCTGCACAAGTGAGAGTTTCATTAATGGCTGCTCTAGCATATTTGATTATGCCATTTGATCTTTTCCCTGACTTCATGCCTTTAGTTGGTTTTAGTGATGATTTTGTAGCCCTCACAGCTGTACTTAGTATATGGAGCAAATACATGACTCCTTCAATAAGAGCAAGAGCAGAGAAAAAGCTTAATAAGTTATTTCCTTTTTATTGAATGAGTAAATTATCTGTACAGGAAGAAGAAGAACTCCTTTCCTTCATTAAAGATTGGTTAAAATCTCACGGATTTACCCAAAAAGACTTAGCAAATGAACTAAATATTAAATCGAACAGAACCTCCGAGATTATTCTCAAAATTAAAGAATTATATAAAAAAGGCGGTATGTTCAATATTGCAAAAAATCTTATAGAGATTGAGCAAAAATGGTTAAATAATATCAAGAACGATTATCGAGAAACAAAACAAGCACCACCATATAACCAATTAGATATCGACTCATTAGTAAACCAGATAAATAATGATACTAGTGAATAAATATTATTTAAAATACTATATTTTTAGTTAAAAATAATTTAACCTCTTAAAACTAACTTTTAAATAAATATCTTTTTAAATCCTAAATAAGATAAATAATTGAATTATTTAATCAAAAATATTATGTATTTCTAAGTTAAATTAATTCTTTTAATAAATAGTTAATAATTACTAAATTTTTTCATAAATCATATTTAAAATGCTTGAATCCAAGGATAAATATCATAATTAATCCATATTCCTTTTTTCCAATATATATCCTTCTCAATAAGATCTTTTAACTCGTTTTCATCATTAGCATTAAAAATTCCGAACAAATATTTGGTACATTTTGTGGGCCCTAATGTAACTAAAATATCTCTATCTTTTAAGTTCTTAAGTCTATTAAGATGTTGTTCTCGAAATGGTTCCCTTTTAATAATTGCATCTTCACAGTACCTTCCAAAAACTACAAACTTTTCCATTTTTAAATATAGATAATAGGATGAATAGATACTTAATAATTGCATATATTACACACAGATTGCTATGTTATTTAATACAACTTTCTTTTAATTAATTATGCTAACTGGTAGCGATCTCCTTGCAAAAGTTAAAGAACTTGGTGATGTTAGCAAATCTGACCTAGTTCGCGCCTGTGGATATGTTTCCACTAAGAAAAACGGAGGTGAACGCTTAAACTTTACCGCATTTTATGAAGCACTTTTAGAAGCAAAAGGGGTTAATCTTGGTGATTCTGGAGTTGCAGGCATTGGAAAAGGTGGAAGAAAACTTAGTTATATTGCTACAGTTCAAGGCAATGGAAATCTTCTGATTGGGAAAGCATATACAGCACTTCTTGATTTAAAAGCAGGGGACGAATTCGAAATTAAGCTTGGAAGAAAACAAATCAGATTATTACCTACAGAAGATTCTTAAAGAAAACAAAAATAAATTGGTCATAACATTTTTAATTAATTTTCTATAAATAATTCTTTTAATTAATATATTATCTTTGTATTTATTTTTTTTTATCAGCAGCTAAACGCATTTCTTTACAAAACTCACCAACATGATCGACAACATCTTTTTCACTTGAGCTCGAGATTCGTTTTACAAATGCACTCCCAATAATTACTCCATCTGCTCCCCACTCACGAACTTTATTAACATGTTCTGGAGTTGATATTCCAAAACCAACAGCAATTGGATTGCTATTTACATCTTTTAATTTAGCTATAAGATTTTCTACTCTATTTTCCATTTTGTTTCTCTCACCAGTTACACCTGTAACACTTACTAAATAAGTAAAGCCTTTTGTATGATTTGATATTTGTTTCATTCTTTCAAAAGGAGTAGTTGGCGCTACCAATAAAATTAAGTCCATAGAATGGTTACTAACTATTTTAGAAAATTTATAAGCTTCCTCCAAAGGGAGGTCAGGAACTATTAGGCCAGAAACTCCAGCATCAGATGCCATCTCACAAAACCTTTCAAAGCCAAAACATAGTAATGGATTCAAGTAAGAAAAAAGGATGATGGGAATATTTAATTTACCTTTTAAAGACTCTAAAAGAGTAATTACTTTTCTTAAGCTAGTACCTGATTTTAAGGCGCGAGAGGCAGCTACTTGAATAACTGGTCCATCTGCAAGTGGGTCACTATACGGGATGCCTAATTCAATTAGATCAGCACCATTTTCTTGTAACTTTAATAAGATTTCAGAAGTTATTTCAATATTGGGATCCCCAGCCATTATAAAAGGCATTAAAGCAAATTTTTTTTTATTTTTTAACTCACAAAACATCTCATCTACCTTAGATAAAGATTTATTTTTAGTAATTTGCGTTTTGTTATCTTTCATAATTTTTAGATATTTTTCTATGAAAAATTATGGATTTTTCTCTAAATCTTCCATAAGTTTTTGTTGCTCTTCCTTTGACAATGAGTTGAATTTGGTTTCTAGTTTATCATTAACAACTTTTTCATACTCTTTTCTATAACGCTTCCTTTGTTCCATAAAAGTCATTTTTCCATTTACAACTCTATAAACATAAGATGTTACCCAAGTAAAAACAATCAAAATCAAGATACAACTTGATAGAGTAGTGGCTGTAGAATTATCGATACCAATTTGCGGTGCAAATTTATAACTAATTAATCCTATTAATGAAATAAATAAACCTATTTGTATAACTTTTCCTTTCGTCAATTATTTACCCTTTACCACTTCCTTTTAGTCTGAGATTTAAAAATGGAGAAAATAAAATTAAACCTGGAAAGAAAAGAAATACAAGGCCATAAATTCCTAATCTTTCAAATTTCCCCATAATATTCCATCTATTATTCATCCAGTAAAATAGTAACAATGGGATAACCAATAAATAGGTAGATATAATTCCGATGTAAGCAATTAAAGTAGCGAATGAATTATTAAAAAAACTTTCCATTTTAATTTATGGTTGCTTAGTTAAAACATAACAACTATTGGAAGTTATCGTCAGAACTAAAAATAAATAATTAAATAATGGGAGTGGGGGGACTTGAACCCCCACGAGCTAAATCGCTCGACGGATTTTAAGTCCGGCGCGTCTACCAATTCCGCCACACTCCCAAAGGAATTTGCGCTATTTAATCGTAGCTGAAAGTAACCCATTTAACCAAGAAAAATTGGAATATTTACACTTTTAATTGTCAGATTAAATCTTATTTTTTAATTTACTATTCCTTCTACTTGCCATTGTAAAGTTTCACCTGCATGAAATGGTTTTATTTGTCCGACAATATTTTTTTCTTCAACAACATCAATATATTCTTTAATTTTGTTAGGTCTAGAAACTAATTTTAATTTTTCTTTATTTGGTGGGACATTATAAAAATTAGGGCCATTCAAACTTGCAAACTTTTCAAAATTATCTAGAGCATCCTCCTCTTCGAACACTGTTAAATAACTTTCTATCGCTACTGGCGAATTAAAAATGCCTGCACACCCACAAAAAGCCTTCCACTTCCTAAGATGCGGAGCAGAGTCAGTTCCCAAGAAAAAACATTTATTTCCACTTGTTGCAGCTCTCCTTAAAGCGAGTCTATTATTTTCCCTCTTAGCAACTGGTAAGCAGTAAAAATCACTATTTAAGCCTCCAAAAAACATTGCATTTCTATTTATATGCAAATGATGCGGAGTGATAGTAGCTCCAATATTATTTTCTTGAACAAAATCCACTGCATAAGAGGTAGTTATATGTTCTAAAACAATCTTTAATTTTGGGAATCTTTTAGTTATTTTAGAGAGTTCTTTATCTATAAAAACTTCTTCTCTATCGAATACATCTACTTCAGAATCAGTCACTTCCCCATGAATTAAAAGAGGCATTCCAGAATCTTGCATTAATTCAAAGATCTTATATAGATTTTCTATTTTCCTAACTCCATGACTGGAATTTGTTGTGGCATTAGCAGGATATAATTTTGCTGCAAAAAAAACATTATTTTTAAAACCATTAATTAGTTCCCCTTTATCTGTATCATCTGTAAGGTAAATTGTCATTAATGGTTCAAACTTAGAACTTTCTGGAAGCGCTTCAACAATAGATTTCCTATAAGAAATAGCGCTATTGATTGATGTTATGGGACTTTTAGTATTTGGCATAACAATGGCTCTTCCAAAATATTCCGAAGTAAACTGAATGATATTTTTTAATACAAGACCTTCTCTTAAATGTAAATGCCAATCATCAGGTTTTATTATGTTTAAAGTCTTCAAAATTTTTTCTATTTAATCAATTTTAACAGCAAATTAAAATTGACAATAAATTATAGATATTCGAGGATAGTTATTAACCAATTATGAAAATTTTTATTATCTAAATTAAATCCTAAATATGAGTGATTTTTTATTTCCAATAATAGAAATAGTTTTAGGCGTAGTTCTACTTTTTGCAGGAGGAGAGTTCTTTATTCAAGGAGCCATATTTTTATCTTTAATTTTAGGAATACCTCAAATAGTAATTGGTTTGACAGTTGTTTCTCTTGGAACAAGCTCTCCTGAGTTGTTGGTAAGTTTGAGTTCGATTTTAAAAGGCAGTGATTCGCTTGCGGCAAGCAATGTAATTGGAAGCAATATTTTTAATGTTCTCGTTGTTTTGGGCATAAGCTCATTGATAACACCCCTTAAAGTAAAAAGCAGAATAGTCAGAAGAGACGTGCCTCTTTTAATGGCAATTTCTTGTGCAGTTTGGGCTATGTCATCAACAGGCTTATTAACATTGCAAGCAGGGATATTTCTAATATTTTGTTTAATCTTAAATACAATATGGGAAATCAATACCGTCAATGAGAAAGGAGAGGAGACAAAAGATGCTGAGCCAGAGATAGAAGAATTAAAAGATAACTATAAAGGGAAAATGAATATTTTACTAAAGTTAATATTGGGGATATTTCTTTTAAGCTTTGGTTCAAATATTTTAGTAAGTGGTTCTCAAACGCTCGCTACTCTTTTGGGTGTAAATGAAATTGTTATTGGGTTAACTATAGTCGCAACTGGGACATCTTTACCAGAATTAGTAACTTCAATAATTGCTGCATTTAAAGGCAAAACAGATCTTGCGATTGGGAATGTAATAGGAAGTAATTTACTCAATCAACTTTTAATCCTTGGAAGTTGCAGTATTTTTTCAGGATTTAAAGGTTTAGTAATTGAACAGAGTCTAATAAAAGTTGACTTACCTTTTATGGTTTTAACTACCTTTGCATGCTTACCAATTTTCTGGAGTAAAGGGAAAATCATAAGAATTGAAGGATTTATTTTGCTTAATCTTTATATCTTCTACATTCTCGATAAGATACTTTTCCTGAATGGATTTAACTTCCTTTCTGAATTAAGGATAGGTTTATTTATTTACTTTGCATTACTTATAGTATTTATGATTGTTCAAGAAAAATTAAAATTTTCTAATTCATAATTTTATCCATACATAGTCACAAATTCTTCTGAGATAGTTGGGTGCAAAGCCATAGTAATATCAAAGTCTTTTTTTGTTATCCCTGCATTTAATGAAATTGATACCATTTGAATAATCTCAGAAGATGTTTCTCCAAACATATGACATCCTAGGACTTTGTCAGTTATCTTATGAACTACAATCTTCAACATACATTTTGATTTATTCTTTTTAAAGGTATTAGACATAGGGGTAAATTTGCATTTGAAAATTTTTATATTTTTTTCAGAGTAAATCTCTTTAGCTCTTTTCTCACTTAAGCCAACTGTTGAAATTTCTGGAATAGTAAAAACGGCCTTAGGGATATATTCATAATTTACTTTTCTTTTTTTGTCATTAAAAAAATTATCCGAAAAAACTCTCCCTTGTTCTATTGCTACTGGAGTTAAGTTTGGCTTATTTATGATATCGCCAACTGCAAAAATATTTGCGTTGCTTGTTCGATTAAGTTCATCGACATCTAAATATTGGCCATCCATCTTTAGATTTAAAAAATCTAAATTTAAAGGCAAAAGATTTGGTTCTCTTCCTGTAGCAATAAGGATATTATTAGTTAAAAGTTTATCTCCCGAGTCTAGGGTAGATTCCAGATTTCCATTTACTTTCTTGATAGATTTTAATTGAGTATTGGAGATAATATTGATTTCAGTAAAAGTAGGTGATTCCTCTAGGCATAAAGAAAGATCCTCATCAAAACCACTAAGTAAATGTTGACTTCTAATTAATTGAGTTACTTCAGTACCTAAATTTCTAAAAATAGAAGCAAATTCACAAGCAATATATCCACCCCCTACTATTAATAATGATTTGGGAAACTTTTCTAATTCAAAAATATCATCACTAGTCCATGCCAAATCTACTCCAGGAATATTTAATTTCTTTGGTTTACCTCCAACTGAAATAAGAATTTTTTTTGAACTTATTTTGTTTTTAATTTTCTTTGTGTTTGAACAAATAATTTCTAATTCATTTTGAGTAATAAATCTTCCTAAGCCTTCAAAAATAGTTATATTCAACTTTTTTAAAGAATTTTTATGTAAATTACTTAATCTAGAAACCTCCTCTCTAACATTCTTCAACAAAATATTTGATTCAAAATTAATACCTTCATTATATAATCCATATCCTTCAGAAGAATCCATATTTTTTTTACTTTTAGCTGCATAAACCATTAATTTCTTAGGTACACATCCCCTTATCACACAAGTTCCTCCTATTTGATTTGCTTCTATGATTGCTACTTTTGCTCCGTAATTAGCAGCACGTTTAGCCGCCGCAAGTCCTCCAGATCCAGCGCCAACAACAATTAAATCAAATTCAAATTCCAAGACTTTTTTTAATCAATTATTATAACGTTAGTTTATAGCTTTAATTCAAATAATGAATGGGATTTTGACATGGGATGATTTAAATAAATTTGAAGTTGCAGATCTTGATAGAGTCCATGGTATAAATAATTCCTACGCAAATTTAAGATTATTTGGACATAGTGAAAATGATGTATTAGTTACCTTCTATAGGGATAGGCATTCTTGGTGTCCTTACTGTCAGAAGATATGGTTATGGCTTGAATTTAAGAAAGTTCCATACAGAGTCAAGAAAATAAATATGTTTTGCTACGGCCAAAAAGAAAGTTGGTTCCTTGAAAAAGTCAGATCGGGGAAATTACCTGCAATTGAATTTAAAGGGCAAGTTAAAACTGAAAGCGACGATATCATAGCTTTTTTAGAAAATCAATTTGGAGCACTTGGATCTTTTATAACATCAAGTCACCTTATCAAAATTAGAGAGTTAGAAAGAGAAATTTTCAGATCCTGGTGTAATTGGCTCTGCCGAGAAAGCTTTAATTTTATAGATAACTCATTTAGAAAAAAAAGATTTAAAGAATCCATTTCTAAACTCGATGAAATCTTAAGTAACTCAAAAACAGGGTTTGTTGATCCATCAGTTTCTAACACGGGTGATATAGAGCCTGGTGTTGGAGATATAATTTTTATTCCCTATATGGAGAGAATGAATGCATCACTTACTTATTATAAAGGGTTTAATTTAAGATCTAATTACCGTCATATAGATAACTGGCTTACCCTTTTTGAAGGGAAAAGTGCTTATAGAGGCACTCAAGGAGATTTTCATACTCATTCTCATGATTTACCCCCACAAATGGGAGGATGCTATAAAGAAAGCAATAAACAACAGATTACTTTCTCTAAGTTAATAGATAATGGGGAGGGTTTAGGTAATTATGAATTAAACCAAAATTATGAGTCAAAATACTTTGCAAAAATTGCTCTTAAAAGAGTGATAAAGCATAAAGACAATTTACTAAAGGTAAATCCATACAATAAAGAATCCTTTGACGAATCATTGAGATCAGCTTTGAGCCATATGATCACAGGTGAAGTATTAATACCTAAAAAACTTTCAGGAATCTCCCTAAGATACTTAAAAAATAGAATCTCAGTCCCAAGAGATATGCCAATTATTTCAGCAAGGTTATTAAGGCAATCATTAAATAAAATTGAATCGCTTAGTGATATCAATGAAATAGATAAAATACCTTTCAGGCATAGATATGATCAAGATCCTATAAATTTCATTTCTAGTTATTAGTAAAACTATAAATTTTTTCTTGAATCTATTTGAAGTAAATCTCTTATTTTTTGAACTTGACTTGCAATATTTGGATCAATAGATAATTTTTTTTCAACTTGTTCAATAGCATACATAACTGTTGTATGGTCCTTACCCCCAAACTCATCTCCAATTCTTGGTAGGCTTAGATCCGTACCATGCCTCATAAGATACATACCTATTTGTCTAGCTTGACTTACTGGTTTTCTCCTACTTGAACTGATCAATTCATCAGTAGAAACTTTAAAGAAATCTGAGACTTTATTAATAACTTGTTTTGGAGTAACAACTACTCCAACACTATTAGGATCAAGCATTGGAGCAATTGATTGAACAGTCATTGGCAAGCCTGTTATTGATGCAAATGCAACAGCTCTAGTAAATGCTCCTTCCAATTCTCGAATATTCGAAGTAAATCTTCCTGCTATAAATTGAATTAAATCTCTTGGAAGACTCATCCTCTCTTGTTCTGCCTTTTTTTGAAGGATGGCTGTCCTCGTCTCAAGGTCAGGTGGTTGAATATCTGCGGTCATACCCATTGAGAACCTAGAAATTAATCTCTCTTGAATTCCCGACAATTGATTTGGTGGTCTGTCACTTGCAATAACTATTTGACTTCCTGATTCGTGAAGAGCGTTAAAAGTATGAAAGAATTCTTCCTGTGTATACTCTTTGCCTTCTAAGAACTGTATATCGTCTATTAATATCAAATCTACATTTCTATATTTATCTCGAATAGCTGTCATTCCATCTCTTCGAATACCACTAATAACATCATTTGTAAAAGTCTCAGTAGATACATATTTCACTTTTGCTTCTGGATCTATTTCTACTCGATAATGACCTATTGCTTGCATTAAATGAGTCTTACCAAGACCTACTCCTCCACAAATAAATAATGGATTGAATTCTCTCCCTGGAGATTCGGCAACTGCTAAAGCTGCTGCATGAGCCAACCTACTATTTGGACCTACAACAAATCTTTTAAATACGTAGCGTAAATTTAAACCATTAGGATTTTTGAATTGATTTTTTGAAGAATTATTTTGGTTATTACTAGAAAAAGATCTTGTTTTATGATGAACGTTCTGTTCGCTAGGTTTATCTGCATTTGTTAAATCGCTGCTGGTATTCATTTCAGATTTAAAAACAACTTTTACATCATGACCGCAGATTTCCTTTGCAGCTTTTTCAATAGTTTCACAATAATTCTTTCTCAACCAATCACTAGAAAATGTGTTTGGGGCGATTAAAGTTAATAAGCCATTTTCAAAACAATTAAATTTAGCAGGCCTTATCCATGTCTCGAATGAAGGCTTACTTAAAGTTTTTTGGAGTGATTGTTGAATTTCCGCCCAAATAGGATTAGTTGTTTGCAAAGTTTTATTCTCTAGATTATTAATCTAGTTGGAATTTAATAATTGGCCATTATCAAATCACAAGATCACGACAAATTTAAAATTACTTAACAAAATATCGACTAAATTTATAAAAATAAATTTTATATTTTTTAATTGGCATATAATTATTTTAAATTTTACTAAATTATTGGATAAAGCATTACTTATTATCATGGCGAAATGGCATGGTTTTGGAAGATGCAAAACAAGATTATCAAAAGATATAGGTAAAATTAATTCGGCGAAAGTACAAAGTGTAATGACCAAACACACAATTTCAGTCGCAAAATTTCTTCAAGAAAATAAACTAATTGATATTTCTATTGCCATAACTGGTTTGGGAGTAGGAAATTGTAGAAAATGGTCTAGAGAATTAGGCATCAAAAAATTTAATTTGCAGGGGAAAGGCTGCTTGGGTGAAAAAATGAAACGGCAAATTTTTATAAACAAAAAATTTTGTGCAAGACATAAGATCAAAAATATTATTTTTATTGGTACTGACCTTCCAGATTTATGCCATCAAGATTTATTAAATACTCTAAAAGAGCTTCAACATAATGATCTTATTTTAGGACCATCTAACGATGGAGGATATTGGCTTATTGGTTTATCAGAAAAATTACTGTTATCACATACATATTTACCTTTTATCAACATAAAGTGGGGGACAGAAAATGTTCTTCAAAATACAATTGATAATTTTGCTTCTAAAAAAATAAAATATAAGTTTTTAGATAAAAAAATAGATATAGATACAATTATTGATATTGAAAAAAGAAAGTAATCGACTTGTCAAAAATTTCAATTATCATTCCAACTATTAATGAAGCTAGTAATTTGCCATTATTGCTTTCAGACTTATCAAGTATTCAGAAAGAGGGCGAAATCATAATTGTTGATTCTGGAAGTGAAGATAAAACTATTGATATAGCTTACATTTATGGGGCGAAAGTATTTAAATCCAATGAAAGAAATCGAGGTTTGCAGTTAAACCTTGGCGCTAAAAAATCAAAAGGAGAATGGCTAATATTTTTACATGCTGATAGCAGATTAACTCAAGATTGGTTTATAAAAATAAAATCTGTTTTAAAGAAGGACAAAAATTTAATTTACTATTTTAATTTTAAGGTTAATGATAAAAAGATAATTTACAGAGTCCTCGAGATTTTTGTAAATTTTAGGAGCAAATATTTTAAAAAACCATATGGAGACCAAGGTTTAATAATTCACAAATCAATTTATCTTAAGAATAATGGTTTTCGAAAAATTCCATTAATGGAGGACGTAGATTTTTATAGTAGATTAAACAATAAAAAAGATTTAAAGCAATTAAATATGCCTATTTTCACAAGTTCAAGAAAATGGGGAAGAACAAATATTTTTCTCCAAGCAATCAAGAACTGGAGATTCAGAAAAAGGTGGTTAAAAGGCGAATCGGCAAAATCTTTATATTCTGAGTATTACAAAAAAAATTAATTTGCATACCAAAAAGCGCATTTAGATCCTCTTGGTTCTAAAGTCCAACCTTGTCTTTTATAAAATGAAACCACTTCTGCATCAGCAAAAAGGGTAACTTTAGATATGCCAATATTTTTTAATTCTTTTAGGATATATTTCATTAACTCTTTCCCCAATCCAAGTCCCTGATAGACAGGATTAACGGCCACATCCCATACTGTAGCCTCTAAAATCCCATCACCTGTACATCTTGCAAAGCCTACTAGTCTGGGAAATTTATCATCATGACGCCATAAACCAACCACCAAGATACTAAAATCCAAAGCCCTTTTTACTCTCCTCATTGGTCGTCTACTCCAACCAACAGTTTGCAAAAGTTGATCTAGCTCTATTAGATCCAACTCTTTACTTTTACTACATACAAAAATTTCTTCTTTATTTTTTTGAGTAAATTCATAAGAATTCAACCCATAGATATCTAAAAGTTCATCTCTTGATATGCTGTTTGATTTTTTTATTGATGATCCTTGGTTTCTAAAAATCATTAAAAATTTGCAAATCCTTTTTGTTGAAGCTCAGAGAGCTGAAAGTATAAACCCTTTTTTTGTCTCAATTCATTATGTGTTCCCTCTTCAATTAATGTCCCCCCTTTTAAGACTAAAATTTTATCAGAACTTTCAATAGTTGCTAGTCTATGAGCAATTACTAATGCTGTTCTTTTTGTAAGAATCCTTTCAAGATCTTTCTGTAAAGTAGCTTCTGTAGAGGGATCCATAAATGCTGTAGCCTCATCCATTATTAAAACAACCGGATTTCTAATCGCCACTCTCGCTACTGAAAGTAGTTGTCTCTCTCCTGAAGAGAGATTACCCCCTCTTTCTCTAAGAAACGTATTCAAACCTTCTGGTAATTTTTTTATCAAACTGTTTAATCCTAATTCTTTACAAAGATTTTCTAATTCAAGATTGTCTATATTTGCATTTAGTTTCAAATTATCTGCAACATTACCACTAAAAATGAAAGTATCTTGAAGAACTACTCCCAACATATTTCTAAGTGTTGCTATAGGAATATCTTTTATATCCACATCATCGATTAAAATTTGTCCTGATTGAGGTTCATACAGTCTACATAACAATCTAATTATGGTTGTTTTACCAGAACCAGTTGGGCCAACGAAAGCTACATGTTCTCCTGGATTAATCAAAAAAGATAAATTCTTTAGGATATGTCCCCCTTCATTGTAGAAGAAATTAACATTTTTAAATTCAATTTTGCCCTTAAATTTCTTCTTTGCATTTTGAGGATTACCTGAAAATTGCTTTGCAGAAATAGAGTCTTTAATCTGTATTTCTTCATCCAATAATTCGTTTATCCTCTCAACAGCTGTAAGACCCCCTTGAATCTGAGTAAATCTTTCTGCAAGCTGTCTCAAAGGTTCAAAGAGTCTTTGGGAATATAAAATAAAAGTTGTTAATGTTCCTAAACCAATATTTCCAGAAGTAACAAGATATCCTCCAACTGCCAAAACCAAGGAAACTGCGGCAAGAGAAATCCATTCTATGAATGCCGAAATACTACTGTCATAAAATATTGTTCCATTTACTGCGTTCTTGTAAGCAACCCCAGTATTGGAAAATTTCTTGCTATTGTAAGCCTCTCTTCTGAACATCTGAACGACTTCTAAACCTTGAAGATTCTCCTGAAAATCAGAGTTGAGTTGAGACAATTCTTCCCTTACTTGATAATTAGCTCTTCTGTAACGTTTTTGAAGCCAAATAATGAAATATGACACTGGGATTTGAGTCAAAAGTAATAAAATAGCAAGTCCTCTATCAATAGACAGCATTGTCAAAGAAATTACTATCAGACTGACGAAGTCAGCAATAACTCCAACTGCACCACTCCCAAAAACCTCGGCTAAAGCATCAACATCATTTGTTAATCTCGTTAACAATTTCCCTACAGGCATTTTGTCGTGATACTTAAGAGATAAAGATATAGAATGATTAAACAGCTCTCTTCTTATTCTTGCTGTTAAACGTTGGCCCACTGCTTGGATATTGTAAGTTTGGTATCCTTGCAGAACTAATCTAAATAGAACAGTTATAAATAAAGTTAAGATTATGGCATTTATTGACTGCCCAAAAAAATGTTTTACTTAGCCAAACATCTGTAGTTTCGTTCTTGAGGATTGTAATTGCTTGGCCAACTAATAATGGTTGAATAGCTCCAGAGAAAGAAACAGGTAACAAAACTATCAAGATTAGATAGATTGTTTTTTTATCTTTAGTTAAATATTTACCTAACTTTTTAATCCTTCTAAAATCTTTAAAAAACATTTAGCTAATCTTCTATAAAGCATTATTCGATTCTATTGACAAAATAGTATCTCTGAGACGATTATCATCTAACCTCATAGATAAAGGATTTCCAATTAGTCTTGCAGTTGAGTAGAAAAGATTATCTATTTTAATTAAACCATTCTCTTTAAGAGTTTTTCCGGTTGCCACCAAATCAACTATTGCCTCTGCCATACCTGTAATTGGACCAAGCTCAACTGATCCTGTCAAATGAACTATTTCTACAGGTATATTTAATTCTTCAAAATAAGATCTTGCTGTTTTTATAAATTTACTTGCCACTTTACAATTCGCAGGAAGATCAGTTGGTTTTGAGTAATTGCTATTTTTCTTAACCGCCAACGACATATGACAACCCCCAAATCCTAAATCTAATAGCTTGGCGACCTTTGATTCAGATTCTCGTAAAACGTCATACCCAACAATACCCAAATCAGCCTGACCATAACTCACATAAACAGGAACATCTCCATTTCTTACTAATAAAGCTTTAGCACGTTTGCAATTTGACTCAAAGGTTAATGATCTATTATTTTCGTCCAACGCGTCAGAGAAATCTAACCCAGCTCTTTTAAAAGTTGAAATTGAATCTTTTAACAGAGCTCCTTTTGGTAAAGCTATAGTAAACATAGATCAATTTCTTACAAGGACTCTTCATTCTAAGTTAACAATGGAATTTAATAAAGCTCGCAATATAATCGGACTCAGAGTTTTAAAAGATAACATCATTTGGTTGTGGGTAAAAGATAAATCTGTTGTAGTTGTAGATCCATCTGTTCACGAACCCGTAATTAGATATATAGATGAAAATAATTTTCACTTAAAAGCTATTTTGCAAACTCATCATCATTCAGACCATATTGGAGGGACTAAGTCTCTTATTGAAAGATGGCCAAATGTAAAGGTGATTGCCTCCACAAGAGAAAAAAAGCGTATACCTTTTCAAAATATATCTGTAGAGGATGGAGAAACTTTGCAAATCTTAGATGAAGAAGTAAAAATAATTGAAGTATTAGGGCATACAAGCTCACATATTGCCTTCTTTTTGAATGGAGAAAATCCTGTTCTTTTTATTGGTGATACATTATTTTGTGGAGGCTGTGGAAGAATTTTTGAAGGAACTTATCAACAAATGTATTCTTCACTAGAAAGAATCAAATCTTTACCAAAAAATACTCTCATATATTGTGCACATGAATATACTAAGGCAAATATATTGTGGGCATTGAATCTAAAGCCTAAAGATCAAGAAATAAAAAATAAACTTTATGAAGTTGAAAAAAAACTTTCTCATAATGAATTGACAATTCCATTTTCACTTGATGAAGAGATGAAAATAAACCTTTTCTTAAGAGCAAAAAATTTAGAAGAATTCACTTTTTTAAGAGCAAATAAAGATTTATGGGTTTAAATAGATAGATATCTCATTAAACAAATGTCCTCCAAACAAGTAATTAAAACATCAAATGCTCCAGACCCTGTTGGACCTTATAATCAAGCAATAAAAGCTGGTGATTTTATCTATTGTTCTGGTCAAATTGCTATAGACCCAGCTTTAAATGAAATAACATGTTTAGGTAATATAGAGAAGGAAACTATTCAAGTTTTAAAAAATCTCGCAGCAGTTCTTGAAGCTGGGGGAGCAAAAAAAGAGGATGTAATAAAAACAACTATTTACTTAACTGACTTAAGTAATTTTCAAATTGTAAATAAAATATATAGTGATTTTTTTAATATTGAAAATCCTCCAGCAAGGGCCTGTGTGGAAGTTTCATCTTTACCAAAAGGAGTTTTAGTTGAGATGGATTGCGTCGCATTTCTAGATTAATTTCTAATTATTGAGAAATTTGAAATATGGACCAATTGTGCACCATATTTGTATAGATTATTAGTTGACAATTCATCATTGATCTATGTCAGCAGCAAAGCTTAATATAGATGAACTAGAAGCAGGTTATCCTTTATTTTGCAAAGCTCTTAGACTATTAATTTTAAAAGGTAACTCAGTTAAAGATATAGAAAAGACAGTGTGTTGGAGTCATCTTGAAACTTTAAATAGATGTTTACCTGGTAGATATAAAGCCCCCACATATTTAATGGCCTTAATCAAAAGAGATATTGCGAAGCCAAATAGTTATTAAAAAAGACTAATCTTCTAAGTAAAATTTATCAATATCCATTGAAAAGTCTTTTTTCCTCTCTGATATTTCTTTATTATCTAAAAATATTGAAAGACTTACAAAATTCTTACCGAAGCTAATATTAGGATAGATATCCTTTTCTTTGCATAATTTCTCAATTTTCTCCATAAATTTACTAATTTTTGAGTATTGCTGAAATTCAAATCTTTTTTCAATCCTCAACGGTGATTCTCTTTCATTCCACATTACATTCTTTGTTCAAGACTAATTACACTATACCTCCAACAAAGTTTCTCAATAAATTTTTGAAGTTAAAATTTTTAGTCACTCTCCCAATAATCAATAATACCTCCAATAGTTAAATCGGTTTGAATTTCTGGATTAGGGCAAGCAAATCTAGCGGCAGAGCCACTAGAAGTAAAAACCCAGTTACCTTCTCTGGCACCAACAGGATCAACAGCAACTAGTTTCTTTCCTTTATTATTTTCTAAAATTCGTAAATTCATATAACCTAAGCCAGCGACTCTTTGAGTACAAACCATCCTTCCTAATACCTTCATAATTTCCACAATTTCTATCCTCCTTTTTTATGACTTATCAGGATCCCAATGATCAATTATTCCAACAATCGTCAAATCACTTGGATAAGATTTGCTTCCCGCTGCTTCCCTAGCAGCAGAACTTCCAACACAAATAACCCAATCTCCTGGCTTACAACCAACAGCATCTACCGCAACCTTACTTGAAGAACCATCCAAAACAACCTGTAGATGTTTATGTTCAAAACCAGGAATCCTATTGGTAGAAACAAGTGGTTTTAAAACCTTGCAAATTAACATAATTAGTGAGCCTCCTCTGTTTTTTTATCTAAAGACATTCCAATAATTTGTGCGGAATGAATGTTGTCTCTATCTCTAATAGTAGAGCAAGTATGTAACAAACCTTGATCAACTAAATTTTTATACCTAATTGATATCGCATTATTAACCCTATCACAATCTTTTATTGCCCTCTCTTTTGCGCCAGGTACTTTGCCAGAGTAATCAAATCTTATTACTACTGGAATAGGTAGATCTTGAGACACATTTAGTCCAGTAAAAATCTTTACTCCTACATCTAAATCTGGAGCCCCTTCTTCGACTGTATCTAAATGAGCAAAATAAGTTAAATTTCTGAGATGTACTTCTTTAAAACCTATACCTACTCCAATAAACCTCTCCGCATGTCCAATATCTTCATAAGAACCATTATGAAAACTCTTTACATAATCAATTTGAGAAATATTATTGACAATTAATTTATATATAAATTTTTCCAGTCCAATGAATTTATCTTTTGAAAAATACTTGGAAATTGTCTGACAAATTTCTCTTTCCGCATCCTCTTTTGAAAAGTTTATTGTTGAATTATAAATATCTAAAGTAGAAATAGTTTTTTCTAAATCAATCCCTCCATCACTAGTTGGTATATGTATTTTTAATGAATCAGTGTCTGTATCAAGTCCAATTAACATCAAATCAACAGAAGCACCACAGCAAAAGCTATTCTCCACAGCCTCTTTGAAAGCATATAGTTTTCTTCTACCTTCTTCCGCAGCTAACTCGTCATTACTCCCATGAGCTGCGCATCCCTGATGCAAAGGATCTACAGAACTAAAATGATAAATTACAACTTTTAAGTACCTAGTATCTTTATGGGCTTCATTAGGGATATTCTCTCTATATCTTTTATGTTCAGTTTTTACCCATCTATTTACTGTATTTTCAATATCAAAAAGTGCACCAGCGTGAGATCTTCTTCTTACTGAACTAAAAGGTATTCTCATTACATATGCTACTGAATGAGCTAATCGACCATCCGAACAAGGAGTTATATCAAGTAAATGTATTCCACAATCTAAAAGAAATTTTTCAAAATCTTCCGCACCTCTACTTCCTGAAGCCCCTTCAAGAGGATCATTTTTAAAAAAATTGTCACTTAGTTTCTCATGTTGTTTAAAAGCACACCATGCATATAGAGCTCTCATATCGAGAGGTTTAACCCAAGATTTATCTAATACATGAAGAGGTAAATCTATTCCCAAATTTTTTCTTGATATTACCTGAGCTTTACTTATAAAATCTTCTTGATGTTGTATTCGAGCAATTTCCTTTAAAGTAGGAACAATTTCATCAAAAGCACTTTTTATTTTGCTTTCATACCTATATAAATTTTCATTCTGGATACTGTTAGTTAATTTATGAGATTTTCCAGAATTACCTAAATCGTTTGATTTTTTAGTTTGTGTATGAATATTTTCCGTAAAAGTTTTCATTGGAGCTGTAGGCCCCAATGTGAAGTTCTTGGCTTTTGCCAGTCCTCTTAAAGGCATTATTTAATTACCCTCGTGCACCACCTGAAAAGGTTACAAGTTGTCCTTCACGAGTATTACCACTTGATCCAGTAATCAAGAAATCTGGCTCTTTCATTTCATCATTCCTTTTTATATCCATAACTGGCATTGCACTCGTCATACCTGGTCTTGTAGGATTTCTTTTTCTTGCTGAAGCTCCTTCAGTACCTGTTACCCTGTTTCCTCTTGCCCAATCATCCCCTGTTATCTTCAACCCTGCAGATTGACCCTCGCCAGTAATTCTGGATTGTGCTCTCTCTTTTGAAGAATCAAATTCCTTTAAATCTTTTTTTGGGGTAAGTAGGGAATTTTTGTTTTTATCAAACCTAAATTGTTCTGTCCCTGTTACTGTGTCCTTAGCCATATCAAATGGGCCTGTAATCTTTGAGCTATTTTCATACTCATTGCCTGTTACACCATCTCTTTTTTTATCAGAGTATTTATCTCTTGAGGGAGAATTTACAGAAAATTCTTCCCATGAGCTTGAATTTTTTCTTTCAATATTGGCATAATTTTCTTCGGATGAATGATTGGAACAATTATTACCTAACTGATCTCCGCCAACATAAGGGGTGCCTGTTGGATTTAGACAAGCACCTTTGCCTGCTCCAGTCATACTTCCTCCGATACCCGGTTGTATACCAGTAAGACGTGCATTTGAGCTACCGCCTAAATAAATTTTTCCTTTATCTTTTAATTTAGTTATTAAATCAGAATTACAATTTTCCTCAACTTGATCTAATCCAGCATATGGTGTCCCAGTTACATTTTTGCAAGTTCCAGGTTCATCGCCAGTAACTTTCTCAGATCTTCCAGTTAGGGTGCCACTAATCTCATTAGCGTTATTTGAGAGACTAATTCCAACCTTCATTGCTTCAGGTTTTGGTTTGGATTTACAGAATGACTCGTATTGTTGGGAACCAATATATTCATCACCAGTTACGTTTTTACAGCTTCCTGGTTCATTACCTGTCACGAATTCAGACCTCCCTACTCCTGTACCAGTCAATGCATTGCCATTTAATGTATTGTATTTCCCAACTTTTTCATGAGATCTTCCTTTAGGATTAGTTTCTGAACCAAGATATTGATCGCCTGTTAATTGATGACCAGATCCTGACTCATCTCCAGTTACAAGTGCAGATCTCCCAGGTAAAGACCCAGATACTTTTAATCCGTCAGCTGTATTACTGTGTTTAACCTTTGAAGGATTTTTGGGAACTTCCCCACAATATTCCTTTGACTGATTTGCAGAACTATATTCAGTACCAGTTACATTTTTACAAGTTCCGGGTTCATCGCCAGTAACTTTCTCAGATCTTCCGACCTCATTACCTGTGACTTTATTTCCAGCTGATGTTGAAGTTACTGAGGATCTAGTTGGCTGTTTATATTCAGGTTGATTTTGGCAAAATTGATTATGTACTTCGGATCCCAAATATTGAGTACCTGTGACGCTTCTACATGTACTAGCTTCATTACCAGTAGTTTTTAACGATCTATTAGCCTGTGTTCCAGTTACTGTTTGTCCAGAATTAGTTTCACTTTTACCAACTTTCCAACTTGCATCAGCAATATTCATTTTTGATCCATTTTTATTTGGACCACATGGTCTACATTTACCATTTCCTTTTTTTGAGGTTGCTCCAGTTTTACTTCTTAATTCCCTAACTCTTTGAGATATTTCTCTGCTTGATAAATCCGGATCTCCTCTTCTTGCTAAAGATGCTGCACTACTATTTTGTTTAGAAGCTGATTTGCCATGTTTAGATTGAGCTTCTCTTCTAGCCAAAACAATATCTCTACTTGTATTGGTGATAGGTTTTCTTTTTTGAGTTACCCTTCTTTTAATTTTAGTATTTAGAACTTTATTCTCTGAATTAACAGAATTTGATAAGTCAGGGCTTTTATCTGGAGTTATTTTAATTTCATTTACTTGGATCTTTTTATTAGCTTCTGTACGAGTTCTATCAGATGAACTTATAGCTGATTTGCCATGAGTTGACATTGCTTTCCTTCTTTCAATTACAAGTTCTTTGCTGGATAAATTTTTAGAAAAAGATTTTTTATTCATTTTTGCTGTTGGAATATGTTTTTTTGCAGTATTTGTAATATTTGCATCAATGGAAGATTTTATCCCAGAAATTTGCATATCATCAGATGTGCGAACCCTGTCTACAGTAGTAGAAGAATTTGCAACAGCTTTTTTTCCGCTATCACTCATAGCTTTTCTTCTCTCTAATGCAATTTCTCTACTAGTTTTCATTGACATAACCTTCAATTGTGAAACTTTTTAAAAAGACTTTCTCCAAAAAATTAAGTTCTTATGGAGAAAGTTATTTACTACGAAAAGTAGCTTTAACGTCCTTGGAAAACTACAAAAGCTGTTCCTTGACTTTGAGTGTAAGCATCGTATCCGATGATTCTTACATGATGATCAGGGTATGCTCTATGGCATGCCTCTAATTCGCTCACGATCAAGTTAAGATCTTTTTCCCCAAAGAATGGGAGTTTCCAATAAGACCAATAAGTTTGCATACATCCACTTGGATGAACATGCTCAATAACTGGACTCCAACCTTGAGCAATTATGTAGGCAATTTGGTCATATATTTCTTCCTGGGTCATCGGTGGTAAGAAACCGAATGTTTCCAGGGTTGCAACTGTTTGATAGTCGCTTACTGTGCTCTGGAAAGGCATAATTAATCAAAAAGTGAATGTAATTACTCGTAAAAACGAGATTTTAAGAAGTTTGAGGAGAATAAATCTCCTCAATTTCGAAACTTGAGTTAACCCTGAACATCAAGCTTGTCGACAGTGTCAAACTCAAACTTAATTTCCTTCCAAGTTTCTAGAGCAATAGCTAATTCAGGACTATGCTTAGCAGCTTCCATAAGAATGTCTCTACTCTCTTTTTCGATTTCGCGACCGGCATTACGGGCTTTTACGCAAGCTTCTAAAGCAACTCTGTTAGCTGCAGCTCCAGCAGCTGAACCCCATGGATGACCATGTGTTCCTCCACCGAACTGAAGGCAGGAATCATCCCCAAAGATCGCTAGAAGTGCAGGCATATGCCAAACATGGATACCACCTGATGCGACTGCAAATACTCCAGGCATTGAACCCCAATCTTGATCAAAAAAGTTACCTCTTGATCTATCTTCAGGAACAAAAGACTCTCTTAAGTTGTCAATATAACCTAGAGTTGTTTGACGATCGCCTTCTAGTTTTCCAACTACGGTTCCAGTATGTAATTGGTCTCCTCCAGATAGTCTCAAACATTTTGCAAGAACTCTGAAGTGAATACCATGCTTTGGATGTCTATCAATAACAGCATGCATAGCTCTGTGAATATGCAGAAGCATGCCATTTTTACGACACCAATTAGCTAATCCAGTATTTGCAGTAAAACCACCAGTTATATAATCATGCATGATGATTGGCATATCTAGCTCTTTTGCAAATTCAGCTCTTTCATAGAGTTCTTCAGGAGTGTTAGCAGTACAATTTAGATAGTGACCTTTAACTTCTCCAGTTTCTCGCTGAGCAAGCTTAACTGCTTCTGCAACAAACTCAAATCTTTCTCTCCAACGTTGGAATGGTTGAGAATTAATATTCTCATCATCCTTTGTTAAATCAAGACCGCCTCTAAGACATTCATATACAACTCGACCATAGTTTTTCCCAGATAATCCTAATTTAGGTTTGATGGTACAACCAAGTAGGGGTCTTCCGTATTTGTTAAGTCGATCTCTTTCAACTACGATTCCATTTGGTGGACCACCGCAAGTTTTAATGAAAGCAATTGGGAATCTAATATCTTCTAGACGTAGATGTCTAAGAGCTTTAAATCCAAAAACGTTTCCTACAAGAGATGTTAATACGTTTGTAATTGAACCTTCTTCAAAAAGATCTAAAGGATATGCAATAAAAGCATAGAAAGCTTCAGGATCTCCAGGGACGTCTTCGATTCGATAACAACGTCCTTTATAAAATTCTAAGTCAGTAAGTAACTCGGACCAAACTGTTGACCAAGTACCTGTTGAAGATTCAGCGGCAACAGCAGCTGCAACTTCTTCTCTTGGAACACCTTCTTGACCTGTACATTTGAAACAGGCTAGTAAATCGGTGTCTAGGGGTACATATTCTGGAGTCCAGTAGGTATCTCTGTACTCCTTTACCCCTGCGTCATACTTCTTACTCATAAGGATAAATTTAGGTCTGTGTAGGGAAATAATTATTGTGCAAAATTTATAAATCTTGCTTTACTTAATTAGTCCTTTTGACCAAGAAATTCACCGTTACCTAGAGCAGGTTCAACTTCTCTATGAGGACGAGCAATAATGTGAGCTGCAACCAAACCGTCACCAACTCTTTCACAAGCATCAGCACCAGCTCTTACAGCTGCGTTAACTGCGCCTGTTTCGCCTCTAACTAATACTGTGACATAACCGCCGCCAACAAATTCACGACCAATAAGGCGAACTTCTGCTGCCTTTGTCATTGCGTCTGCTGCTTCGATTGCAGGTACAAGTCCGCGTGTCTCGATCATGCCGAGAGCGATACCCATTGTTTCTGTAGCCATTGTCTACTAAATACTAAATGTGGAATGTTCAATTCGAAGAATGCTTCATTAAGTACTTATAAGTCAAGCGTTTTCGACAAAATCTCCATTAATGTTTTTTCTATTATTCATAAGTTAAACTTATCACCCTTGGTACTATTGATATGTCAATACTTATGCAAATTAGTTAGTGCATCAAAACATACTGTTGTGTTAAGAAAAAATTTACATTATGTTATTTCCGTACGAGACAGGCCCTGTCTACACAGGTGTGGAATGTTCAACCTTTCCTGTCTCCGTATCAAGCTTTGAAGTAAGATAATATTCACAATAAATTTATTTGTTATTTTGAACCTTCCAGTTCTAACTATTGCTAGTGGCAATCAAAGAAAAGTATCTGAAATTTCAGAGATGCTGGATGTTTTATCTTTAAAGGTTCAAAAGCAACCAGAATATTTAAATGTCGAAGAGACTGGAAACACATATTTTGAGAATGCACTTCTAAAAGCAAAAGCAGCTGCTTTAGAGACTAAAACCTGGGCATTAGCTGATGACTCAGGTCTTGAAGTAGATGTTTTAGATGGTCGGCCAGGAATTTATTCTGCTCGATATGCCAAAACTAATAATGAGAAAATTAAAAAATTAATTAATGAACTTTCTGATAGTCCTTACAGGAGTGCAAGATTTATAAGTTGCATGGTTTTGTGCGATCCCTCAGGAAACTTAGTAAAAGATACAACAGGAATATGCTGGGGAGAAATTCTTAAGAACCCCAAATATCCAAATGGTGAATTCGAATCTATTTTTTGGGTAAAAGAGGCTAACTGTGTTTACGGTGAGCTATCACAATCACAACTAAATAAATTAGGTAGTAGAGGTAAAGCCGCCAAAATTATGTCACCTTTTTTAAAAAAAGAGATCGGTTTAAGTTAAAAAAGGTTTAAAAAAAATTCTCAATAATTTGAAATTTCTTCAATTGCTCTTATAGCAGCAGCTGCAGCCTCTTCTACATCCCCTTCTTTCCCTGCGAGAGTTAATCTACCAAAAGCTCCAACTGCCTTAACATCAACAACAGTTATATTAGATGCCTTTTCAGCTTCATTAGCTGCTTTTAAAACATAACCAGCTGGTTCAGTTTCTAAAATAAACATGCTCATTCCAGATTGAATCATTGATCCACTTCTGTTTTGTCTATTTATTAAAACTGCATGATCTGGAGTAATTGCTCGAATAACTTCAGTCCAACTCGTTGCAGGTTTTGTTCTTTTTCTAACTTCACTCCCAATAGCATCTAGAACAACATCTCCAGAATGTAAAACCGTGCTTTGATCTTTATGGTAAAGGGCAAGAGATCCAAATGCCCTTTCAACAATCATCTGACCAAGTCTCACATTACTTGCTTTTAGCGCAATATCAGTAACTCTATGAACAGCCATCCCGGGTGAAACTTCCATCCAAAGACATGAATCACCGGGAATAGGTAAAAAACCTCTACTAACAGTTCCCATATATGCGGCTAATTGAGGTTGCAGAGAATCTAAAAAAACATAAGTTCTTAACTCAATTTGCTCAACTTGACTTGCTTGTCTGGATACCAAAGACTTTTCTGAATCAGTAGTAATAAAACAGCTAGCACCACTGGCCTGAGATTGCACCTCAGATCCTGTGACTAGAGAACTACCCTTTTTTCGTTCCCCTCTGTTTAAGCTAGAAGTTGGTTCCATTGAGGCGACTATAACGGATAATGGTTCATTTTTTCTATTAAATTTACTTGCATGCTTACCACAAAACGATAACTTCAAGTAAAAGATATACATTTTTATGGGAACTTCTCAAAAAAAAGAACCAACTGTTTCTGGTACTGAAAAAGAATTAACTCCTGATCAAACTCTTGGATTAGTTAGCCTAAGCTTGATGCAAAAACTATCTCAGAAAGACCCATCTTTTAGCTGGTTAGAAGAAGATAAAATTGAGAAAGTAAATCTCAAGAACCTTAGAGATAGATTGGAGTTAACCCAATTAGCTATAAATACTGGAGCACCTTTGACAACTTCAGAAGTGACAGCTCTAATTGGAGCTAAGCCAGGAAAATCTAAGTTAGAAAGAGCAGGATTATTAGCTACAAAAATAGCTAGAAATGTATGGAAGCTTTCAAAAACAAGTCAAGGAAATTCCTTCTATAGAAATTAGAAAATACCCTAAAAATATTTTTCATAATTCTCATTTAAGTATTTAAACATTCATATAAGTTTTTTAAATGTGTTCATTTTGTAAGAGAACTTATTAATTACTTTCTAAAATTAAAAAGTTTATGCAAGCTTGAAATATAAGCTCTTGAAAATTTTTAATGAGTAAAGTTGAATTTAATAAGGAAACTGGACCAAGGGAAGTTTTTTGTGGTTTAACTTCAATAGTTTGGCTCCACAGAAGAATGCCTGATGCGTTTTTTCTGGTAGTAGGCTCAAGGACATGTGCTCATTTAATTCAAAGCGCTGCTGGAGTTATGATTTTTGCTGAGCCAAGATTTGGGACGGCTATTCTTGAAGAAAAAGATCTTGCTGGTCTTGCTGACGCTCATGAAGAATTAGATCGAGTCGTTAATGATCTTATTGCAAGAAGACCAGAAATAAAAACTCTTTTTCTAGTTGGATCTTGTCCAAGTGAAGTGATAAAACTTGATCTTGCAACTGTTGCAGAGAAATTAAATAAAAGATTTTTTGGTCAAGTAAGATTCGTTAATTACTCTGGCAGTGGGATAGAAACAACTTTTACGCAAGGAGAAGATGGCGCATTAAAAGCTTTAATTCCATTAATGGAGTCATCAAATGAGGAGAAGTTATTATTAGTTGGGACTCTTGCAAATAATGTAGAGGATAGGTTTAAAAAGATTTTTAGAAATTTAGGAATTTCAAATATTGAGAGTTTTCCACCACGGCAATCAACAGAATTACCAAAGATTGGCAAAAATACAAAAGTATTATTAACTCAGCCTTATCTAAGTGATACGGTTCGAGACCTAAAACATCGAGGTTGTAAAATAATTTCGGCTCCATTTCCTCTTGGTATTGAAGGAAGTACTGAATGGTTTTTAGCTGCCGCGAAAGCTTTCAAAATTAGTGAATTTAAAGTTCATGAAATTATTTCGCCTTTAATTAATAGAGCAAAACTTGCTCTTGAATCTCACAAAAAAATACTTAAGGGGAAAAAATTATTTCTTCTTCCTGAATCGCAACTGGAGATATCTTTGGCAAGATTTTTGCATAATGAATGCGAAATGGATCTTATAGAGGTAGGCACTCCTTACCTAAATAAAGATTTAATGAAAGAGGAGATTAATTTATTACCTGATAATACAAAAATTGTCGAAGGGCAACATGTAGAAAAACAATTAGATCGAGTGAGAGAATCTAATCCAGACTTAGTAGTTTGTGGAATGGGTTTAGCTAACCCTCTTGAGGCGGAGGGTATTAGTACTAAGTGGTCAATAGAAATGGTATTCAGTCCAATTCATGGAATTGATCAAGCCGCAGATTTGGCTGGTCTCTTCTCCAAGCCTTTAAAAAGAAATCAAATACTAACTTCAAAAACTTTAGTCACTCATTAAAAACTATGGAATTAACTCTTTGGACGTATGAAGGACCACCACATGTTGGTGCAATGAGAATTGCCTCGTCAATGAAAGACATTCATTATGTGCTTCACGCCCCCCAAGGAGATACATATGCAGATCTTCTCTTTACAATGATCGAAAGGAGGGGGCAAAGACCTCCAGTAACTTATACAACTTTTCAAGCTAGAGAC
>QCCS01000013.1 GCA_003281185.1 Prochlorococcus sp. AG-347-M15
TGTTTTCTTCGACGTAAACCTTTCCATATTCTTGCTTTATACCTCCTGGCCAAGGCAATCTCCTTTCATCAATATTCTTAGTTTTAGTATCATAATCATCAGGAATATTTATCGAAGATTCTTTTTTAGTCTGTTCACTCTGAGGATTCGATTTAATCATATTTTTATTTGATTTCTTTTCTAATTTTTCAATAAATTCTTTAATGTCCCTATCCTCAAACCAAGAATCTAAATCCACCTCTTTTGGGTCGATATCACGAAAACCAACTAAAACATCATTCTCTAACCAGTTTTTGCAAAAAATACAAATCGCTTCTAACTGATTTCCAGGATAATTGTTTAGCCAATCTCTTAATTTTTCATCTGAGCTGCTAGCGAATCTAGCAGAGGCTTGATCAATATCTGCTAAAAGAAGGTCCAAAGATCCAATAAGAGGCATTGAATCAAGACCTGATAAGTTTAGTTTCTTTAAAATTTTTCTCGCTTCAAATAATTTTTCAGGCTTTCTTCTCGAAAACCCAAAAGCTGTCAAGGAAAGAAAAGCTAAAAATCCTGCTTCTAATGATCCTCTTTTTTGTAATTCAAGAAACAAGTCTATCTGTTCTTGCACTGTCAAATATGGCTTTATTTGCTGAAAAAAAGCTTCAAATTCTTGCTGATTTAGAAATTCTCCATATTCAGATTTATTATTTCCTTCCAAGCCACCTCTTTTAATTATTAAATTTTCCAACATACTTAAACCTTTTTTATGAGACTCCTGATCGCTTAAATCCCTACTAAGTAGGTCCAAAATCCTGTAAGGAAGAAGAGAAGCTAAGTCTTCTTCAAGTTCTTTCCTTCTGTCTCCAAGCTTTCCCATTCTTTGAAGAAGTTGTATCCCTTCTGATAAAAAGTCAGCAGCATTTGAATAGGATCTAATCTGTTGTTCTTGAATCGCAGAATCTCTAGCTGTTAAAGCAGCCAATAAAGTCAGATCGGCTTCTCTACTGCTTCCTAAAGCTGGTGCTTGTGGGGGCTGTAAAGCTTTTTTCGTAATTTTAAAAGATTCTTTTGGGGAACCTGATTCCCATAGAAGTATTAATCCTGCTACTTCTCTATTTGAGGAAAACTCTAATCCGGATGCTCCATTTAGCAATAAATTTTCGTAATTTCTTCTGCTTTCAGGATCTGTAAGTAAATCAGCAGTAAGGCGAAGCAACTCGGATCTTTGAGATAGAACTTCATAAGTAAACCCTTCGTTAGGCGTTTTATCTAAACGTAATTGAAACGCCCTTAATATTTCCTCGGATGTTGCAGAAGAGCTTACGCCAATCAAACGAAAATGGTCTAAAGGAAGTTCCAATCAAATATCCTAAAAAAATTCTTAGACAAATTTTATCAAGTTAATTTTTTTTTTCATAATGTCTTGAATAGTTATTAAAAAAAAATCATGAAAATTGACCTTAACAGCTTAGAATGTTAACAAATCAAAACTTCACTAAGGTATTTTTCTTGGAAACACACGTAGAGAGAATCTCAAATCTTCAAGACATAAAAAAAGCCGAATTAGATCGAAAGACCGGATTATTTCTTTATGAAGATATGATCCTTGGTCGAAGATTCGAAGATAAGTGTGCAGAAATGTACTATCGGGGGAAAATGTTTGGTTTCGTTCATCTATATAACGGTCAAGAGGCTATAAGTACTGGAGTAATTGGCGCTATGAAAAAGAAACACGACTGGTTCTGTAGTACTTATCGAGATCATGTTCATGCACTAAGTGCAGGTGTACCCTCCTTTGAAGTAATGAGTGAGCTTTTTGGCAAAGCTACAGGTTGCAGTAAAGGGCGAGGAGGTTCTATGCACCTATTTTCAAGAGAGCATCATTTACTGGGTGGGTACGCATTCATAGGAGAGGGAATTCCTGTTGCTTTAGGAGCAGCCTTTTCAAGTAAATACAAAAAAGAAGTTGCTGGTAATAATTCTAGTGATGCAGTAACGGCAGCTTTCTTTGGAGATGGTACTTGTAATAATGGACAGTTTTTTGAATGTTTAAATATGGCTCAATTATGGAAATTACCCATAGTTTTTGTTGTTGAGAATAATAAATGGGCTATTGGTATGGCCCATGATAGAGCAACTAGTAACCCTGAAATATGGAGAAAAGCCTCTGCTTTTGGGATGCATGGCGAAGAAGTTGATGGAATGGATGTATTAGCAGTTAGAGGAGCAGCACAAAGAGCAATAAAGCGTGCCAGAGCAGGAGAGGGGCCTACTCTTTTAGAATGTTTGACCTATAGATTTAGAGGGCACTCTCTTGCAGATCCTGATGAATTAAGATCTGAAAAAGAGAAGGAGTTTTGGGGTAAAAGAGATCCTATAAAGAAATTAGCTAAAGAAATTATTGATAGTGAACTAGCAACGGAAGAAGAATTAAAAAATATTGAAAAGAAGATAGATCAAGAGATATCCGAATCGGTTAAAAATGCTTTAGAAGCACCAGAACCACCTTCACAAGAATTAACTAAATATACTTGGGCTGATGATTAGATACTAGATACTGCTGGGTAATTTTCTGGTTAAATTTCTTAATTTTCTTAGTGCCTTTAGTTCAACTTGTCTTACTCTCTCCCTAGAGACTTCTAACAATCTCCCTATTTCAGCAAGTGTATGTCTCTCATTTCCTTCTAGTCCAAACCTTAATTTAAGAACATGTTGCTCTTGTTCGCTTAGATGACTTAACCACTTACCAAGTTGCTCTTGATGCATTTTCTGCTCAATCTGATCTAAAGGCTCTTCATTATTACTATCTGCAATTAAATCCCCTAAAAAACTTCTACCATCATCACCATTAACTGGAGCATCTAAACTACTGGTTGATAAAGCTTGTCTTAAAACAGAATCTAATTCTTCAACATCAATATCCATTGCTTCTGCGATTTCAATTCTGCTTGGCATAGCCCCGAGTTTATGTGCTAAATCTCTACTAACTTTTCTTATAGTTGCTAATCTTTCGCTTAAATGAACAGGTAACCGAATTGTTCGCGATTGACAAGCAATTGCTCTAGTCATACTTTGTCGAATCCACCAAAAAGCATAAGTAGAAAACTTATATCCTCTTGTAGGATCAAATTTTTCAACAGCCCTTTCCAAACCAAGAGAGCCCTCTTGAACTAAATCTAGAAGTTCCAGTCCTTTACCTTGGTATTTTTTTGCCACACTGACAACTAATCTTAAATTTGCTTTCATCATTCTCTCTTTAGCTCTTCTGCCAATTTTAATTGTTCTTTTTTGCTGAGTTGTAAATTCTTTAACTTTCTCAGTTAGTTGACCATCTTCTGTGAGAATCATCATTTTTTGGACTTGATTACCCAATTCAATCTCTTCAGCAGGAGTTAATAAAGGAACCCTTCCGATATTCTGCAAATACCAACTTATAGGGTCATTACCTCTTCTTTTTTGAGGTTCTGCTTGAATAGGTATAGATGAAACCATTTTTTTTTACCTAATTAGGTATTAAAACTTTCCTACATTTTTCGGGAAATAGGCGAATATTTAATGCGGGCTTCAGATTTCATGTAATATTTGTATATTTATGTGTTTAAAACTAGAAATAACTCTCTTAAATTGTTTCTTTCAAGATATTTGTCTCAATTTCTTATTTCTAATTAATTTTGATAATTGATCACCAATAGCAGTTGCATTTGAACCCTTTTTACACTTTGATGCTGCAAATGAATGTAAAAGTACGTATTTAGCAAAAAAAACAGTTTTTATATCTCTACAGGTGGTCAAATCTATCGCAGAACTGCCAGCTATAAATCCGGATAAAAGATCACCCAATCCAGCTCTTGCTGTCTGAGAATCAGTTCCAAAAAGTTGCCATGCCTTTTTATCATAAGCAACTATGCTGTTAGCTCCCTTTAACAAAATACTAATATTGAATTCTTCTGCGGCTTTAAGAGCTAGTTCAACATTAGTCCCACCTCTTATATGAGGAAATAGCCTTAAAAATTCTTTGTTATGAGGCGTAATCCATGTTTTAAATTTCCTCTCTAAGAAAAATTTTGATCCTAATTTAGATTCCGAAATTCTATTTAGTGCATCTGCGTCCAAGATCAATAATCCTTTAAAGTCCATAAGAAAGTCTTTTGATTTATCCCAATCATCATTATCAATTCCTATCCCCGGACCTAAAACTAATGAATCATATTTATTTAAATCAATATTATTTAATGCACTGAATAATAATGCGTTACCGTTTTGATTAGATTGCATAGTACCTTTTAAAACTATTTCAGGGGAAACTTGCCAAATAGATTCAGCAACTACCTCAGGTAGAACAGCAGATATAAAACCTGCTCCGCTTGAAATAGCACCTTTTAAAGCTAAGAAGGATGCCCCAGGATATTTTTCACTCCCAGCAATTATTAATGTTCTTCCTCTATCATATTTGTTAGTATTTTTTGGTAAGGAAGGTAAATCAATATTCTTTAAATCTTTATAAGTAACCTTAAAAACTTTTTTTTCAACCTTAAGTAATTTATAAATAGGAACCCCAATATCGATATGGTGCAATTCTCCGATAAAAGGTAAGGCAGAATCTTGTGTCAACCCAATCTTATAAAGACCAATAGCCAAGGTATAGTCTGCCTTTACTG
This sequence comes from Prochlorococcus sp. AG-347-M15, assembly GCA_003281185.1. GTDB lineage: Bacteria > Cyanobacteriota > Cyanobacteriia > PCC-6307 > Cyanobiaceae > Prochlorococcus_A. The sequence goes on from QCCS01000013.1 coordinate 4,641, forward strand.
CGTCATTTAAAAAAGGCTCTCCTTTATCAGGACATAATCCTGTTGGAATATCAATACTTATTACTTTTCCAGATTTTTTATGAAATTTTTGATTAAACAGTTTAATTAATTTTTCATCAACTTTTCTTGTTTGATTATTACCAAAAATTGCATCAATCCAAAGCTCTTTCCCAATTGCATCAGGAGGCTCTACTAATTTTGTGACACCAATAGATGTAAGATAATTAAGGTGGTTATTTGTTAATGTTTTTTTGATTGGAAAAGGACACCATACCTTTACTAAAAAACCTTTCAAAAAAAGCTCTCTAGCTACTACTGCTCCATCACCACCATTATGCCCAGGACCTATAAAAACAGTTATTCCATGCTTGAGCAGAGGTTTCTTTTTTAAGAGCCATCTACTAATTTGGATACCAGCTTTTTCCATCAATGCTTCTTGTGGCATTCCATCAGAAAACATTTCCTTCTCTAATATCAACATTTGCTTTGAATCAACAATTAAATGTTCAGAGTCATTTGTTGGCCATACAATTTCATTCATAATGAGTACAAAGCAATTGAAGTACTGTTCAAAAATTTAAACTTCCATGTTAAAGACACTAAAGGATAAAAAATTAGAGAACTTTTTTTCTACTAATAATAAAACTAAAAAGAAGAAAAATATTATTGTAGGTCTTTCTGGTGGCGTAGATAGTTCCCTTTCAGCCGCTCTTCTTGTAGAAAGAGGCTGGAATGTTGAGGGATTAACTCTTTGGCTAATGAAAGGGCAAGGCTCCTGTTGTTCTGAAGGATTAGTTGATGCTGCCGGCCTTTGTGAAGATTTGGGAATTAACCATAAAATAATAGACTCAAGAGAAATTTTCGAAAGAGAGGTAATTAAAAAAACTACTGAAAGCTATGAGAACGGATTCACTCCACTTCCATGCTCAATGTGCAATAAGAATGTGAAGTTTGAAGAGATGATGAATTATGCATTAAACAAAAAAGAGTTTACTCATATTGCAACTGGACATTATGCAAGGATAAAAAAAACATCTTCTATTAAAATTCTTGATTGTAAGGGCTTGAAATTCCAGGAATTTCTTCTTCTAAGAGGCATTGATAAAAACAAAGACCAAAGTTATTTTCTTTATTCTCTTTCTCAAGAAGTACTAAGCAGATTAGTATTTCCTCTGGGTGAAATGAAAAAAGAAGAAACAAGAAAGGAAGCCCTTAGATTAGGCCTTAGAACTGCTCAAAAACCGGAAAGTCAAGATTTATGTTTAGTTGAGCATTATGGATCAATGCAGATATTTATCGACAAACACATTGAACCCAAAGAAGGAGAAATTGTGCATGTAAATGGGAAAGTCCTTGGGACGCACAATGGAATTCAGCACTTTACGGTAGGGCAGAGAAAAGGGTTGGGCATCGCTTGGCCGGAACCACTATATGTAAAAAGTTTAGACAGGGTAAAAAACGTAGTTTTTGTAGCAGACAAAAGTGATCTATTTAATAAAGAAGCAATAATTAGTAAGGTTAACTGGGTTTCAATCGAAGAACCTGAGCGAGAGATAGAAGTAGAAGCACAAATCAGATATAGAAGTAATCCAGTAAAAGGTATATTAATACCTTTGAAAAATTGTGATAATCCAACTAAAACATTTAAATTAATTTTTGAAGAAAATCAAAGTTCGGTAACGCCTGGACAAGCTGCAGTTTTTTATAAAGGAGAGATTTTATTAGGTGGCGGATTAATTAGTTAATTTTCCAAAAAATATTTAATCCCATAAAAAATATAAACAATAATAATATAGGTTTATCTCCGAATTTTGTATAGAAAGTCTTTTCGGATGAAAAATTAGGGAACACTATTTCATTTTGCTCCACATTTAAATCTAGAAGTTGAATTATTTTTCCATCATCCTTAACTAAACCCGAAGGGCCGGTGTTGGATACAAGTAGATTATCTTTTTTATTTTCAATACTTCTTAATCTAGCCAAAGACAGGAATTGATTATAAAGCTTAGTTGGATATGGATCTAAATTTGCTGCAGTTATTATTAGTTTTGCACCGCTATTAATAGCCTTTCTTATTTCTAGTCCATCACTAATTTCGTAACATATAGCTACTGCTAACGGGGGTGTAAATTTAGGATCAAAAAATCGTGAATCAGAGCCTGGTTGAATTCCTCCTACTGCAGATAATCCTCTTGAAAAACTATCTAGAAATCTAGGTATTTTTTCACCTATTGGAACAAGTCTATTTTTATCTATAAATGAGGTAAAGGATTTATCTCCAATTTGAAATCCGAGTAAAGAACTTCTTAACTCATTATTTGAATTTCTGAAACCTCCTGACATGGTATTAACCTTAATGCCTTTAGAAAAATAAAAATTATTAGATAGAGTTCCTTCAGGAGCAACAAGAAGTTTCGCTTTGTTTGATAAAGCATATTTTTGAGCGATGGATAGCTTTTCTTCAATAAATTCATCATTTATTTTTAATTTTTCTCTTGTTGGTATATTAGTTTGCCAAATAGCTACTGGATATTCATAATTTCTTTTTAATGGACTTGTTAAACCTCCAAATAAATGTAAGAAAACAAAAACCAAAAGTCCTAAAAGAAATATTTTTTTAAAGTGAAGTTTTCTTTCCCATCTACCTTGAATATAAAAAATCCAAAATCCAATCAATATTTGTAATACGCATAAACCACTTGCACCAATCCATCTTGCTAAACCAGCAAGATAAATATCACCTGGGATAAGACTCTCTCCTAAACCTATCCAAAAAAAAGGTGTTTGAGAAAGTATCAGTTCACCAATACCCCAAGTAAAGGATAAAAAAAATACTTTTACTGTTAAAGATAATATTTTCATTTTGAAAACATCCTCTTTCCAGAGAATAATTTCAACTAACAATCCCCATAAATAAACTAATATCCCACCCAGAAAAGCGCAAAATAATAATATTAAAATGGTAATTATTAAACTTGCAAGCCATGAAAACCCAAGCCATGTCAATGGATGGAGATCATAAAGCCAAGAATGACTTATCAAGATAAAGAAAAAACCCCAACAAAAATTTGCTATTCTCCTTTCACTTCCCTTCCATAAAATAAATATAGATATCGGCATAAAAATCAGCCAATAATGAGTTGAAACTGAAATTCCTCCTAAAATCCCTCCTAAACAAGGGTAAAAATATTGTCTTAGACTTTTAATTTGAGTTGGGATTAACAATCTAAAATTACGAAATTAAATTTATAATCACCCATTTATTGTACCTTCATTCTGTAAACTAAGTTTTAGTAACTTTCAAAATTTAAGTGAAAGAAGTCTTTATTAGTTTTGCAGTTTTTGTTTTTTGTGTTTCATTAACTCTTTTCAGTCAATTAAATTCACCTCAAGTTGTTAATGCTGCTGAATCAGAAACTCAGTCAGTTCAAAGAACACCTGTTGCAAAATCATCAAATGTCTCAAATAATAATTTATTTGAACTAGACCCATCTGATCCAAATCCTATACTTTTCGCTATGGCAGAAGAAACACAATCAGATAGTAATTCAAAGACTACAGAAAGTGGTCTAACGATAATTGACATAGTCTTAGGAGAGGGAGAAGAAGCCATGTCGGGTCAAACAGTAACAGTTAACTACACTGGAACGCTTGAAAATGGAGAGCAATTCGATACAAGTATCGGTAGAGCACCATTTCCTTTCCCTTTGGGGGCTGGAAGAGTTATAAAAGGTTGGGATGAAGGTGTAGCAGGGATGAAAGTTGGTGGAAAAAGAAAACTAGTTATTCCTCCTGAATTAGGTTATGGATCAAGAAATATGGGGCCAATTCCTGCTAATTCAACTTTAATATTTGAAGTTGAATTATTAAAAGTCAATTAAATTAAGTAAGAAAAATATCTCAGACTTTTCAATTTAGTTAATCTCCAAGTAATATATGTACAACACTAAATATTTGAAATGTTAAGTAAATTCATCAATTCTTTTCTAGATAAAAAATCCCCAATGACAGTCCATGCTCACTGCGATGGTCCTTGTGGTGTTTACGACCCAGCATCTACAAGAGTTGCAGCTGAAGCAGTTTTATCAATGACAAAAAAACTTATTGCATTAGAAGCTCCTTCTAGCACTGATTCAGCAGAGTGGGCTGCATACAGTAATACATTTTCTAGATTTGTTGCAGTTAAAGAAGAGCAAGCAAAAGAAACAAAGAAAGAGATTCTAATTTTGTGGACAGATTACTTTAAACCAGTTCACTTAGAAACTTATCCAGACTTACATGAAACCATTTGGAAGGCGGCCAAATTATGCAGTGCATGCAAAGTTAATATTGACTTAGCCCAAGCTGAAGAACTCATGAGTTATGTAGAAAAAATTCATAATATTTTCTGGGCTTCAAAAGGAAGATCAGACGCTTTTGTAATAGCTAGTTAATCAGAGTTATTTTTAAAAGTTTTTTTGATTTTATTTTATATTTTTTAGGTTTAAGAAAAACCGCGATTATTAGTGGTGAATCGATGTTTCCTTACCTAAAAGAAGGTGACATTGTATTTTTTAAAAAATATAAAAAGAATAAATCAATACTTAAAAATCGACAAATAGTTATTTTTAATCACCCAATTAAAAATAAAAAACTAATAAAAAGGATAAATTCAGTAAATCAAAATAACGTTGAGGTTATTGGTGACAATATTGAATTTAGCGAAGATAGTAATAAATTTGGATTAATCAATAACGAAAAAATAATTGGGATTGTCACCTCTAAATTAATTATTTCTAAATTAAAAAATTTTTTAATTCAAAAAAACAGAAGCACTTCTTTGAATCCAAAATAATCCCAAAGAAAAGGAAAGCCCTCCTGCTACAGCTATTAATCTTTTAATAAATTTTTGACTTGCTTTAAAGGTAGTAAAAGATATTAAACAAGTAAAAAGATTCATACTTATGATTGAACCAATCAAATATGAAATCAAATATAAGCAAGCGTTTGTTAAAGGTAGTGCTAAAGCAGGGAGAACTGCAAGAAAATGTGAACCTCCAGCTATACCGTGTAGCAAGCCTAATCCAGTCAAAGCATGTGAGTGTTTATTATTATTTTTTTGTTCCTTAACATGAAAGTGAAAGTGACGATGGGCAATTCCATTCTCATGCTTATGGGAATGCGAGTGGATACTTAATTGAAAAGAATTTTTTGTAGCAAATACTCCAACAATTAGAAGTGAAATTCCAACTAGGAATTCGGCAATACTAGAAAATTTGTTTAATGGCGTAATATCCTTAATAAAAATCGCTAGAAAAGCTAACAAGAGCACTCCTGAAGAATGTCCCAAGCCCCATGAGAAACTATTTTTAAGAGCTTTTTGGGGATTATTAATCGCTGCTGGTGCCATTGCAATTAGATGATCAGCTCCACTAACTACATGCACAAATCCTGCGACTATACCTGTTAAAATTACAGCCTGCATATATATTCAGTACAACTCTGTTTATTCAATTTTATAGCACGATTTGAAGTCATTATTAAATTGAGTTAAATAATTTCTTGAACGATTGTTCAATATCAGTTTCTCTCATAAAAGTTTCACCAATTAATACTCCCATGATTCCAATAGATCTAAGCAATTCTAAATCTTCGGCACAATTAATTCCAGATTCACTTATGGGAATAATATTTTGTTTTAAAAATATATCTGCATATGAATGCATCAATTCTTTTGATGTTTTTAAATCCGTTTTAAAAGTCTTTAAGTCCCTATTATTTATTCCAATCAAATTAAAAGATTTTAACTTTAGAATCCTTTCTAATTCATTAGAGCTATGGACTTCAACAAGGACACTCATCTTTAAATTATCAGCTATTTTATTTAAATAAATTAAATCATCATCACTTAAAATCGCAGCGATTAATAATATTGCATCAGCACCAGATACCCTTGCTTTATAAATCTGATAAGCAGAAATAATAAAATCTTTGCAGAGTAGAGGGAGATTAGTTGATTTTCTTACAGTTTCGAGTATTTCAAAACTACCTTGAAAAAACCTTTTATCAGTAAGCACTGAGATACATGATGCACCTAGTCTTTCATAACTAATTGCTATGTTTTCAGGGTTAAAATCTTTTCTAATAACTCCTTTACTTGGACTAGCTTTTTTTATTTCAGCAATAACTCCTGGTTTTATTTTTGACTCCAAAATATTTTTACAAAAATCTTTGGGAGTAGGAAGTTTTTCAATCTTTTTGATGAGATCTTCTAAAGAGACTATTTTTTTAAAATTCTTAATTTCAATATCCTTGTGCCAGACAATCTCTTCCAGAATATTTTTTGCTTGTGCTTCTCTATGAGGTACAGCATATTCTAAATTTTCTACCCTTACTGTTGGATTTGGCGGCCTGCGTCTTATCTCCATTAATCTTAGATATTATTTTATTTGAGAAGCAGCTTGTTTATATGCGACCTCAACTACTTCACTAAGAGTAGGATGAGTATGAACTTCTTTAGATAATTCAATTACATCTTGGTTCCTTGAAATAGCGTTCGAAATTTCTTGAATTAAATCAGCTGCATGTAACCCAAAAATATGAGCACCTAATACTTTCCCATTATCTTTATTGAAAATCAACTTTAGCAATCCATCACTTTCCAATTCAGCCAATGCTTTTGAATTAGCCTTAAAGAAACTTTTGACAACTCCCAAAGTAAAATTTTCTTTTGCAGATATCTCTTTAGCTTCAACTTCAGAGAGACCAACTGAACTTATCTCTGGGTGAGTAAAGGTTGCTGCGGGGATGCTTTTATAGTTAATTTCGACATTACCACCGCAAATATTATCAACAGCAATAGTACCCTGCGCTGCAGCTGTATGGGCAAGCATTAGTTTGCCCGTTACATCTCCAACAGCCCAAATGTTAGGTATTATTTCATCACCATTCTTAACTCTCATTTGATCATCTACAGGAATGAAACCTTTTACTGTTTCGATACCAACCGACTCAAGATTTAAGTTATTACTATTAGGACTTCTGCCAGTTGCGACTAGTACAGCGTCAACTTCTAAAATTTCTACAACTTCCTTAGATTTTGCATCAGTCAGTTCTATTTTTACAGGGCATCCAGGTGTTATTTTTGTCGCAAAGACGTTTGATTTTGTGTCTATATCTCTTGCTTGAATAAGGTTTTTCTTAGCAATTTTAGTGATGTCTGGATCAAATGTTGGCATAATATTCTCCAAAGCCTCGATCATGGTAACTTCACAACCAAGTGCGGTATAAACATCAGCAAATTCTAGACCTATATATCCGCTTCCAATAATTGCTATCCATCTTGGAAGCCACTCAAGTTTAACGGCATCATCGCTAGTAAATACGGTCCTATTATCCAAAGTTATTCCACGGGGCACAAAAGGAGAAGAGCCTGTTGCTATAACAATATTCTTACATGTGAAAATTTTATCAATTCCGTTTTTATCTCTTACACCTACTTTTTGATTTCCTTCAATTCTTCCAATGCCCAAAATAATTTCAACTCCACTCCTTTTAAGAGTTTTTGTTAAATTTTCTCTAACATTTAAAACTAAATTATTTGCATGATCTGCAATTTTTGATCTCTCGAACCTTACTGGTGAAGCATGTATACCAAATTTAGCTAAATGTTCATAATTAGCTATTTCTCTAACTTTTCCACTTGCAGCCAAAAGAGCTTTAGATGGAACGCAACCCTTGTTAACACAAGTGCCTCCCATATCAGAAGATTCTACTATTGCGACTTTCAGTCCTTTACCAGCAGCATGTTTAGCGGCATCAAAACCTCCATATCCTGCTCCTATTACGATTAAATCAAAATCAAAACTTGAATCAGTCACTTTTTATTTATTTATTTAGAGGTGTATGCGACTCTTTTTCGTTCTAGTAATAACGGAACTGCAACACAAGCCACATTCAATGATTCTACAATCTCACTATGCGGAATTGTAATTGTTTCATTAAAAGCTTCTTGAATTTTTTTATGAATACCTTGACCTTCATTACCCAAAATTAATGCGGTACGTCTAGACCAATCAACTTCCCAGTAAGGTTTTGAAGGGTTTTTTGAACTCCCATTATGGCTACTAGTAGAGAAAATCTTAAATCCCACATTTGATAATTCACACAAAGACTTAAGTAAAGAATTTAATATTTCTTCTTCAATGCCATCAAATCTTAAAAATGGCAGATGAAAAACTGCACCTGAAGATGCTCTTAATACCTTTTGGCCTAATGGGTGCGCACCTCCAGCTAAAAAAATTGCATTAACACCCGCAGCTAAAGCGGTTCTAAATAAATTACCCATATTCCCAGGATCTTGAATTCTGTCGAGAACAAGAACAAAATCATCTTTTCTATTAAATTGATAATTAGGTATTACTGAAATCTCTACTAAAGCTGCTATCCCATCTGGATTAATTGTTGAAATCGCAGATGCCAAGACTTCCTCTGAGACAATATTTATTAATGACTCATCAAAATTTCTGCTTAAATTTTGATTCTTTCTTAGCCATTTTTCGGTAACTAAAATCTTAGAGGGATTTTTCCCAGACTTCAGCAATTCTTCAATGAGATGTGTACCCTCTATGCAAAAAAAGTCTTGATCTTTTGGAGATGATCCTCTTTTAAATGATCTAAATCTTTTAACTAGATTATTGTTTTTACTAGTTATTTTTAAAAAAGTATTTTCTATGAGTATTTTGAAAAATTTGTTATCAATTATATTTTAATTATATAAATATTTTGATCAATAATTTTTTAGAATTTAATTCCCAAAAATCGAATAATACTTTTTTACTTTTAATTAATATTAAGCACGTTACATAGGGTGGACTTACTAATATTCGTTTGTCATGATGAATCTAATAAATTAAGTCTTAATGATTTGCGAAAGCATAAAGAAGTCATATCTTAAATCGCAAAATTTAAAGATTTTTGGCGAAGGTAAATTAAGTGGAATAGTTGAAATAAGTGGTGCGAAGAATTCGGCCCTAGTTTTACTAGCAGCATCATTACTAACTAATGAAAGAATAATTCTTGAGAATGTTCCTAGTCTGACTGATATTGAAAAAATGGGGAACATTCTTAAGAATTTAGGAGTTAATTTAGTAGTTAAAAGGAATCAATTAGAGATAGATTCAAAAAACATTGCTATTAAAGAACTTCCTTATGAACTTGTTAATGGACTAAGAGCTAGTTTCTTTTGCATAGGTGCACTATTAACTAAATTTGGAGAAGCTAAACTACCCTTACCAGGTGGATGCAATATTGGATTAAGGCCAATAGATGAGCATATTAATGGACTTAAAGCATTAGGTGCAGAAATTCTTATTAAAGATGGAATTGTAAAAGCAAAATTAAAAGGAAAGAAGAATAGACTATTTGGCACACATATTAAATTAAAGTGCCCAAGTGTAGGCGCAACTGAAACTTTAATAATGGCTGCCTCATTAGCGGAAGGAAGAACTACTATTGAGAATGCTGCGAGAGAACCTGAAGTTCAGGATTTATGTCAGATGCTTAATAAAATGGGAGCAAAAATTTACGACTCTGGTAAAGAAAAAATAATTATTGATGGTGTTAATAAACTTAATGGTTGTACTCATAAAGTAATTCCAGACCGAATAGAAGCTGGAACTTTTTTAATAGCTGCTGCTGCAACCTCCTCTTCAATAACAATTTCTCCTGTAATTCCTAATCATCTCGAAGCGGTAACGAATAAGCTTCAAGAGAGTGGGAGTAAAATAACCATTAAAGGTAATTCAATAACAATTTACCCCAAAGAACTTAAAGCAGTCAATATAAAAACTGCTCCTTTCCCTGGCTTCCCTACTGATTTACAGGCGCCATTTACAGCTCTAATGACAATCGCAAATGGTGAATCAAAAATAACAGAAACAATTTTTGAAAACAGAATGAACCATATTCATTTACTTAATGAAATGGGTGCCAGTATAAAATTAAATAAAAATGTAGCATATATCAAAGGCGTAAAAAAAATTAAAGGAATGGATTTAGTTGCCTCGGATTTAAGATCTTCAGCTGCATTAATAATTGCTGGCATTATCGCCAAAGGTATCAGTAGGATTTATGGTCTTGAGCATTTGGATAGAGGCTATGAAAATTTTGAATCAAAACTAAAAATATTAGGTATTAAGATAAATAGAGAGTTTAAAAAAAGAACTTTCACGGAGAAAGAATATAAAATCGATCAGGATCCAGAAGATGTTCCCAAATGCAGAGCAGCTTAATAAATAAATTCAGACGTAAGCGATATTAATTAGTGAAATGCATCCTAAAAATAATAAAAATAATACCAAAAATCTATTAGACCAAATTTTATTCAAACCATGAAACTTAAATTCAGTCATGCCCAAGTGCCATTATTGGATTTTAACGCTGTCAGTATAGTGACTGCAACAAAAAGGAATGGAACAAATTTAAATGAAAGTCTTTCAGCTTGAATTTTTGACATAATTTTTTTTATTAAAATATAACACAATATTACTAATCATGAAGCAATCTGCTCAAAAAAAGATTTTTTACTAACATTTAGTGACGGAACTGTATCATAAATGTTTAAATAATCTTCTTTATCTTAATTCTTGTCAGCAAGTTCAATAAATATGGCTCTATGTTTTGTTTAAAACGATTAACTATTAATTATCGTTATCTTGATCACTAATCATTAACTAAAACAATAGTCAATAAAATGATTTTTGTTATAATGATATAAGTTCATTTTTTCAAAAGCCTTGGGAGCGTGGTGGAATTGGTAGACGCACCGCACTCAAAATGCGGCACCTTCGGGTATGTCGGTTCAAGTCCGACCGCTCCCACTTTAATGAATACCTATAGTCGATTCGATATATCATTCAAAAAAGGAAAAGGTTGTTGGGTATGGGACAAAACAGGTAAAAGATATCTTGATGCAGTCGCTGGTATAGCAACTTGTAGTCTTGGACATAGCGATAGAGTTTTGAGAAGAAGGTTATCAACTCAACTAAAAAAGATTCAGCACATTTCTAATCTCTACAACATTGAAGAACAAGAACAATTAAGCAGAACTTTAACTAATATGAGTTGTGCTAAAAGCGTCTTCTTCTGTAATAGTGGTGCGGAAGCAAATGAATCAGCAATTAAATTAATTAAAAAATATGGAAATAAAACAAATAAAGGTAAAGAATCAATTATTCTTGCAGCAGAATCCAGCTTCCATGGAAGGACGCTGGCAGCCTTGAGTGCCACTGGACAACCAAAATATCAAAAAGGTTTCGAACCAATGATTCAAGGGTTCAAATTTTTTAAATTTAACAATTTTGATTCGGTAATAAAATTATTTGAAGAGTGTGAAAATAATGATCAAAAAATTTCCGGCGTTTTAGTTGAGCCGATACAAGGCGAAGGCGGCGTAATTCCTGGAAGTAAAATATTTTTTAAAAGCTTGAGAGAAATATGTGATAAATATAATTCTCTTCTCATTCTAGATGAGGTCCAAAGTGGAGTAGGTCGAACTGGAAAAATGTGGGGTTATGAGAATTTAGGAATTGAACCTGATGGATTCACCCTTGCTAAAGGATTAGGAGGAGGTCATGCAATTGGAGCATTATTGGTAAAAGAAAAAGCCAACATTTTTTCTCCAGGGGATCATGCAAGCACTTTTGGAGGGAACCCATTTGCTTGTAGAGCTGCCCTAACTGTATTAGAAGAAATAAATAGAAGAAATATTATCAATAATGTTTATCTAAGAGGGGAACAATTAAGTGATGGGTTTGCAGAATTGTCAAAAAAATTTCCAAATATCATTAGCGGGAAAAGAGGTTTAGGTTTAATACAAGGTCTTGTGATCAATGATGATTATGCTGATGCAAAAAAAATTACATTAAAAGCTTTTGATAAAGGATTACTGGTAGTTCCTGCAGGAGGAAATGTTGTAAGAATTGTCCCACCATTAGTTATTTCTCGAAGAGAAATTAATATTCTTTTAAATAAGCTAAATTCAATTTTTGAAGAGTTATAGCAATTTAAATTTTGAAAAATGCAAATTTAAAAACTTTTGAATTATCTCCTAAATATGAAAGGGATAATATCAAGTTAGGTTTATCAAGAATTAAAAAAGCACTTCAAGAACTTGGTAATCCTTGCAAGAATATCCCTGCCATACAGATAATTGGAACCAATGGGAAAGGATCAATTGCGGCATATTTAGAAAGTATACTTTTTGAAGCTAAAAGGAATTTCGGTGTAACGACATCTCCTCATCTTTTGGATATATGCGAGAGGATTAGAGTTAATAAAAAAAATATTAACAAAACTGATTTTGAAAAAATCTATAGATTAATAGAAAAAAATTTTTCAACATTTGAATTAACTCCTTTTGAAAAAATTATTTGCTGCGCACTAAATTTTTTTGACCATCAAAAAGTTGAATTACTTATTCTTGAAGCTGGCTTAGGGGGACGACTAGACGCGACAACAGCCCATAAATCTAGACCTATCATTGCCATTGGGAATATTGGCTTAGACCATAAAGAATTTCTTGGAGATACTATTGAAAAAATTGCCGAAGAAAAATTAGCAGTTGTAGAAAAAAACTCAATTGTCATCTCATGCAATCAAAATAGTCAAGTTGAAAATTTAATAACCAAAAAAGTTAAAGAGGTTGGAGCAGAAATTATTTGGAAAGATTCAATTTCAAAAAGCTATGAGCTTGGATTAAAAGGAATTTTTCAAAAGCAAAATGCTTCAGTCGCTGTTGGAGCAATTGAAGCGCTGAATAATTTGGGATTTAATATAAAACAAAAACACATCTCTGAAGGTCTTAAAAAGACAACTTGGAACGGAAGGCTAGAAATAATAAATTATTTAAACAAAGAAATTCTTGTAGACTGTGCACACAATTACCCTGCTGCAAAAGCACTCTCTAATGAGCGAAGCAATTGGGAGAATGAAGATAAAGGAATTTATTGGATTTTAGGTGTCCAAAGACAAAAAGATATTTACGCAATATTAAAAACACTTCTAAAGAAAAATGATCGCTTATTACTTGTGCCAGTTCCAAACCAACCTAGTTGGCAATTAAATGATCTCTCTCATATAAAAGAAATTGACTTCCAAAAAACAATTGAATTTAAAACTTTTGAACTTGCCATTGAGTATTTATTTTCTTTAAAAAAATGGCCGGATAATCATCCTGTTCTAACAGGTTCTATTTTTTTAGTTGCTGAATTTATTAAATTTGCGAATAAACAGAAATGTTAAATTTTAAATTGTTCTTTTACTTCCCAACCTTCCAATTTTCCTGGATTTAATAGCCCTTTAGGATCAAATCTTAATTTTGCTTTTACTTGATCTGCATCCACCACTCCGAGACCTCCTCCTTCAACTGTTAAAACATGAGGATTAAAAATAAACGCACCAAGTTTCTTGCAATCTTCCATTATTTCTTTTAATTCTTCTGCCCCATTCCACTTTAATACAGGCAAAGCCGCTAATCGTGGTGATCCTTGTTGAGAAACTGCCTCTAAATGCCAAAGAACTTTTTTACCCCATTTTTTTCTCAAAAAATTAATTAATTCTAGTTCATTATCAAGTGGCAAAAGCATCTGTAAATACGTCCAATTTTTGTCCCTAGACCTCATATGAAGAGTTGTATGATTCCATACGACTTCAGAAATTCCATTCACGAGCTTTTCTTCTTCCCCAAGTAGGGTAGATTCAACTTTAAATTTTTTACAAATTAGATCGATGGTTTTTATTCCTCCAAGAGTAGATTGTATTAATATCTTGTGACTTCTAGATTTACCTTTAAACCATTTTGGCATTTGATCTACAATTTCTTCTTCAAGAATTGCTCCTAATTTCAGATCAATAGCTGCGCTAGTAATAGTTTTTAATATTTCTGTTGTTTTTTCAAATTCAATACAGTCGATAACTAATGAGTACCACTTACGTTTGATATCAGTAGCAAGTAATAAAGAAGTAATTATCCCATTAGTCCCATAAGCATGATTAAGAGGTTCGGATTCTTCAGCATTAAATTTTAATAATGCAGGTTTTTCATTCATCGTTACTGCCTCTAAACCAATAAGATTTCCTGGATCTCTTAAAAATCCCCATCTAATGGAACCAATACCTCCTGATCCACCTGCAATAAAACCTCCAATAGTTGCAGTTTTCCAAGTACTAGGAAGCAACCTCAATTCTCTACCATATTTCTCTAATTGTTTATTCAAATCTCCCATAACACAGCCAGACTGAACTTTTACAAAGCCTGTATCTGGATCAAATTCTTCTAACTTATTAAAGTGACACATCTGCATTACAACTCCTTTAAATAATGGGACAGCTTGTCCATAATTACCTGTACCTGAACCCCTTAAAGTAAGTGGGATAGATAATTCCCAACAAATTTCTGCTACTTCCTTTACCGCTTTATGATCACTAGGTCTTACCACCAAATCAGCGATACATTCGTCTAATTTTTCAGTAAGGATTGGAGAGTAGTTATAAAAATCTTTTGAAAGTCTTTTTACATCAGATTTATTTTCAATGATCTCTAAGTTTTTGACTTCTCTAAATTTGTCTATAAATTTAAGTTTTGATATCATTAATAGAAATTTTTATGCTTTGTATATAAATTAGCCAATTAGCAATATAAATCGCCGTTTATAAATACTTTTCTCTTTAAATTGCTCGAAAAAACATCTGCCCATCTCTGTGCATCTAAAATCACAAAATCAGCAGGACAACCTTTTTTAATTAGACCATCCCATTTTAAATTTAATAATCTGCTTGGAGCTAAAAAAATAGAAGATAGAGTCATTCTCTCCCAGGGATTTAGTTGAAGCATAGGCATCGAGCAAGACAACATATAAAAAGGGTCAAAATTACCAAATGGGTACCAAGGGTCTTGAACATTATCACTCCCAAGAGATACATCCACATGTGATTTTTGTAATTGCTTTATTGGCGCAACTGGTCTTTTTAATGAAGTGGTTTTATTACTTCGATTGAGCAGCCAAAAATTTGTTAGAGGTAAAGCAATAACCTTAATATTTTTCTCAGCCATTTTTTCTCCTAAATTTAAAATCTCCTTATTACTTAGAGAAATAAGACTACTCAAATGACTACAAGTGATCGGAATACTATTAATTTTTAAATTTTCGATTGTTTCTAATAAAACTTTTATTCCTGCTCCAGGTTCAATAATTGATTCATCTATATGCAAATCAATTTCTAATTTATATTTACTAGCAAGAAGAAGCATCTTTGCTAGAAATTTGCTTGTATTTTTTTTATTGAAAGGAGGAACAATAACACCTCCTAAAATACCTCCATTTGAGGAAAATATTTTTGCCAAATCTTCTCCATCAGTTGTATCCCAGAATTCCATTGGAGCTAGAGCAACGTATTGTAAAGTCAACTCAGATGAAAATTTTTTTTGTAATTTAAAAAGTTCAATCCAAATTTCAATAGATTGACCTTTGTATGTATCGATATGACTTCTAATAGCTCGATATCCATTTCTAATAGCAAGTTTTAATGATTTCTCAACTCTTTCAAGAACCTTATCTGTAGTTCTAGTTTTATGTTCTTCAAGATTTACTGATAATGCTCCTCCATAGTTTGATTCCAGATTAGGAAAGTCTGCCCATGTAAAAGATTTATCAAAATGCGAATGCGTTTCAACAAATCTTGGGAATAAAATATTTTTTGGTTTTGTAATTTTATTTTTTAATGGCTTTAACTCAGAAACAAATCCATTCTCCCAACTAATGGAAATTGAACATAAATCCTCTACATCGATAATGAGGTTATCTATATCTTCAATTAAACAAAGGCTTCTGGGAATAAGAACCTCAGCTGTGCCGGAATTACTCAAATTTTTAAATTTTCTTTTATTTTAAATCATAAGAAAACTTTACTGAATTAGAAAATAATTCAAATTTCGCTAAAAGATAAAAATAACTATGAAAAATTACCCTTGAGTTGTTAAATTTATAAATGTGAGGCGGGCGTCGCCAAGTGGTTAAGGCAGCGGCTTGTGGCGCCGCTATTCGGGGGTTCGAATCCCCTCGCTCGCCCTCAAAAAAATTGCAGCAAAATTATTTAACTTGTAATTTTGAATTAAAGAATCATAAAAAATTCCTAGCAAAGTGCTAACAAAAACAAAACCAGACGAAAAAAAAATTCAAAAGAATTCAACTACTAGCAGTTATTGGATAACCACATTTGGATGCCAAATGAACAAGGCTGATTCTGAGAGAATGGCTGGGACATTAGAGAAAATGGGATACACCAGAGCGGATAATGAATTAAATGCCGATTTGGTCTTATACAATACATGCACTATTAGAGATAATGCAGAGCAAAAAGTTTATAGCTTTCTAGGAAGACAAGCAAAAAGAAAGCACCAAACACCTAGCTTAAAACTTGTTGTTGCAGGTTGTCTTGCTCAGCAAGAGGGAGAATCCTTACTAAGAAGAGTCCCAGAACTTGACCTAGTAATGGGCCCTCAACATGTAAATAACCTTGAGAATCTTCTGGGGAAAGTTGATTTAGGAAATCAAGTTGCTGCTACAGAAGAAACCTTCATTTCTGAAGACATCACAAGTGCAAGAAGAGAAAGCTCTATTTGTGGCTGGGTTAATATCATCTATGGATGTAATGAAAGATGTTCATATTGTGTAGTCCCCTCTGTCAGAGGAAAAGAGCAATCAAGATATCCAAATGCGATAAAAAGTGAGATCCAAAAATTAGCTGATGATAATTTTAAAGAAATTACTCTTTTGGGTCAGAACATTGATGCTTATGGTAGAGACCTTCCAGGAACCACAAAAGAGGGGAGAAAAGAAAATACCCTAACTGATCTTTTGTATTATATTCATGATGTCAAAGGAATTCGCAGAATAAGATTTGCTACTAGTCATCCAAGATATTTTTCAAAAAGGTTGATTCAAGCTTGTTATGAACTTGATAAAGTCTGTGAACATTTCCATATTCCCTTCCAAAGTGGAAATGATGAAATTTTAAAGCAAATGTCCAGAGGATACACTATCAAAAAGTATAAAAATATTATCGAGAATATTAGATCATTAATGCCAGATGCATCAATTACAGCTGACGCAATAGTCGCTTTTCCAGGAGAAACCCAACAACAATATCAAGACACATTAAAGCTAATATCAGAAATTGGCTTTGATCAGGTGAATACAGCAGCATACTCTCCAAGACCAAACACGCCTGCAGCAGTTTGGACGAATCAACTTTCCGAAGAGGTGAAAAAAGCTAGATTGCAGGAAATTAATGATTTGGTTGAGAAAACTGCTAGGAGTAGAAATCAAAGATATATAAATAATATCGAAAGCGTTTTAATTGAGGGTTTAAATCCAAAAAATTCCTCGCAAATTATGGGTAGAACTAGAACAAATAGATTAACTTTCGTAGAGATTCCCAAAAATATTAATTTTAATTTTTCATTGGGAGATGAAATTAATGTCAGAATTAATGAAGCAAGACCTTTTTCTCTAACAGGAGAACTTTATTTATAATTTTTTTTCTAAATGATCGGGGGAAAGAAAAAATGTATTGGGTTAATTTTTGGTGGGGAATCCAATGAACATGAAGTATCAATATCCTCTGCAAAAACAGTTTTTCAAGCATTTAATGCACAAATAAATAAAGAACGCTTTACAGTTGAAGCCTTTTACATAAACAAATATGGAGATTGGCTTGATAGTGATATTTCAGAAAAAATCCTAATTGGTGAAATTGAAAACAATAAAACAAAAAAACAAGAAATTTTTAATCAAGAAAAAATTAACTTTCTTGAAGGAATTGAATTTCAAAATATTGATGTTTGGTTTCCTCTTTTACATGGATTTAATGGAGAAGACGGATCAATTCATGGCCTACTTAGATTTACAAAGAAACCCATAGTAGGATGTGGAATTTTAGGATCTGCACTTGGAATGGATAAAATATTGATGAAAACAATTTTCTCAAATCTTAAACTCCCACAAGTTAATTATTTGGTTTTTCAAAATGAAGATCTCAATGATGAGGAAGTAAAAAATAAGTTCATTAATGAAATTTCAAAAGAATTAAATTTTCCTGTTTTTGTTAAACCATCGAACTCTGGATCATCTCTTGGCATTTCCAAAGTCAGAAATGAATCAGAAATATTACAAGCGTTAGAAAAGGCTCGGGAAATAGATCCAAGAATTCTTGTAGAGGAAGGTTTAGAGGTAAGGGAGATTGAATGCGGAATAATTGGGAATACAAAACTCTTCCCCTCTGTGATAGGCGAAGTAAAGTACGAAAGTGATTGGTATGATTATGATTCAAAATATCATTCAAATAATAAAATAACTATCCCAGCCAAAATAGATTCTAAAATCACAAAAGAAATTAAAGAAATTGCTATTCAAAGTTGTAGAGCACTAAATATTTTCGGTTTTGCAAGAGTAGATTTCTTTTTAGAAAAATCTTCAGATAAAATTTTTATAAATGAAATAAATACAATCCCTGGTTTTACAAAAAATAGTATGTTTCCAATGCTTTGGAAAGCATCAGGTTTAAATATTGAACAACTTGTGGCTAAACTAGTAGATATATCTCTAGGTTTATAAATTAAATCAAATGTTGCATGGACTTCTTTGGTTACCATTGCTTTTTATCTTTATATTATTAACCGCTCTAGGATGGTTAGAGAGAAGAAGGCAAAATCTTTTTAGGAGTTGGGCTAGTGGTTCTGAACTTTGTAAACTAGATAGTTCAGGTGCAGCTTCATTAAAAGATGGGGAATTAAAATGGAGCGCATTTGAAGCTGGAATGTTTGAAGAAAAAGATCGTTTTATAATCAAGAAACTAGAGTTAGTGGAATTAATGGCACTTACTTCAGGAGAAGCGCCTCTAACAAATGAATCTCAAGGAAAGTGCAGGCTTAGACTTGTTGGCGATGGGAAAGAGATGGATGTGCCATTTTCAGATGCAGAGAAGGCCAGAGAATGGATGGACCAATTAATGGAAAAAGCTCGATGTGATTTGTGAAAAACCATAAAAAAATTAATTATAGAAGCTCTTTATTTCTAATTTTATTTTTATTTTTATCCAGTTTAATAAGCCTTAAAACATTAAAAAAAGTAAATATTCAGGACATTAGAATTTCTGGAAGTAAATTATTCACTCAGAGTGATTTGGTAAATAATTTATCTCTGGAATTTCCAATACGGTTGATACTTATTGAAACTAATTTTTTAGAAAAAGAGTTAAAACAAAATTTATCGTTAAAGAATGTTTCAGTAAGCCGACAATTATTTCCTTTTGGTTTGAAAGTACAAATTAATACAAGAACTCCAGTAGCATATGCAGAAAAAATATTAAATGATGAAAAAATATTAGGTTTTATTGATAAAGATGGAGTTTTTATTAACGAACAAAATGCAGACAATATAAATTTGACAAATTTAACCATAAAAGTTTTTGGATGGAAAGAGAAATTCAAAAAAATATTGTCTGAAATATTAATCGCCCAAGAAAATTATGAATTTGAAATAGTTAAAATTACTTTCTCAGCAAATGGTTTTCTAACTGTTGAGGAAAAAGATTTAAAAACGATATTCCTAGGATTTAATCCTAATTTAATAAGCTATCAATTACAAATAATCGAAAACCTAAAAAATGAATTAAAGAAAAAAAACTTTTCTAAAAAAATAGATAACATTGATCTTACTAACCCAAATAAACCAAAAATAAAAGTGTTCAAACCCTAATATTTGAAAATTGATTTAAAATAATTTTTTTTAATTATTGTAGTGTTAACGAGGGTTTTGCATTTTAAACAAAATATTTATCAAATGAATATTTAATGATTTTCTCAACAAATTCCTACAGATGAGCCTTGTAGGTTCATAATGCACCCAATATTAATAATAGATCCCTAATCAGAGATGAGCTTCGGTAACAATCCAAACTTTGATCAATCAAAAGACATCCTTCCAAGTCAGAATGCCAAAATTGAAGTAATCGGCGTTGGTGGTGGTGGCAGTAACGCAGTTAACAGGATGATTAATAGTGATTTAGAGGGGGTATCATTTAGAGTCCTCAACACTGATGCACAAGCACTACTACAATCTTCGGCAGAGAGAAGAGTCCAACTTGGCCAAAACCTCACTAGAGGCCTTGGAGCCGGTGGTAATCCAAGTATCGGACAAAAGGCTGCAGAAGAATCTAGAGATGAACTGCAACAATCACTTGAGGGATCTGATTTGGTTTTTATAGCAGCAGGAATGGGTGGAGGTACAGGCACAGGGGCGGCTCCAGTTGTTGCCGAAGTAGCAAAGCAAAGTGGTGCACTAACTATTGGCATAGTAACTAAACCTTTTTCTTTCGAAGGCAAAAGGAGAATGCGTCAAGCAGAAGAAGGAATTGCAAGATTGGCAGCAAATGTTGATACTCTTATTGTCATACCAAATGATCGGTTAAAAGAAGTTTCTGCGGGTGCCTCTATTCAAGAAGCGTTCAGAAATGCCGATGATGTTTTGAGGATGGGAGTTCAAGGTATAACTGAAGTAATTACACGCCCAGGTGAGGTAAATCTTGACTTTGCTGATGTGAGGTCAGTCATGACTGAAGCCGGCACAGCTCTTCTTGGGGTAGGTATTGGCTCTGGTCGGTCTAGAGCCATAGAGGCTGCTCAGGCTGCAATTAATAGTCCATTACTAGAAGCTGGAAGAATTGATGGAGCTAAAGGTTGTCTCGTAAATATCACTGGAGGGAGAGATTTGACGCTTGACGATGTGAACTCAGTTGGAGAAGTTATTAGTGATGTAGTTGACCAAGACGCAAACATAATTGTTGGTCAAGCCGTTAACGAAGAGATGGAAGGTGAGATACAAGTTACCGTTATTGCAACTGGTTTTGATACAAACCAACCATTAAAGCAACAAAGAATTAAAAACAGATTATCTAATCAATCTTTTTATAATAGTTCTGACAATAAGGACACAGGAGCTAGTATTCCAGAGTTTTTGAGATTAAGGCAAAATCAAAAAAATATAGATTAATAGCTAAAATATAGTGACTCGGTTATCTCGCCTGTCTCAAGCATCCCTTGTGGCTGCTACCTTCCGATCCTGACCAGGTTTAGGTGTTAAAACCGCGAAAGGCCGAGTCAGTGGTATATTAGCAATTCTTGATTAAAAAAGATACATAAATTACTATGTTTCCAGCAGACCTCGTTAAGTATAAAGAAAAATCTCAAAAAATTATTGCTCTTACCGCTTGGGACTCCATATCTGGATCTATTGCAGAACAAGCTAATGTTGATATTGTCTTGATAGGAGATTCTCTAGCAATGGTCTGTTTAGGATACAAATCCACATTGCCATTAACTTTAGAAAACATAATTTACCATACTAATGCTGTTTCAAGAGGGTTTAAAAAGAAAATTGAAGATCAACCTTTAGTCGTCTCCGACATGCCATTTCTTACTTACCAATGTGGAGAGGATAAAGCTGTGGAATATGCCGGAAAAATAATTCAAAGCACTTACGCAAAAGCTGTAAAGATAGAAGGAGCTGAACCAGAAATACAAAAAGTTATTTCTAGATTAATAAGAATGGGAATTCCTGTTATGGGTCATATTGGGCTTACACCACAAAGCTATTTAAATCTAGGATTAAAAAAACAAGGAGAAAGCCTAGAAAGCCAAGAAAAAATCAAAAAAGAGGCTTTTATTTTAGAAAAATTAGGATGTTTTTCAATAGTCTTAGAACATATCCCTGAGTTGCTTGCTAAAGAAATACAAAATAATTTAACAATTCCAACGATAGGTATTGGTGCAGGTAATTATTGCGATGGGCAAGTAAGAGTTACTGCAGATTTGTTAGGTCTTAATGATTATCAACCACCATTTTGCCAACCGATTATTCAAGGTAAGAATTTATTTAAAGATAAATTAAAAGATTGGGTAGCTTCTGAAAGACTTAATTAATCCTATCCCACCATATAAACATTGAAATAATAATTTGATTGCTTAGCTCCATTCCTTTTGGATCACTTAAAAAGAATCTATTTCCCTTTCTCACTAATAGACCACTTTCAAGGAAACTTTCCCATTCTTTAAGCAATTTACTTAAGTTTCTTTCGAATTTTCTGTTTCCCCAGTGTTGTTCTTTAAAAACCTCATGGATATCTATACCCTCTTTGAGTCTTAATCCCAACATTATTTTCTCATCGAGTTCTTTATAGACATAGTCTTTATTAATTAAAGATGAATCTAGATTTATTTCGTATTGACTATTTACCCATTTTTTATATTCTTTACTAACTCTTGGTCTAGTTAATTTTTCCCCCCAAGGTGAACTAGTAGAACCTTGTCCAAAACTCCACCAGCCTGATCCACTCCAATAAACTCTATTGTGCCTGGATTGATGACCAGGAAGACAATAGTTTGAGATTTCATATCTTGAGTATCCTGAGTTTTTTAAAATTAAATAGGTAGATTCGCCATTTTTAAAAGCCTCTTCATCATTTGGGAGTTTTAATTTTCCTGAATTAACTAACTTTTTAAAAACAGTTCCATTTTCAATATTTAAATCGTAAATGGATATGTGCGGTGGTGAAAAAGTTATTGCTTTTTTTAAGTCATCTTGCCATTCTTTAAATCCACTAAGTGGCAAGTTTTGAATTAAATCTAAGCTCCAGCTTTTTATTAACCCAGAATCATATTCTCTCTGCAACCATAAACAAGATTTTTCAGCATCTTCTCTCAGATGACGCCTTCCCGACTTTTGAAGTATCTGATTATTAAAACTTTGTACTCCAAGACTAAATCTATTTATCCCAGCATTGATAAATCCATAAAGATCATTTTGATTAAAACTAGCTGGATCAACCTCCATAGTGATTTCAGCGCCATAGTCAATTCCATAATTTTCTTTAAAAAGATCTATTAATTCTTTGATTTGTTTAGGATCCAAAATTGATGGTGTACCACCACCTATATAAATTGTAGAAAGAGATGATTTGTGCTCAATTGACAATATTTCTCTACTTAAAAAGTGCAAATATTCTTTAACGGTTTTGCTTCCATAACCTTGTAAAGTTTCAACTTTATTTCCAAGTGGAATAACTGCAAAATCACAATAAAAGCATCTTCTATGGCAAAAGGGAATGTGTACATAAGCACTTCTTGGAAAATTATTCATAATCTAAATATATTTTTAAGCTCCAAAAAAGTATTAAGGATCTAAAAAAATAAAATCTTTATTTACTCAATTAATAAATCCTAGTAGATTATAGATATGACAGATATCATAGTATTAATTTTATTTGTATTGTCTGGAGCTGCTTCAGGATGGCTTGGGGTTGACTTATTGCCAGTCGACATACTCAAACAGGTGTCTAATGTAGAGGGTTTTAGAATTGTTTTAGCCATAATAGGTTTTTTTGTAGGCTTAGCAGCAGGTTTTGTATTCCTTCAACTTAGAAAGACGTTTCTTGATCAAATAAGAACAATGCCTACAGACTTATTAATAAGTAGATCAGTTGGCTTAATTTTAGGATTACTTGTTGCAAATCTGCTACTTGCTCCAATACTATTGATACCCTTCCCTAGAGAAGTTTTTTTTGCAAAACCCCTATCAGCTATATTAAGCAATATTTTCTTTGGCGTGCTTGGTTATAAGTTAGCAGATACCCATGGAAGGACATTATTAAGATTATTCAATCCAAATAATACTGATGCATATTTAGTTAATGAGGGAATTCTCCCTGCTGCAAGTCCAAAAATTCTTGATACTAGTGTAATTATTGATGGCAGAATTAATGGCTTATTAAGTTGTGGATTATTGGAAGGACAATTAATTGTTGCTCAAAGTGTAATTGATGAATTACAAACTTTAGCTGATTCCAGCAGTAATGAAAAAAGGTCTAAAGGCAGAAGAGGTCTTAAATTATTAAAAGAACTAAGAGATTTATATGGTAGAAGACTTGTAATAAACCCAACAAAATATGAAGGTAATGGAGTAGATGAAAAACTCTTGAAAATTACTGAGGATATGACAGGGACTTTAATCACCGCTGATTATAATCTCTCTCAGATTGCTGAAGTTAAAGAATTAAAAGTTATGAATTTGAGTGATTTAGTTATTGCTTTAAGGCCAGAAGTTCAGCCTGGTGAATCACTTAATATAAAAATTGTGAGAGAAGGTAAAGAAAAAATGCAAGGTATTGGATATTTAGATGATGGAACAATGGTTGTTATTGATGAGGCAAAGAATTTTGTGGGAAGTAGATTAGATATTGTCATCACAGGGGCATTACAAACTCCAACTGGAAGAATGGTCTTTGGAAAACTAATGAATAATCCAGAGTCAAACAAATCTTTTAAATCACCAGCGACACAGGGCTAAATCAAGCTAGAATCAAATCAATCTTAATTTTGTGATACACAAATGACTGTATCTGCACCTTATTACGGCGAAAACACCGTAATGAGGACCCCTCCTCCTGATCTTCCCTCGCTTTTACTAAAAGAGAGAATAGTCTACCTAGGCTTACCATTATTTTCAGATGATGATTCAAAAAGACAACTTGGTATGGATGTTACTGAGCTAATCATTGCTCAACTTCTATACCTAGAGTTTGAGGATCCAGAAAAACCTATCTTCTTCTACATTAATTCAACAGGAACAAGTTGGTACACTGGTGATGCAGTTGGATTTGAAACAGAGGCTTTCGCTATCTGCGACACAATAAGCTACATTAAACCTCCAGTACACACAATATGTATCGGACAAGCAATGGGTACAGCTGCAGTTATCCTTTCATCTGGAACGAAGGGACAAAGAGCGGCTCTTCCGCATGCATCTATTGTTTTACATCAACCTATAAGCGGAGCAAGAGGTCAAGCAACCGATATTCAAATAAGAGCTGAAGAAGTTTTGAAAAATAAAAAGTCAATGCTGGAAATTCTATCTCGCAATACTGGGAAGACTATCGAAGAACTCTCAAAAGATTCTGACAGGATGAGTTATCTCAACCCTCAAGAAGCCCTAGACTATGGAGTTATCGATAAAATACTTTCGAGTCAAAAAGATTTACCAAATAAAATTTAACTCTCACTAACAACTATTTTAAAATTATGCCAATAGGAACTCCAAGCGTGCCTTACAGACTTCCCGGAAGTCAATACGAAAGGTGGGTTGACATTTATACAAGACTAGGTGTTGAAAGAATTCTTTTTCTTGGACAAGAAGTAAATGATGGTATTGCTAATAGCCTAGTTGCACAAATGCTTTATTTAGATTCTGATGACAATTCCAAACCTATCTACCTTTATATCAATAGCCCAGGAGGATCAGTAACTGCTGGCTTGGCAATTTATGACACTATCAAATACGTAAAAAGTGATGTAGTAACAATATGCGTTGGCCTTGCAGCCTCTATGGGTGCATTTCTATTAGCCGCTGGCACAAAAGGTAAAAGAGTTGCTTTGCCTCATAGCAGAATAATGATTCATCAACCCCTTGGAGGAACATCTCAACGTCAAGCAAGTGATATTGAAATAGAAGCTAAGGAAATTCTAAGAATTAAAGATATGTTAAATATGTCTATGGCAGATATGACAGGTCAATCATTTGAGAAAATTGAGAAAGATACTGATAGGGATTATTTTCTAAGTGCGGAAGAGGCAAAAAACTATGGCTTAATTGATAGAGTAATCACACATCCAAGCGAAGCAAATCAGTCTTAAATTTTCTAAATAAATATTTTAATTTTCATTTTTAAATTAATAATTTCTTGGTTTATTTACACCTTTAATGTCTAGAATATTAATTATAAAATGCAAAGAAGCTACAACTAATGACCCAACTCTATTACGACACGGATGCAGATCTAAGTCTTTTAAATAATAAAACAATTGCGATTATTGGATATGGTTCACAAGGTCACGCACATGCCCTTAATCTTAAAGATAGCGGCATAAATGTAATTGTTGGATTATATAAAGGAAGTAAGTCTGAAAGCAAAGCTATTAGCGATGGTCTACAAGTGTTTAGTGTTTCCGAAGCTTGCGCAAAAGCAGACTGGATCATGATTCTCCTCCCAGATGAGTTTCAGAAAGATGTTTACCTCAAGGAAATAGAACCAAACTTAAAAGAAGGAAAGATATTAAGTTTTGCTCATGGCTTTAATATAAGATTCGGACTTATCAAACCTCCTAGTTTTGTGGATGTTGTAATGATTGCACCAAAAGGACCTGGACATACTGTTCGTTGGGAATATCAGAATGGTCAAGGTGTTCCTGCACTGTTCGCAGTTGAGCAGGATTCTTCTGGAAGTGCAAGATCATTGGCGATGGCTTATGCCAAAGGTATTGGAGGAACACGCGCTGGAATACTTGAAACAAATTTCAAAGAAGAAACAGAAACTGATTTATTTGGCGAACAGGCGGTATTATGCGGAGGTTTATCAGAACTTGTTAAATCAGGCTTTGAAACTCTTGTAGAGGCAGGGTATCAACCAGAGCTTGCATACTTCGAGTGTTTACATGAAGTCAAACTTATTGTTGATTTAATGGTGAAGGGAGGCTTATCTCAAATGAGAGATTCCATTTCCAATACCGCAGAATATGGAGATTATGTAAGTGGTAAAAGACTTATCAATAGTGATACAAAGAAAGAAATGCAGAAAATCCTAAAAGATATTCAAGATGGAACTTTCGCTAAGAATTTTGTGGAAGAATGCGATAAAAACAAACCCTTAATGACAAAATTAAGAGAAGAGAACTCAGAACATGAGATTGAGAAAGTAGGTAAAGGTCTACGCTCGATGTTCAGTTGGCTGAAATAAATTTATTTTTAATATTCCTTGGATCTATTGGTTTTGATTTATTGATCGGCGATCCAAGATTCTTAATCCACCCTGTTCAAGTAATTGGCTTTTACATAAAAAAAATATCTGATTACCTCATAAAAAATTTTGGAAAAAATAAAAATATATTGTTTTGGGGAGGTTTAATCTTAACTATATCAACCATTGGAATGAGTTTTGGTTTAGGGAAATTAATAGAACTCAGTTATGTGCAATCAAGAAATAATTTTTTGGGTGGATTGTTAATTCTTTTTGGACTTTCAAGTTGTATTGCAACTAAGGGGCTTATTTCAAGTGTGAAAGAGATCGCAGAGCTAATAGAACGCGAAAAAATTAATGACCAAAATAAAAGAATAATAAAAGAGAAGGTACAAAGGATAGTAAGTAGGGATGTAAGTTCATCCTCTTTAGAACATCTTTTAAGATCAAGTACAGAGAGTCTTACCGAAAATTCTGTTGATGGAATATTTGGGCCATTATTTTGGATTTTTATTGGAATTGTTTTTATGAAATTTTCAATTTTTCTACCAGGCCCTTTATCACTTGGTTTTTCTTATAAAGCCATAAGTACTTTAGATTCAATGTTAGGTTACAAATATGATTATTTTAGATATTTAGGTTTTTTCAGTGCAAAAATCGAAGATATTTTTACGTTTATTCCTTCAAGATTAGTTTTAATAACATTACCTTTAGTTAGTCCCAAAATTTATGAGTATGGATTTATCATAAAAAAAAGTTATCTTGATGGTAAAAAATATGATTCACCTAATGCTGGGATTTCAGAAGCTATATTTGCTTATATTTCAGGTATAAAATTAGGTGGAAAAAGTAAATATAAAAATGAGATTATTGAAAAGCCAATAATCAATGCGAATGGAGATAGTTGCACTGGAGAAAAAATTAAATTAATTTGTAAATTAATTTTGAGATTACAATTTTTATGGATAATAATTTTTTTCTTAATTTTTCTTATAATTTCGACTTTAATTTAATATTAAATTAGTTTTAAAATTATTAGAATAAACAATAAAAATTCTATGCAAGATAACAGCTCTCCAATAGAAAATCAAAATGATGATTTTACTAATAAGCCATCCACCGATAATGAATACTCAAAATGGGTAGATAATCAGGGGGATGAAGTAAAGAATGTTTTTGGATTTAATAGCAGTGCTGAACTTGTAAATGGTAGAGCAGCAATGATCGGATTCTTAATGCTCATATTAACCGAGTTAGTTTTTAGCGGCAGACCCGTAACTTCTTCAATTTTTGGTATTAATTAAAAATGGAAGCAAAAAAATCTAATCCAATAAAAGTATTCTTATACATATCTGTATGGGTAATTATTTGGGGCACTTTAGGATCTTTGATCGATTTTCCTCTATATACAAATAAAATCTACTTAGAAGGAAGCATATATCAATACCTTACTTTCACAGTTACAGCGATAATTTCTATTATATCTGCAAAGTTTTTTTATAAGAAAATTGATTTATAAAAACTTGTACCTAAATTTCTTAATAATTTTTGCTGGTTCTTTACTTTCATTGGACTCGTAAAGTATCCATTGATGAGTTTCAGTATCATGATCACAACCATAATTTCCAGATAGATTATCGTAACTTGAAAGATATGAGTGACAATTTTGGTCTGCCTCAAAAGCGGAGTCATACCCTGTCAGAAAATATATCAAAAATAGAACAGTTATTAACAAAAAAAATACTTGAGAAACTAAATTAACTACCTTCATAGAATATTCTAAAATTTAAATATATCATCTAATAAAATTTTTCGATCTAAAAATATAGCTAACGACCAACATTAAATACAAAGTCGTGGAATTCTTGATTATTCAAATAAAGGATAACTAGCAATAATAAAATAATATTTAAGCCTATTACTATTGATCCAAAAATATTTATTTGTTTTTTACCTGGCAAAGTGTAAGTAAATTTTTTGCCTTTAAGAAAACCAGCTAAGCCTTTTTTTTCTTTTTTTATTTCTTTTATTTGAGTATTTTGAGTATTTTGAGTATTATTATTAACTTCATTATCAGAAAAACCTTTTACCATTTTAAATTAAATAACAAATTTATAATATTCCAAAAAAATTAATTATTTTAATAATTAACAATTTTTAATCACATATGGGATCATTAATGAATTTTTCTCATTTGAGGAATTATAAAAAAAATAAGCTTTAATAATTTCCGTTTGTAGCCCCAATAAACTAGATTGACATTTGAATCTATTTTGGTCAAATACTACTAATTGAAGTTTTTCTATTTCAGAAACTAATTCTTTACATACTTGGGTTCCAGAATCATTAAAACAATCAATAGATTGTTTTAAAATCTTAGACTTTGTTGGTATTGTTTCTGCCATAAGGAAATTTGATGATAATAAAAATTTTAAGAATAAAATAGTTAAAAATTTCATTACTTTTTAAGATTTCAAAATTTTGGATTCTCCTACAGGAATTTTGCTCATTAAGCTAATTACATTTTATTGCGCTAAAAAAAAAGATGCCCCAAAAGAGCACCTTGTTTTTAAGAGAAGAAATAGATTAAAAAGATTACCCTTGAACTCTATCCTTAAAAAGTTTACCTGCAGAGAATGTTGGAACTCTTTTAGCGGGTATTGCAATTTTTTCGCCTGTCTTAGGGTTTAATCCCTGTCTTGCAGAACGATCTCTTGGTTCGAAAGAACCAAATCCTAGTATAGAGACTTTTTTGCCTTCCACTACTGAATCAACAATAGTTTCAATAGCTGCATCAACAACTAAAGAAACATCAGTTTTTGTGAGCTCTGTACGAGCTGCTACAAGATTTACTAAATCAGCTTTGTTCATTGAAATTTAAATTAATGCAAAGGTTTAAAAAAAGATTTAAATCGAGTTTTAAACCTCGAACTTTCACATCATATGGAGCAAATACAAATACGGCAACCGAAAATGCCGGCGGCGCAAAGCTTTATACAAATTTTAGGGACATTTTTAGCAACATTATTTAATTTTATAGCCACACATTTTTCTTATGTGAGAAAGAACATCTTTTACTAAAGAACAGCTAAAAGGATTGGAGTCACTGGATTTAGCTTTAAAAAAGCTACCTACATTTAGCAAAGGGGAATAATGTCAAAGTGGGATGAATTTAACAATTTGAGCTATTTATTATGTTTTATTAATTTTCAGATATATTTCCTTCTCATCACATGAAAAAACATAATTTGTATTTTGAAATCAAGAAAAATCTGATTTTCTCATTAATAAACTTTCTCTCTAAATCGTTTTATGCACTGAGCATATGGATGAAGAAATTGTAATTAATTACAAAATCAATATTCTCCAAGATCTAATAAAGTTGATTAGTGAAGCCTTAAATTTGAGTTTTTTTTAATTTTGCATCTATTATTCAAATATCAGTAATTTAAATAAATTATCTCAATATTTAACTAATCAATGATACAGAGAAAGTGATTCATCTCAATAAAGGTAACCCATTTCCTTTAGGGAGTTCTCTAACTTCTCAAGGGGTAAATTTTTCCTTAATAGCCACAAATGCAGAATATGTAGAAATCTTATTGTTTGAGAAAGAGGACTCAATTTATCCAAAAAGTATATTCAAATTAGATCAAACTCATAATAAAGGTCCTTACTGGCATGCGGAAATAAAAAATCTAGATGTAGGTTGTATTTATGCTTTTAGGGTAAAACAAAAAAATAACGAAATTAATAATAACTATGAAAAAAAAGTTTTACTTGATCCATGTTCAAGGGGTATTACCGGATGGGGAAGTTATAAAAGAGAAAATGCATTAAAAACGCGAGAAAATACTAATTCTTGTCTTAAAAGCGTTGTTTGCAATAGGAAACTATTTAATTTTAAGGATTATCCAAGACCGAAACATTCTTGGGAAGAAACAATTATTTATGAACTCCATATCAAAGCTTTTACTGAATCAACTGATAAAGATGAAAGTTGCTTTAAGAAATTTTTAAAAAAAATTCCGTATCTCAAAGAACTTGGCATTACAACAATTGAATTACTTCCAATTTTTTGTTTTGATCCTACTGATGCCCCAAATGGTCTAAAAAATTTTTGGGGTTATAGTCCAATTAATTGGTTTACTCCGCATTTTGAATATCTCTCGAATGAATCCGCCGAAAAGAATCGAGAGGAATTTAGAGGATTTGTAGAGGAATGCCATAAAGCAGATATTGAAGTTATCCTAGATGTTGTATACAATCACACTTCTGAAGGCGATTCAAAAGGGCCAGCAATATCTTGGAAAGGTATAGATGAAAATCTTTACTACTTTATTGGAAAAGATAAAAATTATCAGGACGTCTCCGGATGTGGTAATACTATTGCAGCAAACAGAGGATTAGTTAGAAAACTAATAGTTGAATCATTAAAATGTTGGGCGAGTGAATTAGGAGTTGATGGTTTTAGATTTGATTTAGGAATTGCCCTATCAAGAGGAGAAAATCTTTCACCGCTTGATAATCCTCCAATTTTTGAAGATATAGAATGTGAACCAGAACTTATCGATATCAAGTTCATAAGTGAGCCATGGGATTGTGGCGGTTTATATAAATTAGGTGATTTCCCATCTAAGAATACTTTCACTTGGAATGGTCATTTTAGAGATGATTTGCGGAGATTTTGGAAGGGGGATAAAGATACAGCTTGGAATATGAGCGATAAAATAAAGGGGACGCCATCTATTTATAAAGAAGATAATATTTTCCCAAAATCAATAAATTTTATTACTTCACATGATGGATTCACTCTAAAAGATTTAGTAACTTTCAATAGAAAACATAATTTTGCCAATAAAGAACAAAATAGAGATGGTGATAACCATAACAATTCTTGGAATCATGGTATTGAGGGTCCAACTACAAATTTATTAATCAATGATTTAAGAAAAAGACAACAAAAAAATCTTATTCTTAGTTTACTTATCTCTAAGGGTGTCCCAATGATACTTATGGGTGATGAGATAGGAAGGTCACAAGGTGGGAACAATAATTCTTGGTGCCAAAATAATTTATTGGGCTGGATGAATTGGGAACATGATCAACAAGATTTGGAATTATTAGAATATTTTAAATACGTTATAAAAATCCGAAAAAAACTAATAAACATTTTTAATCCAACATCTTCACTTAATAATCAAAGTGATGAAAATATTCCACAATATCATTGGCATGGAACAAAGTTAGATAACCCCGATTGGAGTAGTTGGTCTCACACAGTTGCTTTTAGTATTAACAAAGGCAATACTAATCCCTTGGTCTGGATAGGCTTAAATGCATATTCAAAAAGTATCGATTTCGCCTTGCCTAAATGTAAATATAATTGGTTAAAAGTTATTGACACTAGAATGCCTGAGATTTTTGAACCCTTAACTATTGATGAAAAATCAGTTTCAATAAAGAGTAGAAGCTCTTTATTAATTATTTCAGAGGAAATATTTGGGGCAAAAAATAATATATTCTAAAGCGGGCGGCGGGAATCGAACCCGCATCTTCAGCTTGGAAGGCTGAGGTTTTACCACTAAACCACGCCCGCAATAAGTAATAGAATTACCATTGCAATAATACATTATCAAACAATCAACAAATTAAAAAGATTGGAAAATTCACACTCAAAAAAAAAATAATAACAGATCAACTACAAGGTTGATGTTCTCGTATGGGCTAGGAGATGCAGGAACAGGTTTAGTGGCCACGCAATTTGGGTTTTTTCTATTCAAATTTTTTATTTCGGCTGGTTTACCAGTATTTATTGCAGGTTCATTATTGATGTTAATAAAGATATGGGATGCAATAAATGATCCTTTAATTGGTTTGTTAAGCGATCGGACCAAATCAAGATGGGGGCCTAGAATTCCATGGATGGTAGCAGCATCTGTTCCTCTTGGTTTCTCATTAGCTGCAATATGGTGGACCCCAACAGGTTCAGTGCTAAACAAGACTATTTACTATGCCATAATTTCTATTATCGTTATGACTGCCTATACAAGTATTAATCTTCCTTTTGCGGCTTTATCAACTGAAATTTCTGAAAAAACATCAATAAGAACAAGGTTAAACGCCTCTAGATTTACTGGTTCAATAATTGCAGGTCTAACTGGTTTGATAATTGCTGGAATTGTTTTAGGTTCTGAAGGATCAAATGAATATTTTTTGATGGGGAAAATAAGTGGCTGTATTGCAGTAAGTACAACATTAATATCCTGTTGGGGATTGGCTCCATTTGCAAAAAAAGCTAGAAGACCTACAAGTAAAGTAGAAGCATTAACACTTCAATTCAAAAGAATCTTCAGAAATAAGAAATTTCTCAAAGTTATCACTCTATATATTCTGCTTTGGTGCGCCTTACAATTAATGCAAACTGTAGCATTAATCTATGTAGAGGATGTACTTAAGGTTCCAACATACATTGCAAAATGGATCCCCATACCTTTTCAAATTAGCGCATTAATAGGTTTACAAATATGGACCAGAGTATCAAATAAATTGAATAGAATTTCAGCTTTAAATTATGGTGCAATTATGTGGATTATTTCATGTACAGCAGCTTTATTTTTAC
>QCCS01000014.1 GCA_003281185.1 Prochlorococcus sp. AG-347-M15
CACCAAACCAGTTTTTGTGAAAACATGGTTTTGTGTGTAAATTTATTGGGAATGCAAACTAATGCTATAAAACCAGTTATTTAAATAAAAGAAAGTTTCAAGTTTTTAATAGCGAAAAAAAAATGTGTTAACATGAATTTAAATAATTGATTTGATTTGGGTTTATTTAACCTCGTTAAAATTATTGTTTAGTTGATTTATCTATTTTAATTTTTGAACTTTTTTAGCTTTAATTTTGCAAGAAATTTTTAAAAGAGAATTAAAACCTAATGAGCCAGATTATTAAATTAAGTCGATCGACTGTAGAGAAATATTTTAGTTGCCCTAGATGTTGTGTACTTGATAAAAAATATAAAATAAAACCTCCATCATTACCATTTACATTAAATTTAGCTGTCGATAATTTATGTAAAAAAGAATTTGATTATTATAGGAGAATTCAAAAACCACATCCTTTATTTATTGATAATGATATTGATGCTGTTCCTTTTAAACATCAAGATTTAGAAATTTGGAGAAGTAATTTTCAAGGAATAAGATATAGGTCAGTTGAACATCATTATGATTTTGGTGGAGCAGTAGATGATGTTTGGCAGAAAAAAAATGGTGACCTTATCATTGTTGACGTAAAAGCGACATCAAGAAGTAATTTTGACTGGTCCGAGACTTTTGATAAATATGAATATGCAAAAGCTTACAAGAGACAACTGGAAATGTATCAATGGTTATTTAAAAAAAACGGCTTTAAAGTTGCCAATGAAGCTTATCTTTTATATTTTAATGGAAAGAAAAATGAGGAAGTTTTTAATAATCAATTAAATTTTGATACACATCTAATTAGATTAGATTGTTCTACAACATGGGTAGAAAGTAAAATAATTGAGACGGTAAATTTGTTACGTTCAGATATTTTTCCTAAACCTTCATTGACTTGTGAATACTGTAATTATTTGAAAAAGCGTTGGCAATTAGTGATAAATTAATAATTTTTGGAAATTTTTTTAAATTTCTGGAAAAATAGTAAAAAAAAGATAATCTTTAATAAGATTGTCAATTTTAAGTTTTGTTAGAATCCAATAGCTCTGAAAGAAGGGTAACCAATCATCTTCAACAAGATGTAGTAAAAGTTTCTGGAAAAAAAATTTTTATTAATCCTTTTTTGTATTGGAGGAGATTTGATGAAAATACAAATAGATGGCTCCGTGAACCTGGTCAAATGTCAGAGGATCAAATTCAACCTAATAGGAATCGTTTCTATCCCGAAATAGAGTGGGCTGATTTAAGTCATGATCAAAAGCAAATAAAAGATGCAACTGTAGAGATGTTTTTAAAAACTCTTGAATTGATAAGTACATTTCACCCTTATCTAAGTTCAGGACAGTTATTGGAAGTTGAGAGAAAAATGGCAATTGTAAAAAAGATTCCTTTTGAAAAGTGGGTTTCAAAATCTTTTGCAAAAAAAGCAAAATTGATAGAATATGAAAAAAGAAAATTTCAAAGAGAGAGGTTTTTGAGTAGCTGGAAGGAATGGTTTAGTCTCGAAAATACTCAACAAGCTATTCTGCCATTAATAGTAACGATATTTATTTCATCATTTATAGGCTGGTCTCTAGGAATATCTAAAAATAGTTGTAATCCTTATTTTGAACAAAACTTAGATCAGTTAAATTAATTTGATTATGTTATGTTCATTATTGAACTTAATATTATTTTGAAAAAATAAATTTTATATTTAAAATTTAAATATAAAGACTATCAAAGCTTAGAAAAATACCAGTTTTATGGATGAAAAATTAAATCAAAATAACATCCAGAATGATGATTCTACTCTAAATACTGAAGATAATGATTATAAAAAATTAATAAAAAGACTTAAAGAGATGAGTAAAACTATTGGTTTATTGGAAAAACATTATTTAGATAATTTTTAAATCTTGGTAAACAGTAGATCTAATAAAAAACTTACTTCATTAAAGAGACAGCCTTTAATATTACTTATTTTTTCTTCTATTTCGTTTTTATTGATTTTATTCAGATTAATTTTCTTACAACTATTAAATTATGAATCTTTTAAGAAAATGTCTGATGAAAATCGTATCAGACTTATCGCTACTCAACCAATACGTGGCAGAATTTTAGATAAAGATGGTAATGTTTTAGCAAATAGTAGAGTTAAATATTCATTAATTTTAAAGCCTCAATCTGTAAACGAATCTAGTTGGGATAAACATAAATCAAGTATTTGTGATTTGTTAAAAGTTGATATAAATGTAATCCAAAAGAAATATCTTTATGGTTTAAGAAATAAGCAACTTTCAGTTACCATCCTTGACGATTTAAATGTAGATCAATTAATAAAATTTAAGGAAAATGAAGATAATTTATCTAGTTTTGAAATAGCGACAAAATTAATTAGAAATTATCCTTATAAATCTCTTGCCGCTCACTTAATTGGTTACACTCAGCCAATTACAGATTCAGAATATAAATTTTTATCTAGTAAGGGTTATAGATTAAATGATTTAATAGGTAGAACTGGCATTGAATATGTTTTTGAAGATTCTATAAGGGGTGAATGGGGTGGAGAGATGGTTGAAGTAAATTCTCTAGGCAAATTTCAAAAATCATTAGGTAGAAAACCTTCAACACAGGGAAATGACATTGAATTGACTATTGATATAAATTTGCAATTAGTTGCCGAGGAACTACTTAAGGATAAAAAAGCTGGCGCGATAATAGTTATGGACCCAAGAGATGGTGCAGTAAGAGCAATGGCAAGTAAACCTACTTTTGATTTGAATTTTTTCTCACAGGATTTTAAGCCTGAAAAAGAATATAATAAGATATTTAATTCTGCTGAAAAACCTCTTTTTAACAGAGCATTAAATGCTTATGATCCTGGCAGTGTTTGGAAAATTGTAACGGCTTTGGCTGGTTTAGAAAGTGGAAAATTTCCTATTGATACTTTGCTAGAAACAAAACCATGTATTACTTATGGTAGTCAATGTTTTAGAGAGCATAATGATTTAGGCTTTGGAGTAATAGGTTATGAAGATGCTTTAAGAGTTTCGAGTAATACTTTCTTTTATCAAGTTGGATATGGTGTAGGTGTTGATGAAATTAATGAAGTTTCTAGAAAGCTTGGTTTTAATTCTTTATCAGGGATTGAAATTTCTGAACAAGAAAATAAAGGCTTTGTAGCTAGTAGTCAATGGGCTGAAAATGGTAGAGGATGGGGGGAACCTGGAAGAACTCCATGGGTTCCAGAAGATATTGCTAGCATGTCGATTGGTCAATTTGTCGTTCAAGTTACACCTATTCAAATAGCTAGAGCTTATGCTGCGATTGCAAACGGAGGTTATCTAGTCACTCCTTATTTAGTTAAAAAAGATGGAGAAGATTTTTCCGATAAAAGACGTACAAAAATAGACTTTGATCCCAAAAATAT
The DNA here is from genome assembly GCA_003281185.1 of Prochlorococcus sp. AG-347-M15. GTDB lineage: Bacteria > Cyanobacteriota > Cyanobacteriia > PCC-6307 > Cyanobiaceae > Prochlorococcus_A. The sequence goes on from QCCS01000014.1 coordinate 3,449, forward strand.
TCAGTTGATAAAAAGTGGTCTAAGGAAAGTAGTTCAATCAGGTACAGGAGTATCAATCAATTATGGAGTATCAAATTTACCTCCAGTTTCCGGTAAAACTGGTACTGCTGAAGATGGTGAAGGAGGTTTGGATCATGCTTGGTTCGTTTGCTTTACTCCTTCTGAAAATAGCGAGTTGCTTATAGTTGCTTTTGCTCAAAATACTCCAGGTGGTGGATCTGTTCATGCCCTTCCTATGGCAAGGGAAATTTTGAAAGTTTGGAACGAAAAAAAATGAAATTAAATTAAATCTTAGATTTTCTAAGTTTATGTTTTTAATTTTTTCATTTGTAAAAGTCTTTGAATAATATCTTCAATCGTTTTCATATCTATTGGCTTACTGTATGAAGATAAAAGTTGTCTTCCTAATACCTGACTTCCTAAATGAACTAATTGAATGCGTAATGAAGTAAGAAGTTCTAATCCTATCCCACCAGAAAATGTAGCAATTGCAATAGGCTGACCATTAAATAAATTCCTGAAGTCATCTCCCGAAATAGAAAGCCAAGCTATGAAGTTTGAGAGTATGGGGGGTATTGATCCATTATATTCAGGAGCACAAATCACCCACTTTTCAATTTCAAAAAGCTTTTTTTTTAATTGTTCTATTTCAATTGGAATATTTGCTTTGCTGTGAATTCGTGGATTAAATAGTGGTATATCAAGAGTGGTAAGATCTAAAATTTCTGAACTTATTTTAAGTTCAATACTTTTTTCAAGGAATTTTTCAGAAAGTTCTAGATTTTTTCCACAACTTGCCGTAATAATTATTAGATCTTTTGATTTAGTCATGAATTAGCAAATTAAAATTAATAGTTAGCACCCGTTTTTCGGTGATGAACTGCGGTTAGACTCTCGGATTTTAATACATTACCGTGCAGTACTTCTGCGTATATCACCCAATGATCTCCACACTCCATTCTTTCTTTGACAGTAGCATCTAGCCAAGCTAACGATTCAGGGATGATTATCTGTTCATTAGGAGTTAATTCAATATTTAATCCTTCGAACCTATCTTCTCCTGGTGAAAAAGGTCTCGTGAATCTTTTCAAAGGATCTTTAAAGTCTTTTTCACTTAAAATATTTAGAGCAAAAGAATCTCCAATTTGAAGCAGAGACTCTACCGATCTATCTTTTGCTACTGCAATGCTTAGTCCTGGGGGAGAAAAACTAGCTTGACTAACCCAAGATGCGAGCATAGCCCCTTTGATATTATTTTCATCTTTTCCTTTAGAGGCTGTAAGTACACAAAGTGAGCCAATTACTCTTCCTAGAGCTTGTAACTTTGGATCCGTTTTACTCGTAATCATTCCAGTATCTGATTTTCTGGGTTTTTTCTTTGCTTTTTTTATAATTTTTCTTCCAAAATGTGTTCCTATTTCTTCCAGCTCTTTAATCTTTGGTTTATTTGGTCTGAATTTAATTCTTATAGGGTCAAAACTAAATTTGAAACCACCGTCTTTTAATTTTGATTCAAGTAAATCTATTGCTTCGCCGCTCCAGCCAAAACTACCAAAAATTCCTACTGGTTTATCTCTATTTCCCTCTGATAACAATGTTCCAAGTGCACTTACAATAGGAGTTGGGGCGTGACCGCCTAGCGTCGGAGATCCTATTAAATATCCATCAGCATTTTGGATAGATTTTATAAGTACGTCATTTGATGTAAATTCACAATTAATACTTTCAACTTCAACAGAAGTTCTATTTATCCCTTTGGCCAATGCATCACCTATAGAGGCAGTGTTTCCATAGGCACTTGCATAAATAAGAGTGATTTTAGGATTATTTGTTAAGAGATTTTCTCCCCATCGAATGTAATCATTTAAAAAGCTTTTTAAGCTATACTCGATAGCAGGACCGTGTAATGGTGCAATAGTTTGAATATCGTAATCTGCAATTTTTTCAATTATTGATACTACTTGATTAGTCATTGGTGCCATTAAACAATCATAAAAATGTTTTCTATCAATTTCTGTACTAATTCGATTTGTCTCAGACCAATATTCGGAAGCAATGTGCGCGGAGAAAATTTTTTCACTCAGAAGTATTTCTTGATTGCGTTCATAGATTATTAGACCACCAGGCCAACGTGCTGTTGGGATAGGAATTAACTCTAGTGAAATGTTATCTAATTCTAAATTAAATTCTTTTTTGATTATATTTATTTTCGGCAATTGAATTTCAACAAAGTTTTTTAAGTTGGGATTTTTCTGATTCCAAAGTTCGCTAACAAGTTTAAAGCCAGGATTAGAGCAAGTGATAGTTAAGTTTTGAAATTTTGTACTGATACTTTTAATAGTTTCTATAATTTGGGGATTAATATGTCCAGAAATGACGTTAATTTTTTGCAATTTAAATTGATCAAAAACATCAGAGATTACTTCATTAAATAAATTTAAATGTTGTTTTTCGGGTGGATGAACTATAAAAAGTTCTTCTTTACTTTTAATTAAAAAAGTATTAAAAGAGGTACCTTTTTCGAGATTAAATTCAAGTTCAAATCTTTCTTTATTTTGATCAAGAAATCTAATACAAGTAAAATTTTCAGTAATCTCAAATTTTGATAAGTTTTGATTCTTTGAAAGTAAATTTGAATTAATAAATGACATTTATAGATTTATTTTTCTATTAGTGGTTTGTGCCTTTTATTCGAAGATAGGGATAATATGATTTTTCAACGGATTTCAGCTATCGACCAGAATATTTAATTCTCGTGAAACCGTTATTCATCAGTTGATTATACCTACAAAGGAACTAATACGTTTATATTCTTTGTACTATTTTCAACTCGAAAAAAAAGATCTCTAGTTGTAGAGATCTTTTTGAATTTCACTAAATAAAGCATTTCCTCGTGTTCACCGTTTCGATAATTCATTGCATTACACTAACTTAAATTAAATAAATTTATCTTATTAGCGGATAGGGATAATGGAAAGCTATCCAACTGTCACATGTGACAGTTGGTAAAGATAAATATTTCTACTTTGAATCTTTAAAAGATAGATTACTGTTTAAGTGTGTGAGTGAGTTGTCGTAAATATTTTAATTTTAAAATGAAAATTCTTATTGCAACCCTTATCTTGAGCACTTCTATACCTGTTAATGCTTATGAAAGTATTGCAGGCCAAAATAGTCGAACAGCGTATGAATCAAAAAAAGGATATGCATACGAAGACAATTGCTTTCGTTATGAATATAGGGAACAGTATTTTCCAGGTAATTCAATTTCCCCTGGTTATGTCAAATCTTATAGTGAGAAAATTTCTATACCATGCAATAGTGATCGCAAAGTATTCAATCATTATCATCAAAGGACTCAACCCAAAACTTCATATGTGAAATATAAACCTGTTCCAAAATGTACTGGCAGTACAACTTTAGGTGGATTGATTGGTGGTGGAATTGCAGCATCTCTTTCAAAAAGTGATGCTTATGGTTGGAGTATTCCTTTAGGCGCAGTTTTAGGTGCAGGTATTGGAAATGCAGAATGTAAATAATTAGGATTTTATTTAATATCTGGGGTCATTTTTCAAGTGATATTAAACTATACAGATACAATAAATTCAAAATTAAATCTTTATTTTACTCAACTAACTCATAAGTATGATTTTCTATTATAAGGGTTGTCATACCAGTAGTTTTTTTAAGTTTGTAGATGAAAAATAGGGTTAATAGTGATTAGCAACTTTCCTGTGGTGCACTGCTGTTTTGCATGATAAGTCAGAAACATTACCATTTTCGACGATTCCATAAATTATCCAATGATCTGGAGTCTCTAGTCTGGAACTAACTTTACAATCTAAAAAAGCTAAAGAGTCTGAGAGAACTGGACCTCCATTTGCAATGTTGCTAATTACATCTACATCAGCAAATCTATCAGCTCCAGGAGCAAATCTCTTTAAAAAATGCCTAAACATTTTTTGATAGTTGTCTTCTCGCAAGATATTCACAACAAAACCTTTTCCAACTTGCATATAAGATTCAATAGCTCTATCTTTTGCTACTGCAACCGTAATACCTGGGGGAGAAAAACTAGCTTGACTAACCCAACTCGCGACCATTGCACTTTGTCTAAATGTCGAACCTTCTCCTTGGCTAGCTGTAACTACATATAAACCTCCACTTAATCTACCTAAAGCTTTATCTAAATTTGAATCAAGACTTTTCATAGAAGCAATATTTTTCTTTTTATTGATTAATTGACCTAAGTCAGTTCCAGCTTCTTCGAATTGTTGATAAACAATGGGATCAGGTATATTTTTGACTCTTAAAGGAGAGAAAGCTTCTTTTTGCCCAAGTTCTCTTAACTTATTTGCTAGGGAATCTATTGGTTCATCATTTCCACCAAAAGCATCGTAGACAGCTGTAAATTGTTTTGATTTTAATGCTGCAAATAAAGTACCAAATGATTCTTTTAATTCATTGTCTGATTCTGCTGGCCATGTTGGGATGACTACTGCTTTTGATTCAGAAATTAAATTTGTTAATTCTTGGGGGTCAGATGATCTTAAATCAATTAATTGGACCTGTGCATCAGCTTTACTTATTCCATGGGATATGGCTTGGCTTAGTCGATCACAATATCCATAGTCGCTTATATAGCAAACTGATACAAATTCATTGCCTTTGCTTTTATTGCTACTCCATTCTAAATATTTTTCTTTCCAAAAATTGACTTGATTATGGAGCAAAGGTCCATGACCAACAGCTATTGTTTTTAATTTAGGTAGTTTATCTATTCTTTTAATTGCTTGCAGAACGCTTCTCGCGTTCGGGCCCATTAAGCAATCGTAATAAAAACGAAAATCATCAAATATTTCTTTTTGATTAGTGTCAAAAAATTCTTCAGAACAATAATGAAGTCCAAATGCATCGCATGTATAGAGAACATGAGTACTGTGATCATATGAAAAAATTGTATCTGGCCAATGTAAATTTGGTGCGCTTATAAATTCAATGTTATGTTCTAAACCGCTGATAGGATTAGTTCCTAGATTTAAAAACTCCCCACTTTTAACCTCTAGACGTTTAAAGGGAATATGTATTTGGTCTTCAATAAATTTGAGAGCTATTTTTGATCCTACTACTGTTATGTTTTTATTTAGTTCTAAAAGATTTCCGATTAGGCCAGAATGATCAGGTTCTGTATGGCTTGTAATTAGATAATCAACTTCTTGTGGATTTACCTCTTTTAGTAATTCTTCAAACCATAGTTCTTCAAACTTTGCGTGACTAGTATCAATTATTGCAAGTTTTTCACCTTTAATAATGAAACTATTGTAAGTAGTGCCATTTCTTAAGCCAAATTCAATATCAAATCTACTGCGATCCCAGTCCAGAGATCTTATGGCACAAGAATCATCAGCGAAGTTTTGAGATTGAACTGTCAACTTGTTATTTATTTGTGCCAATTTAGAATTACTTGTCTGAGTAGAAGCTGGCATAGGACAAATCGCGTTATAAAATAACTTTAGTTATGTAGAATATAAACCCGCGTGATTATTTTTGCGAAATAACCGAAATTACGCTTTTCTTTAATTTTAATCTTCTTACTCTGGATAAATGACATCTCGATTAATTAAAAAAATAGTTACTGGAGATGAGATAAGGAATGCTTTCTTAAATTTTTATAGTGGCAAATTACATAAAATCATTTCAAGTGCATCTTTGATTCCAGATGACCCTACTGTTATGCTTACAATTGCTGGGATGCTACCTTTTAAACCAGTTTTTTTAGGTTTAAAAGAAAGACCATCAAAAAGGGCTACTTCTAGCCAAAAGTGCATCAGAACAAATGATATAGAAAACGTTGGAGTTACAGCTAGACACCACACTTTTTTTGAAATGCTTGGTAATTTCTCTTTTGGAGATTATTTTAAACGAGAGGCTATTCAATGGGCTTGGGAATTAGTTACTAATATCTATCAACTTTCTGTTGAAAATATAATTGTGAGTGTTTTTCACGAAGACGAAGAGTCTGCAAAAATTTGGAGAGATGAAATTGGTATTCATCCAGATAGGATTGTGAAACTAGGAGAGGAAGATAATTTTTGGTCATCTGGCAAAACAGGTCCATGTGGACCTTGTTCAGAACTTTATTATGATTTTCATCCTGAAAAGGGTCTGCAAAATATTGATTTAGAAGATGGAGATCGTTTTATTGAATTTTATAACCTTGTTTTTATGCAATATAATCGTGATTCTAATGGAAAATTGACAGATTTAAAATTTAAAAATATTGATACAGGAATGGGTCTTGAAAGGATGGCTCAAATACTACAAAACAAGCAAAATAATTATGAGACAGATTTAATTTTTCCTATTATTCAAAAAATTTGTGAGATTGCAAATATTGATTATTTTTCTTCAGATAATAAAAACAAAATTTCTTTAAAAATTATTGGTGATCATACAAGAGCTGTTATTCATTTAATTTCTGATGGAGTAGCAGCAAGTAATCTCGGCAGGGGATATATACTAAGAAGGCTTATTAGAAGAATGGTTAGACATGGAAGATTGTTAGGTATTACAAATGAATTTTTGCCCCATATTGCTACTGTCGGGATCAATTTAATGCAAAATAATTATCCTGATTTAAAAAATAATAATGATTTAATTTTGAATGAGATAAAAATTGAAGAAATAAGATTTAGGGAAACTCTTGAAAGAGGAGAGAAATTGCTAGATGAGTTAATTTCTTCAGGGCAGAAATTAATTTCTGGTTTTAAAGCTTTTGAACTTTATGATACTTATGGATTTCCTCTAGAACTTACTGTAGAAATTGCTGAAGAAAATAGTATCAGTGTAGATGTAAAGGGTTTTGAAGAAGAAATGAATGCACAAAAAGAGAGAGCTAAAGCTGCTTCAAGTAATATTGATTTGACATTAGAGGGATCATTAGAGAGAGAAATAGATCTTTTTAACAAAACTGTTTTTAATGGTTATGATTCACTCCTTTCGGAGGCTGAAATAAAGGGTATATTCTTGGATTCAACATTAGTAAAGCAAGCAAGTGAAGGTCAGAAAGTTTTAATTGTTCTTGATCAGACAACTTTTTATGGAGAATCTGGCGGGCAAGTTGGTGATATTGGAACGATATTTTCAAAAGATGTAGAGGTCTTGGTTGATAATGTTATGCGAAAGAAAAATGTTTTTTTACATTATGGAACGATCAAAAAAGGAATATTAACTATTGGACAAAAAGTTAAGACTAATGTTAGCTCCTCTAATAGAGCTAAGGCTGCTGCAAATCATACAGCTACTCATTTATTACAATCTGCACTTAAATCAGTTGTTAACGAAAGTGTTGGACAAAAAGGTTCATTAGTAGCCTTTAATAAATTAAGATTTGACTTTAATTCCTCTAATCCTATTTCTAAAGATCAAATTTCTAAGATTGAGACTTTAGTTAACTCTTGGATTATGGAAAATCATGCCCTAGAAATAAAAAATATGTCTAAGAGTGAGGCACTGGAAAAGGGCGCAGTCGCCATGTTTGGAGAAAAATATGATGATGAAGTGCGTGTTGTTAATGTACCAGGAGTTTCAATGGAACTTTGTGGTGGCACACATGTTAAAACTACATCCGAATTAGGTTCTTTCAAAATAATTAGTGAGGAAGGAATCTCAGCCGGTATAAGAAGGATCGAAGCATTATCAGGCCAATCAGCATTAGACTATTTCAGTGATAGAAATCATTTAGTAAATCAACTAAGTGATTTGTTAAAAGCAAATCCTAATCAACTTTTTGAAAGGGTTAATAATTTGCAAGCAGAGCTTATTAATAAGAATAAAGAGATACAAAAAATGAAAGATGAAATTGCATATTTTAAATACTCTTCTATAAAATCATCTGCAGAAATAGTAAATTCTTTTTCAATTTTAGTAAATCAGATTGATGGCTTAGATGGGAATTCTTTGCAATCTGCAGCACTTAATTTAAATTCTCATTTGGGAAATAAATCAATAGTGATTCTTGGGGGAATACCAAATCCAGAAAATAGAAAGTTGTTATTTGTAGTATCTTTAGGTGATGAAGCAGTAAAAATAGGATTGCATGCAGGTAAAATAATTACTGAGGTTGCAAGAATTTGTTCAGGAGGAGGAGGAGGAAAGCCTAACTTTGCTCAAGCAGGTGCTAAAGATATTGATAAGTTAAGTGATGCTCTAGATTATGCTAAAAATTATTTACAAAAAACATTAGATAGTCATTCTGATAAATAACTACTTTTTCTGAGACTAATTTCTATTTGATCTATTAATTTCCTTGCTTCTTCAATAGTTAATTTTTTTTGATCAATTGCTGATTCAGTATTAATTCTTATAGATTCAACCAAAGAAGCTGAACTGTAATCTAATAATTGTAAAATTTCAGATTTGCTGTCCTCTTTAATTATATTTTTGACTTTATATGAATAATCTTGATTTATGTCTATATGAACAACGTTTGTACTGCCAAATAAATTGTGCAAATTTCCTAATGCTTCTTGATAGGCTCCAGTCATAAAAATTCCAATTAGATAATCTTTATTTTCCTCTAGCTTATGTAAATTGAGTAATGATTTAATTTTTCCATCATCAATAAAATTATTTAGTTTCCCATCTGAATCACAAGTTAAATCTGCAAAGTTGCCTTTGCAGAAAGGTTCTTCTAAGTGTCTATGTATTGGTACTATTGGAAAAATCTGATTTATTGCCCAGCTATCGGGAATAGATTTAAAGATAGATAAATTTGCATAATAAGTAGATGCAAGAGTTTCTGTAATTTCAGATAAATCAGGGTGATTAATTTCATCATTATTAAGGTTATTAGAAATTTCTTTTGCGCAAGCCCAAGTAAGTTCTTCGGCATAAGCTCTTTCTGCCAAACTTAAAAATCCTAATCTAAAAGCGACTAAGCAATCTTCTTTAAATTTTTTTGCATCATTCCATAGTTCAATTATTTGAGATAAATTTATTTTTTTATTTTTAAGTTTTTTTAATTCATAGAAAGTTTCAAGTAAATTTGAAATTATTAATTGTTGATTTTTTTTATCAAAAATTTGAAGTTTGGAACTAACATGGCTTGTTCCTAAGACATTAAAAATTAAAACTGAACAATGACTAATTATTGCTCTTCCACTTTCTGAGATTATGATTGGATGCTTGATATTATTTAATTCACATGAATCCTTAATAGTTGCAATTACATCGTTAGCATAATTTTGAAGAGAATAATTTGTAGAGGTGTTAGAGGAGGTTTTAGTTCCATCAAAATCTATTCCTAAGCCTCCCCCAACGTCGATATATTGCATTGGGGCTCCTAGTTTGCATAGTTCAACATATATCTGACTAGCTTCTTGTAATGCGTCTTTGATCACAGCAATATCACTTATTTGACTGCCTATATGAAAATGGAGCAATTTCATTTCATTGATAAGATTTGCTTCTTTTAGTTCTTTTATTGTCAACATAATTTCTGGGATTGATAATCCAAATTTGGAATTGTCTCCAATAGATTTACCCCACCTACCACTACTTTTACTTGATAACTTTGCTCTAATTCCTATCAATGGAGTCGCGTTAAGTTCTTGAACTGCTTGAATAATTCTTTTTACCTCATCTCGTTGTTCAATAACTATTATTGGATTTTTGCCGAGTTTCCTGGCCAAAGTAGCAATCTCAATATATTTTTTATCTTTATATCCGTTGCATATTAATAATGAATTTTGGTTTTCAAGAAGTGCAAGGCCAATTAATAGTTCTGATTTACTTCCTACTTCTAAACCAAAATTCCATTTACTACCAAACTCTATTATCTTTTCTAGGACATTTTTTTGTTGATTACATTTGACAGGAAAAACGCCTTGATAAATGTTGTTATATTTATAGGTTTTTATTGCTTTAAAAAAAGAGTCATGTAATTCGTTTATGCGATCTTTCAAGATATCATTGAATCTTATGATTAATGGAGGATTTATTTCTCTACTCTTAAGTTCTTTGACAAGCTTAAAAAGATCAATCTTATCTTCAGATTTTATATCTTTAGTTACTGATATATTTCCTTTGGAATTTATAGAAAAATATTTATCTCCCCATTTGTCTATGTTATAAGTCGAAATACTATCTTCAATAGTCCAAATATTCTTTAATTTTTTCGGCTCAAAATTGGTCAATTTATGTCTTAGTGATTAATAAATGTTTTTGAAAACAACTCAAAACAATATCTTTTATTTTAATGATTACTTGCCAAGTTACCACCCAAAAGTTGAATATACATAGAGTGATTATTAATTAAATGACCAAAGAGAGAACCTTTATTGCAATTAAACCAGATGGAGTTCAAAGAGGATATGTTTCTGAGATTATTGGCAGATTTGAAAAAAAAGGATTTAAATTGGTTGGATTAAAGCAATTAATTCCTTCAAAAGAACTTGCTCAAAATCATTATGGAGTACATAGAGAAAGACCCTTTTTTGGTGATTTAGTAGACTTTATTTCAAGTGGGCCTGTTGTGGCAATGGTGTGGGAAGGCGAAGGAGTTATTTTGAGCGCTAGAAAACTAATAGGTGCAACAAAACCTTTGGAAGCAGATCCTGGAACAATTAGAGGTGATTTAGCTATTGATATTGGGAGGAATATTATTCATGGTTCTGATGGAGAAGATACAGCAACATTTGAAATTGATTTATGGTTTAACGAAGAGGAATTATGTGAGTGGGAAACTTCTGATTCGAAATGGCGATCTGAAAATTAAAATTTAAATCGTAAATCTATCTAAACTAAATTTTTCTAAAAAGCTTTTTTCTATTTCTTTGAGATTTTTATTTTGAACTATTTTCAAAAGAAGATCACTTGTTATTGCAGAAAATAAAACTCCATTTCTGTAATGTCCTGTAGCTATAAAAAGGTTTTCAATTTTTGATTTTCCAATTATTGGTTTTAGATCTGGTGTGCAAGGTCTAAATCCCCACCAATGTTCCATTTGTGGCCAATTAATAGCTTCTGGCAATAAGGAGCGTATCCCTTCTTGCAGTTGTTTTATTCCATTAGGAGTATTACCCTGATTAAATTTTGAATCTCTTTCAACTGTCGCTCCAACTATAATAAGTCCATCATCACGGGGAACTAGATAAGTTTTTGGACCAAAAATAACTCTTTTCAAAAAATTTGTTGGACCTTGTATTGATAGCATTTGTCCCTTTACAGGAAAGACTGGAATCTTATTAAAAATTTTTTTACTCCAAGCACCGCTGCATATAATTGCTTTTTCGCAGTTAATTTTTTTTATTTCCCCAGTAGCACAGACAACTGTTGCACCTGTAACTTTGTTTTTTTCTAATGTCAAATCCTCTACTTCTGATCCCTCTTGAAATTCGACTCCATGCAACGAGCATGCTCTCTCCAGAGCACGCATCAGTCTTCTTCGGTTATCTATTTGACCATCTTGTTCAAAAAGTAAACCATGTTTCCAAATAGAGTTCATTCCATTAATTTCTGTTTGAAGATCTTTGTGATTTAAATATTTTCCATATTCATAAGTGGGAAACTCTTCAAGATCTTCTTTGTTTTTAAAAGGAACTACTATGCCACATTTTTTTAAACCGCATTTAATATTACTATCTTGTTCAATATTTTTTATCCACTTTGGAATTAGATTTTGACTTTCTTGCCCAAATTTTAGTAATTCATCCTCAAGCCCTTCGGCATGAGTAGCTAACATTCCTGCAGCAACAAATCCAGCTGATTCATTTCTGTTTTTGCTTAAAACTAAAACTTTGAAGTTATTTCTAGAAAATTCGTAAGCAATAGATAAACCTAAAAGTCCACCGCCAATGATTAATATTGAATTTTTGGTTTCTCGTGCCATTTAAAAATTAATATTTTTATTTGTGTTTTGGTCCTCTTTTCCTTTATATCCAATAATATTAATAAAGAGACTTTTAATAATGAACAATTTGGAATCTTGGGAAGCTGTGATTGGTTTGGAAACTCATGTACAGCTTAATACGAAAAGTAAAATATTCACATCTGCGTCAACAGCTTTTGGTGATGCACCTAATACGCATATAGATCCTGTAGTTTGTGGGTTACCAGGAACCCTTCCAGTTTTGAATGAGACTGTTCTTGAGTATGCTGTAAAAACATCGTTAGCATTAAATTTAAACGTTGCAGAACATTGTAAATTTGATAGAAAACAATATTTTTATCCTGATCTGCCTAAAAATTATCAAATTTCACAATTTGATGAGCCACTAGCTGAAAATGGCTGGTTAGAGGTTGAAATAATTGAAAAGGACAAGGAACCTTATATCAAAAAAATTGGTATAGAAAGGTTACATATGGAAGAAGACGCCGGAAAACTAGTCCATTCAGGAAGTGATAGATTAGCTGGTTCTAAGTATTCCTTAGTTGATTACAATCGAGCTGGAATAGCACTATGTGAAATTGTAAGTAAACCAGATATAAGAACAGGTAAAGAGGCTTCTGAATATGCTTCTGAGATCAGAAGAACAGTTAGATACCTAGGTGTATCAGATGGAAATATGCAGGAGGGTTCATTAAGATGTGATGTCAATATTTCAGTTAGAAAAGGACCTAATTCTCCTTTTGGTACCAAAGTCGAAATTAAAAATATGAATTCATTTTCTGCAATTCAAAAGGCTTGTGATTATGAAATAGCTAGACAAATAGAAGTTTATGAAAATGGAGGAAAAATTTTCCAAGAAACAAGGTTATGGGATGAAGCAAAGCAAATAACGAAAAGTATGAGATTAAAAGAAGGTAGCAGTGACTATAGATATTTTCCTGATCCTGACTTAGGACCAATTGAAGTAACAAAAGCCCAACAAGAAATATGGTTCAACGAACTACCAGAACTTCCTTCTAAGAAAAGAAATAAATACGTAAGTCAATTTGGGTTGTCTGCATATGATGCAAGGGTAATTTCTGATGAAATAAGCATGGCAAACTTTTTCGAAGAAACAGTAGCAAATGGTGCCGAGGCCAAACTAGCTTCAAATTGGGTAACAAGTGATATTGTGGGCTATTTAAAATCAAACAAACTAAGTTTTAGTGACTTAAAACTTAGTCCTGAAAATCTTGCTGAAATGATTAGCATGATTTCAAATAAAACTATCAGTGGAAAAATTGCAAAAGAAATATTACCTGAACTAATTCAAAAAAATATTTCTCCGAAAAAATTAGTTGAAGAAAAAGGGTTAGCAATGATATCTGATTCTTCAAGTATTTTACCAATAATTGATGAACTTTTAAATGAACATCCAAATGAAGTTCAGGCATTTAAAAATGGCAAAACTAAGTTACTTGGTTTTTTTGTTGGTCAACTCATGAAAAGAACAAAAGGTAAAGCTGATCCTAAACTTGCAAATAAACTTCTTATGGAAAAATTAAATAGCTAAAGTTTAAAGAAGCTCTTTTATCGTATTGACCCATTTATTTTGATCATCCGAATTCTCTAAAATAATATCTGAGAATTTTCTTTTTTCTTCAAAACTTAATTGAAAATTTATCAATTCATTTGCTTCTTTCTCGCTAATTTTATCTCTTGTGATAAGTCTGTTTTTTTGTACTTCTTTAGAGCATTTAACTAACCATATTTCAGTACAAATATCTTCAAATTTTGCTTCAAACAATAATGGAATAACCAATACTATAGTTTGAGTATTTTTGCATTGACTGCATTCTTCTATCATTCTTTCTTTAATTAACGGATGAAGTAGTTTTTCAATCCATTCCTTGCTTGCTGAATCTTTAAAAATAATGTTCCTTAAAAGTTTTCTGTTTATTTCCCTTTCTGAATTGCTTTTATTATCAATAATTTCATTTCCAAAATAATCTACAATTTTCTTATATCCATATGTATTTGGTTTGATTAATTCTCTTGAAAAATGATCTGCATCTAATATTGGTATGTTTTTATGTTTTCTGATGTAATTAGTTATGGTTGTCTTCCCACTTGCAATACCTCCTGTTAAACCAATCCTTCTTTGGTTGTTTTTTAATTTTTGAATAATATTCATATAATTAATAATAATCTAATTACTTAGTTTCTTTAGTATTAAAGAGTAGTTAGTATGAATTAAAATAATAAAAAGTTTGAGCCAGTTAGATTCCAATTGGTCGTTTGTTGATGACAGTAAGGTAACACCTAGAGGGTTTCTTTTTGCTGGGGTATCTGCTGGTTTAAAAGCTTCTAATAAAAAAGATTTAGCACTAATACTCGCTCCAAAAGGGAGTATTTTTAGTGGAATGTTTACTCAATCAATAGTTCGAGCTTGTTGTGTGGATATTTGTGAGGAAAGGATTAAAACAACTTCAGGTTTTGTAAGAGCAATACTAATTAATTCTGGTCAAGCCAATGCCTGTACAGGAAACCTTGGCATTCAACATTTTCAAATTGCTACAGGAAAGATTGCGGAACTTTTAGGAATAAAAGAAGAAGAAGTTTTAATGTGCTCAACTGGTGTAATTGGTGTTCCAATTCAAATAAATGATTTAGTAAAAAATTTACCGAATTTAGTTAGTGATTTAAAGGGTAATAATTTTGAAAATGCAGCAGAAGCAATTTTAACTACTGATTTGACTTTGAAAAAAGTGTCAATAGAAACGATTATTCAAGGTAGAAAAATAAAAATAGCAGGATTTGCAAAAGGTTCAGGAATGATTTACCCCAACATGGCTACAATGCTTGCTTTTCTAACCTGTGATGCGGGTATTCAAAAAGAAGAATGGGACAAAATGATTGCTATTGCGGTTAAAAAATCTTTTAATGCAATATCAGTTGATGGAGAGACAAGCACAAATGATTCTTTTGTTGGAATAAATGCAGGAGAGAAAATTGAAAAAAGGTTTTTTCCAATTATCCAACAAGGGATTGATATTGTATGTCAGAACTTGGCAAAAAATATTGCAAGGGATGGAGAGGGAGCAAGTTGTTTATTAGAAGTTTTGGTTCAAGGAGCAAAAAATTCAGATGATGCAATTATGCTCGCGAAATCTATTTGTAATTCTGCCTTGGTAAAAACTGCGATACATGGTTGTGATCCGAATTGGGGACGAATCATTTCTGCTGCAGGTAATTCTGGAGTTAAATTTAATTTAAATGACGTTGACTTGTATATAGGAAACGCTCAGATTTTGGATAATGGCAAGTTAAATAAATATGATCCAAAAAAAGTCACAGACTATATTAAGTCCAGAATGAAAGGTAGATATTTAGTAGATGATATTGTAAAAATTATGATTAATCTAAATTCTGGCGAATCGAAAGGCACAGCTTGGGGGTGCGATCTTTCTAAAAAATATGTTGAAATAAATAGCGAATATACTACCTAAACTCAAATCCATTCCAGGGCAACTGTTTTGAGGGATTGTGTTTTTTCTGATACCACTTTTATACCACTAAATTAGTAACTTAAATTATTTAAATTTACCAGAAATCATAAATGAACTGATAATTTCATTTTCATATAATTTCTCAAATTTTTTCTGCGTTAATGCTTTTAAACTTTTGTTTAATTTTGTGTTTAGAGAATAAGCTTTGATGTTGTATTGATGTTCATTTTTTGGTGGGCAAGGACCAAAATATTTTTTACTTCTATCACTGTTTTTTCCTGCAACTCCAATACCAACTTTTCCATATTTAACTTCATCTAAATATTTTGTATCAGGCGGAATATCTGACAATATCCAATGTACCCAAGTTTTTCCTACGACTTTTTTTGCATCAGGATCATCCATTATTAGGACGATTGATTGTGCGTTTTTAGGGACGTTTGAAAAATTTATTGGTATGGATATGTCTTTCCCACCGTTGTATTTACATCCATACTTTTTGGGTATTTTTTCTCCATCTTTAAATGCAGGTGAACTGATCTCAATTGCAAAGGCACTAAAGGGTAATAAAGATATCAAAATGGATGATAAAAACTTCAACATAATGAAATTATTTTTTTATTATTTTTGCACGAATTTACTTATTTAGAAAAGAAATACTAATTTCTTAAATTTCATTTTAATTAAGTATTTTGTACCGTCAAAATACCAATGATTTAGGTATCACTACGATTTCAGGGATAAAAATAGTTTTGTACCACCTAAATACAACTAAATTTAAAGGTTAAAACATAGTCATAGCAAAACTTTTCAAAGTCTGTGGAAATAAATCGCGTATACTACTTAAGTTCTAGTAAATTTAATGGTAGATATTCATTTATATAAAGAAACAGTATTGTTAAAGTTCCAATTACAGAGCCTATAAAACCTCCAAAAAAATTAACTAATAATCCAGATTGTCTAATTATTGCTTCTTCGTTTTTTTCTTCTTCAAAATTAGGAGAATCAACTACTTTTAAGCGCTGATTGGTTGTTGGTTGTTTAAGTTGTTGGTGTCGGATGAGGGCTTCGAAATCAGGCATGGAATTTGTGAGGCAATTGAACAATAAGCAGACCAGCCCGTCATTCGACGAGGATCTGATCTACCTAAATCGTCTACAGCTTCAAATACAGCATTGCCTGCGGCTTCTGCTTTATCAAATGCTGAAAGTAAGGGTATAAATGTATCAAAAACATATAAACCAAAATTTTCTAGAGCTGCTTTAGCTTGTTGCGCTGCTTTTTGCTGTCTAAAATCAACTTTTACTATTACTACAGCATGGTTAACTTTTAAGTTCCTTAATAAATTAGCTAGTTCAACAGTTAATTCTACAGATCTTGCTTTTGCAGTTGTAGGTAAGATAACTAAATCTGAACCATACGCTAAGTGTTTAAGTTCTTCTTGATCACTGCTAGCTTGGCCATCAGTTATTACAATTTCTGATGATCTTGATGCTTTAGCAGCTGAACTGACGGGGAAAACTGGAAATGGAAGATTACCTCTTGATGCGTATGCTAGAGCAGATCTATTCTTGTCGGCATCGACTATGCAAACTTTTTTACCTTCAGAATGCCAAACACTTGCAAGGTGAATACTTGTACAGGTCTTGGCCACCCCTCCTTTTTGTCCGCAAACGGTAATGAACAATTTTTTTTTTAATTTCTTTTACTTTGGAGAATAATTTCTTAATGTCAAGAGAAATTGATTTTTAATGCTCTAAAACTTATTTTTTGAAATATTTTAAAGAAGTTAATATTTTTAGATAACCTTATAAAGTTCCCTATTTAAATTGGCTAGTGAAGAAAAGAATTGGATTAGGTACGTGGTCTTGGGGGAATAAGCTTTTCTGGAATTACCAATCTACAAATGACGGTGATTTGCGTGAGACATATAATGAAGCGTTACGAAGAGGTTTCGATCTAATTGATACTGCAGATTCTTATGGAACTGGGAATCTTAAGGGTAGAAGTGAATTGTTGATAGGAAAATTTTTACTAAATACTCCTTCAGCAAATAAAAAAAGAATTCAAGTAGCGACCAAACTTGCACCTTATCCCTGGAGAATAGGTAACAGAGGTTTTAATAAACCTTTTTTGAAAAGTTTAGAAAGACTTAATAACAAATTAGACATAGTGCAATTACATTGGTCAACTGCAAAATACAATCCTTGGCAGGAATTAGGGCTATTGAATAATCTTTGCGATTTAAAAGATGAAGGCTTTGATTTTCAAATAGGCTTATCAAATATAGGCCCTAAAAGATTGATTAAATTAATTAATTTCTTAGCAAAAAGAGATCAGAGCCTAAAGAGTGTTCAAATACAGTTTTCTTTGCTTGCTCCCGATTTAGGAAAACAATATCAGGTAAAAAAAATTTGCGACGAAAATAAGATTGATTTCTTTGCTTATAGTCCTTTGTCCTTTGGAATACTTTGTATTGATCCAGATAAAGAACAGAATAAAGAAAAAAGTTTTATTCGCAATGCATTATTTGAAAACTATAAAAAACCAACATATGAATTGCGGAGGTGTTTAAAAAGAATTGCAAATCAAAGATCAGTTTCCCAAGCGCAAGTAGCAATTAATTGGTGTTGTTATCAAGGAGCTATTCCGCTCGTTGGAATGCGAAAAAAATCTCAAGTTATAGATATATCGAATGTATTCAAGTGGAATTTAAATAAAAGTGAATTTAAAGTACTTCAGGAATTGTCAAAAAAATGTTTAAAAAAAATGCCTAAGAATCCTTTTTCAAGCATTTAAATAAATTTTTAGCTAGAAATTTTCTTATTTTTTTTTATTTGATAACCACTATTCCACAGTTCATTGGGAAATTTTTCGCCAGTGAATCTAATAACTTTTGGTTTGAGATTTATTATCAAGTCATTAAGTTTTTTATTAGATTTCATTTTGCAAGATTTGATTTTTTATAAGATAAATTAATTTAAAACTTATCTTCGCAGTATTTATACTTATAAAAATAAAAAAATTCTTTTTAATACATGCATTTGCAGCAATATTTACACACTAATAAATTATCTATTACAACTTCTTAGTTATTTAAAAAAGTGGAGTCCTTCCAGACTCCTCGTATCATTTGGTTGATAAGGCTGATATAACCCCATCTCCTTTAGGATCAAGCAGCAACTGGTGCTGTTTGACGGGAGAAACTAACGATTTTGTTAGCATTTGTGTTTTTGCTCTAACCGAGCCGGCTTCAGTCACCTTCCTTATGCCCCGTCGAAACCATTACAACCCCAAATAGTGGAGTTGAGCGGAATCGAACCGCTGTCCGAAACATCGGTTGAGATCACCTAGTCCAATTGGACATTTATATTCTGACAGGCAAAATGGTTATTGAATAGTTTTTTTACTAAGTTTTATCGTATATGAATGTAGTGGCATCATCTTCGGAGGGACTAGAGAAATCTTTAGCAGAAGAAATTTCAAATTTAGGCGGCTTTAATATTAATACTTATAAAAGATTTATTAATTTTGAATGTGATTTTGAAACTTTTTACAGAGTTCATTTCTATTCCAGATTAGCTTTTCGTTTTTATAGAGAAATTGCTAGTTTTAATTGCTATGACAAGCAATCTTTATATGCGGGGGTTAGAGATTCATTTGATTGGTTAAATTGGTTGCACTTTGATAAAACTTTTAATGTTCAAGTAACTGGGAGAACATCTTCTTTAAGTCATACTCATTTCACAGCTCTTGAAGTAAAAAATTCTATAACTGATTTGCAACAGGCAGTTTGGAATAAAAGATCAAATATTTCTCTTGATAATCCTGATTTTATAATTCATCTGCATTTAAATAATAATAAAGCAATTCTCAGTCTTCAAAGTAGTGTAGAAAGCTTACACAAAAGAGGCTATAGACCCGCAATTGGAAATGCTCCATTAAAAGAAAATTTAGCTTCTGGGTTGATAAATATGACTCAATGGAATGGCAAAGTTCCATTAATAGATTTTATGTGTGGTTCGGGTACTTTTTTAATTGAGGCAGTCAACCAATTCCTTGGAGTTCCCATAAATATTGATCAAGTATATCTTTTTGAGAATTGGTTGGACTTTAGAAAAGATATTTATCTTAATGAAAAAAATAAGGCAAAAAATAAAATTATAAATTATGAAAAATTACCGACAATATTAGGATGTGAAATTAATAAAAATGTTTTTGAGCAGGCGAATATAAACATATCATTAGCTGGACTCGAAAATTATATTGAGCTTATAAATAATGATTTTTTAGCACTCCAATTAAGTTGTACACCTGGGATAATTATATGTAATCCTCCATACGGCAAAAAATTAGGCGATGAAAATGAATTGATTTGTTTATATGAACAAATGGGAATCTTCCTAAAGAATAATTTTTCAGGTTGGGAATTTTGGCTGCTAAGTGGAAATCCAAAACTAACAAAATATTTGAAAATGAAATCTTCATTGAAAATTCCCGTTAGCAATGGGGGTATAGATTGTAGATGGATAAAGTACTTAATAAGGTAATTTATTTTTTGCCTAAAACCGCCTTTGTTGTCTTGCCTAAACCCTCTAATGTTTGAGGAAGATAAGGGCCTTTAGCTAATTTTCCTCCAAGCTTCAAACTTAAGCCTGCAAGAAATAAATCGATAAACATTATTAGTAATAAATTATATTCAATATTCCAGTTATTATATTTCGTTAGAAAAAGATAAAAAATAATGTGGATGCAAATTAGTACTAATAATAATAATGTACTGCCAATTGCTAAAAATATTCCACCACTAATTAATCTTCTTTTTTCTCTATCAACTTCTTGAAGAGCTATTCTTACATGCAAATCCATTACTGAACTTGCGATCGCTGAAATTCTCGAGGCGGTACTTGCAAAGTTTTTATTTTTTGGTTTTTCCATATTATTTTCTGCCACTGTTAAGGATAGTTCCTATTAGTAAACCAATACCAGCTGCAATAGCAATTGATAATAGTGGTTTTTTTCTTATTGGATTTTCTATTTTTGGTCTAAGTGTATTATTAAGCTCTTCTAATAATTCTTCTAATTGACTTTCGATAGGTTCAATTTTTTCTGATATTTCCCAATTGTTTTCTCTTATCGAATCAATGATTTCAAATAGTTGGCTTTTTATTCCAATTACTGAGGTTCCACTATGGCTAGCTATTACTTCAACTAAATCATCAATACTCCCTTTTGTGGCTTCAAGGGTTTGTTGTGCAATGTTAGGCCATTTTTCTTTTATTAAAGGTATTAAACTGTCAATTTTTTCAAGTAACCATTTTTCCGAAATAACTTCTTTTTCAGGAAGATCAGAGTTATTTTCTTTTTCTTCTACTTCTTTGGGAGTATGGTAAGTCTCCATTATTTAAACTTATTTATTTTAACATTAGACCCTATTTTCTTAATTTGGAACCCTTAATTAAAGAATTGTTCGATTAATATAAAATAAAAACATATAAAAGTTTATTTACATTTTATTTATCTACTCTGTTCTGCAAGAAGGTTTTGTTAAGCTATTTACTGAATTTATTAAATGAGTTTTAATTTCATCATGGATATTACATTTGCATCTTTAATTTTTGCATCTCGCACAATCCCTACAGATTTTGGATTAATAGCTGCAGCTATCGCAGGAGCTGGAAGTTTGCTATTCATTGCTTTAAGATTTGTACCTGATTCAGGTAATTAAATAAAAGGAACCATCTTTAATAAAATATATCTTTATCTCAACTTTGCTTTGAAAATAGATTCGGTTTATTTATTAATTAGATAATGAATAAATGGGTTTTGCTTGAACATAAAGTTTATTCTGCTAACTCGTTCGATATTCATTATGATTTTCTTATTGAAAATGGCATAGATTGTTTAACTTGGAAATTTTTAAAAATACCTTTATTAAATCAAGCTTCTATAGAAATTATTAAACAGCCAAATCATAGACTTGTATGGTTATCAAGGATAGAACATGAACTTTCTGATAATAGAGGGTTTGTAAAAAGAATTGATCATGGAAACTTTAAAAGTGTTTCTGATAAATCGGACTCTGAACATTATAGATTCATTTTGGATGGTGAACTTCTTTATGGCTTGTTTGAAATTTCGGGTAATTTTTGCAGATTGAGCAAAAGTTATTAATACTCATTTATAAATAAACGTAATATTTCTATTGAGAATTTTTGCAAATTAGTTATTCTTATTTAGTTATTGTGACTTGAGATTGGTACATATCAATCAGGTCGAGTTTGAAAATTTTAAATCTTTTGGGGGAAATGTAAAAATACCTCTTGAAGAAGGTTTTACGGTGGTTACGGGTCCTAACGGTTCTGGAAAAAGTAATATTTTAGATGGAATTTTATTTTGTTTAGGTTTAGCTAATAGTAGAGGTATGAGGGCTGAAAGATTACCAGATCTAATAAATAACTCCAAAGTTAAAGAGGGTAAGTCATCAGAAACATCTGTATCGGTAAAATTTAATATTCAAGATTGGTCTCCCAGAGAGGACCTTCCTCCTTTGGAACTAGAAGAAGAAGAAATTGCCCTTAATAAAGGTCAAAAAGAATGGTTAGTTTCTAGAAAATTAAGGCTTATGCCAGGTGGTTCTTATGCTTCTACTTATACTTCTGATGGAAAACAATGTACCTTGCAACAAATACAGAGAATATTAAGAGATATCAGTGTTGATCCTGAGGGCAGCAATGTTGTTATGCAGGGTGATGTAACAAGAATAGTATCAATGAATAATAAGGAGAGGAGAAATCTTATTGATGAATTAGCAGGAGTCGCACTTTTTGATACAAGAATAGAACAAACTAATGCAAAATTAAATGACGTTTTCGAAAGACAAGAAAAATGTGAAATTTTAGAAAATGAATTGCAATCTAGTAAAAATAAGCTTGAAAAAGAATGTGAAAAAGCAAAGCGATACAAAGAGTTAAAGGCAAAACTATTGCAAATAATAGAATTAGAGAAAGTTCTTATCTTTGAAAAACAAGTTAAACATGTTGAATCGATAGAAAAAAAAGAAAGTGAAATTGAAAAAAATAAAATCTTATTCAATAAACAAAAAGAATCTATTAGTAAAGAAATAACAGTTTTAGAAGATGCTTTGAAAATACTTGTTAATGAGCTTAAGGAGAAAGGAGAGGATAAATTGATAAAAGTTAATTCTGATATTGGAAGTATTAATTCTAGCTTGAGAGAACTTGATAGGATATCAATTCTGAATAAAGAAGAGGGTATTAAATTACAAAAACAGAGAGATGAAATTGAAATTTCTAAGAGGAATATCGAGTCTGAAAAGATGAGACAAGAAAATTTTGATGATAATTTTTTAAATCAATTGAACTTTCAAATTGATGATCTCTCTTTAAAACACAAATTATCTAGAAAAAAACTTTCTGATGCGGCTGGAGAATCTGGAGAATTTTCAAAACAAAGTATCAAATTAAATGCTGAGATTGAAAGTATCAAAAATCAAATTAATCCTTTAGAAATAAAAAAAAGGAAAATCGAAGAAGAAACTATTCAAAACAATATTCAAAAAGATGAGATATTGTCACAGATCGAATCCTTAGACTTAGAAAAGCAGAAGCTTTTTCAGGGAAATCAAAGAAAAAAAGAGACATCCGATACAAAGAATAAAAACTTGGCAAGTAATAACGCAGAAATTAATTCTCTAAAAAATGAAATCGATTTATTAATTAAAACTAAATCAAGGCTAAATAATGAGCAATTAAGGCTTGAAAAAGATTTATCTAGATTCGAAAGCAGGAAGGAAGCATTAAACGAATCTAGAGGTTCATATGCTTTCAGAATTCTCTTAGAGGCAGGGTTAGAGGGTATACATGGTTATGTAGCTCAACTTGGAGAGGTCAGTGAGAAAAATAGATATGCATTAGAAATTGCTGCTGGAAATAGGTTAGGACAAATTGTTGTTGATAATGATCATATTGCTGCAAAAGCAATTGAAATTCTTAAAAAGAAGAAAGCGGGAAGATTAACTTTTTTACCTTTAAATAGAATTAAAAGTCAAAAAAAGAATTATGCAATTTCAAGATTTGAAAAAAACAGGGAGAATGGATTTATTGATAAAGCTATTAATCTAATTACTTTTGATGAAGTTTATTCAGATGTTTTTCGATATGTTTTTGGAGATACTTTGGTTTTTTCAGACTTATCCTCAGCTAGGTTATCTACACAAAAAAATAGGTTGGTTACCTTAAGTGGTGAATTATTAGAAGCAAGTGGCGCTATTACAGGAGGCAGTAAGTTAAATAAAGATTTGGCTTATAGGTTTGGAATTAATAATGATATTGATGATTCCAGTCCTATAAAAGAAAGATTATTAGTTATCGAAGAAGCTTTAAAAGAGTCAAACAATGATTTGAAACTAAAAAATAATAGACTTAGTGTATTAAATTCTAACCGTAGTCAAATAATTGAGGATTGTGCCTCATTTAATAAAGAAATTGAAGTAAATCAAGATTCTCTTAAAGCCGTCTCGAAAAGAATTGAGGATTGTAAATCGAGATTAAATAAACTAGATACTGCTAATAATTTATTAGTTAATGAGTTAGGTCATTTAAAAAATCAATTGAAGCCTTATCACGATAAGTTTGATCAACTACAAACCATTCAAAAGGCAAATTATGAAAAAAATCAAAAATCATCACTAATTACTTTTAATAACGATTTTAATAATCTTGATAAAAAACTTGAATTACTTATTAAGGAGAGAGCTACATTACTAGATAAAAAGAATCAATTCGCTTTAAATAAAGAGCGTATCAATAATTCATTAAAAATTACTTTAATACAAGAAAAAAACTTGCAAAAATCTATTAAAGAACTTGCAATTGCTCATAGTGAATGGATAGAAAAAAGAGATAAATTTAAAAAAGAGCTTTTAGATCTCGATAATCAAAAAAATTCTCTAGAGAAAGATTTAGGTTTATTGAGAAGGAAAAGAGATGAATTAAACTCTTCGATTTCTAATAAAAGGCAAGAATATAATAATTATCTGTTGAAGCTTGAATATCTAGAAAGAGATATGCATTCTCTTAAAGAAGAGATGAGGAGCGAGAAAATAAAATTAGAAAATTATAAAAAAGATCTGCCTAATCCTTCTCCTCAGTTTGGAGAATATGAAGGCAAGAGTCTTGAATCTTTGCAATCAGAAATTTCGATTATAACTGCAAAACTAGAAAGCTTAGAACCTGTCAATATGTTGGCTCTTGATGAACTAGAAGAATTAATTGAGAGATTAAATGGTTTGCGAGAAAAATTAGAAATTCTATCTAATGAAAGATCTGAATTATTGCTGAGAATAGAAACTGTATCTACGATGCGTCAAGAGGCTTTTATGCAGGCATTTATAGAAGTTGATAAACATTTTAGAGAAATTTTTGCAAATTTATCTGATGGAGATGGTTTCCTTCAACTTGAAAATCCTAATTCTCCTTTAGAAGGAGGATTGACTTTAGTGGCTCATCCCAAGGGAAAAAATGTTAGAAGATTAGCGTCTATGTCAGGGGGTGAAAAATCGTTAACTGCTTTAAGTTTTTTATTTGCTTTGCAAAAGTATAAGCCTTCACCTTTTTATGCATTAGACGAGGTTGATAGTTTTTTAGATGGTATTAATGTTGAAAGGTTGTCAAAACTAATATCAAATCAGTCATCAAATGCTCAATTTATAGTCGTAAGCCATAGAAGGCCTATGATTGGTGCATCTGAACGAACAATTGGGGTTGCGCAAGCAAGAGGTGCTAATACTCAAGTTCTTGGGTTACCAAATGCTGCATAAACACACTTTTTTAAATTTATACGTCAGAATGATAAAAAGAAATTTATGAGCTTGTCTAACACATCTGCTAATAAGAATCTCCCGAATTCAGTTCCAAGCGAACGTTTATGGTTAAGGTCAGAATTAATGGGAACACAAGTTATTACTACTGATACTGGGAGGCGGCTAGGCGTAGTTGGAGAAGTTGTTGTTGATATCGATAGAAGAGAGGTGGTCGCTTTGGGACTGAGAGATAATCCACTTACAAGATTTTTACCTGGTTTGCCAAAATGGATGCCTTTAGAAAGTATAAAGCAAGTTGGAGATGTCATATTAGTTGACTCCCTAGATTCTTTGAGTGAGAATTTTTCTCCAGAAAGATATGTGAAAGTAATTAATTGTCAAGTGATTACAGAATCTGGACAGCTATTGGGAAGAGTTCTTGGCTTTTCTTTTGATATTGAGACTGGGGATTTGATATCTCTTGTTATGGGTGCTGTTGGTGTTCCGCTTTTAGGTGAGGGAGTTTTAAGTACTTGGGAAATACCTGTTGAGGAAATTGTAAGTAGTGGTACCGATAGGATTATTGTTTATGAAGGTGCTGAAGAGAAATTGAAGCAACTAAGTAGTGGACTACTTGAGAAACTTGGAGTCGGAGGTTCTTCATGGGATGAACGGGAAGCAAATGGATA
Source organism: Prochlorococcus sp. AG-347-M15 (assembly GCA_003281185.1). Classification (GTDB taxonomy): domain Bacteria; phylum Cyanobacteriota; class Cyanobacteriia; order PCC-6307; family Cyanobiaceae; genus Prochlorococcus_A. The sequence goes on from QCCS01000014.1 coordinate 29,339, forward strand.
CTCAGCAAATCTTGTACCTGTTGAGAATCAGTTACTATCAGGTTCCGAATCAGAACAACAAAACAATTTGGTCGAGGAATATGAAGAAGTTGTTGAACAAGATGATTATGAAGATGATTATGAAGATGAACTTGAATATGTTGAAATAAAGGGTTCTTCAGAGGAAATAAATAACAAAAAAAAGCTATACATAGATAATGATTATTCTGATCAGATCGAGAATCAAAATAGTGTTAATCAAATAGATGAAAAAAACAATTTTGATTTTAATCAAAAGAAAAAATCAACTACTAATTTGGCTTCGAAAAGACCAATTCAAAATGCAACTGAAACTTTAGATATTGAACCGCTAGATGAACAAAATTTAGTTCAAGATAATAAAAAATCAGAAAAGTTTGAAATTGACGACCCCTGGTAATTGTTAAAGTTTTTTTATTGAATTAGCAATTATAAAAGCAAGTTTTTTTGCAGCACCTTTATTTCCTCTTTCTTTGTGTAGATTATCCCTAATACTTTTTAATTGATCACTATTTTTAATAAGAAATAATACTTCTTTTGCAATTTTTCTTGGTGAAATATTACCTATCCTTTCAGGGACAATCATTCTTTTAGATTTAATATTTGGCCAAGCGAAAAACTTCTTTTTTTTTAAATAAAAGTTTTTAACAAAAAAAGTTAGGAATCTATTTATTAATGAAATTTTTCCAATTACTCCAAAAATACCATCCCATGCATTCATCATATTTAAATGTTGAGTTGGTAGAACAACTATCATTGGAAGAGTAATTGCTGCTAATTCTGCAGTATTTGCTCCCACAGTTGTAATAGCAAGATCACATTCTTTTAATATTTCATAGCATGGATGTTTGTTGATTAGATAAATTTTTGTATTTTTTGATGTTTCAATTACATAATCAAAACACGAGTCTTTGATGTTTTTAATTGCTTTAATTTTTGATGAGTAATATTTAGCAATTGGATTTTTGTTGCTTTGAAAAAATAAATATTCACTTTTATCAGTGGTTGGGGCAATGGGAATTATAAAATTTATATTTTCATTTTTTTCAGCGATATGATCTGCAACTTCTAAGAAGAAAGGAATTCCAACAGAAAGCTTTGCTTTCTTAGAACCAGGTAATAATGCAATGTAGTGTTTTTCTTTATTTCTTAATGATAGTTCGCTATTAAGTTTAATATCTGCCATCAAATCGCCAATGACTTTACATTTATATTTATGTTTTTTAGGTATTAACTCTTTTACTTTTACATTCATAGCAGCAATTTCGTTGGACCATTTAGGCCATCGTGAAACCCATTCAGCATATGTGATATTTAAATAACCTAATCTTTTAGCTAATAAAATACTCCAAAATTGATCCCCACCGAGGAAAACAACCACCCCTTTTTTTGGCCAATTTGCAAAAGAATATGGATTTATTAATAATTTCCAAAAACTTTTGGATTTTGTAATTAATTCGAATTTATTCCATGAATTTGCAACTAAAAATTCTTTACCAGTGGCATTTGGGCAAGGAACAAGAACCAACCTAAGGGTGAAATCGTGTGTATTGTCATCACATAGTGATTTATTTATTTTGTTTAGCTCATCCACTACAGGATTTACCCATGTAGTTAATTCACCAGGACCATTGGAAACTATAACTACTGCAACTGATTTTTTTTTCATTCTAGGTAAATCAGAATACATTAAATGCGGACGGCGAGACTTGAACTCGCAAGGCCTAAGCCACACGCTCCTTAGACGTGCGCGTCTACCAATTCCGCCACGTCCGCAAAGGGTTTTCAGCAACCGGGGGATACCTAAACCTTAAAAATATCATACAATATTGGCTGAAATAAGCATGTAGTTCTAGAAGAGTATTTTTGAATATGATGAATAATTTTTCTATTGCATAAAACAAATATTTATACATATATAACGTTTTAGGTTGTATTGTAAAAAATGTCCTCTGATCACTAAAAAATTTTGTTGAATACTTTGGCAAATAATTTTTTATTTTAAGTCATTTCATTTCTTCAATTTAATTTTCATAATGGTTGAAAAAGTTTTAATCGCTAATCGTGGAGAAATAGCTTTACGAATTGTCAGAAGTTGTAGAGAACTCGGTATTGCAACCGTTGCTGTTTTTAGCACTGTAGATAAAAAAGCATTGCATGTTCAGCTTGCTGATGAAGCGGTTTGCGTTGGAGATTCATTAAGTAATAAGAGTTATTTAAATATTCCAAACATACTCGCTGCTGCTACATCGAGAGGAGTTGATGCTATTCATCCTGGTTATGGATTTCTTGCTGAAAATGATAAATTTGCTGAGATGTGTAACGATCACGGCATAGTATTTATTGGACCATCTCCTAAAGCTATTAGATCTATGGGAGATAAATCTACAGCTAAAGAAACTATGGAAGCAGTTGGAGTTCCAACAGTGCCTGGTAGTAAAGGCTTGTTATCAAATGTTGATGAGGCTTATAAATTGGCAGATGATATTGGCTATCCGGTAATTATTAAAGCGACAGCTGGAGGAGGTGGAAGAGGAATGAGGTTGGTGGAAAATTCTGAAAATCTTGAAAAAATGTTTAAAGCAGCTCAAGGCGAAGCAGAAGCAGCTTTTGGTAATGATGGTTTATATATGGAGAAATTTATAAAGAAGCCAAGACATGTAGAAATTCAAATTTTGGCGGATAGGTCGGGTAATGTTGTTCATTTAGGAGAGCGAGATTGTTCAGTTCAAAGAAGACATCAAAAGTTGCTAGAAGAGTCTCCTAGTCCTGCAATTAATACTGAGCTAAGAAAAAAAATGGGGAACGCAGCTATTGCTGCTGCAAAAAGTATCGGCTACGAAGGAGCCGGGACAGTTGAATTTTTAGTTGATGATGATGATAATTTTTATTTTATGGAGATGAATACTAGGATTCAAGTTGAACATCCTGTTACTGAAATGGTTACAGGAGTTGATTTAATAGCTGAGCAAATTAAAATCGCAAGCGGAGCAAATTTGGAATTTAATCAGGATGATATCCATTTAAATGGTCATGCCATTGAATGTAGAATCAATGCTGAAGATCCTTCACACAATTTCCGACCCTCACCTGGAAAAATAACTGGGTGGCTTCCTCCTGGTGGACCTGGTGTAAGGGTGGATAGTCATGTCTATACAGGCTACGAAATCCCTCCTTTTTATGATTCATTAATTGGTAAATTAATAGTCTGGGGAAAGGATCGTAATACTGCAATTAAACGTATGAATAGGGCTTTAAATGAATGTGCAGTAACTGGTATTCCTACAACAATTAACTTTCATTTAACCTTACTGAATAAATCTAAATTTAAGCAAGGTAAGATACATACTAAATATGTAGAAGAAGAATTATTGCCAAATTACTGATAAATATTTAAATGAGTCCTATGAAATATGTGTATGCAATGCAAGTTTTATGAGCCCTTGCTGACCGACTAAAATTTCTCTTAAAAAGCTTATAACTCCGATCCAAATTACGGGTCCAATATCAACGCCTCCAATAGGAGGAATTAGTTTTTTTGTTAAATTAAGAATAGAGCTTGATGGTATTGAAACTAATAACCATAAACCTTTACTTAAATCAATTTTTGGGTACCAAGTAAGTATTAATCTTATAAGAAAAACTATAGTTAGATATGAAAGAGAAATTCCTAAACTAATATCTAAAATTTGAAGAGAGTTTACAAGCAAGAAATCACAATTATTTAATTCATCTTAATAAATAACCCATTGAAACGTATTTAATTCGTATTATAAATTGAGAATTTAATATTTAAAAAGTGTTTCAAATCTCGAATTTATTACTAGCCGCAGATTTTTCTGCTGAGGTTGCAAATAATTCCGCAGTGGGAATGATAGGTAGTTTTATTGCTGCTGCCTTACTTATCGTTATTCCAGCCACTGCATTTTTGATTTTTGTCAGCCAGAAAGATTCCCTCGATCGTACTTCTACCGGAAGACGCTAGTTTTTGTAGAAGTTTTAAGTACACTATATATAGGGGATATAAATAACCCTTTAAAAAATAAATTTTTGGAGAAAGAATGTGGTCAATGCTAGTCTCAATTGGGCCAGTATTGTTGGGATAGTTCTCGCGGTATGTGGAGGAGGCCTTTATTTTTTGAGGTCTTTTAAGCCCGCCTTGGCAAGAGATTATGATGTTTTCTTCGCAGCAATTGGACTTCTGTGTGGAGGAATATTATTTTTTCAAGGTTGGAGGTTAGATCCTATCCTTCAGTTTGGTCAGTTTTTACTTGCAGGAACTACTGTTTTTTTCGCATATGAAAGTGTGCGATTGAGGGGAGTTGCTACTGATCAAGCTAGAAGGTCATCTTATTTTGATGATGATCCTATTTCTGATGGTCCCAGAAATTCTAGAGGCCGATTTAATGACGATTATGATAGGTTTGAAGAATCTGAAAGACCATCCAGAAGATTTAAACCTCAAGAAGATGAATTTGACGATGACTATATGGAGGAGAGATCTCTTAGGAGGAATGTTTCAAGAGCCATACCCTCTGCTGCAGCAAGCAGAAGTAGGCCATCTACAAGGGAAATAAGTCAGTTTGAAAATGACGAACCTATAAGAAGGAGAAGACAGACTTCTGAAGATAGAAATAGTAAACAACCAGAAACGAATAACTTTGGTGAGAGAAGAAATTTATCTCGCGATGAAGTTAAAACAGGGTCTAGACCTAGAATGAATCGTGCAGTTTCTAGAAAAGATAATATCTCAGCTCCTAGTGGTTCATCCCCATTAAGAAAGAAACCTTCTAGATCACCTATTAGGCAGCAAACTTCAACAGCTGAAGTAGAAGATGCATCATTTAAAGATGCTAATCAAGCCAAAAAACCACGCGAGACTCGCAGAGTAAGTTCCTCGCCTAGATCAACTACAAAAAATCAAAGTAGTAGATATAACGTTGGATCAAATAAGAAGAAACCTAGAGATAACAGTTCTAGATTCGATGATTAATTATAAGATTCCTGCCCATTTTAAAAACGATTGTTTACTAAATAATTCAATCAATACTATTGCAAGGAAGCCAATCATTGCAAATCGTCCATTAGTTATTTCAGAATAATTACTCCATCCAAATTTATATTCATCTTTAATTTCTATAGATTTTTCATCTAATTTATTGTCTGCAATTTGTTCATTGATCTGATTCGGATCTTTTTGCTCTTCTATAAAACTCTCATTGTCTAAATTAGTTACTTCTGAGTTAGTTTGTTCTTCTTTAGAATTCATTTTTTTTTACTTATCATCAAAATTATACTTATCAGAAGTCAATAATTTCCAGTCTCCCTGACCATTTAACTCTAAAATATTTTCATGAAAATCTTTTAAGCTAGGTCTATGTCCAACACTAATAAGAGAAAGTTCTCGTTCCTTTAGTAAACTATATAGTTTTTTTTCAGTATCAATATCTAAGGCACTTGTTGCTTCATCAAGTACTGCAAATCTTGGAGAATTTAGTAATAGTCTTGCAAATGCCAATCTTTGTTGCTCGCCTAAGGAAAGAATTCGTGGCCAATCTTGTTTGATATCAAGATTAGGATACCGATCAACTAAGGTTTTTAAATTTACTTCATGAAGTACAGAAGTAAGATGTTCATCACTAAATTTTTTGACTTCTGTGGGATAACATAATTGTTCCCTTAAAGAACCAAGTAGCATATATGGTTTTTGAGGTATGAATAATAATTCCCCAATTTTTGGTTTTTTAATTACTCCCTGATCGGGTTCCCATAAACCACTAATCATTCTTAGTAAAGATGTTTTTCCGCAACCAGATGGTCCTACTACTAAAAGTGATTGATTATTATCGATGCTCAAATTTAAA
>QCCS01000015.1 GCA_003281185.1 Prochlorococcus sp. AG-347-M15
AATTAAGGAGAGTGGTGGAAAAAGTCAAATATACGCTGCAAAACCAAGAAATGATAAGTTTAATCAAATAAATTGTTGGATTGAAGAGATTAATAAAAGGCTTAATTCTAAAAATGTTATTGATTTTATATACGATATTTCTAAGGATGATCTTTTATCTAAATATTTTTACCTTGAAAATATATCTAAAGAAATTAATAAGCATAATCTAAAATTAGATTTTACTGAATTTAATTTATTACAAGATAAAATTTATAAAATAAAAGAAGGTTTCTTTACTGAATTTGTAAGAATATTTACCCAATTAGCTTATATAAAATTAATTGAATTAAAGAAAAGTTTTTCTATTTTTAACTTCAATGATCTTATAAAGACTGTAGAAAATACATTTCTAGATTCGGAAATTAGTAATAGTAATACTCTATCTAAAATTCAAAAAAGATTTAAATGTGTCTTGGTTGATGAGTTCCAAGATACAGATATTACTCAGTGGAATTTAATAAAAAAGTTCTTTAATACAAAAAATCATTTTTTACTTTGCGTAGGTGATCCAAAACAAGCGATTTACAAATTTAGAGGTGGAGATATTGAAACTTACTTAGATGCAAGATCTAATGCAATCGAAGTTTTTAGTCTTACAGATAACTATAGATCCTCAAAAAAGTTAATCGATGTTCTTAATAAACTTTATAAGAATGGACTTAAACAATCAAAACTAAACTATAGTAAACTAACCTCAAGAATTAATGAAAATATTAATTCCGAATTTAAATTTAACGATGTATTTGAAATTGTAGAATTTTCAAAAAAAGAGACTGATATAGAGGATCTTGTAATTCATTACATTGTTAATTTTATTTTAAATAATAAAGAAATTGATATTAATAAAATTGCGATACTTACATTAAATAATTCGCAATGCTTAGATTTTAAAAAAAAATTAAACAAGTTTAACCTCCCATGCAAAATTCAAAATAAACAAAATATTTTTGATACAGAAGCAAGTTCCTTACTATTTTTATTCATTGAATGTTTATTAAATCCAAGGTCTTTAAAAAATATAACTTTGCTTGCCACTTCAAAGTTTATAGAAACAAAACTAGAAGATTTACTTGATCATGGAATTAGTAATAATTTAGAAAATTTAATTAATAAATGCATTACTTGGTCCCAAGAACTAAAAGAAAAAGGTTTTTTAAATATTGTTAATGAACTACTTATAAATTACAAGTCATCTTCGATTATTCAAGATTCAGATTTAAATTCAAATTTATTTCAGCTTTCAGAAATTGTTGAAATAGAATTAATAAATAATGATTTTGATCTAAATATTGTATTCAACTGGTATAAAAATCAGTTAGATCATATTTTAAGAATTTCTACTGGAGAAGATTTTTTGACGAAAGATTATAATCTTCAAAATGGAATAAATCTTTCTACCATTCATAGTAGTAAGGGTCTCGAATTTGAAATTGTCCTATGTCCATATCTCTCAATTATTTCAAATAAGTCAAATAAAATTAAAGGACCTCTTTGGAAATCAAATATTGATAGAAATATATACGTTAATATTTCTAATAATTACGCGATGGTTGAAAAATTTAAATTAATAGAAGAAGAAGATTTATTTAAAGAGAGTGAGAGGTTAATTTATGTAGCACTTACAAGGAGCAAATATAAACTTATTGTTTTTAATGATTTAGAGGATACAAATAATATTTTAAATAATGATTTACTTAATAATTTGGAAAATATCAATATTTATAAGTCTAATTTTGAAGTCAGGATAGAAAAAGAGAATTTAAAAGAAATTTTTTCTAAGTTCCAAACCAATCCATTGAATAATAATCTTTGGAAAATCGAGAACGTTAATAAAAAAATATCTAATGTATTTAATTCTGATCAATTTATTTCTTATTCAAGTTATTCTTCATGGATACGTAAAGATAAAAATATTGATGCAGTCATTAATCAATATAAGGATTATGAAGATAATATATCAATTATAAAAGATTCTAATTCTAAGAATTCAAAGAATTATCCTAATTATTATTCTTATCCAAATCCCTTAAGTGAATTTCCAAAAGGAACTATTGCTGGGACTTGTCTGCACAAAATTATAGAAAGATTTGAATTTAGAAACGATAATAATCAAGAATTAATTGATTTAATTATTGAGGAATTGAACTTTCATCAAATCGATACTTCTTTCGCTTTTAAAGTAAAGGATGCGATTTTAAGAATCATAAATATATCTTTAGGAAGAGAATTACAAAATAAGAAACTAGTTGATATTCCAAATGAATACTTAATTAAGGAACTCAAATATGATTTAACTCTATCTTATGAAGGTAGAAATATTAATTCTAATGATATATCAAATTGCTTTTTTTTAGATCAGGAATATGAATTTGGTGAAGAATATGCAAATAAAATAAATGATCTTCAAATTATGAATAAAGGCTTTCATTCAGGATGCATTGATTGTGTTTTCCCTGTAGGAAATAAATTAGAAGATAGTAAATGGTGGGTAATTGATTGGAAAAGTAATTTGATTTCTGGTAGTGATAATAGTGATTGCTTACCAAGAAACTATAACTATGAAAACATGAGAAATGAAATGATTAAACATCATTATCCATTGCAATCTCATCTTTATTTATTAGCATTGCATAGATTATTAAAGTGGCGACTTAAAAATTATCAACCACATAAACATCTAGGAGGATATATTTATTTGTTTTTAAAGGGATTGCCAGATTTTGAATTATTTGAAAAATCTAAGTCTGAAGATATATCTCCAGGTATTTTTATTAGCAAAGCACCTTTAAAAAGAATTAATTATTTAGATAACCTTTTTTAGAATGACTAAAACTACTACAGATATTGAAAAGTTCCAATACGATCATATATTTAATATTATCTTAGGTATTTTCAAATTTAGTGAAAAAAAATATGGAAATTTCGTAAAAGATGTAATAAGAATTTTATTAGAGTTTGAAAAAAATGGTGAAACTATTATTGATGTTGATAATAGTTTAATAATCTTTGAATTATCAGAAGATGGCTGGCCCAATAAGCATATAGATGTTCTAAAAAATATAGGATTGATTGGTTCCCTTCATTCTCCATTCGTACTAATAAATAGAAAATTATCCTTATCAAAATGGTCAAAAAAGATAGAAAGAGTTATTAATACATTTCTAAAAAGAATAGATACCGATAATTTAATGAGCTCAATAATTTGTAAAGATGATAATAAAATTGATCAAATTAAAAATATATTTAAATTTTCAAACTTAGTTTTCCTTCAAGGAGGACCAGGTACGGGAAAAACCACTTTAATAATAAAGTTAATACTAGAACTCCTTCAAATTGATAACTTTTTAAATATTGGTTTATCTGCTCCAACTGGTAAAGCTACAGCTCGTTTAAAAGAAGCTCTTAATGATAAAAAAAATATTTCCTTTAGCAAATTTCTAGACCAAATAGAATTTCAAACTTTACATAGATGGATTTTAAATTCTCAAAATAAATCTCTTAAGTTGAAATTTAAACTAAAAGAGCTTGATATTTTCATAATTGATGAAATGTCAATGGTTAATATCGATTTAATTGAATCAGTTTTAAATTTGCTAGCAAAAGACTGTAAAATTATTTTAGTTGGAGATAAAAATCAATTGTCTCCAGTAAATAACTGTTCTATATGGAATTATTTGTTTGAATATTCCGATAATAGTTCAATTAAATCTTGTGTAGTAAATTTAGAAAAAACTTATAGAAATATTGGAGATATAGCATTAATTAGTAGTTTAATATTTAATAATGATCTTTCTTTATTTAATCAAAAGATAAAAGAATTAGAAAAATATAATAATTCAAAAGAAATTACTATTTCAAAGAGTAGAGAAAAAGATATTCCAAAAGATCTGTTATATTCGATTACAAGTCATCTAAAACAGTTAAATATTTCAACTTCAAATTTAAGTAAAAAAAAATATATATTTGATGAGAGTATTGATAATTTATTGCTTAATGAGAAAGAATTAGTAGATAAGATATTTCTGGATTTAAAAAGTCAATTAATTTTATGCGAAACAAATTCAGGAATATGGAGTGTTGAATATTTGAATGAAATTGTTTTTGGTCAAAAAAAACCCTATGACCTTAAAACTCTTGAAGAGGGTGTTCCGATCATGTGTACAAAAAATAATAATGAACTTGCGTTGTCAAATGGGGATATCGGAGTACTTATAGGTTTAAAAAATAAAAGAAAATATCTTTTTAAAAAATTTAATGATAATAACGAAGAAATTGTTGCATTAATTGATCCATCTAACTTAGAAAATGTTGTACCAGCAATAGCCATTACTATTCATAAATCTCAAGGAAGTGAATCTGAAAAAGTAAACATTTTGTGGTCCCAAAACTATAGAAGAAATAAATATGCTGTAAAAGAAAAAAAAGATAATCAAAATATCTTTTGCAGAGATAATTTTGAAAGAAGGTTATTTTATACTGCTGTTACAAGAGCGAAAAAATCTTTAAATATATATTATTTAAATTAAATTTTATTTTTGAGAAATTAGTAATATCTTAACCTCAAGATGTTAGATTAATAATTCGGCTCTGTAAGGCTAATCAACAATTTAAGTCAATTTAGATATTTGTTGAATGCCTAATCAGAAGATTATTAGGCATTTAAAATGGCTTTAAAAAAAGATAGTAAATCTCTTGGTAGTGAGCAGGAACAGTCTCAGAATGAAGATTCTTCCCTACTAGAGTTCAAGAACTTAGATAACAAAAAAGAAATTGAATCTCAACTATTGGAAGTATCGAAAGGAGATGATAATGAGAATGGATTTATCGATTTTGGGTTTAATCAATCGATCTTAAAATCTTTAATAAATAAAGGATATAAAAATCCAACTCCCATCCAAAAAGCTGCAATTCCCGAATTAATGTTAGGCAGGGATTTACTAGGCCAAGCACAAACAGGAACAGGAAAGACTGCAGCTTTCGCATTGCCATTAATAGAAAAACTTAAAGATAATAAAGAATTAAATGCCAAGGTTTTAGTTATGACTCCTACAAGAGAATTAGCAACTCAAGTGGCAGAATCTTTTAAAAGTTATAGTTCAGAATCTAGTGATTTTAAGACGGTTGCAATATATGGAGGTGCCGACTATCGTAATCAAATTTCTGCATTAAAAAGAAAAGTTGACGTAGTAGTTGGGACCCCAGGCCGAATAATGGATCATATAAGGCAGGGGACTTTTAAAATTAAAGATATAAATTGTCTTGTTTTAGATGAGGCAGATGAAATGTTAAATATGGGTTTTCTTGAAGATATTGAATGGATAATAGATCAACTTCCGGAAAATAAGCAGATGGTATTGTTTTCAGCAACAATGCCTAGTGAGATAAGAAATATAGCAAAAAAATATCTAAATGATCCCGCCGAAATATTAATCAAAAGTGTCAAAAAAGAAACTCAATTAATTTCGCAAAAATTTCTATATGTACAAAGGCATCATAAGTTAGATGCTTTAAAAAGAATACTAGAACTTAATAACGAGGGAGTAATTATTTTTGTTAGGACAAAACTACTTACTACTTCAATAGCTGAAGCTTTAGAGAATTCAGGTCATACTGTGGCAGTACTTAATGGAGATATACCTCAAAATCAAAGAGAAAATACTGTAGATAGATTGAAAAAAGGATTTATTAATATTCTTGTTGCTACTGATGTCGCAGCTAGAGGATTAGATGTTGAGAGGATAAAACTTGTTATTAATTACGATTTTCCTTTTGACAAGGAAACATATACTCATAGAATTGGAAGAACTGGAAGGGCAGGCAGATCAGGAGAGGCAATTTTATTTGTTAATCAAAGAGAAAAACATTTTCTAAGAAACTTAGAAAACTCAACAAGAACTAAGATTGAAGAAATTAATATACCAAGTAATAAAATAATAAATGATAAAAGGATGGAGAAACTTATAGATAATGTTAATGAGAGTTCTTTAGCTAAAGATGAAAATGAAGAAAATAAAGCTTTGATTATTGATGTGCTAGATAATTTAAAAGAAAAATACTCCATGGATGACTCAAATATTGCTATGGCGGCTATTAATTTAGTAATAGGTAATAAATCATTTTTTGTTAATGACGATGATTCTTGGATTAATAAACAAAATAATACTGACCGAAATAGATCAAATAGAAATAGTAATAATAGGATGAGAAATTCAAATAGGAGAAATAATTATCAAAATGATTCTTTTGAAACCTACAAATTTAACTTTGGTAAATTTGATGGAGTCAGAGTTGCAAATATTATATCCTCAATCTGTAATTCAACTAATATAAATGGTAGATCCATAGGTAAGATACAGATTTTTAATGATTATAGTTTGGTAGATTTACCCAGAGATCTGCATAGAGAAACTAAAAATAAATTAAAAAAAATTAAAGTCAGAAACTAGTGATAGAGAATGAAAGCTAGCAAATATAATTCCTTTATTTTTGTGAATCTGATAATACTGTTCAACTCCTTTAATAGTTATTATTTAGCTCAAACGAAACAAAATTCAATCATAAAATTATTTTGTCTTCAGAGTGTCAAAGAGGAGATGATGCAAGAAGAAATGGTATATAGTAAAGAAATTGCGAATGAAACTTGTGATTGTTACATCGAAGAATTTATGCAAACTGCAAGTCATCAAGATGCAAAAACAAAATGTAAATTAGAAACTAAAGAAAATTTAAATCATAATAGAAAAATTTAATTATCATTTTTATGAGGTCTAAGAAAAATCAAAATCCAATAATTAGACTTTATTTAAATCTGATTGAGGAAAGAAGGTTACTATTTTTTGCTTTTCTTAGTTCGATAATTAATAAAATATTAGATTTAGCCCCCCCTGTAATAATTGGTCTTGCAGTAGATATCGTTGTTAAGGAACAGAATTCATGGATTGCTGGTTTTGGAATAAAAGAAGTTCCAGCACAATTGATTTTTCTTGCATTTGCTTCAGGAATAGTTTGGTCTGGGGAATCCTCCTTTGAATATTTATATTCGATTTTATGGAGAAATTTGGCTCAGCTATCGCAACATAAATTAAGAATAAAAGCTTATGAGCATATCCAGGAATTAGATATGGATTTTTTTGAAAATGATAATACTGGAAGGCTATTATCTATTTTGAATGATGATATAAATCAACTCGAGAGATTTCTAGACCAAGGGGCTAATCAGATTATTCAGTTATTTATAACTGTCTTAATAATTGGGGGCACTATGATTTTTGTCGCTCCAAAAATCGCTTTATTTGCTTTTTTTCCTATTCCAATTATATTTTTAGGATCAATTAAATTTCAAAGGAAGCTTGCTCCAAAATACAGAGATGTTAGAAACAAAGCTGGACTGTTGGCATCAAGGCTTAATAATAATTTAAGTGGAATTCTAACCATAAAAAGTTTTACTAAAGAAAAATGGGAACTAAATAGATTAAATAAAGAAAGTCTCGATTATCAAAGAAGTAATAAGGCTGCAATAAAATTATCTTCTGCTTTTATCCCTCTTATAAGATTTGCAATTTTATTTGCTTTTATAGCGATTCTATTAATTGGAGGTTTCCAAACTTGGAATAAGACACTTGATGTAGGTACTTATAGTTTTTTAGTGTTTATTACACAAAGACTATTATGGCCTTTAACTACTCTGGGGCATGTTTTAGATGATTTTCAGAGATCTATGGCTTCAATAAATCGAGTAATTGATCTGATAGATACTCCTATAAAAATAAAAGATGGAAAAATAAAAATTGAACCTAAAGATATCAAAGGAGAAATTATTTTTAATAATGTAAATTTTAATTATCCTGGACGAGATTTAACTTTAAAAAACATAAATTTCAAAATTGAAAATAACTCAACATTAGGAATTGTTGGTTTAACAGGTTCTGGGAAAAGTACAATAATAAAACTACTACTTAGAATTTATGATAGTAATAATGGGTCAATAACCTTGGATGGGGTTTCTATTAAAGAAATAAATTTGAGGGATTTAAGAAAGTGTATCTCTTTAGTAAGTCAAGAAACTTATTTATTTCATGGCAGTGTACAAGAAAATATTGCTTATGGCTCAATCAACCCAAGTCTTAAAGATATTATTAAAGCTTCAAAGATTGCAGAAGCTCATAAATTTATTGAACAATTACCAGATGGTTATAAGACTATAGTGGGGGAAAGGGGCCAAAGGCTCTCAGGTGGGCAACGTCAAAGAATTGCCTTAGCGAGAGCTGTTTTAAAGGATGCTCCAATATTAATATTAGATGAAGCTACAGCTTCAGTTGATAATGAAACAGAGGCTTTAATTCAAAAATCGTTATCTAAAATCACAAAAGAAAGAACAACTATAGTAATAGCTCATAGATTAAGCACTATAAAAAATGCGGATAATATTGTAGTTATTGATAAAGGTAAAATAGTTGAAAGCGGAAAACATAAGAAACTACTAGATCAGAACAAAATATATGCTGATTTGTGGAATGTACAAGTAGGAATCTAGTATGAATTTCTAAACTATATTAAGAAGTTAAATGATTCAATTACATTACTAAACATACCGTCAACTTTATTCCACCTTTCTTCATTTGTTCCCACAGCGAAAGTGTAAAGTGTTCCTCTATCAATTACGACAGTGGCTAATTCATGTCTTGCCTGTTCATTTAAATTTAATTCATACTCTAAATCATAGAAAATATGATTGGATGCCTCTCTCTTATTGGCATTTATAAGTTTTACCTCTCTACCTGAACCTTCGGGAGCAATGACTTTATCAATTAATGTTTGACCTACTTCATTTGGGCTTCCTAATTGCTCTAATTGAACCTCTTTATTGACATTAGAAATAACTAAACTTAAGGTCTCATTACTATTTATTAAATCATGATAAATAATTTCAGGTCCTCCATCGACTTTTACTCTAGTCCATCCTGTTGGATACAAAAAGGCATATCTACCATCAGGACTTTGATAAGCTTCTAATCCCGCATTTATTCCTCCACTACAAGCACTCAGTGTTAAGCACAAAAAAATCAAAAATAAATATTTGAAAGGGTTAAATTTTATATTTTTCATTTTGTTTGAAAATACTAAATAAAAACATAATAAGACATTAAAAGCAAACAATTATGGCAATAAGTAATTTTGCGTCTAAATTATCTCTAGAAATAGTTTAATTTTGATTACTTATACCAAACCACTTTCAAAATTAATCGGTCATTTTGAGAAATTCCCAGGGATTGGTCCAAGAACAGCGCAACGATTAGCCCTGTTTATTTTAAAACAACCTGAAAGTACAATAAGAGAATTTTCAAAGGCTCTGTTAGAAGCACATAGTAATGTTGGTCGTTGCAAAAAATGTTTCAATTTGACTTCAGAAGATGAATGCGAAATTTGTAGAAATACTGACAGAAATCAAAAACTAATCTGTGTAGTAGCTGAAACTAAAGATTTGCTAGCTTTGGAGCGCGCCAGAGAATTTAAAGGGGTTTACCATGTTATTGGTGGTTTAATATCACCAATGGATTCTGTTGGACCCGAACTCTTAGAAATAAGAAGTTTGGTAGAAAGAGTTAGTAAGTTTGAAATAGATGAGATTATATTGGCATTGCCCCCAAGTGTTGAGGGAGACACAACAAGTCTTTATATTGGAAAATTGTTAGCCCCTTTTACTAAAGTTACGAGGATTGCATATGGGCTCCCAATGGGCAGTGAACTTGAATATGTGGATGAAGTTACACTTGCAAGAGCGTTAGAAGGAAGAACAAAACTAAATTAGACAATGAGAGACAATAATCTAATCAAGAAAGAAAAAATCTTAAGACTTCCCTCTTGGATTAAATTTCCTATTAGTAAAGCTTCAGAATTCGAAAAAATACAAACACTCATCAAAAAATCAAATATTCATACTATTTGTGAAGAAGCAAGATGTCCAAATAGAGCAGAATGTTATTCCTCAGGAACAGCCACCTTCTTACTGGGTGGATCGATATGTTCTCGTTCATGTGCTTTTTGTCAGGTAAATAAAGGTAGACCTAGTTCTATCAATATTGATGAATGTACTCAAGTCGCTGAAGCAGTGAAAGTACTAAATTTGAAATATGTTGTTTTGACATCTGTAGCTAGAGACGATCTCCCTGATCATGGTGCAAATTTATTTATATCTACAATTGATGAGATTAGAAAAATTGATGCAAAAATTAAAATTGAAGTTTTAACTCCTGATTTATGGGGTGGAGGCAAAAATCTTGATGAAACAAATAACCTTCAGACTGAGAGATTGAAGATGATTTTAGAAAAAGATCCAATATGCTTTAATCATAATCTTGAAACTGTTGAAAGACTGCAAAAAGAAGTTAGGAGGGGTGCAAATTACAAAAAATCCCTTGGTTTACTAAAAAAGTCAAAGGATATTGCTCCTCATATTCAAACTAAATCAGGCATTATGTTAGGACTTGGGGAAACATTGGATGAAATAAAAAATACAATTTATGATCTTAAAAAAATAAATTGTGATCAAATTACAATTGGCCAATATCTAAGGCCCTCATTCAATCATTTGGCAGTTAAGAAATATTGGGATCCATCAGAGTTTGAATATCTATATCGCTTCTCTAAGGAATTAGGATTCAAAAAAGTATCTTCTGGCCCTTTAGTTAGAAGTAGTTATCACGCGGGTTAACTTTCTTTAATTAAAGAGAGTTTCTTTTCAAATCTTTTCAATATGGAAATACATTCCCCGTTCATAAGTGTACCTGCACCTCCCCAAACCAATCTTAATAAAAGATCTACTGGGCTAGAACCAACTTCTTTGATAATTTTGAATCCTATTAACTTGAAATATCTTACAAGTTTTTTACTATAGCCTTCACTATCAAAAATAGCTAAAAGTCTTACTTTATTGCTTGATTTTTTTTCAATTGCCCAAGCCATAGTTGTTGCCCATATTAACTCCGAGACAAAAGCAGGCGCTTTACTAAGGATTCTTAATGTATCAAGCTGAATACCTTTTTTATTTAAATAAGTCCAACCTTTCATTTCGGCCCAAATCTTAATTATGTTATCTTTCTGTTCTGCAATCACGATTCTAAAGAAACATAATCCGATAGTTTCTCTAACTTGAATTTTAATTAATAATCCAATAGAACCTGCTAATTTTTCTAATTCTTCAACTTTCATGATTTTGAAAATTAGTCCTTATAAATTTTATGATTTTTCACTTTTGATCTATCGATTTGTTTTTGTCTTTCTTCAAACCTTTTCCTATCAGCATCGCTGAATTGGTCTATGCAGAAATGACATTGGATACCCTTTATATATTCTTTTCTTTCTTGATCTTGAATTGAAATTGGCATTCCACATGCATGACAAATCGAGTAAGAGCCTTTTTCTAAATCTTGATCTAAAGCAACTCTTTTATCAAAAACATAACATTCACCTTCAAATAAGTTTTTTTCTTTTGGCATATCGACCAGGTATTGAAGAATACCCCCTTGTAGGTGATAAATATTTTTATAACCTTTTTTTTTCAGTAAACTAGTAGCTTTTTCACATCTTATTCCTCCTGTACAAAACATTGCTATATTTGTATTCTGTTTATTTTCTAAATGAGTTTCTAAATGATCATCTACCCACTTGGGGAATTCGCTAAAGTTTCTTGTATTTGGGTTTATAGAGTTCTGAAATGTACCTAAAGAAACCTCATAATGATTTCTAGTATCAATGACTATTGTATTTTGATTTTTAATTAACTTATTCCAATCACCTGAGTCAATATAGGTCCCATTATTTTCTGCAGGGTTTATTTCAGGGATACCCATTGTAACTATTTCTTTTTTAATTTTTATTTTTAATTTTTTGAAGACTTTCTCTTTTGAAAAGTTTACTTTAATATTTAAATTTCTATTGCCAGCATATTTATTAAGTAAATTGATAACAAAATCAATTACTTTTTTTTCGGCACAAATAGTTCCATTAATACCCTCACTTGCAAAAATTAACAAACCTGAAAGATCATTTTCATTTTCGATTTCTAATAATTTATTTTTTAGATCAAGAATTAAGTTTTCTTGAAATGGGAAGAAAGAATAAAGAGAGACTATTTTATAATTTTTTTCTTTCATAAAGAGGAAAGTGTTTTTTTACAAGTTTCAAAATCTTTATTAAATAGAACCCCAACCTCCTTAAGAAGTTTCCTGTCTGATTGAAAAGATGGATTTGAAGTTGTAAGTAATTCATCTCCATAAAAAATTGAATTTGCACCACATTGAAGACATAAAATTTGGGCTTCTTTTGATAGTTTCTCTCGCCCGGCACTCAATCTTATTTTGCTTTTAGGCATAAGAATTCTTGCCGTGGCAATCATTCTTATCATCTCAATCGAATCAATTTCCTGATTATCTTCTAAACCTGTACCCTCTATAGCAACTAATGAATTTATAGGTACACTTTCAGGATGAGGATTCATGTTTGAAAGGACTTCTAACAGAGACGCTCTATCACCATTAGTTTCACCCAAACCTATTATCCCTCCACAACATACGTTTATGCCTGCATTTCTTACCCTTTTGATAGTATCTAATCTGTCTTGATATGTTCTAGTTGAAATAATATTTTTGTAATACTCTGGACTAGTATCAAGATTGTGATTGTATGCGGTTAAACCCGCTTCAGCAAGCTTTGATGCTTGCTCTTCAGTAAGCATTCCTGCAGTAACGCATGCCTCCATGCCAAGGTTTCTAACGCCACTAACCATCTTTAACATTGCGTTAAATGATTTACCATCTCTAATTTCTCTCCATGCCCAACCCATACAAAATCTATCTGCACCTTCATTTTTTGCTATTTGGGCCCTTGCTAAAACCTCTTCGACTTCAAATTGCGGATGACTTTTGATATCGCTGGTACTATAAATTGATTGGCTACAATATGAACAATTTTCTTCACAACCTCCAGTTTTTACGCTGAACAATGAAGCTAATTGGACTTCGTATTCATTAAATTTCCTGTGAATGATTTGTGCTTCCCACATCAAATCTATTAGAGGCATTTTAAGTATTTTTAATATCTCCTTTCTATCCCAATCAAATCTAATTTCGCTGTTTAAGTTATTATCAGACTTAGTCATTTTATGTTAAGAAGAATATTGAGAATCTTCAAAAGATTCATTTGATAAAGATTCTATACCGCCAAAACGTCTATCCCTAGATTGGTAATCAATTATTGCTTTAAGAAATTCAAACTTATTAAAGTCTGGCCAAAGTACGTCGGATATATAAATTTCTGAGTAAGCTAATTGCCATAGAAGAAAATTACTTATCCTTTTTTCTCCACTAGTTCTTATTAGCAATTCTGGGTCCTTAATCCCTTGTGTTAATAGTTCTGAATTAAATAGCTCTTCATTTACTTCACTTGGGTTTATTTCACCAGAAAAAGATTTTAATGCCAATTCTTTAGCAACTTTTACTATTTCTTGCCTACCTCCATAATTCACGCAAATGTTAAATAAAAAACTACTATTATTTTTAGTTAAAGATTCTGAACTATAGATTATATTTTTTAACGAATCGGGGAAAGGGGTTAAATCTCCAATAAATTTTATTTTAATTGACTCTTGATGTAGTTCTTCAATTTCGTTTCTCAAAACCACGTTAAAAAGATTTATAAGGTATTCAACCTCTTTAGTTGGTCTTGCCCAGTTTTCTGTAGAAAAAGCATAAACAGTAAGTACCTTACATCCTAAATCTTTTGATGTTCTAAGTATTTCTTTTAAAACACTAACTCCTCTTTTATGCCCAAATGATCGAGGTAAGCCTCTTCTAGTAGCCCATCTCCCATTCCCATCCATAATTATTGCTATGTGTTCTGGCAATTTGTTCTTATCAATTCTTTTAGATAAGTCATCATTTTTCCTACTATTTATTTTTTCCAAAACCATTAGTTAGTCCTTCTTGTTAGTAAAACTTGCTGATTTATTGTGATTTTTATCATTGATATCACTGATAATATTATCATTAGGGTTTGACTTTTGGGATAGCGAAGTTTTATTTAAAGATGATTTATTAGTTCCTATAGAATTTTGATTCCCAATCAAGTTTAATAGAAGTTCTTGTAATCTACTGCTGGTGATTGGTCTTTCAAGCTTCCCCTGATTAGCTAAAGATAACGTACCTGTTTCTTCAGAAACAACGATACAAATACACCTGTCAAATCTTTCTGTAATTCCTAATGCAGCTAAATGTCTTGTGCCATATCTACTAATTCCTTGCCTCGACAGAGGAAGTATTACACCAGCAGATATTATTTTGTTACCTTTCACAAGAACTGCCCCATCATGTAACGGTGTATCTGTTGCAAAAAGATTTATTAAAAGGTCAGTCGACAATTGTGCTTCAATATTTGTACCAGAATATAAAAAATCTTCAGGTCTTAAGTCACTCCCCAAATCTACAACGATTAAAGCACCTCTTCTATTCTGAGAGAGTTTACCTGCAGTATCAACTAACTGGGTAATGGTGGTTGATGTAGCTCTAAATTCCTTTGGTGGATTTCCTAGTAATACAGCTAGCCTACCAGTGCCTAATAATTCCATTAATCTTCTGAGCTCTCCTTGCCAGAGGATCGCCAAGGAAAGAGAGCAAGCGAGGACTGCAGCATCGATTAATTTTGATGTTAATGGTAGATAGGCATATCTTTGAATAAACCAAGCTGATGATACTAAAAACAAATATCCTCTTAAAAGCCATAATGTCCTCTGCTCTTTAACTCTAGAAAATAATAAAACTCCAAAACTAAGTGCAAATAAAACATCTAATAAAAGCTTTAAATTTATAATCCCCCAGAAATTCACATTAAATACAAAATTAATTTAAATGTACCTAATTTTGTTTGATAAAGCGATCAGGTAAAACATCATATTTCAAAAGATCAAATGGACTTTCTCTCTTTTGAATAATCTCTGCTTCACCATCACAAACTAATAAAGCTGCAGGTCTAGGAATTCTGTTGTAATTAGAACTCATTGAATTATTGTATGCTCCTGTACCAAAAACACAAATTAAATCTCCTGTTTTGCAATCTGCTAGTTCTATTTCCTTGAACAATACATCTCCTGATTCGCAGTGCTTGCCAGCAATAGTATATTTATTCTTTGAATTGATATTCAAAGGATTTCTAACTAAGCAAGCAGAATAGTTTGATTGATATGTGATTGGTCTTGGATTATCACTCATCCCACCATCAACTGCTAAATAAGTTCTAATACCTGGAATTTCTTTAAAAGCCCCAATTTTATAGATTGTAATTCCTGCTGTAGATACTATGGATCTTCCAGGCTCACACATTAGTGTAGGTAAATCTAAGTTGTATTTTTTACATGCTCTAACAACTGAGTTAGAAATTGTTTTTACCCAATCATAAATTGATGGAGGGTCATCATCTTCTGTATATTTAATACCTAAACCCCCTCCAACATTCAATTTTTTTATATCATGGCCAAATTTTTTTGCATCTAAAATAACATTCACCATTATTTCACCTAGATCATTATGAGGTTCTAGTTCAAAAATCTGTGAGCCAATATGAGCATGTATTCCCTTTAACTTTAAATGTTTGGTATTACTGATTCTCTCAAACAAAGTATTCAAATATTCAATCCCGAAGCCAAATTTGCTATCAAAAGAGCCTGTCTTTATATATTTATGGGTATGGCATTCTATACCAGGGGTAAAGCGAATCATTATTTCTAATTCACGGTTAAATGAATTTGAGATTTTGTCTAATCTTTCTAGGTCATAATCATTATCTACAATTACTTTAATGTTATTCTTAACTGCAAAATCTAGCTCCTTGTCTGATTTATTGTTTCCATGAAAAACAATTTTCTCATTTGGGACCCCACCTTTAAGAGCAGTTAAAAGTTCACCTTCTGAAACGGCATCAAGTCCAAAACCCTCTGAAGAAACTAGGTTACTCATAAATATTGAACTATTTGCTTTAGAGGCATATATGGGTAGTGATTCTCCTGGGTAATATTTTTCTAATGCTTTTTTATACGCTCTACACGAGTTTCTTAATGTTAATTCATCTAGTATATAGAGAGGTGAATCGTATTTTTCAACTAATTCTTCTATGGAACATCCGCCAATGGTTAACTTACCATCAGTTCCAATTGATGTAGTAATAGGCACAATATTTTTATTAGGACTTTCAAGATCAATCTTTTGTTCTAAAAAGGATTTTTTTGCTTCCATGGATGAAATTTAAGCAGGGTATATAAAAGTCATATTTTATAATAACTTTATATTCGAATACTTTAATTAACTACTCACTTTAAAATGATATCCATAAAAAAAATAAATGAGAAAGATATTGATTTATGTTATGAATTAGATTCAAATACTATCTCGTTGTGGACCAAAAAACAATGGGCTAACGAATTCAAAAAAGAGGGTATAAAAGTATTTGGGTTATTACTTGAAGATTTGATAGTAGGGATATGTGTTTTTCATGTGGTCATTGATGAGGCCCAAATAAATTATTTTGTTATAAATCAGAAATTTAGGAATAAAGGATTTGGTTCTTGTCTTATGAGCTTCTTAATAAAACAATGTGAAGAATTAAATATAAAAAAATTATTTTTGGAAGTCTCCCAAAGTAATGTTAATGCTGAAAAATTTTATAGTCGCTTTGATTTTTCTACTGTGGGATTAAGAAGAAATTATTATAAAAATGGTTCAGATGCTCTTTTAAAAGAAAAAAAATTAGTAACAAAATAATTTAAATATTTAATTGTTCGGATAACCAGAATGGTTGAAATTACTATAATTTCTTGTCATATCACCAAAAAATTTAATTTTAATTAAATAAAATACATTTTCGGGTATTCACAAAAGCTCATTCTGAACACAAAATTGACATATTACTGGTAGGTTATTAGTAGGAATTTAATCTTCTAATGTTTGAAAGATTTACAGAAAAGGCTATAAAGGTCATTATGCTTGCTCAAGAGGAAGCTAGAAGACTTGGTCATAATTTCGTTGGAACAGAACAAATTCTTTTAGGTTTAATTGGAGAAGGAACTGGTGTTGCCGCAAAGGTCCTCAAATCACTTGGAGTAAATTTAAAGGATTCAAGAATAGAAGTAGAAAAGATAATCGGCAGAGGATCTGGTTTCGTAGCTGTAGAAATACCTTTTACCCCAAGGGCGAAAAGAGTTCTAGAATTATCTCTTGAAGAAGCTCGTCAATTAGGACATAACTACATTGGAACTGAACATTTATTATTAGGATTAATTAGAGAGGGTGAAGGAGTAGCTGCAAGAGTCCTTGAAAACCTTAGTATTGATTTAACTAAAGTAAGAACTCAAGTTATAAGAATGCTTGGTGAAACAGCTGAAGTTGGTTCAGGCTCTAATTCAAGTAAAGGGAATTTAAAAACTGCTACTCTCGATGAATTTGGAACTAACTTAACAAAGTTAGCTAGTGAATCTAAATTAGATCCAGTTGTTGGTCGTCATGAAGAAATTGATCGGGTTGTCCAAATACTTGGAAGGAGGACTAAAAATAATCCCGTTCTAATTGGAGAACCTGGAGTAGGTAAAACTGCTATCGCAGAAGGTTTAGCCCAAAGAATACAAACTGGTGATATCCCAGATATTCTTGAAGATAAGAGAGTTTTAACTCTCGATATTGGTCTTTTGGTTGCCGGAACAAAGTATAGAGGAGAATTTGAAGAAAGACTAAAAAAAATTATGGAAGAAATTAAATCTGCAGGTAACGTTATACTTGTTATTGATGAAGTCCATACTTTAATTGGCGCTGGAGCTGCAGAAGGGGCTATAGATGCTGCAAATATTTTAAAGCCTGCATTAGCCCGTGGAGAACTTCAATGTATTGGAGCTACAACACTCGATGAATATAGAAAACATATTGAAAGAGATGCAGCTCTTGAAAGAAGGTTTCAACCTGTCATGGTTGGTGAGCCATCCATTGAGGATACAATTGAAATCTTAAAGGGTCTCAGGGAACGTTATGAACAACATCACCGTCTTAAGATTACTGATGATGCTTTAGAGGCGGCAGCTCACCTGGGTGACCGTTATATTTCTGATAGATTCTTACCTGATAAGGCTATAGATCTTATTGATGAAGCAGGAAGTAGAGTTCGTTTAATAAACTCTAAGCTTCCACCTGAAGCAAAACAAATTGATAAAGAATTAAGACAAATTCAAAAACAAAAGGAAGAATCTGTAAGAGATCAAAATTTTGATCAAGCAGGACAATTAAGAGAGAAAGAGATTGAATTATCTGCAAAAATCAAAGAAGTACTTGAAAATAAAAAAGAAACCGCAACTGGAGAGGAAGCTGATTCTGAAACTAACTCTGTTAAAACTGAAGTAAAACCTTTACAAAATCCTCTAGTCAGTGAAGAGGACGTAGCTCATATCGTTGCCTCATGGACTGGTGTTCCTGTTCAAAAATTAACGGAAACTGAATCAGTAAAGCTTCTTAATATGGAGGAAACTCTTCACCAAAGATTAATTGGACAAGATGAAGCTGTAAAGGCTGTTTCTAGAGCTATTAGAAGAGCAAGAGTTGGGTTAAAAAACCCTAATAGGCCAATTGCAAGTTTTATATTTTCTGGTCCTACTGGTGTAGGTAAAACAGAATTAACTAAATCATTGGCTTCATATTTCTTCGGTAGTGAAGAAGCAATGATCAGACTAGATATGTCAGAATTTATGGAGAGACATACGGTTAGTAAGCTTATAGGTTCGCCTCCTGGTTATGTTGGCTTTAATGAGGGTGGCCAACTTACTGAGGCAGTCAGAAGACGTCCATATACTGTTGTATTGTTCGATGAAGTAGAGAAAGCTCATCCAGATGTTTTCAATTTATTATTACAACTTCTTGAAGATGGTCGATTGACAGATTCCAAAGGTAGAACTGTTGATTTTAAAAATACTTTACTAATAATGACTTCTAATATAGGTTCTAAGGTAATAGAAAAAGGCGGAGGTGGCTTAGGATTTGAATTTTCTGGCGATTCTGTCGAGGATAGTCAATACAATAGAATAAAATCCCTAGTTAATGAGGAATTAAAGCAATACTTCAGACCTGAATTCTTAAACAGACTTGATGAAATAATTGTCTTCAGACAATTAAATAAAGATGAAGTTAAACAAATTGCCGATATAATGTTGGAAGAAGTATTTTCAAGATTACAAGATAAAGGAATTAAATTAAATGTAACTGATGCCTTCAAAGAAAGGCTTGTTGAGGAAGGCTACAACCCTTCTTATGGAGCAAGACCTCTAAGAAGAGCTGTTATGCGCTTATTAGAAGATAGTCTAGCTGAGGAAGTTCTTTCGGGAAGAATAAAAGATGGAGATAAAGCTTTAGTTGATATAGATGATAATAAAAAAGTTACAATTAATATCTCTTCCGAAGAATCCCCCCAAGAGTTAGCAAGTGCAAACTTTTAGTCATTCAAAGTAAACATGCAGTCAATCTCTCCAGAAACTATTTTTAGGGGTGATTATGCTTGGGAAAAATCCTTACCTCAAATCATTAAACTATCTAAAAGCCCATTAATTTTAGGTAGAGGCATTAATACTAATGATCTTAGAGATAAACTTTTTATTGATTTAAAAAATCAAAACCTTAATGTTAATTCTGCTAATTTACAATTTGATTGTTGTTATGAAGATATTTCAAGAGTAAAGGACATTATTTTAAAGAATAATCATGATTCTGTGATAGCAGCTGGGGGTGGCAAAGTACTGGATTCCGGGAAATATGTAGCAGATTCTCTTAATATTCCTTGTATTACAGTGCCTTTTAGCGCATCTACATGTGCAGGTTGGACGGCTCTATCAAATATTTACACAAAGAATGGACAATTTATAAAGGATGTTTCATTAAGATCCTGTCCAAAAATCCTCGTATATGATCATAAATTTATTCAAACAGCTCCATCTAGAACACTTGCAAGTGGCATAGCGGATGCTTTGGCAAAATGGTACGAATCCTCAATAACAAGTTCAACAATTGAGGATGGTCTTGTTCAACAAGCTATACAGATATCAAGAGTTTTAAGAGATCAATTGCTAATTGATGGTGAAAAAGCATTTAAAGGTCAATTTGAAAATAATCTTTCTTGGCGTAATACTATCGAAGCATGTGGACTTACAGCAGGATTAGTGGGTGGTATTGGAGGAGAAAAGTGTAGGACTGCGGCAGCACATGCAATTCATAACGCAATTACTCAGATAATTACTCCTAATAAATTCTTACATGGAGAGATTGTTGGGGTTGGATTGCTATTGCAATTAAGACTGGAAGAAATGAAAAATAATAATAAATTAGCTGATCAATTAATTAAACAATTGTTGGTACTTATGAAAGAATTGAATTTGCCAACTACTATTGCAAAACTTGGCATAAATGTTTTTGAAAATAACAATCTAGAGAGAATTGCTAACTTTACTTGTAGAGAAAAATCTGAAATTCACTTCTTGCCTTTCGAAATTCACAAACAGGATATAATACGGCTCATTGCAAATTTTGAAAACCAAAAAATCAAAATATAATTATCTTTTTGACAAAATCCCATTTTGAACAATTTAGTGATTTGAATGTTGATTTTTATGAGAGTGCCACAAAATCTCTTTTAGATCCATTAGGTGTTTATTTAGCAAATGATGTTAAGTGGATCAAACTAAATGAGAACTGGAATTCTTTGAAATTTCCTGTAGTCATGGGAGGAAAAGGTCAACCCATACTTCTCCTCCATGGTTTTGACAGTAGCTTTTTGGAGTTTAGGAGAATATATCAATCATTAAAAAGAAATTTCCAAGTTATAATTCCAGATCTGCTAGGGTTTGGTTTTAGTCCAAGGTGCGCAACAACTGAATACAATCCATCCAAAATAGTTTCACATTTAATTGATCTCCTCAATACCTTAAAAATAACAAAGAATCTTAAAATCATTGGTGCCTCTATGGGAGGCTCAACAGCTTTAAAACTTGCTTTTGAAATACCTGATTCTATTGATAAGATCATCCTTTTATCTCCCGCCGGATTGTTTGGAGAACCTAAAAGTATCCCTTTCCCTCTGAACCAAATTGGAGCCTCATTTCTTGGACTGCCGCAGGTCAGAAAAAGTCTTTGTAGGCAAGCTTTTGCTTTTCCAGATGAATGTGTTGGTGAAATGGAAGAGCAAATTGCTTCAATTCATTTAGGTTGTAAAGGATGGAGGAATTCACTTGCATCATTCGCAAAAAGTGGGGGGTTTGCTGGAACATATAAATATATTGACAATATTCCTGTTAAAGCAGTATGTGGAGAAAATGATCGCATCCTTGGAAAAAAAGAGATTAAAAATATAAGAAAAATTGAAAAATTAAATTTTGTAGGATTGCAGAATTGTGGTCATCTACCTCATGTTGATTTACCATCATTATCCAGTAAGATTATCCACGATTATTTTTTGGAATAAAAAATTTTCATTATTAATTTAGATACTTGAGAATTATAAAAATGTAATATAAAACAGACGGAGTAAAAATGTAGCTGTCAATTCTATCAAGAATCCCTCCATGTCCCGGTAAAAAAGTTCCTGAATCTTTTATTTTTGCATCTCTCTTCATCATTGATTCAATTAAATCACCAACTAATGCCATAAGAGAAATTAAAATTCCATATAAAATCCCAACTAATAATGGATTTTCCCAATTAAGTAAAAATGCAAAGAATATTGCTAGTAAAATTGAACAGAATATTCCTCCAATTAGACCCTCTATTGTTTTGCTCGGAGATATTGGAGAAAGAGATGTTTTACCATATGACTTCCCTATGAAATAAGAACCTATATCACTAGCTACAATTAAGAAACAAGAAGTTAAAGTTAAATGAAGACCTGTAGTATTTGATATGTTTTCGAAAGAAATAAAACCTTGATTTGAACTTATTATCATGGACTCTAATCCTCTTAATTTAATCCAGTAACTAGGTAAAAAACCTAAATAGAATAAACCAAAGATAGAAGCTGCTATATCTGAAATTGTTCCAGGTTTTGGTTGCAAAAGTAACCAAGTACATATCCCAACTGAACATATAGGCAAGATTGAATTTGATATTTCCCCTTCAAGCAAACCTATTGTCTCAAGATAAGTAGAAATTATAATAACGAAAGATGAAAATAATGTGGTTTTTGTAGCTGGTTTTATTCCTTTAAATTCTGCCATTCTAAAAAATTCCAATAAAGCTAAATAAGTAAGCAGTCCTGTTGCTAATGTAAAAAACCATCCCCCCAACAAAACAACGATTAAACCAAATATTCCTATAAGCAAACCGCTTCTCAATCTCATATCAATATTCTATGTTTATATGACTCTTATCTTAAAATTTACCAGATCTTTATTGCATAAACTTTGATTATTTATCCAATTGAATCTTGCCAGGTCAATTTTTTCTCCTGGAACAAGTAGAGGTATTCCTGGAGGATAAGGACAAATAATGTCTCCAGATATCTTATTTAATGATTGCGAAAAAGGAATACTACGAGTGTCGCTTCTCCAAGCAATTCCAATTTCAATTTCTGGCTCTTGAACTAATTTAAAGGGCGATTGGAGCACTTCTAAACTTTTTAAATTTTTAGAATTTAATAGTAATTTATTCCACAACTTTTCAAATAAACTGAGAAAATCTTTTTGATTCGCAAATCCTAAGCAAAAAGTTAGAGTCATCATTTCTGGCAATTCAGCAATAAGACCATTTTTATAAAAAAATTTATCAGCTGTAAAACCATCAATTCCAACCTTGGAGGTATTCAATACAATTTTTAAGGGGTCTTGGGTTTCTATTAGAGGAATATTTTTTTGTATTAAATTTTTGTAGATACTTTTTGCTTGTAAGATTCTTTTTTTATATTTTGATAAGCTTTTTCTATTAAGCCAGTCTTTAATAGACTCTTCACAAGAAGAAAGTAATAAAGAACTTTGACTAGTAGTTTGCAACAAATTAATACTCTTAATTAAATTATTCTCATTTACTAGGTCCCCTTTGTACCAAAGTGCGGCTGTTTGAGTTAAACCATTTAGCGATTTATGCAATGAGTGAATAACTAAATCAGCGTTGGATATTAAAGCAGATTTTGGCAATTTAAGGTCTTCACAAAAAAGAAAATAAGAACCATGGGCTTCATCAACCACAACAGGTAAATTTTTCTGATGACAAAGATCTATTAAAGGATCTAAATCTCCGGCATAACCATGATAAGAAGGACTTACGAGAATTACTCCTACAATTTTTTTTTCATAAAAATTTATTTTTTTAAATACATTTTTCAACCAAATCTTTGTTATTGGTTTGTAATGTCCAGTTTCTGATGAGAATTCTAGGTCAAAGAATATTGGATGTATGTTCTGCATAGCACAGATTTTTATGACACTTATATGTACATTTCTTGGCATCAGAATAGCTTCGCCAGGTTTTGCTATTGCAATTACAGCTGATTGTATTAATCCAGAAGCTCCATTTACTCCAAAAAAACATCTTTTCACCCCAAATTTTTTAGAGAATTCTTTTTGAGTTTTGGCTATTAATCCTCTTTGGGATAGTGTTGAACCTATCTCAGGTAGTTCCGGCAAGTCCCAATACCCAGGTTGATCTCTTAATAATTTCACTAATTTCTTGGGTAAGGCTTCCCCTCTATTGTGAGCGGGAAAGAAAACTGACTTTAAAAACTTTTTAGTTAGAAAAGATGAAATGCTCATAAAGTATTGTTGACATATATAGAATGGGTCAGATGATATTCTTTTTTGATATTTTTTAACTTTAATGACAAGACCTTATTCGCAATATTCAGCAAAAGGTGACCTGATTTGGTTGATTTTGAGACCATGGATTTTCATCCCGAGAGTTTTATATATCCTTTTAACTTTTATTTTTCTTTTTTTAAGAATACTTTTCCAAGGTAACAGTAAAAACAAAAATGTACAAAAAAATCTTTCAAAATATCTTTTTGATGTAATAACAGATTTAGGTCCTTGTTTTATAAAATTAGGGCAGGCACTTTCCACTAGACCAGATCTTGTTAGACAAGATTGGCTGACAGAACTTACAAACTTACAGGATAATCTTCCAGCATTTGATCATAAAATTGCTTTAAAAATTATTGAAGAGGAACTTGGGGCGCCACCTAATGAATTATTTGATGAGTTTCCTGATAGTCCAATTGCTTCAGCAAGCTTAGGTCAGGTTTATAAAACTAAAACAAAAAATAATACTTATGTAGCTGTGAAAGTACAGAGGCCAAATTTGTACTTCCTTATAAGAAGAGATGTTGTGATTTTAAGGTTTTTAGCAACTTTTTTCTCGCCATTTTTACCATTAAATATTGGTGTTGGAATTGGTGAAATAATAGATGAATTTGGCAAGGCACTTTTTGATGAAATTGACTATGAAAAAGAGGGAGAAAATGCTTTAAAGTTTGCAGATTTATTTAAAGAAAATCCAAATGTTTTTATTCCTAAATTGGAAAAACAATTTTCATCCAAAAGGATTATCACAACCTCTTGGATTGATGGAGTCAAGTTAAGAGACCGGGCTTTATTGGAGGAAAACAACTTATTACCTTCCTCTTTTATAAAAACTTGCGTAATAAGTGGTCTTCAGCAGTTGTTTGAATATGGATATTTTCATGCAGACCCTCACCCTGGCAACTTGTTTGCTCTAAAAGGAGGAAATACAGATTGTGGGAATTTAGCTTATGTAGATTTCGGAATGATGGATACAATTACTAATTCAGATAGACTTACTCTCATTAAGGCAATTGTTCATATTATAAATGATGAGTATTATCTTCTTGCTAAAGATTTCCAAAAATTAGGATTCTTAACTAAAGATCAGGATCTTCAAGAACTTGTTGAACCATTAAAAGAAGTTCTGGGAGGATCTTTAGGTGCTGAAGTTGGGAATTTTAATCTCAAAAACGTAACTGATAAATTCTCAAAACTAATGTATTCTTATCCATTTAGGGTGCCTAGTAGATTTGCCTTAATTATAAGAGCAGTTGTTAGCCAAGAAGGTTTAGCACTAAGACTAGACCCTGAATTTAAAATTTTAAAAATCGCATACCCTTATATAGCTAAAAAATTACTTACCGATAATTCTGAAGAGATTTTAGAAATTCTTTTAGAAGTTGTTTTTGATAATAAAGGCAGTATTCAAATAGAAAAAGTTGAAAGTTTATTGAATATTTTATTTAAAGATTCTGATAATATTAATCCAGATCTCATTCCAGTTGCTAATGCTGGTTTGAAATTGTTTGTCAGCAAAAAAGGATCTAAAGTTAGGAAGAATTTTCTTTTAAGCCTTATCAAGGATGATAAATTAGAATTATCTGATGCAAAAAAACTATTAGGTTTGATTAGAGATACATTTAGTCCTATGAATATTGCAAAAAGTGCAGTTCAAAATATTATTTCTCCAGTTTAGTTTTTATATTTATATCTAAGAAATTTACTTATGATTTTTATTGATTAAGATAAAATAAAATACCCATTATTAATAATTGAGTAGTCAAAGAATTAATAAATTTGAAAAATATGCAATGAAAATTTTGAAAAATCTTTTCTTAATTAATAAAAAAACCGAAAATAAAAAAGACTTGAATCATAAACCATTTGATAATAATAAAGAAATTGGCAAGTTGGTAAAAGAAGCAAGAATCAGTCAAAACCTTTCTGTACAAGAATTGTCACATATTTCCAAAATTCCTGAAGGGACAATAAATTCTATCGAAAATAATAATAAAAAAAATAGACCAAAGTATCCTTTTATAAGATCTATTTTAATAAAATTAGAAGAATGCTTAGAACTTAAAAAAAATACTTTAGTAAAGTTAGTAACTAGGGAGAGGGAAACTTTTGATAAAGAAAAAAATGATTTTCTAATAAGTAAATTAGATCTTATAAATACTTGGCAAGGAATTTGTTTGTATTTTTTTATATTAGTTTTAACTATATTTATATTAAAAAGATATTTTATTTTAAATGTAAATGTTATTGAGATTCAAAATATTGAAAATAAAATCATGGATAAATAATCTTTAATGATTCAGAATTTTCTATTTCTCCCAAATTGATTCCCTAGATCACTAAAAATTTTAATATTTTCTTCAATTTCATCTAAAGGTCGATTTAACTTCCATTTCCAATTATTTTTTGTAGTTCCAGGTATATTTAATCTACTAGAGTCATCTAGCGATAAAATATCTTGTATTGGAGCGATAAATAGATTAGCGTTTGTCTCCATGCCAATCTTTATTAAACTCCAAGAGGGATTTGCCGAAAATTTATATTTATCCATTATTCTTATTTTTGAGTTTTCGTCTAAACACTCCCACCATGAGCGCGAAGTAGAGTTGTCATGTGTGCCAGTATATACAACCCAATTTTCTCCCTCAATGTTTTCAGGTAAATAAGGATTATCTTCGTTGCCATCAAAAGCGAATTGTAATATTTTCATGCCAGGTAATTTAAAATATTTCCTTAAATTTTCTACATCTGAAGTTATTACTCCAAGATCCTCCGCGATTATTGGTAGATATTTTTTACCTAAATCTTTTTTTAACTTTTTTAAAAGTGTTTTACCTGGAGAATTTATCCATTTGCCACAAATTGCTGATTCAGCATTTCCACTAACCCTCCAGTAACCAGCTAAACCTCTGAAATGATCAAATCTTAAAAGGTCTACAAGTTCAAATTGTCTTTTAAATCTTTTTCTCCACCAATCGAAATTAGTCCTCTTATGTTTTGACCAAAAGTAAGTTGGGGTACCCCATAATTGACCTTTTGATGAAAAATAATCAGGAGGTACACCACTTTGAAAAATTAAACTTCCATCTTTAAGAATTGAAAATAATGACTTATTACTCCATACTTCTACACTGTCTCTGGAGACATAAAAGGGCAAATCTCCTATTAACTTAACATTATTCGATTTTGCAAAGTTTTTAATATCTCTCCATTGCTCATCTAAATGCCACTGTATTAATTTTTTAATGAGTATCTCTTCACTTTTACTTTTTGCCCATGATTTTAAAAACTTGTCATTTTTTATTTTAAATTCTTTAGGCCATTGCCACCAAGGCAACATACTAAATTCTTCCCTGATAACTGTAAATGTTGCATAATCATCAACCCAGGAATTCTTACTAGTCCATTTATAAAAATCAAGTTTTCTTGCATCAGATTGGGAATTCCAACCTTGTAAAAGAAGGCATCCTAATTTTTTTGTTAATTCATCTGCAATATCAAAATCAAAATGATTCTTATTAAGATTTCTCTGTCCAAATTCTTCTATATTAGAAGATAAAATAAAGCCTTTTTCGATTAGATTATCTATATCTAAGAACCATGGGTTCAGTGCAAAACTTGAAGGTGAACTATATGGAGAGCCTGTAGAATCCGTAGGAGTAAGAGGTAAAAATTGCCAGTATTCAATACTATGCTTGTTAAGCTTTTTTATCCATTCTTTAGCTCCTTTACCAAAAGTTCCGCATACACTTCCTCCTGGTATACATGAAGGATGCATAAGAACTCCTAATGATTTTTTCTCTAGAACATTTTGTATAGACATTTTTTAATTATATTTTGATTCTTTACAATTAAGCTGTTATTAATTCCCTAAATTCAAAGATATACAAATTTGTTTTAATTTACAAATATTATTCCAAGTATTTATCAACTGATTTAAAAAATAATAACTAAATTTTTCCTAACTTGATTTATATTTTGCTCAAGAGATATAACTTTTGAAAAGATCTAGTAATTATCTTTTGCCAAATTCACATAAACGACTACGATAAAGATATAGTTTATTATTGCTGATTTCGTGACAAGTTTTATCACGGCGGTGCAGAATAAAGAATCGAATTTTAATCTAACTAAAAGTAGATTAAGGTTAGTAAGCGGAACTACAAATCCTAAATTAGCTGAAGAAATTGCATCTTACTTAGGTATTGAAAATGTACCTTTAATATCTAAGAGATTTGCTGATGGAGAACTTTATGTCCAGATTCAGCAATCTATTAGAGGTTGTGATGTATTTCTAATACAACCCACATGCGCTCCAGTAAACGATAGTTTAATGGAACTTATGATTATGGTTGATGCCTGCAAGAGAGCATCTGCGAGACAAATAACGGCCGTAATCCCTTATTTTGGATATGCAAGGGCAGATAGAAAGACTTCAGGTAGAGAGTCCATAACTGCAAAACTCACTGCTAACTTGCTAGAGAAATCTGGAGTTGATAGAGTTCTTGCAATGGATTTGCATTCAGCTCAAATACAAGGTTATTTTGATATACCATGCGACCATATTTATGGTTCTCCAGTATTGATTGATTATTTAGAAACTTTAAACTTAGATGAAGTTGTAGTTGTTTCTCCCGATGTAGGAGGAGTTGCTAGAGCAAGGGCATTTGCAAAATTAATGAAAGATGCTCCTTTGGCTATTATTGATAAAAGAAGATCAGCGCACAATATAGCTGAAAGTTTAACTGTCATTGGTGAAGTTAAAGGTAAAACAGCTATTCTCATAGATGATATGATAGACACAGGAGGAACCATTTGTTCTGGAGCTAATTTATTAAAGAAAGAAGGAGCTAATAGAATATTTGCATGTGCTTCACATGCTGTATTTTCTCCTCCTTCTCATGAAAGACTAAGTGCTAAAGATCTATTTGAACAAGTTATTGTGACCAACAGTATTCCTGTTCTTGACAAAGATAATTTTCCACAGTTGAAAGTCCTTTCGGTTGCCAATATGTTGGGAGAAGCTATTTGGAGAATTCACGAAGAAAGTTCCGTAAGTTCAATGTTCAGATAATCAATAAAATTATTTTTTGGATTTTTTTACAAGTTCCTTAAGTTTTTTATCATATTCATTTTTTATTTCCTTCGGAATACTTTCGGGACAAATTTTAAGTGCGCTTCCAATAATCTGAAATACACCTGCGTTATATAATTTTTTTTCGTTTAGTTTTTCATTCCCTAATTTTTTAATAACCCCATCATGCTTGCCAATTATTACATTTGCAAAAGTTGCACTAGCAATGCCAAGACCTTTTTTAAAATCAACTTCAGCTCTTGAAGCTATACAAAGATAGGATGCACCCATTTGACGATATAAGAAAAGATCTTTTTCAGTAGCAGCAATTAAATTATTTTCGGCTTTTATTTGTTTGTTATCAGAATTG
>QCCS01000016.1 GCA_003281185.1 Prochlorococcus sp. AG-347-M15
ATTGTTTGTCCTGATCGTCCTGGACTTGTTAGTTTACTAACAAGTTGGATATCAAATTATGGCGGGAATATAAAGCATTCTGATCACCATACAGATCAAGATGCGGGATTGTTTCTTAGTCGAATTGAATGGAATAGTAAAAATGCATCTTTTAATAAAGATGAAATTTATAAGGAATTTGAAAAAATTGCATCTGAAGTTAATGGAAAATTTAACATAAACTATTCTGATGAAATTCCGAATATTGCTATTTTCGTGAGTAAACAAAATCATTGTTTGATTGATTTACTTTGGCGAGTAAGAAATGGTGAGCTCAAAATGAAAGTGCCTTTAATAATTTCAAATCATTCTGATCTTGAATATATTGCAAATGACTTTAATTCAAAATTTATCCACATTGATACCTTTAATCTTGATAAATCTGATGTTGAAGATCAATTTTTAAATTTGCTACAAAAATATGAAATTGATCTTGTTGTACTAGCCAAATATATGCAAATTTTGAGCGACTCTTTTTTAAAAAAGTTTTCCTCAATTATAAACATTCATCATTCCTTCTTGCCTGCTTTTAAAGGGGCACAACCATATCATCGAGCATGGAAGCGGGGTGTTAAATTGATCGGTGCTACGGCCCACTATGTTACTGAAGATCTTGATGAAGGCCCGATAATAGAGCAATGTACAGTTAATGTAAGTCATAGGGATGAAGTTGATGATTTGATTAGAAAAGGAAGAGATATTGAAAGAATAGCTTTAGCTAGAGCGGTTAGATTACATTTAAATCATCAAGTATTCGTTTATAACAGCAAAACTGCTGTTTTTGATTGAAGATATTTTTAGTCTTCTAATTCTATTTGTATTTGTCTTTCATAAATTGATTCTTCATTAAAAGCTCTTGCTATTAAAAAACTTGCAATGCAGCTGATTAAGACAGGTTTCATTATTAATAAATTTTTTGTTAAGGCAAAAGCTAAAAACATTGCTGTTATTGGTGTTCGCGAACATCCTGCTACGAAAGCACCCATTCCCGCAAAAATGTATGTACTTGGTGCATGTCCTGTTGCAATTTCTACCCAGCTTCCAATTATAAGTCCTATTGCCCCTCCTAAAGTAAGCATTGGATAGAACAACCCACCAGGAGCTCCAGATGCTGCAGCTAAACCTGTCGTGACGAATAATACTAAAACTGCTAACAATGCAATTCCAATACTTATATTTTGCTCAGCTATTATTTTCTGTAATTCATCTAAATTATGAAATGTACTGGGTAAAACAGAATAGATACTTCCTAAAATAAGACCACAGATACTCATTTTTAAAATAAATTTATTTTTGTACCATTTTTTCCCAATATTTTGCATTAACAAAACATATCTGCTGTACAATTCTGCAAAAATCCCAATAATTATTCCTAGTAAAACAAGGTAAATAAAATCTATAGGTAAGAAAAAAACTGATGGATCATATTCTTTTTGTATTAAAAATCCGAGGTTAAAATCAAAGCCTCCTGCTTTAGGATCTAAACCTAAGGCTTGAATAATATCAGCAGATGAATCTGCAATGAAAGTTGTAATTACTACTAAAAGCAAAATTACTGGTCTAGCAGAGTTTAATAGTTCTTCTATTGCATAAACAAACCCTCCTAATGGTGCGCTAAATACTGCAGCTATTCCAGCACCACCTCCTGCTGCTACTATTACTCGTCTAAAAGCTGTAGGAGCTTTGAGCCATTTGGCCATTTGCCAAGCAACTGACCCCCCCATTTGAACTGATGGGCCTTCTGGCCCCAAAGGGAATCCACTACCAATAGCGATAATTCCTGATATGAGCTTTACTAATCCAACTTTTAAATTCATTGGCACTTTTTTATGCCTTAAGAAACCCATGATTTGACTCACACCTGAACCTTTTGCTGCAGGTGCAATATTTTTGATCAAATATCCTGAAATTGCTCCTCCTACAGCTCCAACAATTGGTAATACTAAAATAGATGGAAATTGCTCTAATAGTGCTAATCTCCAATTGTTAATAAAATAGATTCCAGTTTTAAAAAATATGCTTGTAATTGAAGCTCCTAGACCAGTTAATAAGAGCGAAAATGCAACGACCAGAGATCTTTGTCTTAATAATTTTTTGATACTACGAGAAGAATTATTTCTGGTTGCTTGAATATTTTCTTTTATAAGATTGGGCATAATGCATGATTATTTTGACAAACTGAAATCGTGTATTTCATCAAATTGAAGATAACGATAAAGTTCGTCTGTATATGGATTAATTTTATTTTTAGTAATATCCTGATATTCTTCTACTGCAGGGATTTTTCCAAGAAGTGCGCAAACTGCTGCTAGTTCAGCACTCCCTAAAAATACTTGCGCATTTTTCCCAAGTCTATTGTCAAAATTTCTAGTACTAGTAGAAAACACAACGGATCCTTCTTCTACTCTAGCTTGATTACCCATACATAAAGAGCAACCAGGTAACTCTAATCTTGCACCACAATTTTCAAATATTTTATAATAACCTTCAGCTTTTAAAGTTTCTTCATCCATTTTTGTTGGTGGACAAATCCATAATTTAGCTTTTAAATTTTGTACACCTTCAAGAACTTTCGCAGCTGCTCTATAATGACCAATATTTGTCATGCAAGAGCCTATAAAAACTTCGTCAATATTTGTATTGGCAACATCTGTTATTTCTTTTACGTTATCTGGATCGTTAGGGCAGGCGACTATAGGTTGCGTTACTTTTGCTAAATCAATTTCAATGGTTTCTTCATATTGGGCATTTGAATCTGGCTGAATAAGTAAGGGTTTTTTCAACCAATTTTTCATGTCACTTATTCTTCTTGAAATCGATTTTGAGTCTTCATAATTGCTCTCAATCATTTTTTCTAGTAGGCAAATATTACTTCTTAAGTATTCTTGAACAGTTTCTTGGGATAATAATATTGTGCTACCAGCGCATGAGCGTTCTGCGGTAGCATCAGTAAGTTCAAAAGCTTGTTCAAGTTTTAGATTTGGTAATCCTTCAATTTCCATAATTTTCCCGTTAAATATATTTTTTTTATTTGCTTTTTCAACAGTTAAGAGTCCTTGTCTAATTGCGAAGAGAGGAATTGCATTTACTAAATCTCTTAGAGTAATTCCAGGTAATAATTCCCCTTTAAATTTAACTAGGACAGATTCCGGCATATTTAATGGCATTGATCCTATTGCAGCCGCAAAAGCAACAATGCCTGAGCCTCCGGGGAAAGAAATGCCAAGAGGGAATCTTGTATGACTATCTCCACCTGTACCAACAGTATCAGGGAGAAGCATTCTGTTAAGCCAGCTATGAATGATGCCGTCCCCAGGTTTAAGGGCTACTCCACCTCTTTGGGATATGAAATCAGGTAATTCTTTATGGGTAACTAGATCTACTGGTTTAGGATATGCAGCTGTATGACAAAAACTTTGCATTACTAAATCTGCAGTGAATCCTAAACAAGCTAATTCTTTTAGTTCATCTCTAGTCATTGGCCCAGTAGTATCTTGACTTCCAACAGTGGTCATTATTGGTTCACAAGTCATTCCTGGTCTAACTCCATCTAAACCGCATGCTTTTCCTACTATTTTTTGAGCTTGAGTAAACCCAGAATTACTTTCTTTTGGATTTTTTGGTCGGGTAAATATTTCACTCGGTTGATAATCTAATTTGTTTCTAATTTTGTCTGTAAGAGATCTTCCAATCATAAGATTAATTCTGCCGCCAGCTTGAATCTCATCAGTAATAGTTGATGGATATAAGTCGAATTTGCTTATTAATTCTTCTGTATTTGAATCTTTTTCAATTTTTTTAATAATGCCTTCATAAGGATATATCTTAAGGATATCCCCTGTTTTCATTTGAGATACATCAGCTTCGATAGGAAAAGCTCCTGAATCTTGAGCAGTATTAAAGAAAATAGGAGCTATTTTGCTCCCAATTATTATTCCACCTGTTTTTTTGTTTGGAACAAAAGGGATATCCTTACCTATATGCCAGATGAGTGAATTAATAGCAGATTTTCTAGAACTGCCCGTACCAACAACATCTCCAACATAAGCTATTGGTAAATTTTGTTTTTTTAAATTATCAAGAATCTTAAGTCCATCAGGTTTTTTAAATTCCAACATAGCCAATGCATGCATTGGTATATCGGGGCGTGTTGTTGCATGTACAGCCGGAGATAAGTCGTCTGTATTTGTTTCTCCGTCAACTTTAAATACTAAGCAAGTGATCTCTTTCTCAAGAACTTTTTTATTTTTGAACCATTCTGCATCTGCCCAACTATTTATAACCTCTTTTGCATAAATATTATTTTGAGACAATTCATAAATTTCATTAGCTGAGTCATAAACAAGAATAATATTTTTTAAAACTTCGGCTGCTTTTTTAGCAAGAAAACTATTTTCGCTTTTAAGTATTTCGACCAGAGAATTAACATTATATCCGCCTATCATAGTTCCTAATATCTCAATTGCTTTTTCAGGATTTATTAATTTGCAATATATTTCGGCATTAATTACAGCTGTAAGCCAGCTTGCTTTTACATAAGCAGCTTCATCAACTCCTGGTGGTACTCTATTCATAAACAAATCAAGTAGAAATGATGAGTCGTAATTACTTTCTCGTTCCAATAATGTGGTAATGCAATTTGTCTGCTCAGGATTTAAAGGTAAAGGTGGTATTCCTTTGGCAGCTCTTTCTGCTACATGATCTGCATAATTTTTTAGCAATGTTTCCAAATTCTTCATTAGTAAGGTTTAATGCATAATCTATTGTTATTTTTAATATTGAAAAGGAGAGTATTCATAAATGCTTTTTTAAATATTCAAACTTCTTAATTAATCAATGACGACATCATCAAATAATTCAGCATTAGAAAAGACTTCAGATTTACATGTTGTTGAAACACGTCCATTAATACCTCCAAGCAGATTACATAATGATATACCTTTAGATCACACCTCCGCTAATACGGTATCTAAAACTCGAAGATCGATACAAAATATACTGCATCATAATGATCAGAAGCTTCTAGTCATTGTTGGTCCCTGTTCAATTCATGATCTAGAGGCTGCAAAGGAATATTCAAAATATATTCAAAACTTCCGAAAAATTTACAAAGATAAATTAGAAATAATCATGAGAGTATATTTTGAGAAACCTAGAACAACTATTGGATGGAAGGGACTTATAAATGATCCTCATTTGGATAATTCCTATGATATAAATACTGGTTTAAGGAGGGCAAGAAGTTTGCTTTCACATCTAGCAACACGTGGAATACCTTCTGCCACTGAATTACTAGATCCAATTGTGCCACAATATATTGCTGATTTGATAAGTTGGACAGCCATTGGTGCGAGGACTACTGAAAGTCAAACTCATAGGGAAATGGCATCAGGTTTATCAATGCCTATAGGATTTAAAAATGGAACTGATGGCTCTTTTACTACCGCAATTAATGCAATGCAGTCAGCTTCAAAATCCCATCATTTTTTAGGTGTAAATGATAATGGAATGGCTTCTATTGTTAATACTACAGGAAATCCAGATGGTCATATAGTTTTAAGAGGCGGCTCTAATGGCCCTAATTTTGAAAGTCAACATGTTCAAAGAATTTCAGCTGAATTAAAGCAATTTAATCTTCCTCATAGAGTAATGATTGATTGTAGTCATGGAAATTCCAATAAAGATTTCCGAAAACAGTCTGAAGTATTAAAAAACATAGCTTCTCAAATTAGTAATGGTGAAAAAAATATATTAGGAGTGATGCTTGAAAGTCATTTAAAAGAAGGCAATCAAAAACTTTTAAAAAAAGAGGATCTTGAGTTTGGTAGAAGCATTACAGATGCATGCATAGATATAGAAACAACAAAAGAATTACTCGCTATTTTATATAATTCACTTAGTTAGTTATAAATAAATTAAAAAATAATGCTGAAGCAATTGGAACAATGAAATTATCTATTCCTAAAATACTAAATTGTTCAAGCAAAGTCGCAAAAAAAGCTATTGTAAAATAATTTAAATTAAAACTATTTTGTTGGGCATATCCTATTGAGCAAACTACTATCAAGCTTGTTAAAAACATTGTTATAGTACCAAATAAAGATTTTTTTTGTTTAAAAAAAATCCAACTCATTGAGTTAAAGTTTTTTCCTATTAAACCAGCTAATCCATCACCAAAAGTCATTAAAAAGAATCCAGTAATTAATGCATAAGGATCTTTATCCCAGAAAAGATAAATTAAAATAAATAAACTTAGACAATAAAATAATGTGCCATAACTCTTTCTCTCAACATCTTCAATTGTTGGCAATAATTTGTAGTTGTAATTGATAAAAACCATTAACGAAACAATTCCTGTAAAAATAAGAGCTGAATTTTGATTAATTTTTAAAAATTGTGCAACTGGCACTAATGGCCCTATTCCAATATGTACTATTTTTCTTACAACTTCTCTGCTATTTTCATTATATTTTTTAAAAACTATTGATATCAAAAAAATTGAAAATAAATATAATAAAATTACAGTAAATTTTATCAATTTTTTTAAGCTGCTTTTTGATGAGTTGTCATTACTCTAAGTTTTAATATTGCTTTAGCTTCTAGTTGCCTTACTCTTTCTCGTGATACATTAATTTGTCTGCCTATTTCTGCGAGCGTTAATGGTTCTGCACCATCGAGGCCAAATCGTAGCTTCATGATTTTTTGTTCTCTCTCATTTAATTGTGAAAGCCAAGTACCTAAATGTTCTTTTTGAATAGTTCTATCCATTCCTTCCATGGGTTCTTCACAATTTGGGTCGGGTATAAGTTCACCAAGAGTGCTTCGGTCTTCTTCTCCTCTTGCATGGGCATCGAGTGAGGCACAAGGCGCACTTTGAGAAATTAAATCTTCTAGATCTTTTTGGTCAATCCCCATCTCCGTTGCCATTTCTAATCTGGTAGGTTGCCTCCCAAATTTGTGCGATAACTCACGAGAAACTCTCCTCATTTTTGATAGTTTTTCACTTATGTGGATAGGTAAACGAATTGTTCTTGCACTGTTATCAATGGCTCTTGTCATTCCTTGTCTAATCCACCAATAAGCATAAGTTGAAAACTTATATCCCATAGCAGGATCAAATTTATCTACAGCTCTTTCTAGGCCAATAGCTCCTTCCTGGACAA
This sequence comes from Prochlorococcus sp. AG-347-M15, assembly GCA_003281185.1. Taxonomy (GTDB): domain Bacteria; phylum Cyanobacteriota; class Cyanobacteriia; order PCC-6307; family Cyanobiaceae; genus Prochlorococcus_A. Next base: position 7,203 of record QCCS01000016.1, read on the forward strand.
GGTCTAACAACTCAAGTCCTTGATTCTGGTATTTTTTTGCAACGGAGACCACCAGTCTAAGATTAGCGGCCATCATTCTGTCTCTAGCTCTTTTTCCTATCTTGATTTGGTAAAGATGACGTTGAGTACGATCAGTTTCGGGAGTTTTTAGCAATTTTTTCATGTTCTGAACATGATGTGCTAACTCTATTTCCTCTGCCGGTGTAAGAAGAGGAACTCTGCCAATACTACTTAAGTAATAACCAATAGAATCTGAAGCGAGTCTTCCAGATTTTTTTTGACTTTGCTTTGAAGTTAGACTGGATCTTGTTTTGCGAGAATTTCCCGCAGTGTTTGGTAATCTTGGCTCATCAAAATTACTATCTGAAGAGCTCTTTGTAGATTCCAGAGGGATCCCCATCACCCTGGCCTCCTAAATAATGGATTTTTTAAAAAGCTAGCACTGAAATAGAAATAAAAACTACTTTTACGTTGAAACTTTAAAGACAAAAAATTTCTTTTTTACCTTATTTTCTTGAAATCTATTGATATGAAAGCCTTTTTAAAAAATAAAAAAAAATTTAAATATTAAGTATTTTTTGTAAATGTTATAAAAATCAATATTTTACTTATTTTTTAATGAGGTCAATTTGCGAACAATTTTGCGCTGAATCTAATGCATATTTTGAGTAAGAACCATCTTCATTCATATTCCACGAAAAGTAATTATCTTTAATGTAGGTTTGTAAAAGCGACTGAAGTTTAGTTTTTAATTCATAATCTTCTATTGGAGTCACAGCCTCTATCCTTCTATCAAGGTTTCTTTTCATCCAGTCTGCGCTACCAATGAAAACCTCATGATTGTCATTATTGCAGAACCAAAAAATTCTTGAGTGTTCAAGAAAATGTCCAATTATGCTTATGACCTTAATATTTTCACTTAAATTTTTTCTTTGTGGATATAAGCAACAAATACCTCTAACGATAAGAGTAATTTTTACACCTGTATCAGAAGCTAAATAAAGAAGTTTGATTATTTCTGGGTCTACTAAAGAATTCATTTTTGCAATTATTTCGGCTTTTTTACCTTCTTCTGCATTTTTAATTTCTCTCTTTATTAGAAATATAAATTTCTCTCTCATTGATGAGGGAGAAACTAATAATTTTTGATAGCGTTTTTGTTTAGAAAAACCTGATAAGTAATTAAATAACTCAAGTAAATCTGAAGCAATATCAGGATCTGTTGAAAGTAATCCTATATCTGTATAAAACTGTGAAGTATTAGAGTTATAGTTACCTGTCCCAATATGGAAATAATTTCTTAATCGACTTTTTTCTTTTCGAACTACTAAAGCAATTTTCGTATGTGTTTTAAATCCTATGATTCCATATACAACATGAATTCCAGCTTGTTCAAGTTGTTTTGCCCATTGAATATTATTATCTTCATCAAACCTTGCTTTTAGTTCAACAAGAGTCATTACTTCTTTTCCATTTTCTGCAGCTCTCATTAAAGCCGCTATGATTGGTGAATCCTTTGAAACCCTATATAAAGTAATTTTTATAGCCATCACAAGTGGATCGTCAGCTGCTCTGTTTATAAATTCTTCAACTGAAGTTTTAAATAAGTCGTATGGATGATGAAGCAAAATATTGTTTTTCCTAAGTACCTTAAAAATAGAATCAAAGTTTTTGTTTGTAGGCGAATCTAAATTTTTTAATTGCGGGTGAGTTTTCCCAATGAGTAGATTTTCTTTTAAATCATCTCTATTAATTTTTATCAGATGATTTAAATCATCAAGCCCTAATAAACTTTCGCAAAAGTATATATATTCTTCGTGTATTGAGATACTCTCAATTAGTAATTTTAGAATGTTTTTTGGTATGTCAGATTCAACTTCTAATCTAACTACGTCTCCACCTAATCTTCTCTTTTGCAAACTTTGTTCAACTGCTAAAAGAAGATCATCAGCTTCAAGTTCTTTCAACTCTAAATCTGCATCTCTTGTTACTCTAAAAAAAGAGTAATTTATACATTCCATTCCGTTAAATAAAGCATTGATATTATTTCCAATTAAATCTTCCACACTTATAAAAAAGTGCGTACCTTCTCCATTACTTTGAACAATTTCATTGGGAATTTGTATAAATCGATTTATATTTTTTGTTGGTATTTTAATTCTGACAAATTGATTTTTAATATCTTCTTTATCTTTAATTAAAGCCGCTAAGTTTAGACTTAAATTACTTATGAATGGGAACGGATGCGCTGGGTCAACAACTAATGGAGTTAATAAAGGAAATATAGATGAAGTAAAAAAGTTATTGCACCAATCTTTTTGGTTTTCACTTAGATCCTTATATTTTTTTAAAATTATACCTTTCTTTTTTAGTTCAGTATTTAGTAAATTATTTACATAGTTTTCTTGAAGATTAGTTAATTTTTTTACTTCTTTATTAATTTTGGTTAATTGCTCTTTAGGTGTAAGTCCGTCAATACTTTTTTTAGTAATTCCTGCGTCAACTTGAGCTTTTAAAGAAGCTACCCTTACCATAAAAAATTCATCAAGATTATTGCTAAAAATTGAACAAAATTTTATTTTATCAAGGGTTTTGTACTCTTTTTCCATGCCAGTTAGGAGCACTCTTTTATTGAATTCAAGCCAACTTAATTCTCTATTAATAAAAACATCAGTCTGGTTTTTCATTAAAAAACTTTTGATTTTTGATTTTTAAAAGAATTATTATTTTTACCCTCTGCAATAAGATATATCATGAAAAGTAAGATAACGGAACCAGCTATAAATGGTGATTTAGGACCAAAACTATCATAAACCCTTCCCGCCATTGCAATTCCTAAAACTCCTCCAAGACTCTGTAGACCTTGAAGGTTACTTAAAATTGATCCTTGTTTATCAACGTCTAATTTCTTTGATATTAGTGCTCTTAAGGTGGGCGTAATTAACCCTGCCCCAATGGCTAAAAATGAAACTGCTGAATAAATATTAAGTGTCGCATTTTCTTTTGGAGCAGTTATTAAAAGAGTACATGCCACAAGAATGAAGCCAGATCCGATAAGTGTTAATCGCATTTCGCCAAATTGCTTCACTAGAGGCCCTATTAATCCTCCTTGAACGATAATTGCAATTATTCCCACTACTACAAGAGTTCCACTTGATGCTTTGGTCGTCCAGTTTAATGATTCTTGGAGGAAAAATATAAGGATATTGGTCAGTCCAGTAAAAGCAATAAAGTAAATAAAAAAAGCTAATGATAATTTTTTAATCTTTTCTTCTTTGAAAACTTTAAATAGCTCTTTTAAAGGGTTTTTTAAAATAGTTTTTGATTTATTTGAGTCACTATTAGGCTTGGTTTCTGGTAAGTAAAAAAATACAAGGAGGAAATTTATTATTGGAATGATAGTGGCTATCAAAACTGGAATAATGAAATTATTATTTGTATTTTTTGCAAAAATTACAACAAAAATATTACCCAAGAAAAAACTTAAACCAAAAGCTACACCAATAAGACCAAATGTTTTTGCTCTTTTTTCAGGGCTTGAAATATCTGCAAGAATTGTTGTTGCAGTAGCTGCAGTTCCCCCACTTAAACCGTCAACTAGTCTCGCTAAAAATAATAAAAATAATGGGATAGAGGCTATTGAATTTGACCAATTAAAAAGAACTGTAAAAGATAATATTGATATTCCTATTACTGAACCACTAATACAACAAAGAGTGATAGGTCTTCTCCCATATCTATCACTCATAAGTCCTATAAAAGGAGAAGCTGTAAATTGAGCTAATTGGTAAGTGCATGATAGTAAACCATATGTACTTGCTTTAGAGTCAAAAAGTAAAACAAAAGAGGGTAATATGGGCAAAAGTATACTTTCACTTAAACGATCATTTAGAAGAGTAATAAACGCACTAAAGAGAGTAAATTTTTTATTTGGTTTTAATAAACTTTCTTTCACAATATTTACCTTCTTTACGATTAACTTCTACTACCATACTTGTTAATGGAGATTATTGTGCCCGGCATTGTTTATTTAGTTGGAGCAGGTCCTGGTGACCCTGAGCTTTTAACTCTTAAAGCTTTGCGCCTAATAAAAAATTGTGATGCATTAGTTCATGATGCTTTAATTCCGGATGAAATTACAAAAGAGGCAGGAAAAAATACAGAAATTTTCCATGTAGGCAAAAGAGCTGGAAAGTGTTCTGTACCTCAGGCTGAAACCAATGCTCTTATTTTGAAATTGGCAAAAGAAGGCAAAAATGTTGTAAGGCTTAAAGGAGGAGATCCTTTTGTCTTTTCTAGGGGTGGTGAAGAAGTATCATTTTTAGAAGAAAATGGAGTTTCAGTTGAAATAGTGCCTGGTATTACTTCTGGTATCGCTGCCCCTACATATTTTGGTATTCCACTTACTCATAGAGATGCTGCTAGTTCTGTAACTTTCGTAACTGGACATGAGCATGTTGATAAGGACAAAAAGAGCGTTAATTGGAGAGATTTAGCCAAATCTTCAGATAGCTTAGTTATTTTTATGGGTATAAAAAATATTGAATTTATTGTAGAGGAATTAATTTTAGGAGGCTTATGTAAGGATACTAAATGCGCTGTAATCCAGGAAGCTACTTTGAAAAATCAAAAATGTTTTATAGACAAGTTAGATAATCTACCAGATAAAATCAAAGATAAAAAATTTTTAGCTCCATCAATTATAATTATTGGAAAAATTGTTGAATTTAAGGTTAATAATAATATAACTAAAGTATCTGATGTTTATTTGCCAGATATTAATAAAGTTCAACTATATAATAAATCCCAAAAGTAAATTGGATCAAATTTAGCTTTAATCTTTAAATCATTAACTTGATTTATTTGTCTGCAGGATAAGCTATTAATTGCAACTATTATGTCATCATTTTGAAATTCTGGAGTAATAAATTCTTCTTTTACAATTTTCAATTTTAAAGCTTTAGAAACCATAATCCCCTCTAAACAGCCGCTCTTTTTTCTAGGTGTTATCCATTGATTATTTCTTTTAATTAGAAGATTAAATGTACTTCCACAACAAAGTTCACCTGACGTATTCAACAGGATAGAATCATCAAATCCTTTTTCATTAGCTTCTTTCAAAACTTGTATTGCTTGATTATATGAAAATGTTTTGCATTTACTTATAAGACTGAATTCATTTATTTTTTCCGTTTGACTAATAAAAACGCTTATCGGATTAAAATTTGGTTTGATTCTATAGAACTCAAGCCATAAATTATCTAAATTTTTTGTTTCTGAAGTGCTGTCAATTGTTAGTTTTCGTCCTTTATTAGTTCCTCGACTATAGTTTATTCTTACTGAAGCAAATTGATCATTTTTAAGTGATAACTTTCTAATTCCATCATGAATAAGTTGTCTCAAAGTTAATTTATTTATTTTGAGATGAATATTTAAAATTTTGCTACTTTTTTCTAACCTTTTCAGATGTTCATCAAAAAGAATAGGTTTGTTTTCCTTTATTAAAATGGTTTCAAATATACCATCAGCAAATTTTAATCCTCTATTGTTAGCAGCAATAAATATTCTATCAATATCTAACCATTGATCCTTGTGCCAGCCTAATGTCTCAATCATTTTAGTGAATCAATTAACGGTAAAAGTTTCCACTTTAGTTCATTAATTTCCTCTTCAGGGTTTGAGTCAATAACTATTCCGCAGCCAGCATATATATTGATTTTTTTGTCTTTAATTAAAAATGATCTTATTAGTATATTGCTGTCAAACTCTCCATTCCAGTCAAGCTTCAAAAATGAGCCACAGTATGGTCCGCGTTCACATTCTTCTAATTCAAAAAGTCTCTGGCATGATCTTAATTTAGGTGCTCCAGTAATAGAGCCTCCAGGCCAACAAGCTTTAAGCAAATCAATCCAGTTCTTATCTTTTTTTAATTTGCCTCTGATTACTGAAGTTAGATGATGAACTTTTAAGAAACTTTCAAGTTTTAATATTTCTGGCACCATAATACTTCCTGTTTCGCAAACTTTACTTAAATCATTTCTTATTAGGTCAACGATCATAATATTTTCGGCTCTATCTTTTTCGTTCGTTATTAAATCAATAGCATTAAGTGCGTCTTGATTTAAATCCTTATCTCTGGATCTAGTTCCTTTAATAGGTCTTGATTCTACGAAATTTTTATTATCTATTTTTATAAATCTTTCTGGCGAGGTAGATAATACCGCCTCTTTATAATTATCATCATTATTTATTATTACTCCTCCAAAGGGAGCTCTTAATTTCCTTCTTATTTTTAAATAGATATCTAAAGGATTATAGTTTTTGGAAGATTTAATTTCGCATTTAGTTGTTAGGTTTGCTTGAAATAAATCCCCCAGAGAAATAAATTTTTTCAATTTTAAAATATTTTTCTGAAATTTTTCAGCCATTTCGTCCAAATTAATTTTTGAAAAATCAAAATTCAAATTTGTTTTAATAATATTTTCTTCTTCAATAGTTTTTATATTGTTGATTATATTTTTATAATTCATCAATTCAGATGAGTTTGTGCCTTCAATAATTATTTCCTTTTTTATTAAATTACATTTAATGATTGGATCATATGATGCAATCCATAAAGTTGCCATATCAGATTGTCGCCATGGGTTTTTTGGTTCTATGTAAACTCCAGCTTCATAACTTAACCATCCGATCCAAAATCCTTTTTCAATATTTTTTAAATTGTTAAAGGGATTATTATTTTTGTCCAAGTTATTTATATCTCTTGATTGAATTGTTTTTTTAGGTTTAATTCCTATTATTGACCATTCCCCATTTTCTTTACCATCACTATCAAGCCATGCTAATCCTTTATCTCCAAATTTTTTTGCTAGATGATGTGTAATCAGTGCTGGATCTATCCATTTTTCTAGAATTATTCTTTTTATTTTCATTTTTTATTATTGTTACTGAGCCATTTTTCATAGGCTGCATTTCTAATTCTGCAGCTATCACACTTACCGCATGGTTTTGAATTTCCTGAATAACAACTCCATGTTTTATCTAAAGGGACATGATTATCAAAAGCTAATTTAATAATTTCCTCTTTATTTAGATCTAATAGTGGTGTCCAAAGTTTTATTGGATTATTTTCTCTTCCTCGTTTATTGGCTAAATCTGCTAATTCTTGAAATTTTTTAATGTAGTCAGGTCTGCAATCTGGATAACCAGAATAATCCAGTGCGTTAACTCCTAATCCTATAAAATCAGCATCTATTGCTTCGGCGTAACTTAGTGCAACGGAAATAAATATAGTATTTCTCCCAGGAACATAAGTATTAGGAATTTTATTAGTTTGTACTCCTTCTTTCGGAATATTTTTTTTAGTATCAGTTAATGAAGAGCCTCCCCATAAAGATAAGTCAAGTTTAATGATTTTAAATTCTTCGATATTAAAGTGTTTTGCAATTATTGATGCAGAATATAATTCTTTTTTATGACGTTGACCGTAGTCAAATGAAAGGCCAAAAATTTTAGCTTTGGCTTTTTTGGCGATACCAGTAACTGTAGAAGAATCTAAACCTCCAGATAATAAAACTACTATCGATTTATTTTTAAGTGTCATTTGATTTCAATTAATTTTTAAGTATTTGTGAGTTTGAAGGCTCAATTTCCAATCGGGGTTATTTTTTACGAAATCAATAGCAAGAGAAAAACCATTCGCATTGTTCCATGCTGGCTGTAAATAAAAAATTTTATCTTCTTTTTTTAAGCCATCTTCGCTTTTAGAGAGTTGATATTGTTTTAAAGTTTCTTTTTTTATTTGAATAGCAAATTCAATATCTTTTATTTCATTTATAATTATTTTTATTTCATCACAGTTTTTTAAAAAATAATTTTTTGGAGGTGAGTGTCTTTTAGGAGATAAAGTAATCCAGTCATAGCTTCCTGATATCGAATTAACTCCACTTGTCTCAATATGAATCTTCATTGGCTTTTGTTCTTCTCCCATCGTCATTTTTTTTATTGCTTTACAAAAATTATCTAAGTTATGTTGTAAAGGTTCTCCACCCGTAATGACGCAAAAAGATGCTCCTTTTGTTCTGGCAATTTTTATGCGATCTATTATTTTTTCAATTGATATAGAAGGGTGTTTTTTCTCGTCCCATGAATTCTTGGTATCGCACCATGAACATCCAACTTTACATCCGGCTAATCTTACAAAAACAGCACTTTTTCCAGCGTGATAACCTTCACCTTGTAATGAATGAAATTGTTCTACTAAGGGTAAAAAATTTGTCATTTTCATTCAAAAAAATAAAGAATATTAATTTGATTGAGTTAATTTATCTTGAGAGGCTTTTATTAATCCTTTAAATAAAGGATGAGGCTTGCCAGGTCGTGATAAAAACTCAGGATGATATTGACAGGCTAAGAAGTATGGATGATTTTCTAACTCAATTAACTCAACTAATCTGCCATCTGGTGATGTACCACTGATTTTGTATCCAGAATTTAAAAAACTTTGTTTGTAGTAATTATTAAATTCGTATCTATGTCGATGTCTCTCATAAATAACATCCTCATCATATAAGTTTTTTCCAGTTGTGTTTTTTGTCAATCTACATGGATAAACTCCAAGTCTCATTGTCCCACCTAAATCAACCACATCTTCCTGTTCTGGTAATAAATGTATCACTGGATTTGAAGTGTTTGGATCTAGTTCTGAACTTGATGCATCTGGAAGATTAGCTACATTCCTAGCCCATTCTATAACTGCACATTGCATACCAAGGCACAAACCTAAAAACGGAATTTTATTTTCTCTTGCAAATTTTATAGCCGAAATTTTTCCATTGACTCCTCTATTGCCAAATCCCCCGGGTACGACAATTGCATCAACTTCATTTAAGTAAGTTTCTGCTGAATTTTTTTCTATCATTTCAGCACTTACCCAATGTAAATCTAATAAAGCCTTTTGTTCAATGCATGCATGTCTTAAAGCTTCAACAACAGATAAATATGCATCTCCAAGTTCAATATATTTGCCTACAAGGGCAACTTTTACTGGTTCTCCAGGATTTCTTAGGTTGTGTACTAGTTGCTCCCAATTTTTCAAATCACATTTTTTATCTTCAAGGTCTAAATACTTCAGGGTTTCTTTGCATAAACCTTCTTTTTTTAAAGAAAGAGGTACAGAATAAATACTGTCTGCGTCTAAAGCTTCAATTACAGAGTTGATACTGACACCGCAAAAACCACTAAGCTTTTTTTTAAGAGCTTCATTGATAGATTTATCACTTCTGCATACAAGTAAATCTGGCTGAATTCCAATTGATCTTAATTCTTTCACTGAATGTTGTGTTGGTTTAGTTTTTATTTCGCCAGAGGTTTTGATGTAAGGGAGTAATGTTACGTGTATGTATGCAACATCGTTCCTATTGACATCATTTTTGAATTCTCTAATTGCCTCTAAAAAAGGTAAAGATTCAATATCACCAACTGTTCCACCAATTTCAGTAATAATAATATCTGCATTGCTGTTAGCGGCTACTCTATGAATCCTTTCTCTAATTTCACCCGTTATGTGAGGTATTACTTGCACAGTGCCACCGTTATAATTACCTCTTCTTTCTTTATTAATAACTGCTTGATAAATAGATCCCGTTGTTACACTATTCAACCTAGTCATGGCAGTATCAGTAAATCTTTCGTAGTGACCTAAATCTAGATCGGTTTCAGCCCCATCTTCGGTTACAAATACTTCTCCATGTTGAAAAGGGCTCATTGTGCCTGGATCAACATTTAGATATGGATCTAGTTTTAATATTGAAACACTATATCCTCTAGACTTTAATAATCTACCTAAGCTTGCAGCTACAATTCCTTTACCAATGCTAGAAACTACTCCTCCGGTGACAAAAACAAATTTTGGCATTAAATATTTTTAATTAAGCACTGTCTCCTCATATTTTATTTAAACAAAAAACTTTTAGAACATCCATATATATTCTTATTCATCAATTGTTATTTCAATATCTAATTCTTTTAATTGTGATTCTGAGACATTTGAAGGAGCATTTGTGAGAAGACATTTTGCTTGTTGATTTTTTGGAAACGCTATTGTTTCTCTGATTGAATCTGCACCTATGATCAGCATGGTAATACGATCTAATCCAAACGCTATTCCACCATGAGGAGGTGCACCCATTTCTAAGGCTTCTATTAAAAATCCAAATTTTTCATTAATCTCTTTAACAGTAAGTCCTACCGTTTTCAAAACCTCTCTTTGCAAGTTTGCTTCATGAATACGTAAAGAGCCACCTCCTAATTCCAAACCATTAAGAACTAAGTCATAAGCATTTGCTATAGAGTCCTCGATTTTTTTTTGTAATTTTTCAGGATCTTTAGATTTTATATTTTTTGGAGAACAAAAAGGATGATGTAAAGCTTCATATCTATTTTCCTCTTCATTTCTCTCAAACATCGGGAAATCAGTTATCCATAAGAAATTCCATTTATTTTTATCTATGAGATTTAAGTCTTTTGCGATGTATTGTCTCACTCTATCTAATGACTGGTTGACAATTTGTTTATCTCCAGCACCCAAAAGGATTAAGTCTCCATCTTGCGCTTCGGTGATTCTTAAAATATCAGCTATATGCTCTTCATTTAGATTATTTTTAATTGCCCCAATAGTCTCAAGCTCATCTCCTTTGACCCTTATAAAGGCCAAACCACCAGCCCCTGCATCTTGAGCTACTTGGAAGATATCACCTCCGGGTTTAATTCTTACGTTGCTAATACTGAAATTACCTCCTTTGACTGTTATGGATTTTATAGAACCTCCAGACTTAATTGCCTTGGTGAAAATATTAAAGCCAATATCACCTAATACTTCTCCTAAATCTTTTAATAACATTTGATATCTAGTGTCTGGTCTATCAGTGCCGTAATTATCCATTGCTGCTTGCCATGACATTCTTGGAAAAGCATTATCAAAATCAATATTTAATACTTCTTTCCATATTTTTTTTATAAGACTCTCATTAAAAGAGATTATTTCTTCTTCACTAATAAAGCTCATTTCAATATCTAATTGCGTAAACTCTGGCTGTCTATCAGCCCTTAAGTCTTCATCGCGGAAACATTTTGCGATTTGATAATACTTATCTAAGCCTCCCACCATTAAAAGTTGTTTAAATAGTTGTGGGGATTGAGGTAGAGCAAAAAATTCTCCATTAGAAAGACGAGCAGGAACAAGAAAATCGCGAGCGCCTTCTGGAGTTGATTTTGTAAGTAATGGAGTCTCTACTTCTGTAAATCCATAATTATCAAGAAATTCTCTAGCAATTTTAATAATTTTATGTCTTGTTTTTAGATTTTCTAGTAATTTACCTCTTCTTAAATCAAGGTATCTATATTTTAATCTGAGTTCCTCTTTTGTATTTTCATAATCATGTATAGATACTGGAAAAGGTAGGTTTTTTTTAATTTGGTTGAGAATTTGCAAATCTTTTACTTTAAGCTCTAACTCCCCAGTACTTAAATTTTTATTTATTGAATCTTTTGGCCTTTCATTAATAATTCCGCTAACCATTATTACTGTTTCATTTCTTAGAGTTTCTGCCTGTTTAAATAGATCTGCACCATCATCGGGGTTAATTGTTATTTGTAGAAATCCACTATGGTCTCTTAAATCAATAAAAATTACACCACCATGATCTCTTCTTCTATCTACCCATCCGCATAAATTAACTAATTTACCAATATCTGTATTATTGAGTTCTTTGCAAATTTTGTTTCTCATCTAAGTATGATTTATTTATCAATAACTTATAATAATTCTTTAAGGGTAAATTTAGTTAATAATTTTTTTTATAAAACGCTCTCTTTGTTATTACCCCTTTATATTTGTTGCCTCTTATTGATATTTGAACTTCATTATTTATTAAGGCATGCGAAGTATTGATGTATGCAAAAGCTATAGCTTGTTGTTTAGTTGGAGACCAACTGCCGCTTGTGATAGTCCCAATATTTTCTTCACCTTTAAGAACTGCGCAACCTTTTCTTCCTATTGCTTTACCTTCTATAGAGAGACCCACTAACTTTTTTTGAATACCTAATCTTGATTGCTCTTCAAGAAATTTTCTTCCAAAAAATTCGTGATTATTTTCTAGATGTACTAACCAGCCTAACCCTGCTTCATATGGAGAAGTTTCTTCATTTATGTCTTGACCATAAAGATGCATGCCTGCTTCGAGTCTAAGAGTATCTCTAGCTCCTAAACCACAAGGTGCAACATTTTTGGAAATTGAGAAATCCCATAAATTAATTGCTGCTTTTTTAGATAAAAGTATTTCTAGACCATTTTCCCCCGTATAGCCTGTCTTTGAGAAGAAAATTTTTTCTTTAGGCGAAATATGTTCAAAAATTTTATATTCGCATCCAAAGTTAGGGATATGTGAGATGGAAGATTTAATCCATTCTTCAAATAAATTGAATGAGTTTTTTCCCTGTAATGCTAAAAGTACTTTGTCTTTTTTAAAGTTTGTTATCGAAATTTCAGACATATTTAAATTATTTTTTATCCACTGAATATCTTCTTCATATCTACTTGCATTAACTATTAATAATAATTCTGATATGTCATTTTCTTGTATACCAAGGTCATAAATTATTAAGTCATCTATTATTCCTCCTCTATCATTAAGCATTACTGTATAAAGTCCCTGTCCTTCAGAAAAGGAGTATAAATTAGTAGGAAAAAGTTTTTGCATATAATCCTTTGGATTTATTCCCTTGATAGAAATCACACCCATGTGAGAAATATCAAATAATCCTGCTGAAGATCTAACTGATTCATGCTCTTTAATTAATCCTGAAAATGATATGGGCATTTCCCAACCTGCAAAATCCACTAATTTTGCATTTGATTCAACATATTTTGAATAAAGAGGACTTTTTAGCAAATCCATGAAATATTTAGTTAGTTTTTAGTATTTTTACACTGTAGTTTAGAAATTTTTTATTGCATATTTTCTAATGACAAAATTAAGCTTCTAAGTACTTTGGCTGCAACTATGCTACTTACGCCGCTTTTATCAATTTCAGGAGATAATTCCACAATATCTGAAGCCACAATTCTAAGATCTTTTAAAGTTTTCAGTATTTCTTCAAAATCATTCCAAAAAAATCCTCCCGGTTCTGGAGTGCCTGTCCCTGCTAGTAAACTGGGATCAAACCAATCTAAATCTATTGTTAAATAGATGGGAGACTTCGCGTATGGTAGAAGAGCTTGTTTTAACTCATGTGCATTTCCGCCTGGACAAAAGTTAACTAATTGGTTGTTGTTCTGCATAATTTCAAATTCTTCTTTAGTCCCACTTCTAATTCCTACTTGCAAAATTTTTTTTTCAGGTAGCACTTCTAAGCATCTTTTCATAGTACAAGCATGACTATGTTCATTCCCTATATATGATTCTCTTAAATCTGCATGAGCATCAAGTTGAACCAATATCAAATCTGGATATTTTTTTACTAATGCTTCAATAGCACCTCTTGTAATAGAGTGTTCGCCTCCAAGCATAATAGGAATAAGGCGTTTACTTATTAAATAATTTGTTGCTGATTTAACTGATTCAATAACAGACTTTGAGTCATTTTTATCAATTAGTATTGATCCAAAATCAACATACATAATATCATCTAAGTCTTTTTTAATTTTTGGACAATATGTTTCTAAACAAGTACTGACTTGCCTAATTGCTTCTGGACCAAATCTTGCTCCTGGTTTAAACGAACATGTCCCGTCATAATTAACTCCAAATATACCAATTGAGCAATTCTCAGGACTTCTTTTTGCTCCCATATAAATTGCATTTTCGTTATCAAATAAATTTTTTGTCATCTTATGAATTTAGTTCCTTTACAATTTTATTTGGCATCATTTTGAATGCTGCATTTTGAAAATTTAAATTCCAAATTTCGCATCCTTTTTCTATTTTTACGATTTCAGCATAATTTTGCTTTGATAAATTTAGATCTTCTGAAGAAGCAAATGTCCAACTCCAAATCCCGCTTGGATATATAGGCACAAAGGAATACATAGTTTCAGAAACTTTAAATATATTTTTTAGGGTTTTCAAAATATTTATGTGAATATTTTTGAAGGATTCAGGGGATTCGCTTTGCGTTGCTAATATCCCCCCTGGTGAAAGTATTCTTTTACATTCTTTATAGAAAGAATCTGAAAATAATAAATTTGTAAATTCTGACGGATCTGAACAATCTATAAATATAACGTCGTAAAAATTATCTTTTGTTTTTTTTACCCATTTAACACCATCATCAACATGTATTTCTAATCTTTTGTCATTCCATGCTTCGCATCCAATTTCTTTTAGAAATTCTTTAGATATTTTGATTACCTCCTCATCAATTTCTACTAAATCAATTTTTGATATTTGAGAATATTTAACGCATTCTCTTACAGTGCCACCGTCACCACCGCCAATAATTAGTACATTAGATTTTTCGTCAATTCTACTTAATGCAGGATGCACAAGACACTCATGATAATATTTCTCGTCTTTTAATGATGTCATCCAGCAACCATCCAACATTAAAGCTTTACCATAATATTCATTTTTAATAACAATAATTTCTTGATATTTTGAGGTTTTTTTAATTAAAATTTCCCCATTCAGGCCGAATCTTGAGCCTTTATGATATTCATCTATCCATGTTGTAATATTTGTCATTTGCTTTTAGGAATTTTTTCCGCCAGTTTTTGTTTGGCTATTTGCCAAAGCCGTTGAAAGTCTTTAGGAGTTTGTTTTTTAATATTATCTCCTGCATGCTCTTCTAAGATTGAAAATCTGTCTAAAAATTTTATATTAGTTTTTTGAAGAGCTGATTCAGGATTAATCTTTAAAAAGTTTGAGAGATTAAGAAGGGTAAAGTAAATATCCCCAAATTCATTTTTTATCTCTGAATCATTATTACTTTTAATTGCTTCCTTTAATTCATTAATTTCTTCTTCTAACTTTTTAAAAATCTCATCAGTACTTTCCCACTTGAAACCATGTTCTTTAACAATATTTGTGATTTTATCTGTTCCAACCGTTGGCGGTAAATTTTTAATTTTCAAATTTAAATTTCTACTAATTGAAGATTTCATATGAGGTGCTTCTTTTTCTAAGTTTTTTATATTTACCCAAATCTGTTGTGATTTTTTTAATGATACTTTTTCTTTTTTTTTAAAAATATATGGATGTCTATAAATAATTTTCTTGTTTAGATTTTTTATAACATCATTTAGTGTAAATTCTTTTTCTTCGTAACCGATTTCAGCATGAAGCATCACTTGCAATAAAAGATCTCCTAACTCCTCACATATGTTATCTACATTTTTTTCATATATCGCATCTATAAATTCATTACTTTCTTCAAACAAAAATGGGATCAACGATACATGAGACTGTATTTTCTGCCATGGGCAGCCCCAAGTTTTATCTTTTAATGCTTTGATATTAGATATCAAGATTTTAAAACTATTTATAGTCTCTAAATCGGAATTTTTTTCCAATTTATATCTATTGTTTGAGGACATAGGATATATTTTATTAATTAAATTTTGCCTCAATCATGAAATATTTAAATACTTAGTATAAATTTTTCAACTTCATCTATTAGAATGATTTATTATGAGGGCGATTAGCTCAGCGGTAGAGCGCCTGCCTTACAAGCAGGATGTCCCTGGTTCGAACCCTGGATCGCCCATTAATTATTTTTCTAATGACTGAGATCGTCAATTTTTTAATCAGTCAAAGTGCTTCTTCAGAACTATCTAGGCAAGCTTCTTTTGGAGGTTCTCCTGGAGAAATGTCAATTGATTTGGTAAAGGATAAAAATTGTTCCGAAGGCTGGATGCATATTAAATTAAGGCCAGGTACATGTAATGGATCCCCTATTTCAAGAACTGAAGGAGTCACTTTATACGCAGATGTAAAAAAGTTTAATTTACTGAAAGATTTAAAATTAGATTATTACGGTGATTTGAGCGGTGGTGGATTTCTTATTTCAACACCAAAAAATGCAAAACGTTGTTCTTGTGGTTCTGGTTTCAAACTTTTGTAGAATGAATGTATCTTTTTTTGCAAACTAATATTATTTTCAATAATTAGCTGCTCTCAAGATAAAATAAACAAAAAGTTTATTGAAATAAAATTTGCACATGACAGAGATGAATGATCAATTATCTTTAGAGAATTATTCACCTTTTGAAGTAGAGAAAAAGTGGCAAGAAAAATGGGAAATTCTAAAGGCGTTTAGTCCAAACCCTGAGGATGATGGGGAACCTTTTTGTGTTGTTATTCCGCCACCAAATGTAACTGGATCTTTGCATATGGGGCATGCATTTAATACGGCTTTAATAGATGTTGTAGTACGTTTTCAAAGACTTTTAGGTAAGAATGTTTTGTGTTTACCGGGAACTGATCATGCTTCAATAGCTGTTCAAACTATTCTCGAAAAACAATTAAAAAGTGAAGGTAAAACAAGCGAAGATATTGGAAGAGATGAATTTCTTAAAAGAGCATGGAACTGGAAAGAACAAAGTGGAGGAAGAATAGTTTCTCAATTAAAAAGGATAGGATATTCAGTTGACTGGACTAGAGAAAGATTTACTCTTGATCAAAAATTAAATGAAGCAGTTATTGAGGCTTTTAATATTCTCTATAAAAAGAATTTAATTTATAGAGGCGAATATTTGGTTAATTGGTGCCCTGAATCTCAATCTGCTGTAAGTGATCTTGAAGTTGAAATGCAAGAAGTAAATGGTCATTTATGGCATTTTAAATACCCTTTAATTTCTGACAGTGGTGAACAGTTAGATAAGTACTTAGAAGTTGCAACAACAAGACCAGAAACTCTTTTAGGTGATACTGCTGTAGCAGTTAATCCTAATGATGATAGATATAAAGAATTTATTGGTGTCAAAGTAAAAGTTCCTTTCGTTGATAGAGAAATACCTATTATCGCTGATTCACATGTTGATAAAGATTTTGGTACAGGTTGTGTGAAGGTTACTCCAGCCCATGATCCGAATGATTTTGCAATAGGAAAAAGGCATAATTTAAAACAGATTAATGTAATGAATAAAGATGGAACTTTAAATATTAATGCAGGTATTTTTCAAAATTTAGATAGATATGAGGCTAGAAAGAAAATTATCAAAGAATTGGATAATTTAGGCCTTTTGACAAAGATAGAGGATTATAAACATACTGTACCTTTTTCTGATAGAGGTAAGGTGCCAATTGAACCTTTATTGTCAACACAATGGTTCTTGAAAATGGATGATATATCACAAGGATGTCTTAATGAAATTGATTCTAAAAAACCATCGTTTATTCCTCCACGCTGGGAGAAAGTTTATAAGGATTGGTTAGAAAATATTAATGATTGGTGTATCAGTCGGCAATTGTGGTGGGGACACCAAATACCAGCCTGGTATGTTTTAGTTGAATCTCAAGAGTCAATAGAACAAAATACTCCATATATCGTTGCAAGAAATGAAGAGGATGCCTTAATCGAAGCTAATAAAAAATTTGGATTAAATATTAAATTGGTTCGTGATAAAGATGTTTTGGATACATGGTTTTCAAGTGGTTTATGGCCTTTCTCAACCCTTGGTTGGCCAAATACAAATGATCCGGATTTTAAAAAATGGTATCCAAATAGTGTTCTTGTTACTGGTTTCGATATTATTTTCTTCTGGGTGGCAAGAATGACAATGATGGGGAATACTTTTACAAATAATATTCCTTTTAAGGATGTTTATATTCATGGTCTAGTTCGAGATGAAAACAATAAAAAAATGAGTAAAAGTTCAGGTAATGGTATTGATCCAATACTATTAATTGATAAATATGGTTCTGATGCTCTACGATTTGCTTTAATTCGAGAAGTTGCAGGTGCTGGACAAGATATCCGGCTTGATTTTGATAGGAAAAACGATACATCTTCTACTGTCGAAGCTTCAAGAAATTTTGCGAATAAATTATGGAATGCAACTAAATTTGTTTTAATTAATAAAACTTCTAATAATAATTATTCGCTTAATGAGAGTGATGAAACTTTTTTAGAGTTATCTGATAAGTGGATTTTATCGAAATTGAATAAGGTCAATATAAAAGTCGCTGCTTTGTTGAAAGAATATAAATTAGGAGAATCTGCGAAACTTCTATATGAATTTACGTGGAATGATTTTTGTGACTGGTATGTAGAATTTGCTAAACAAAGGTTCAATAATAAAGAGACTAAAAATAGACAAATATCTGAAAAAGTTTTAATAAAAGTGCTCAATGATATTTTGGTCATGGTTCATCCTTTTATGCCGCACATTACTGAGGAACTTTGGCATGTGCTGCAACAAAAACCAGATAATGCATTATTATCTCTTCAAAAATGGCCAATTTACGAAAATAAATTTGTTAGTAATAAGCTTGATAATTCCTTTCAGCAACTCTTTGAAATTATTAGGCTGATTAGAAATTTGAGAGCTGAATTAGGTCTTAAGCCATCAGAAAAAGGTCCTGTATATTTAATATCAGACAATGATGAATTGATTGATTTTTTAAAAACTTTAGTTAATGATATTCAAACCTTAACTAAATCTTCTGAAGTATTTATTTTTAAAACTAATGCTGTTGATAAAAAAGAGTTTGCTAAATCTTTTTCCGGGATAATTAGTGATTTAGAGGTTTATTTACCTTTTCAGGATTTTGTAAATATAGATGCATTAAAGGAAAGGTTAACCAAGGATTTAAAAAAGGTGTCTATTGAATTAGAAAATTTAAATAAGAGATTATCTAATAAAAATTTCGTTGATAAGGCTCCAAAAGATATTGTTGACGAATGCAGATTTAAATTAAATGAGGGTTTGGTACAAAAGGAAAGAATTACTAAAAAACTCGAACTTTTGAATTGAGAATGAATATATTTCTTGAAAATATTTATAATTTATCTTTTTTTTTTAATACTGGTTTTGGAATCTTTTCGTTTGTTTGTATTTATATTTTAATTGTTTTATTAATACTTCCAGCCTCTTGGTTATCTCTATTATCAGGTTTTTTATATGGCTCATATTTAGGATCAATTATCGTTTTCATTTCCGCTTCCATAGGAGCATCAATTGCTTTTTTTCTATCAAAAAGTTTTTTTGCAAAAAAGCAAAAAAATCTTGTTAGCCGTTATCCAAAATTAAGTGTCATGGAAAGAGTAGTAGAAAAAGGCGGACTTAAATTAATTTTTTTAGCAAGATTATCACCCATATTTCCCTTCAGTATTCTTAATTATTTCTATGGTTTGAATAATGTTAAATTTAGAGATTTCGCTCTTGGTCTTTTTGGAATAATTCCAGGAACTTTTCTTTATTGCTCAATAGGCAGTTTGGCAAAAAGTATTCAGGAGTTAAAAAATGTGCAATCACCAAATAATTTATATATTACTAGCATTGGAATTATTTCAACTTTTTTAGTTGTATATTTCTCAGCTAAATACTCCAGAGAATATTTTGATAAATCTTAAGGATTTACTTTTTAATATTCCAATCTCTTATTGATGCA
>QCCS01000017.1 GCA_003281185.1 Prochlorococcus sp. AG-347-M15
ACTGTTAAAGATGAAATAATAGATGTAGAAGTTGATTCTGATAATTAATAATAATTTAAATTAAATAAAATAAAATAAATATTATTGGACACGCTTGAATACTAAAGTAGAAAATTTTTAAAATTATTTGTAAATTCTTTAATTAAATATAAAAAGTCTTTCTCTATTAATATTTTATTTTGAATTGTAAGAAGGTTGTTATGAATCTAAAGCTACTTCTATAGCTGCTATAAAGTTTTCGTCAAACGGTTTAACACCTGGCTTGAATCTTGCAATTACTTTACTATCTTTCCCTATGAGAAACTTTTCAAAATTCCATTCAACATCTCCTTCAGGTTCAACTTTGTTAAGGGTAGTATATGGCTCTGTGGTATTGCCTTTGGCATGAACTTTTTCATAGATTTCAAACTTAACTCCATATTTTGTTGTACAAAAATCTTTTATTTCTGCAAGAGAGTCAGGTTCTTGTTTCCCGAAATCATTACAAGGGAATGCAAGTATTCTTAGGCCTTTGCTTGAATATAAATCATGTAGCTTTTGAAGATCCTCATACTGTACAGTATTTCCGCAATAACTAGCTACATTAACAACTAAAATTACTTCCCCTGAATATTCACCTAGTTTTATGGATGATCCGTCTGCTGAAATAACAGTAGTATTTTGTACGTCAACTTGCATGTCTAAAAAAAATCACCCTTTGAAGATAGCATTGTATAGACTTTATTGTGTTTAATTTTTATGGTAGTTTTGGTTATTTCTTTCATAAGTTTTAATTTTTCATCTATTTAACCATTTATAATTAATATTATTAATCTGTTTAAATTTGGACCCTTTAGACCCACTTACTGAAATTATTAATTCCGGTCAAGGTTTTTCTCCTTCAATTGCTTTAGAAAGAATTATTTGGGCAATTATTGGAATCTTTTTTTTAGGAGCAATTTCAAGATCAATAATTAATAGCATGCGAAGTCAAAATTGGTTTGGTAGAAATTTTTTATTTAGTTATTCTAAAAATAAAAAAATTATAGATGATACATTTTCAAAACCTTCTGGTGATGAGGAATAAGTTTTATATATGAAAGAATCAGTTTTTTCTAAAAAGAGAATTTTATTACTTGGTAGTGGCGAGCTTGGAAAAGAGTTAGTAATAGAATCCAAAAGATTAGGATTAGAAGTTATTGCAATTGATCGATATGAAAAAGCTCCTGCAATGCAAGTTGCTGATTATTCAAGAGTAATTGATATGAGAGATAAAAACATTTTAAAAAATGTTATAAAAGAATTTAAGCCTGACTATGTTGTACCAGAAATAGAGGCACTTTCAATTGAAGCCCTAAAAGAACTCGAGGATGAAGGATTCAATATTGTTCCTAACGCCAGAACTGTAGAAATTACTATGAATAGAGATAAAATAAGAGACTTAGCTTCTAAAGATTTAAAAATTAAAACTGCAAAGTTTGATTATATTTTTGAATTTGATGATTTAGAGAAAAAAGCAGATGAAATTGGATTCCCACTTTTACTTAAGCCTTTAATGAGCTCTTCAGGAAAAGGGCAGAGTTTGGTTGAAACAAAAAATGATTTACAAAATGCTTGGAAACAGGCACAAGCAAATTCAAGAGGAAAGGTTAAAGGTGTAATTATTGAAGAATTTATTAATTTTGATTTTGAGTTTACTCTTCTTACTGTAAGAAAAGAAAATGGCGAAAATATTTTTTGTTTACCAATTGGCCATCTTCAATCTAATGGAGACTATCAATGTAGTTGGCAACCTTTAGAGATTAAGGAGTCCTTAATTATTGAAGCTAAGAAAATGACAAGTAGAATATTAAATAACCTTAATGGAGCTGGATTATACGGGGTAGAGTTTTTTATAAAAGAAAGTGAGGTTATATTTTCAGAATTATCTCCAAGACCACACGACACTGGTATGGTTACATTAGTTAGTCAAAATATTAATGAATTTGAATTACATTTAAGGGCTTTTTTAAATTTACCAATACCGCGTATAGATCTTATAGAACCCTCTGCAACCAGAGTTATACTCTCTAACCAAGAGTATCTAAATCCTATTTATGAGGGTCTTAATAAAGCATTAGAATTTGAAAAGACCAAAGTGCTCATATTTGGCAAACCAGTTTCGAGAAAAGGCAGAAGAATGGGTGTTGTTCTCTCATCAAATTCTGACATTAATTTGGCTAGAAAAAATGCAGATGAAGCTGCTCTTAATATAAAAGTCAGTACTACATAAATATTAAATAAAAATAACGAAAAAAATACTTATTTCCTTTGTTTTTGTTATGTGACTCTGTGGGTATTATTTAAGTGTGTTCTTTATTTAATAATGATAGAAAATTATAAAGGTTGGGATATAACTTTAAATTGGGATAATAAAGATTATCTAAAGAGGGTTACTACTAAAAATAATTTTATTAATCAGAAGGAAAAATGGATTGGTGTTCATTTAAATGGTGAAAAAATCTATGGTTCTTCTCTAAAAGAAATTAGGCATATTATTGATTATCCTAGTTTACACGCAAAGTAGGTTAAAAGATTTTTTTAATTATCCTGATTATTTTCATTATCTTCAATAAGTTCATTAGCAAGTTTCCTTAAATCTCCCTTAATTGAGACCCATGTAAAGGCGATAATAAAAATTGAAGCAGATATTGCAACAGTGATTTTTTCGATTGGGGACATTCCAAGCGCAATAGCAAACATTTAAAACCAAATACTAATTTTTCATTATATTGAAAATTTTTAAATAGTTAGAATCAATTTTTTTTTTGCAATGATATTTAATTAATCAAAATATAATAAATAAGATTTAAATTACTTATTTTATTTATTGTTTCTGATTTCAATTTTATTCAGTAAGATTAAATTATGGAAAAAAAAAAGTGCCCCCAATGTAAAAATTTAATTTTAAAAACTTCCCCAACATGTTTATATTGTGGTAGACCTAATAAATTTATAACTAAGGAATACGTAAATAAAAAATGGAATAAAGATAATAATAAAAATGTTTTTGATTATATTTTAATTAAAAGGTATATTGTATTTATTTTATTATTAATATTTACGATCGTTATTATTAAGTTTAGTTAAATATCATCAAAAGATCAATCTATCATTGCATCTAATACTTCTTTAGTATTTTTTGAAAGTTGATTTTTTTTAATCTGCTTTATTGTTTCTATCATATTACTTTTGTAAGGTTCTGAATAATATTTATATCTGCTAAATACTTTTACAAAACGGGAAATTACTATTGGATTTAATTTATCAAATTCAATTATCTTTTTTGCAATATATTTATAACCAGAACCATTAATTGCATGAAAAGTACTATTTCTTGTTACGAATGTATTTAATATAGCTCTTAAAGTGTTTGGAGATTTTGAATCAAAAAACTTATTTTCAAATAATTTCTCAATGCTGCTTGTTTTTCCATCAATTTCTATAGATGCATTAAATGAGAACCAACTATCCAAAACGACACTATTATTTTTCCATTTATTGAAGAATATATTTGAAATAATTTTTCTTTCAAGACAATCAATTCTACTGAAAGAATTCATTGCAGCTTTTGCTAACGTCATCGAATTACTATCTACATAATTAATTATTTTGCCTTTAATTTCCCCATGATCACTGTGTAAGAGTAGTTTCCAAATAGTTTCGATTAGTTTTCTTTCATTTTTACCTGCTGGCCAAACTTTATCTAGATTTTTCTCTATATCTTGGAGCTTAAAATTTAATTCTTCTTTTAATTTGGTACCAAATAAATAATTTAATTCGTCAATAGTTTTATATATCTTTAAAGGGTCTATATTTTCTATTTCCGATTCAATTTCAGCAAATGTCGGAATACTTAGTAATTCTGACAAAAGAGATAAATTAATAGCTTTATTTTTTATAAATGATATTAAGGTGCCTATTAATTTATTTTCAATTTTATGATTTGGTTTTTCATCTAATCTGCATAAAATAATTTTTTTATAAAATTCTTTTACAGTATTTGATAGTGTAAAAAAATCTTTTTCATATTTTAATATTAAAAATTTTTCATCCAAGGTAGTGTCTGATTCCCACTCAACAGGTGAAGATAATTCACGAAAATATGTTACTAAAGGAATTTGGAGGTAAGATCTTATATTATTGAAAATAAATTCTTGTTTTTTTGTTTTTAAAACAACTGTTTTTTCTATCGTTTTATTATCACTGCAAAATATAGCCAGATTTATAGGAATTATTAGAGGTAATATATTATATGGGTTTTTCTTTATTGGATTACTTTGTGAGGCTTCAATTGTGAGTTTTCCACCTGTTTGATCCCAGATTCTCTTGAATTTAATTTTTGGTGTCCCATTTTGCTTGTACCAGATTTTAAACTTTTCAGGATCGATTTCCTTATTTTGCTCTAAAATTTTATCGATAAATTGGTCTATTGTCGCCGCCTTACCATCATATGTTGAGATGTAATTACTAAAGCCTTTATAGAAATTTTCATCTTTTACAAGCTTATTAAGCATTCTAATTATTTCTGCACCTTTCTCGTAAATCGTGGTCGTATAGAAATTGTCTATTTCTTGATATTTTTCAGGCATTACAGGATGTGATGTTGGACCAGAATCCTCTCTAAATTGATTTCTTTTAAGAAATTTCGCATCATCAAGTCTTTTTATTTCACGATTATGAACATCAGCAGTGAATTGTTGATCTCTGAATACTGTTAAACCCTCTTTTAGAGATAGTTGAAACCAATCCCTACAAGTCACTCTATTCCCCGTCCAATTATGGAAGTATTCATGGGCGATCACACCCTCTATTCTCTCTAATTCTTCATCAGTTGTTGTTTCAGAATTAGCGAGTATTAGTTTTGAGTTGAAAATATTGAGACTTTTATTTTCCATTGCTCCCATATTAAAGTGCCTGACTGCAACAATATTGAACAATGACAAATCGTATTCAAGGTTATATTTATCCTCGTCCCACTTCATAGATTTCTGTAAGGAACTTATTGCATGTTGAACATATTCTTCATCGCCATACTCAACATAAATATTTAGTTTTACTTTTTTATTCGATTTTGTTATGAAATAATCCTTTACGCAATTAAGTTTGCCCGCTACCAATGCAAATAGATATGAGGGTTTTGGATATGGGTCTTCCCAAATTATTTCATGTCGATTATTTATAAGATCATTTTCTTTTACGATGTTACCATTTGAAAGTAAAACGGGATAATCATTCTTGTCGGCCTCAATTCTCACAGTGTATTTGCTTAGAATATCAGGCCTATCAGAGTGAAAACTTATTCTTCTAAATCCCTCTGCCTCGCATTGCGTAGTTATAATCCCATTACTCTCATACATTCCTAAAAGGGATGTATTTTCCTTTGGTTTAATTATTCCTTCTATTTTTAAAAAAAAATTATCTTTATTAATATTTTTAATTTTTAAGTTATTTTTTTGCTGTTTGTAGTATTTCTCTTCTAGTAATGAGTCATCTATAAATATTTTTTTTATTAATATATTCGTACCATCAAGAATTAGATTTCTGGTATTCTTATTTTTTTTTACCAATTTTAGTTTGGTCGTAACATTGACAGCATTTTTCTTAATTACGAAGTCCAAAAAGATTTCTGGAATTTCATAATCAAAAACTTTGTAATCTTTAAGTTTTACATATCTTGAAATACTTTTTTGGTTTATTGGATTATTCATCTTTATAAAGAAGTTCAGAAGTTAAAAATCTAGAATATTTATTTAGAAATTATAAGTTAGAATTTTTATCTTCTGATTGACAGTAATGTGATTTAATTTTTCCTGAAGGAAGTAATTCGTATAAGGAAGGATTATTAATATCAGGCAATCCGTCCTTATTAAATTGGTACCTCCAGTCCCATTTGTTATCTGTAAAAGAAATATAATCTTTTCTTAGAGAAAATGGAAGCATAAGCTTTTTTTTATTCCAATCAATATTTATAAATGCTCCTGGCTTTAACTCAGATATCTCTTCTACTATGGAAAAGTCACCATTAATATTATTTCTAATCACAAGATTAAGCTTTGTATTCTCACATACATAGCTACTATTTAAAGCTAATAAAAGTATTGAGGTAATAAAAAATGAATTAATTTTTGAGCTCCTTTCAAAGTAGATTTACTTTCAAGCAAAATGACTTAGTTAAAGATCTTTTTGGATCGATTTAAATCATAATAGATTGCATACTTTTTAGATTTACAAGATTACAATTTAATTCTTCTTCATAATCCTGAACTGAAATAAAATTATTTAAAAAACCTGAATATTTTGCATCTCCCCCTATGGTGCTTGAAAGTATATATTTTGGATTGAATTTGTTAATTAATTTAGGGATTACATCAGCACCTTTTACAAAAGAACCTAATAGGGGTAAATCCAAATTTTTTGTAGGAGTAATGACTGCATCAAGACTTTGCTTGTTTAAATTTTCATCAAGATATCCATGGGGTTCTATATAGAACCCGTTATCTTTATCGTCTTTAACAATATATCCGTTTTCTATTTGTGGAACTGGAGCCCCAGCAGTAGCTTCAAAACTTAAATTTAAATAGTTTGTCTTTTCATTTGGCTTAAGCACTTTAATTGAACTAAAACCAATTTTTTTTAATGTTTCAACAGCACTTTTAGTGCAAATTATAGGTATATCCTTTCTGAACATTTTTAATGTTGGAACATGACAGTGATCAGGTAATCCTTGGGTTAACAAAATAATATCTATTTTTTTATCTATTGCAATTTCTTCTTCTAATGATCCTTTAAAAAACCACTCACCTGGAGGGAATATTAAATCTCCTTTGAGCCAAGGATCAATAATTAAATTGGTTTTTTTAAATTTTATAAGCCAACCATTTGAACCAAGGTAGGTAGCTTCAAAAGTCATTATCAATTAATTGTTTTATAAGACTATAAGGTAATTTTAGCTTTATCGAGAAATTACTAATTTAGATTAGTTTGCTTCATTTAAGATTTGAAATGACTTTCTTTTTAAATTAAATATTAAAACTTGATTATCTTTATAACTAATCTCAAAGTTTTCTTTTTCTAGCATTTGTATTGGTATTAGAGCTAATCCTCCTGTTCCTGAAAATATGATTGGCATGGTGCTATTTTTAGTCCCATTCATTTTTTGTAAGTCAATAGCTTGAGAAACTATTTTTCTGGCTTTATCAAATCCGTAGTCTTCTATTAGTTCAGGCCATAAAAAGTTAACTAATTCATATTTCGAAAACTCAATTTGTAATGTTTTCATTAAAAAGTGTTAGATATATAGCGATTAATAGATATAAAAATAAACTTAATTACTATTTTTGAACCTATCCATGACTAGTTGTAACATATCCACAACATCTCCATCGGTTAAATTCAAATCCTTTTTTAAATCATTGCAAGTTAAATTCATTTCAAGTGCTGCTTCAGCCATCTGATTTACTTTTTGGTTATCACCCCCCAATGAAATAAAGGGATTGAAGTTTTCTATCATTTAGTACTTGTTATTACTTACTAGTTCTAGCTAAGAAATAATCAATTATCATTTATTGATACAGAAGCTTATAAATATGTTATTTAAAATTTAGAAAGTTTTTATTTTTAAACCACAGATATTGATATGCCTTTTGATATCAAAGCGAATCTTCTTGCTCTGATTAGTAAAGGAAATATCATATTTGTTCGTTTATTTGATTTAAACACTCTAGAAAGTAGCAAAAGTAAAGCACTAGAGGGATTATTTATCTGTTTGCAAATAGTATTAATTGCATCTGCCCCATGAAAGATGTCTTCATCTTTGAGGAGAATAGCCCCTTTATCTAGGTCATAACCTTTATCTAAGAGAGATTTAATTAAAATTAAATTTTTACGACCATCAAGAATTTTTATATTAGTTATCTTGCTTTTGATTTCTAGGAGCTCAGCAAAATGATTGCAGAATGGGCATTCTCCATCATAAATAAAGGTATAGTTTGAAGTCATAAGAAAAAGTTTTTATTCGTCTTAAAGTACGCCAATAAAAAAAGTATTCCCTCAATAATAAAACAAAAAATAAAAATTTTGAGGAATTCTTTTAAAGGGATTAGTTAAAAGATTCTCATAATTACGAAGAAATGTCTCAATATAGGTATATTTTTCATAAAAATCTGTATGCTTACTCGAAGATATTATGTTTTAAAATCATGAATTTATTAGCTTCTTTTGCTTTAGGTGGATTCAATCCTTGGGCAGCAGGCTTTGGCATTGGTTCATTAGTCCTTTTTGGTCTTGTTGGTCTTGTTGCTGGCCCAAACCTAAAGAATTTTGATCCTGATGCATAAATAATCAAATTTATATAGGTTTTAAAAGACTCATTTGAGTCTTTTTTTATGCGTTTTTTTAAAATTATTTTTAGAATCGCATTAAATCATATTCTCTCAAAGAAATGTTGTTGAATCCTTTTTACCCAATTACTTTTTTGAAAATCTCTTCTCTAAAAGCCACTATTTTTTTATTATCAATACTTTTAATTAAATCAAGTTTACTTAGATTGAAGGGTGGACTAATAGGAGCTCTTTTTGCCTTGATACTCATATCAGGAATTTTTGCCTCTAGTACCATAACTTTAGGATCTTTAGTTTATGCCTATCGATTAAAGAAGAAATCTAATCCTGATGATAATCAAATGCAGGATTTAGAAACTGTTAATGTTTAAGATATAACGTAAATTAAATATAGTTGAATATCCTAAAATGGAGTTCCAGGGACAAAATGTAATACTAAGAACCCAAAACCAGCAGCAAAAACTATTGATACTGCGATTATAAGAAGGCCCGATGCCATCCCCCCTTCGTTAAATGCCATATAGTCTGTTGTTTTTAGATTTATAATAGAACATATTTGCTCCCAAGTAATAGTTCTAATTACTCATATATCATCCGAATTTATTATTTATAGTGAATAAAAGTAAAAATATGGAAGTTAATGAAAGGACAAAACCAAATATTATTAATGGTTTAGATTTAACGTTTTCTTCTTCATTGGGGGTTTTTTTTGAAGTTACTAAGTTTCTATTTCTTTTGGAAAGAAGATTAGGTAAAGGTTTAATCACGGTAAACTTGAAATCTAAGCTAATTAACCTAAAGTTTTAAATAAATCTTTATGGTAGTCAACAATATTTTGACAGCTTATTACAGGTGTAAATTCCATATGAATGCCAAATTTAGCTCTCCATGGAGCAAAATGCGCAAAAATTTCTTTATCACTATTTGCTTTACATAAACAAACTACCCTGCCTTCTCCTGGAGCATGAACTCTAAATAGCATCTCAAAATTGTCTGTTTTATCTGATTTCGCAATTTCACCGTTTTCCCAGGCCTCCACAAATAATTGATAAGCTTTTATTTGATTCTCTATATCTGGGAATTGGCAGTCAGCAAGAAACAATTGCATAGGAGTATTCTTAAATATTTACTTATTATCCATCAAAAACTTATTTATTTATAAGAGTGTTTGAATTTGAAGATCAGAAAAATATATGACTCTAAATAAAATGAGAAGAAAGGGTCTCTAAAAATTTTCCAATATCTCTTTTATATAAACTATCTGTGATTTTTAAAGAGAATAATTCATAATCGTTTCTTTCTTTTCCATTATTATCAAAATTAATATTTCTCTTTAATGAAATATTTTTCATTATTAATATTGATTACTATTTTAAATTTAAACAAATTTAAGTAAAAGACAAATATCTTTACATTATGTTTTTATGAGGGAATACAAATGCAATCAAAAAATAAATAATTAATTAAATTTAAGAGTTAATTATTTTTTCAAGGATATACAAAAAAGTATTTGTAAGAGATAAAATTACCGTTAAAAGAGATGCAAAAACGGGTAATAGATTATACCATAATTGCGATGTTGTCATTTTTGAATTGATAGACAAAAAATTGGTACTTTTTTTAATTCTTATTTGAAGCCAGAAAATGGACAATGGATAAATAATTCTTGAAAAAGTAATTAAAGTAGGAGGTAAAACTCCTTTGTTGGAGTAAAGTATAAATCCTGAAAAAAAGTAAAAAGTCCAAATTATTATTCTTTGAATTAGGATTATTTTCTTGCTTTTGTTAGGCATTATTAATTAATTGATTTTAACTTTTTTAGACATTTTATATCTTTCAAAAAAAATGTTATTGATAATTACTTTTTCTTTACGTATGATTTCCCATTGATTTTTAAGGAATAATTCATAACTTATCAAGCTTGCTTCAGTTGAAAGTGTATCTAGACCTTCTTTCTTTGCTTCATCTTCTAATTTATGAAGTAATTTAGAACCGTAGCCCCTTCTCTGAAATTTACCTTTACAGTAAAACAACGCAATTCTATTGTTGGGATATCTTGTAGCAAAAGCAATAATTATTCCCTGTTCAGTCAGAAGCCATCCTTTTCCTTGAGTTATTGACTTATCAAAATTTGGATTGTCCCAAGCTTGGCTTGACCATGCCCTTTTTTGTTCTTGACTATATATTTTTTCATCCAATGATTGAATTGAATCAAAATAAACCTTCTTTAATTCCAGTTGATCTTTAATGGTAATTTGTCTTAAATTCATAAACAAATCTTTTATTTAATATGCATAATAAAAATATAGTCGCAATTGGTGGAGGAGGGTTTGGACGTTCTTTAGGCTCTCTTGAAATTGAAAAATATATAATTTCATTAACAAATAAGAAAAGACCTAAAATTTGCTTTATTCCAACAGCATCCGGTGATAATAGTTTGTACAAACTAAATTTTTATAGAGCATTTTCCAAACTTGATTGCATAACAAGTCATATTGATTTTTTTTCTAGAACAGAAAACTTAAAAGATAAAGTTTTAATGCAAGACATCATTTATGTTGGAGGAGGAAATACAAAAAGTATGTTAGCTGTCTGGAAAGAATGGAATTTATATGAAATTTTGCGAAATGCTTATGAACAAGGAATTGTAATGAGCGGGGTAAGTGCTGGGGCTATTTGTTGGTTTGATAAAGGTATTACTGATTCTTATGCTGAAGAATTAGCCATAATAGATTGCTTAGGAATAGTTGAAGGCATTGCGTGCCCGCATTTTGATGAAGAAAAAGAGAGGGAACCTTATGTTAATGATGTTATAAATAGAGAAATTATTAAATCTTGTATTTGTATTGAGGGCAATTGTGCTTTGCACGTCAAAAATAATATTGAATATTACTCAATAGATTTTGGTAATGGTAAAAATTGTTTTAGAGTTTATAAGGGAATTGATACTTTAAAGAAAGAAATCATATAAAAAGAAGATATCTAAAATATATATCTTAGATATCTTCATTTTTTGAGATTGAAGCAAATTCTATTCCTTTGTATTTTACAAAAGATGCAGTCCATACTTCTTTGGACAGATTGCCAAGGTATTTTAGAAATTGTTGTGTGTCTCCGTCTCTTATCCATTCTGATTTAATGAATGGAAGCTCTTTCTGCATTCTTTTTGGATGCATATGAACTAAGAGTAATCCTCTATCTTCAGAGACCCTTTTCAATGCACCTTCGTCACTCCTTTGAAAAACTCTAAGTAGAAGATTTAAAATAACCTCTTCTCCAAGTTTCTTGAAATTTTCTTGATCCTCTAAATTATCTTTAATTTCTTTCCCTCCAAGAGGCATAGCTCTTACGAGGTTTTGCTCTATTAATGCAATTGCAATTAGATAATTTTGGCTTGCCATATTCTTAAATAATACTTTTTTTTGATATTCTAACCTCTCGAGTTCATGAAAATCTTTCATGAATAAATATCTACGATAAGAATAAAGGAAATAATTTATAAATTATTTTCATATACAATTTATCCTTTGTTTTTTATTTATGTTAATTAGTAAAATTAGAGTTACTTTCCTGAGATTATTTTTGTTTATATTTTTAGGGATTTTTGCAGGTCTTTATATATCATGGCCTGGTATATTAAAACCGGGGAATTGGATTTGTTTTAAAGAAATTATTGCAAAATCCGCAGAAAATAAAATTTCTTTTAAAACTGCATTGGAGATTTCCCCAAGTTATTTGCTAAAAGGTAAGAATAAAAAGACGTCTTCAAAAATAAGAATCGTAGCTGATGCGTGTTTTCGTTAATATGTTACAGGATGAAATTTGAATACTGAATAATGAACAATAATACAAGATTTGAATTGTCTTTTAAAAATATTTCTCAGTTAGAAAATAAACTTAATTTCTGCAAATTAAATAACATTAAAAATATCAATATTCCATGTAAAGGACTTATTAAGAAGGAATTATTTAATTCAACTATTAAGTATATATCTAAAAATTTCAATGAATTTAATGTGACTTATCACTATAGTCTTTATCATCAATATTCAAAAAATAAAGATCAGTCATATAAAATTTTTTTAGATTTTGTTAAAAATTCCATAATTAATAGAAATTATGAAATTTTGCTTGTGTCGGGATCAAATAAGAAAAAAAACTTTGACTCAGTTGATGTATTAGCTTGTTTAAAAAAAGAAAAAAATATAAAAGTTAAATTAGGTATAGCTTACAATCCATACTTGAAAAAATATTTTAATATTTCTTCAGAAAGAGAAAGGTTCGAAAGAAAAATTTCTACTGGATTAATAAATTCAATTTGGTTTCAATATGGCACAGATATTAAAGTTCTTCAGAATGAATTGACTTATCTCAAGAAAATAACAAAAGATGAAAAATTAAATTTATTTGGAAGTTTATTTATTCCTTCTAAAGAATTTATAGCACGGTTTAAATTTCGTCCTTGGAAAGAGGTATACATATCAGAAAAGTTTTTATTTGCCTTAGATAATTTTTTTGATTTTACAAATGATTTAGTTGGTTTTTATAAAAATAATAATATTACTCCTGTAATTGAATCTGATTTTTCATCATCAAAGAAACTCGATTGTGTTTATAATTTTTTAGAAAATGAAAGATAATTTCTGTAAATATTAAACCTATGAAAAGTAATGTTACATATGACTTATTAGTGATAGGTGGAGGTATATCTGCGTGTGTTTTCGCTTCGAAGTATCTGAAAAATAATATTAAAAATAAAGTTGGATTAATTGAAATTGGTCGTGGACTTGGAGGGAGATCAAGTACAAGAATAAGCAAAAAATATAAAGGATGGAAACTAAACCATGGTTCTCCAAACTTTAATATATCTAACAGTAAAAAAAATCTTCTATTAAAAAGATATATTGATGAATTATTGGAAAATAAATATATAAAAATTGACGACTCAGAAATATTTTTTCTAAATGAAGATTCTAATTTAGAAACCACAAAAAAATCGGAATTTTCTTCCGGGGTTAATTATCTATCTTTAGATTCCATGAGTGAATTATCAAAAAAGATTATAGAGTCAAATAATTTAATAGAGAAAATTGATTTTTTCTTTGAAACTTTAATAGTTGATATGAAGTTTAATGATAAGGAATGGTTACTAACATCAAAAAATGGCGATAAATTCAAGACTAAATATCTAATTTGTTCAACTAATTTGTTGTTACATAAGAGGTCTTTAAAAATATTAAACGTAAATCAAATTCCATTGAGAAAAGCTATTCCTATTAATAGTGATAAAAAAATAGATTTATTATTAAAATTTTTAGAAGAACAAACATTTATTCCCAGGTTAACTTTTTTAATTTATACAAATGAAAACTATAGTTATAAAGATTATTATTCTAAAAAACAAAGGTATTTTTATTTAAAAAATAATTTAGAAAAAAAATATAGATTTGAAAGAATTATCTTTCAGATGCAAGATAATAATAAATTAGGGATTGTAGTACATACAAAAAACGCAGAGTTAATTAATTCTTATATAAGTGCAAAAGATGAAAACGTTTTTAAACAAAAAATAATTAAAAATTTCAATAAACTGTTTGAAAAGAATTCTGTAGTACATAAATTAACTTTTGATGCAAAAATATCTATTATGAAATGGAGAGCTTCACAGCCTTCTGGTATTGCCGTACCATTATCTTTACAATTTAGTAGAAAATATAGAATTGGATTTTGCGGAGACTGGTTTGAAGGAGATGGATTTGGCAGAATTGAAGGCTCAATTTTAAGTGCTTTAATATTAGAGAAAAAAATTAAAGACTTAATTAAATAAAATTTTCAGAATGTTATCTATATCAGTGTTTTTTTCAATAATGAATTTATTTGTATTATTTTTTATGATATCAGGTTTGTATTTTTTGTAATAAATGCTCCATGACTTTAAGAAATCATTCTCCGCTTGTTTCTTATCCTTCCCCCTTTCTTTTATATCTCGTTGGAGAACTCTTTTCATGCACACATTTTTTTTAGTTTTTATTTCAAAAAAAATATAATCCTTATTATTTAAAGAGTTTGAGAATTCTTTAGCAAATATACCCTCAACAATTAAAAAACTAATATTATTTGTTTCTTTTAAGTTATTTTGAATTGTTTTCTTTTCGAAATTATAATAACGATCATAGATTGAAATTCCATTCTTATAAATAAAATCAAAATCTTTTTTGAATAGTTTGTTATTAAAACTAATACTTCTATCAAAAAAACCTTCTACAAATTTTGGTAGTAATTTACTTATTAACCCTGTCTTATAGTAATTGTCGGTACTTAACACAATACCATTTTTATAATTTTTTATAATTTGATTTGATAAAGTTGTTTTCCCGCTTCCAGAAGGTCCACTTATAAAAATAAGCTTCATTTTTATGATCTGTTCTTTAATAAGATTTTAACTTTACTATTAATAAATACCTTTAAATTTTGAAAATACATTTTATCTTTTTTTTAGTTTTTAAAATAATTTATAATACCTTGCAATGGCGCTTAAGCTTGCATAAATATTAAATGTGTGTCTTTATATAATTGTAAATAAATTATTTCTATTAAACTAGCTATTGTCTTGTTATTAATTCCTCTGGAATTTGATAATATTAAATTGTAGAGCTAATTTTATTACTTATATATTGCAATGATTTCTAAATTTCTCAGCAAACTAAAATCAATTTTATTTAAAAGTGCAGTAACTCCTGAAACTCCTTTAAAAAAAGAAAAAAAAGCAGCAAAGTCTGCGAAAACAAAAACAAAAACAAAAACAAAAACAAAAACAAAAACCAAAGCAGTAAATTCTAAAAAAAATATTGAAACTTTGACTACACTTCCTGGAGTTGGAGCAAAAAGCGCAAAAGCTTTGTATGAGGCTGGATTTAAAACAACAAAAGCAGTTATTGCTGCTGATGAAAAAGATCTTCTTGCTGTATCAGGAGTTGGAATAAATCTAGTTAAAAAGCTTAAAAAGCTTAAGTAGATAAAATTTTATTTTTAACGCTTCTCTAAAAAATAATCATTTTATTAAATATATATAGAAACTTTATAAGCTATAGCAGATTATCTTCTTCTTGCTTTTCTTCTCTGTTGCAATTTTCTTTTATATTTTTCAATAGGTGTTTCGTGATGTCTAAGTCTTTTTAAATCTGCAAAGATTCCAGACTTAGATACTTGTCTCTTAAATCTTCTAAGGGCAGACTCAATACCCTCGTTCTCTCCAACTGTAACTTGTGTCAAAATTTTCTAAATAAATTATATTCTAGCACCTTAACAGATACATTTAAACTTAAAACCTCTAACTGTATATTGAAGTTTAATTTGGCTTATTTTTTGCCCACTCAATAAATCTTTTTTTATTACTTTTTATATCTTGTAATGATTCAAAATAGTATCTTTCCCAATTATCTTTAGGTAGGCCAAGAAATAACATTAGATTTAATGGGTATTGATCGCTATCAGAACATTTTCTAAAATCATCTCTGAACAAAAAGATTTCCTTTTTTAAAGCAATTGCGATACCCAATTCAATCATTACTCCTTCATCTGGAGGATTTCCATTAACAATCGCAAAAATACAATCACATTCTTTTAAATCATGGAAATTACTACTAGCAACTTCATACGCCCATTGACTTTCTTTTTGTATTAATGGTGTTGCTCTCTCAAAAGGTTCAAATACTTCTATATTTAAATCATTGAAGATTTGGATAAATTCATGTAAGAGAGTTTTAGTTTGTTTTGAAAATCCATATGGATTTGCTAAATATAATTTCTTTCTCAATTTAAACCTCTTTTTTTGATGTACTCTTTGCGATCAATTTTTGAATTTAAAGTATTTTCCCATGGGAAAACAATCCATTGATTTTTTTTTGTTACATGTACTGTATTCCACCATGTAGGTTTGATTTTACTAAATAATACAAAAAAAGTTGCTCCTTCAATATCCTTGAAAGTCTTTAGAGTAATGCCAGTTTCATAAACATCATCTACTATTATTGAATTTTTTATTGGTTCTGAAATTAATTCAATTTTTAATTTATGGCTTAGTGCTACAGCAAGACATAATCCACCACGAGGAACTCCATATATTCCAGAAAATTCCTTAAACCTACATTTATTAGCTATTTGTTCTACACTCTTATCAAATTCGCTCCAAGTAAAATAACTTATCATTTTAGTTTTCGTTTTTTTCTGTTGTAGTAGCGTAATTTGAAGCAATTACACTTAAAAGTGCTACTACTTGCTCATTTGGACAATTAGTATTTTTTTTTAAATTTTCACATTCATTTATTATCTTGGCGTATGTATCCTCAACTATCCCGTTCATTTGATCGACACTAAAAGAATATTTTTTATTCATTTTAAAATTATAAGTTATTTTATTTTTACTTAAATATCCAACGAAGTAAATATTTTTAGTATTTAAAGATAAAATTATTCCCACATGGGGTCATTTAATTTTTCATTTTTAAGTGAAGAAGGAACATAAGTATGTAAAGTTTCAATTTTTATAGCCCATTTTTTAGAGTTTCCCTTTAAACTTTCACTTTCAATTAGTTGTGTTAGGGGAATCCTTTTTCTAACTTTAAGAAGTCCTAAACAAGCTTCCCAGGCTTCATGATTTTTATAAATATCTAACCAAAAATCAAAAATATTCTCCAAGATTTCTAAAGGGATATCAAATGGAATCCCCATTGGAGGTCTCTCAAGTAAATAATTTCTATCGTTTAGTTCATTTAATAAATTATTTATGTTTAAATTAATAGCTAAAAGAATTTCTTTTGCTGATTCATTTCCTATTAATTCTTTTCTATGGCAATCTAAAAGGTTTTTATCCTCAAGAATATTTTCATCACAATTTTTGATTCCCACCATCCAAAATCCTTCTCCATTTTTTAATCCACTAGCAAGAAATAGATATTGAGGTGAATTCTCCAAGATTTCAAATTATTTTTCCATTTTTAACATTTTTTGCTTGATATGAAAATAATTAAGCGGTTCAATTAACAATATGAAGTCCTTGAAAATAAAATTTTATTGTTATAGTTTAATTTTTAGAAAATGTTTGATTTAAGAGAACTAAAGCTAATGTTTTTAGATCCCACTGATTTAATAATAAATAATATAAATAAATATCTTTATAGTAATAAAGCAATTAAATTTATTTTTTCTTAGGAAATAATTTTTCTATTTTTTCCTTTTGCAAGTACTCCTTTTTAGTTCTTATTTTTTTGTCTTCTAAGGATTCTTTATTAGTACTTACAGCATAAATAATGTAGAAAATCATGCCAGTGAATATTAATCCTATAAAAATTATGAATATTCCTATAGGTTCACTTGGACTCAATATTTTAAGATCTAAAGCTGTATTTAGGGAAATTATCATCAATAAACTAATTCCTTAAATAAATTTTATGGAAATCTAATTGATTTCCTCGTATCCAAAAAAAGTTGTATTGTCAGAATTTTTATACCCATTAGCGGCTTCCTGTGGGTTTTGACTATCAATTTTTCTTGCTTTAGCATGAATCATGTTGAATGGGAAAATTACAGCTCCTACAAAAAAATGAAGAATTAAGAAATCTGAAGGTAATCCATTTGTCCAATCAGGAAAAAATAGCAATGTCATCAATGAATCGTACATATTTGTAGTCAAATAAACCTCTGACTATTATTACTGAACTTATCGCAATACTTTTAATTATTAATAAATTGAAATTTAATTTGCTTTTAATAATTATCAGATTTAATTGAAAAGACAATTTTAAAATACTATTATATTATTTATAAACTTTTGATTAATAGCTGTTGTTAAAATTATTTTTTGTCTTACTTTTATTTATAATTTTTCAATTAAAACCTGCAATAGGTTTGGCCTTTGATACTTCCGATCCTAGTGTTAGTTTGCTGCAAAATAGGATCTCTAATAATTTCTCTAAGAAATATTGCAATGCTATCCAAAATGGTCTTTCTAAAGATGAAGCAATGAAATCAGCCATTGTAAAAACTGAAAACATTATATCTTTCTCTTATAATCCTCAGAAAAAATGGATTGAGAAAAGTGACATTGCAAACCAAATTTCATTGCAAGTAGTAAATGATTGTGGATGGTCGTTTGGATTAATTGGAAAAGAGGGGGTTGATTATTTTAAATCATATTTTCTAGAAATTTACGAGAAAACTACTCCTGACAAAAATTTTTCAAGATAGATTAGGTTAATGAATAATATTTCAGACAAATTAGTATTGACTATAATTTTGATTACTATTCTTTTTGTATTTGGATTAATTTTTTCAGTAAAGTCTCCAGAGAGAAAGGTTATAGATTCGCCAATAATATGGAAAGATGATTATTCTAATATCTCGATTTTTAAGAAAAATAATATAAATTCAGAAAGAATAAGAATAATTTAATAAAAAATATTGCTTACTAAAATAAAGGATCTTATTTAAGGATATAAAAAAATATTGTTTCGAATCTCAATCAATTTATCATTCATTATTTAATTTAAGTAGTTTAAAAGAACTGACGCTAGTTTTAAATCATCATTAAACCATGCTCGTATCGCCATAGCTCTTCGAGGATCATAAAAATTTTGTTTTCTGTACCAACTGAGAACTTCTGAATCTGATTTCTTCCCATTACATGACAAACAACATGGTACGCAATTACTTGTAATGTTAATCCCCCCTTTTGACATTGGGTGAAGGTGGTCGAGTGATTCTGAGGGTTTACCGCAATAAATACATTTATAATTAGTAAGTTTATTTAGTGACTCTCTCCAATTTTTATTACTTGTCTTGGGACAAAACTGATCAAGGTAAATTGCATCTTGTCTATGCATAAATTTCTTGATGATTTTTTTGATAATAACAGTTTTTTTTTAAGTATGATTGATAAAGATAAGACTTCTTAAGGCAAATGTTTTTTATGATAAGAATAATTTTCACTAATTAATAAAGGGGCAATTTATATTTAATGCTTTATTTATTAACAAAATTACTAGGAAATTTTGATCATTCTTTATTTAAAAGTACTTATATCTTTTTGATATCGTTTTTTTCTAACACGTTCTCAGCCATTTCTGGAGGAGGAGCAGGATTATTACAATTGCCTGCATTGATTTTGTCTGGAGTTCCTTATTATCAGGCTCTGGCTAGTCATAAATTAGCAACGGTAGCACTTGGAATAGGTGGTTCTTTAAGAAATTACGAATCTTTAGGTAAAGATATAAGTGTTGCTTGGCAAATTTTAATTTATGGATTACCAGGAGTAATTTTGGGGGCTTCTGTAGTTGAATATATATCAGAAAAGTATTTGTACTTAATTTTAGGAATAATATCCATATTGTTAGCTTTTTACTCATTCCTTAAACCAGATTTAGGTTTATCGTCTGGTAATAAAAAGCTTAATTTTGTTCATAAAATTAAATTCTTCATATTTATTTTTCTTATAGGTATATTAAATGGTTCTATTTCTTCTGGAACAGGATTGCTTGTAACAATACTATTAATTAAAACTTTTGAAATGGATTTTCTTCGAGCCATAAGTATGACATTTTTTACTGTTGGGATTTTTTGGAATTTTGTCGGAGCAGTATTTTTGGCAAGAATAGGATCGGTTCCATTTAATTTATTGATTGTTTTGATAATTGGTTCCTTTACAGGAGGATTTTTCGGAGCTCACTTGTCAAAATTAAATGGGAATTTTCTTATTAAGAAAACTTTTATAACAGTTTGTATTTTGGTTGGTATTAGCTTATTAATTAAATCCATAAAAACTTTTTTATAAAATTATTGCATGATAGCAGGACATTTTGGTAAAAAATTTTAAAGCAGGATTATGAATTATAAGATAAATTAATTATTATCTTTATTCGTTATCAAAAGGGGTTAATGAATTACTCGTTTTAATAATACTTTTAGAACTTATTTAAAAACATAAAAAAAGGCCTCACATATGTGGGGCCGGGTGATGGGGAATCTTATTTTTAAACCAATTTCTTAAAAAATGCAACCCCCTATCCATAGCGCAAATAATGGCTTTCCCATACACTACAGGTAGTGGTTTAATAATTTTTTATACCTAAATTTAAAAATTCTAAAAAATATTTTGTAATTTTTAAGTTTATATGCAAAAATCCTATCTTATGATTTTAAATGTTTTTGGGTAATTTTACTTGTTAAAAATGTCATGCACAGTATCATTCGTAAGAAGTTTGCTAGTAAAAAGCTTTAATGATTGAATTAACTTTACTAACTCTTTTAAATTATGTTGGGGATAATTTCTGTGAGTATAGAAATCTAGGTCATGACAACTATAAATCTTTACTTCTTTCCTACAGTGATGCAAGTAATAAATTTGGACCATTAGAGGTTAAAAAGGTTATTGAGAAGTCAGAAAATTTTAAAGTTACGGCTGTTGCTATTGCGGCAATTAAGTGCCCTCAGCATATTGTTAAGTAATGAAGTTTGAATTAAAAACTGAAAATGAAAATTATTCAAAATCAATTTCAAAATTCTTCGGTATAGTTTTTTTTATCGCTTTAATAATAATCCTTTGTGATGTTGCACTCAAATTAGGAATCATATCTAGAAATCATAAAATCGAATACAACTGTAGGCTTTTATCTGTGGAAAAATCTAAACCTCATTTTAAGAAATTATCTAAGCT
This sequence comes from Prochlorococcus sp. AG-347-M15, assembly GCA_003281185.1. Lineage (GTDB taxonomy): Bacteria > Cyanobacteriota > Cyanobacteriia > PCC-6307 > Cyanobiaceae > Prochlorococcus_A. Next base: position 21,070 of record QCCS01000017.1, read on the forward strand.
TTCTAAGCTGAAAAGTAAACAACAAATTTGGGAATTTTGCAGGGAGGTTATTAAATAATAGTTAGCTAGATGCTGATGAATAGAACTTTAATGCAAATAACCAGAACTTTCTTGAAGTTATAAGAAATACTGAAGCAACAATAACTTCAAGCAATATTTTCCACAATTGAGAAAGTCCTAGAAAAACTTCAGAAGGAATTGTAGTTATAAAAGCAATAGGAATGAAAATACTAAAAAAAACTCTTAAGGAAAATGAAAATGAATTTAGAGGAAATCTTCCAATATAAAGAAATGATCTTAATACTTCTATTGCATTCCAAGTCTTAACAAACCAAATAGTAGTAGTTGATATAAAAAACCATAGGCTATATAAAATACAAATCGAACAGCTTATCGTAATAAAGGATAGGCTTAGAAAACTTAAACTTAAATTTATTTGATTTATTTTTATGCAGAAGAGCAACAAGAAAAATCCAAGAATAATTTCTAAAAATCCAGATGGATTTATTTTTTTTAATGAAATAAAAAATTGACTATCAATAGGTTTTAAAAGTACGAAGTCTAATGTTCCTTCTCTTATATGTTTAACTATTTCTGTAAGATTAGGATTGAACCATGTATTTGTTATTCCATTCAAAATTGTATAAATAGCTTGGATTATTAGTGCCTGTTCAAATTTCCATCCTCCAATATATCCTTTATTTTGAAAGAAAATAGATAATAGAAAAATACTACCTACTAAACTTAAAATTGCAGTAATTAAATCAACTAATATATTTGTCTTATACTCCAATTCAGAAGCTAAAGAAGTATGTAAGAATTTTTTATAAACTTTTAAATATTTTCTTAAATTCATGACCCCATTGCTGTATATTTTTTTGTTCCCTCAGACCAGATTTTCTTAAATAATGGGAAAAGTAAAAAAATCCATAGAATTTGCATACTTAAGCCTCCACTAATATTTGTTTCATTACCTGACAGTAAGTTCGCAGGGAAATCAATTAGATATGGAAAAGGAGTCAAATAAATCCAAGATTTAACATATGCCGGGAATGAGACTACTGGTGCTAAAAGACCTGAGAGAAATAAAGTTGGAATAAATAACAATCTTTCAATCGATGATGCCTTCTCTGTCCAGAAACATAGACATGCAACTATTGACTGAATTAAAAATTGCATCAAGAAGGATAAGAAAGTAGATACTATTGATAAGAGTAAAATACCTAAATTTGGTATCCATAAACTTTCTGGATTAAAAATAAAAAAGAAAAATGCGATTATTAGTGCGAAAGGAAATCTTGTTATTTGTTCAGCAAGATGTTGTGCAAAATATCTGAAAAATGGATTTAAAGGTTGTATTAAATATGGAGATACTTTCCCCATAAGAGAATCCTCTTCAAAACTAAATACAACCCAAACCACAGAAAACTGTCTTACAAAAAAAGCACATAAGAAATACCTTGAAAGCATTACATCACTAATGTTTATGGATTCATTAAGATTATTGTTTGTCCAAATGTTTAACATAAAAAAGGGAATAATCCCTGAAATTGCCCATAATGCAATTTCTACCCTATATTCCATCATGTTTGAATATTGGACTTTTAATAAGGTGAATATTTTACGGTTAATCAAATTAGATATCATAATTTTTTTTGATTAATACCTTCCCAATAACTTCATCTATAGGTGGTTCATTTATAAAAAGGTCTTCAATATCAAAATTATTTAGGATAGTTTTTAGTGAAGAGGTAATAGAGTTGTTATCAATTTTTATAGTGATTTCATTCTTTATTTTATTTTTAATAGTAAAACCGGAATTTTCTAATTTAATTGCATCCTCTTCTGAGCGACAAACTATTAATACTTCTTTAACAGGAGAAAGTTTTTTTAATAAAAGGTCAAGTTTTCCATCATATGATATCGCTCCTTCGTGCACACATATTACTCTCTTGCATAGCGATGTAATATCTTTCATGTAATGACTTGTTAGGCATATCGTTGCATTAGTTTCCTTATTATATTTTTGAAGGAATTTTCTTAAATTTCTCTGTGCATTAATATCTAATCCAAGAGTCGGCTCGTCTAAAAATAGAATATTTGGTTCATGTATCAGAGCTGCTAGTAATTCTGATTTCATACGCTGACCTAGTGAAAGTTTTCTAACAGGTATGAATAGCTCTTCATCAATTTCAAGCATTTCCGATAGTTTTTTTATTCTCTTTTTAGCTTCGAACTTATCTAAGTCATATATTGATGCATTCAAATAGAATGATTCAATTGGTGGAAGATCCCAGATAAGCTGCTGCTTTTGTCCCATTATTAATGTGATATTCTTCAGGAAATCTTCTTTTCTCCTGAAAGGTAAGTAGCCTGAAACCAAAATCGAACCTTGACTTGGAAAAATTAAGCCACAAAGCATTTTTAATATTGTTGTTTTCCCAGCTCCATTAGCACCTAGAAAGCCTACTATTTCTCCTTCTTTAATTTCGAAACTTATATCTTTTATAACTTTTAAACTTTTTGTTTGTCTTCTAAAAAAATGTTTAATTGTTCCTTTTAAGCCTGGTTCTTTGGAAGAGATATCAAAAGACTTAGATAAATTTCTTACATCGATAATATTTTGTACCATTTAAAATTTAAATTATTGAAATTTTATATTTTTATAAATTTTTTAATTATTTTTATTTTAGAAAAAATTTTAACCAATTTAAAAAATATCTTTAAAAGATACAACCAGCCAGATAAAAAAGTTAATTGGATTAAGTAACTCGCTCACCTTATTTTTATTGTCATATTTTAATCCTCTTAAAAAATCAAATATAAAATTACTATTCTCATTTTTATCATTAATTTTTTTAATTACATTACCATTTTCGTCTAGGAGATCAATTTCATCCTCAAAAAACCATTGCTCTTTCCCATTAGATAATTGCAAGACAACTCCAATACCTTTGCCATCAGTTATTCTGAAATCACTTATCTTACCCAATGAAGAAACATTTATCGCATCAATAGTTTCTTTGGTAAGTCTATCCTTAGATAGTTCTAGGTTGATTTGAACAGAATTTCCTATCTTAACCTTATCTAAAATTGACATTTTTTAGGTCATTATACCTAGTGGTAAAGTGTTTATGCGATTAATTCAGAATTATTGATTTATTTCAATAATTACGATTTTTTGAAAATAGCTTCAAGGATTCTCTTTATTAATATTGTTAATACTCTCAAAAATACAAAAAACAGACCTAACCAACCTAATATAATGGCTATTGATAACAAGCTTGAGCCTATATCACGCTGTAATAAATCCTGCATATAATTTTCCAAATTAGATAGATTTAACTTTACTTTATTAAATTACTTATTCAAGATGAAAAAATTCAAAATTCAGATTTGTTTAAATTCATTGTTAATAATCTATTCAATATAAAAGATTTGTAAGCTAAGATTTAGTTACAATTAAATTAATTTTTTTGGATCTATCTTTGAATTCATACATTGGAATATTTTTTATCATTATTGGTTTATTAGTTAGAGTTGACTTTAAATTCTCTATTCAAAAAGATCTCAAATAATTTTTAGAAAACTCTTTTAATTAAAACGTTATAATCTTAATTTTTATGATTGCTGTAACTACTCAAATATAAAAAAAGCAGCTTTGAAGCTGCTTCTAAATGGTGGCGGGGGGGAGATTTGAACTTCCGACCTTCGGGTTATGAGCCCGACGAGCTACCAGACTGCTCTACCCCGCGTTATATACATAGCATACATCTGAAAGGGGTAATTTTATCTATTTCTTTAGGATTCTTGGAATTTTAATTGACCAGTAACTTCAATTTGCACTCCTTTAGAAAAATTAAACACCTTTTCTTCAATGTCTTGGATTCTTAAGTCAGAAATCCACTCTAACTGTTTAAGTAAGTGAAG
>QCCS01000018.1 GCA_003281185.1 Prochlorococcus sp. AG-347-M15
TTTAAAAAGAAACATTGAAATAATTGATACTCCCGGATTATTTGAACCATCTAAGTTAGGCGAAGAAAGAGAAAAATCAACAATCATAAAAGCATCTAATTCTGATTTGGTTCTCTTTGTCATAGATCAGGACATAAATAAATATGAAAACTATTTAATTAAAGAATTATTGAAAATAGGAAAAAAGATTATAATAGTGCTGAATAAATGTGACCTAAGATCTAGAATTGATAATAACCTCATTAAAGAAAATATAATTTCAATTACATCCGCTAGAGAAAATAAAATTCCAGTTGTTCTAACAATCGCAGCACCTCAACCATCTTCTTATGAAAAATCTGACACCTTAAATTTAGTTCCAGATGTAGGAGATTTATTCAGGGAAATTATTGAAACGCTTGACAACAATGGGGAAGAGTTATTAGCCGATAATATACTTTTTCGTTCAAATAAGTTAGGCATTAAAAGTAAAAAATTAATACAAGAGCAAAGATATTTAATGTCTAATAAAATAATTAATAAATACATGTGGATAACAGGAGGGGTAATACTAGTTAATCCATTACCTGCGATTGATTTTCTCACAACAACTACTGTAAACGTACAAATGATAATGGAATTATCAAAAATATATGAAATAAATCTTACAAAAAATGATGCAATGGATTTATCGAAATCATTATTAAGTGCTTTGGCTAAACAAGGAATAGTAAAAGGTGGAATTGCTATCCTTTCTACTGCTTTAACTACAAGTCTGACTAAAATAATAATCTCTAAGTCAATACAATCAGTTACAGCAGGATGGTTGATAAGAATTGTAGGGTTGAGTTTAATTGAATATTTTAAAAATGGCCAAGATTGGGGAGATGGAGGTATTCAAGAAGTAGTAGATAAGATCTACAAATTAAGTAAGAGAGAGGAGATTTTAAATAAATTTGTAAAAGAAGCTATTTCAAAAATCGAAATAAAAAAGTTTTTTAAATCTAATAAAAGTTTGCCTCCATTTCCTATGTAATATTTGATAATTGATCATTTAGATAAGTTCTAAAATCAAAAATAGTTATTAAAAGTAAATAAGCAATACAAATTGCTATAGAAATAAACCCAGTAACTATAGCAATAATTTTTTGTCTACCGATATTCATTTAATAGACATCTAAAGATTTCAAAAGTTCTTCAATATGAGATTCGTTAGTATTGTAATTACCCATTACGACACGTAAATAATATTTACCTTTAAATTTCGGCCTAGAAAGCATAAAATTATTTTTCATTAGTTCATTAACTTTAGTTTGTGTCCAAAAATCTGTATCTTTTTTGGGAAGACCCTTTGGTAAGAATGAAACGATATGTAATGGACCTGAATATATTTCATATTTATCTTTACTAATATTTTTTATAAAAAAATCTTTTCTATTTATTGATGACTTTAGTATATCTTCTATTCCTTTTAAACCTAAATAACGTAATCCTAGCCAAAGTTTTATAACTTCTGCGGGTCTAGAACCTTGTACGCCTAGTTCGCCTCTATTTATTATTTTATTTTTAGATGATATGTATGGAAGTCCAGTAGAAAAAGTATTTTCTAAAGTACTCATATTTGAAACCAATAACAAAGAAGAAGTCTTTGTTATTCCAATTATCTTTTGTGGATTTATTGTTATGGAATTAGCTTTATTAACATTATTTATACCATCTATTGGAATAGAAGTTAAAGCAAAAATCCCTCCTATAGAGCCATCAATATGAAGCCATATATTTCTTTCTTTGCATATTTCACTTATGTCATTAATAGGATCAATTGCTCCTCTTATAGTTGTTCCTAACGTGGCAACAATAGCGAAGATTTTTTTATTCTCTATTGAACACTTATCTAAAGTTTTTCTAAGATTTTGTATATCCATACATCCTTTATTGTCAGTTTTAATCCTCACAAGATTTGATTCATTAAGGCCCATTATTCTGATGCATTTAATGAATGAAGAATGAGCATCTTCACTTATAAGTAATACAGAATTAGGATCTGAACCTAATCCAGCATTATATCTGGCTGTTATAAGTGCATTCAAATTGCTTAAAGTTCCACCGCTAGCAGCTATACCACCTGAGGAATCATTAAAACCTATTTTCTCTGCGAACCATTTGCATAACGATTCCTCAAGCAAGGTAACGCTAGGAGATAAATCGTAGGCAAGAAGATTATTATTTAAACCAGCTGCAATTAAATCACCTAAGATTGAAAAAATCAAAGGTGGAGGATCAAGATGTGCTAGCGAACCAGGATGCACGGGATTATATGAATTATTCAAAAGAGATTCAATATCAAAAAACAAATCATCTGCAGAATTACCATTTTCCTCAGGCATAATGCATTTAAAATTTTCATCAAAGGGTAATGGACCATACTTCTCGGCTTTAGAGAACCAGTTACAAAGAGTTCTAGTTGCTCTATTGAGGAGAGTAATCAAGTTTTCATTAGTTCCTAGATAAGAAGGAAAGTATATATCTTTTTTATTAATTAAATCTTCAGTCATCAGATAATATATCTATTAATAAGTCTATTCTCAATATAGGTAAATGAGTTATATTTTTGAAAATGGAAATAGTAATAAAGATCAACAAAAAAGGGCAAATAACTCAAAATACTCTAATTGGATGCACTTGATATTGAGAAGATCAAAAGAAATCGGGAAAGTCGAGTTGCCAATCTGTTCAATAATTTTAGATGAGAGAGGAAGATGTATAGGTAGAGGGGTTAATAGAAGAAATATTAATAAAGACCCATTAGGTCATGCAGAGATAATGGCATTAAGACAGGCATCTCTTGTAAAAAGTGATTGGAGGTTTAATGAATGTATTATTATCACAAATTTAGAGCCATGTACAATGTGTGCAGCAGCACTTATCCAAGCAAGGATGGGGAAAGTTGTTTTTGGTGCCTACGATAAGAAAAGAGGTGGGTTGGGCGGTTCAATTGACTTGTCAAAACATAAAAGTTCTCATCACAAAATGGAAATTCTAGGAGGTGTTCTAGAGGATGAATGCAGTCAAATTCTACAATTATGGTTTAAAAAGCTGAGGACTCAAAAATAGAAAATTTCTTTAACTCAGTGTCAAATAGGTTTAGCAGTCTGTCTACATTCTCTTCACTCGAGTTAACCCCCATTAATCCTATACGCCAAATTTTTCCAGATAATTCTCCAAGTCCATTTCCAATTTCTATCCCAAAATTTCTTAAAAGATGATTTCTAAACCCATCTCCATCAACTGCTGCAGGAATCTTAACTGTTGTGAGAGTTGGTAACCGATAATTCTTTGATACATGTAATTCCATTCCTAGACTCTCAAGGCCATTCCATAGTTTCTTAGCATTAGAATTATGTCTATTCCAAACGTTCCTTAAACCCTCATTTGCAATTAATCGTAAACCTTCACGAATAGCAAAATTCATATTAACTGGGGCAGTATGATGATAAACCCGATCGGAGCCCCAATATTTATTTAAAAGAGATAAATCTAAATACCAGTTCGGGACTTTTGTTTTTCTTGAACTTAATTTATCTTCAGCTCTTTTATTCATAGTAAAAGGACTTAATCCTGGCGGACAACTTAATCCCTTTTGGCTACAACTATATGCTAAATCAATTTTCCATTCATCTACCAATAGTTCTAAAGCGCCAAGTGAAGTAACTGCATCAACTAAAAACAAGCAGTTATTTTTTCTACAAATATCACCAATACCATCAAGAGGTTGTAAAACACCAGTAGATGTTTCAGCATGGACAATAGCAAATATAGCTGGTTTTTTTGTCTCTATTTCATACTTAATTTCTTCATAGGAAAAAGATTCACCCCAAGGTTTTTCAATAACAGAAACATCAGCTTTATATCTAGTTGCCATATCAACAAGTCTGTCTCCGAAATATCCCTTTTTAGCAATTAGAATTTTTTCTCCCTCCTCTATAAAATTAGCTATCGAAGCTTCCATCGCAGCACTTCCTGTCCCGCTCATTGGAAGAGTAAGACGATTATTGCTCTGCCAAGTATATCTAAGAAGATTCTGAACATCAGACATTAATGAAATATATGCTTCATCTAAATGCCCAATAGGATTGAGGGAAAGAGCATTTAAAACTTCTGGATGTGCGTTTGAAGGGCCAGGACCTAACAAAAGTCTAGAGGGAACATAAGTCTTTGAGAAATGAGATAAATTCTCTTCATTTAAAGCCGAAATAAGTTTTGCTTCTGTCAAAGCATTACATTCAATTAATATTAAATTAGTCTAATTTCGTCACATAAGCGATATTTATTTAAAGAAATTCATCCAATTTAAATATTTGAGTAAATAATTATTAATCTAATGACTTGAAACACTGAAAGAAGGTATCAAGTCTTTAAAAAAGTTACCGTTGATACATAATAAGAATCATCTAGTTATTAATTTCTTAATAGGTATATCAAAAGTTATGTCGAAATCTCCACAAGATGTTTTAAGTCAAATTAAAGATGAAGGAATTGAACTCATCGATTTAAAATTCACAGACATCCATGGTAAATGGCAACATTTAACTCTTACATCAGACATGATAGAAGAGGATTCATTCACAGAAGGTCTAGCATTTGATGGTTCATCAATAAGAGGTTGGAAAGCAATTAATGCTTCGGATATGTCAATGGTGCCCGATGCAAGTACAGCTTGGATAGATCCTTTTTATAAACATAAAACCCTAAGTATGATTTGCTCTATTCAAGAGCCTAGAAGCGGAGAGCCTTATGATAGATGTCCAAGAGCTTTAGCCCAAAAGGCATTAAAATATTTAGATTCAACTGGCATAGCAGATACTGCATTTTTCGGACCAGAACCAGAATTCTTTTTATTTGATGATGTTAGATATGACTCTAAAGAAGGAGGTTGTTTTTATAGTGTAGATACTATTGAAGCACCATGGAATACAGGGAGAATTGAAGAAGGGGGGAACTTAGGATACAAAATACAATATAAAGAAGGGTATTTTCCAGTAGCTCCAAATGATACTGCTCAAGATATTAGATCTGAGATGCTTCTTCTTATGGGTGAATTAGGTATTCCTACAGAGAAACATCACCATGAAGTTGCTGGTGCCGGCCAACACGAGCTAGGAATGAAATTTGATTCGCTAATAAATGCTGCTGATAACGTTATGACTTATAAGTACGTCGTCAGAAATGTTGCAAAAAAATATGGAAAAACTGCAACATTTATGCCCAAGCCTGTTTTTAACGATAACGGAACAGGAATGCATGTTCATCAAAGTTTATGGAAGAGTGGTCAACCACTATTTTTTGGGGAAGGAGCATATGCAAATTTATCTCAAACAGCAAGATGGTACATCGGAGGCATACTCAAACATGCCCCATCATTCTTAGCATTTACTAACCCAACTACAAATAGTTATAAGAGATTGGTTCCAGGATTCGAAGCACCTGTAAATCTAGTTTATTCTGAGGGTAATAGATCAGCTGCAGTAAGAATACCTCTAACAGGTCCAAGCCCTAAAGCTAAAAGATTAGAATTCAGATCAGGTGACGCACTTGCAAATCCTTACTTAGCATTCTCGGTAATGATGCTTGCTGGTATTGATGGAATTAAAAATCAAATTGATCCTGGTGATGGAGTAGACGTAGATTTATTTGAACTTCCAGCTGATGAACTTGCGAAAATTGATACAGTACCCTCATCTCTAAATGATTCACTTAATGCGCTAAAAGCAGATAAGGATTATTTATTAGCTGGTGGAGTATTTACAGAAGATTTTATTGATAACTTTATCGATATAAAATACGAAGAAGTTCAACAACTAAGACAAAGGCCACATCCACATGAATTCTTTATGTATTACGATGCATAATTAAAAGAAAAATTAGTTTAAATAAATCAATTTGAGAAATATCACAAAATATTCTCAAATTGATTTTTTTTTTGTTGGAATATAGATATATAAATTAAAAAATGGCTAGGGAATCTATTTCAAAAATTGCATATAAAACGCTACAACAAAGTAAAAGCATTGCAGGTTTTGCACACAAGCAGATAAGTTCAAGATTAATGAATTTTATTCTTCCCGATTCGAAACTTGAAAATTTTAATATAGATAAGGATCTTCTAATACAAATCCAAAATTCAATGGATATTTTAAGAGAAGAAGATTGGAATGATGCAGAAAAAAATTTATATCCAAAAAAATTATTGTTTGACGAGCCATGGCTTAGATATTTAACTCAATATCCCAAAATTTGGCTCGATATGCCTAATACATGGGATAGACGCAGAAAACAAAACTTTGACGACCTACCAAAATCAATTGATAAAGATAATTATCCTCAATATTACTTGAGAAATTTTCATCATCAAACAGATGGTTATTTATCGGACTTTTCAGCTAGCATTTATGACCTTCAAGTAGAGATACTTTTTAATGGAAGTGCTGACTCAATGAGGAGAAGAATTATTAAGCCAATAAAAGAAGGACTTGAAATTTTTAGCGATAGAAAAAAAAGTTCTATAAAAATACTTGATGTAGCTACAGGATCTGGAAGAACATTAAAACAATTAAGAGCCGCTTTTCCTAAAGAAAAAATTACAGGAATCGATTTATCTGATTCATACTTAAAAGAGGCAAGTAGATATATTTCAGATTTAGATGGAGATTTAATTGAGTTAATAAAAGGTAATGCAGAAGAACTACCTTTTGAAAATGATAGTTTTCAATGCATTTCTTGTGTCTACTTATTTCATGAATTACCTAGAACAATTAGAGCTAAAGTATTAAATGAATTTTTTAGAGTTCTTGAACCTGGGGGGATATTAGTATTAGCTGATTCAATTCAAATAAGTGATTCGCCTGACTTTACATCCGTAATGGAAAACTTCTATAAATCTTTTCATGAGCCTTTTTATTGTGATTACATAAAAGAGGATATAGATTCTAAAATAGAGGAAGTAGGGTTTAAAGATGTAAAATCAAATTCCTTTTTTATGACCAAAGTATGGTCTGCTGTAAAGTAAAACTAAAACTCTATGAACTATTGGGATAAAGATACTATTCAGCTTGTTCAAAGTCTTAATGACAAATTAAAGATTGATCATTCTAAATGGCATAAAGATAAAGGAAATAAATATAAACGATCTGCAGAACTAATTTCGGCGGGATTATGCCAGTTAATTATTTCTTGTAATGAGAAGGAAACTATTGAGTATATAGAAGAAAGTATTAAATGGTTAAAAGAAATTAACGTAGATCAACCATGTCCTAGTAAAAATCACCTTTTTAAAGCCAACTGAAGTCTATTACCTTTACTACTCCATCTAATATCATCAAAACATTCATTAATAATGTAAAGTCCACGGCCATTTTCACTACTTATTTTTTTGGGTAATTTATAGTCTCTTTTTTTTATTTCTAAACCATTACCTTGATCTTGAATTTGCCAAACACACCAATTAGGAGTAATTATTCTTCTTACTCTAATATTTTTTTTAGGATCTAATTTATTTCCATGTTTAACTGCATTAACTAGAGCTTCATGTAAACCAAGTTTTATAAGATAGCTTGATTGAGAATTTTCAATAGGTTCTAATAATTGATCGACAAATTCACTTAACTGTAATGATGATTCGAATTCGTAGTTTGACCAGTTAATCTTTGGTCTTTTAAAAAATTTTTTTAAAATATTTTTGCCCCGAAATAAGGACATAATAATATTTTGTTACTGTCTTAATTTTAACTTATTGGATACCTCTTTTAAAGAATATTATTATGTCTCTCTGCAATAGCAGGATGTCGTAGGATAGAGTCCATAAGTCTTACTCCTCTTAGTTGATTTATTAAAGGCATATGTCCATCAGGAGCATCCAATGACCAGCAAAAAGATCCAGGATATCTAGTCCATAAGCCCTCTTTTTTCCAACCTATTTTCGGCCACATTAATTCATATTTTTTTCCTACTGATTTTAATATCTTTGCCTGAATTGAGAATCCAAATCTACCAGTAGAATAAATTTTCCATAACCGATCAATTGTTTCTAGATCTTTACCTGACATATTCTTAACTTCACTATAGAAAACATATCCACGTTTTTCAGCTAATTTTCCAGCTAATTTTCGTAAAAAGGAACTTGTTAATCTATCTGCATCCTCAAATTTTTGCTCAACCAACATCAATTGCAAATCTTCATAATTAATATCAATTTCTGAATATGTATTAAACCAATTATTGAATTTGGAGTTTTCAAAGAATTCAGGCTTAAATTTTTTTAAAACTTGCAATATCCAACCAGCAGCCCAGTCGTCTCCATCACTATCAAAGATATCAAACAGTGAAGGGCCAAGATTAAAAATATTTTCGACTTCAGATTCTATTTGAGTTAATGAATTTATTCTTTTCCTTTGATTGGAATCTACAAATTTTTTTATTAGATCTAATGTAGCATTATTATAGTTATCTTGTTCTTTGTTATTCATTTTAAAAAATCAATCTAAAAAAATAAAAACTATCCATGTATTTCAGAAGAAAAGAACTAGAGAAATTTAGAAGTTTTAAAGGACCACTTATAGATGTTAGAAGCCCAGGTGAATATTATAAAGGACACCTGCCTAATTCTATTAACATCCCACTATTTGATAATGATGAGAGATCTATAATTGGAACCATTTATAAAAAAGAAGGAAGACAAAAAGCAGTCATAGAAGGATTAAATTTTTTTGAAAAAAAAATGGAATTACTTCTTGATAATTTATTCATGATTATTGAGTCTCATAAAACTATTGCTAATAAAAATGATGAATTTTTTATCAGAATATATTGCTCTAGAGGAGGAATGCGTTCTCAAAGCATTGCTTGGCTACTAGAAAAATATAAATTAAATCCAATAACACTTAAGGGAGGATACAAAATATATAGAAGATGGGTATTAGATAGTTTCTCAAAAAAGTTGAATATAGTAGTTATTGGAGGAAAAACAGGAACAGGGAAGACAAGATTATTATCATTACTAGAAAAATATAACTATCAAACTATTGATCTGGAAGGATTTGCTTGTCATAGAGGAAGTACATTTGGAGGTTTAGGAATGAAAGAACAACCTTCAAATGAACAATTTGAAAATAAAATTGCAGAAAAATTAAATTCCTTTAAAATTTCTAATTATATATTTGTAGAAGCTGAAAGTGCCAATATAGGCAAATGCAAAATACCCCATGAATTCTTCAAACAAATGAAAAATTCAAGGAGAATAGAACTAATAAGGAGCAAATCTAACAGGTTAGATGAGTTGATAGATACATATAGTGTTTTTAAGAAAGAGGAACTCCAAGAATCTGTATTAAGGATTAAAAAAAGATTAGGACCACAAAGAACAAAAATAGCTCTCGAATCAATTAATAATGAGAGATGGGACTTAGTTTGCAAATCAGTTCTAGATTATTACGATAAATGTTATGAATATGAAAAGGTTGGTAAAACCAATATAAAGATATTAGATTTAACCGACAAAAAATATGATGAAAGTATCCTAAAGTTAGTAAATAATGTTTTATAAATAACTACAAACGAATTTGTAAAATATTTCCTAATATATAAAATTGTTAATCTAACATTATGACAGCAAATAAAACTGCAAAAATACAATTTTATGAAGGAACTGATGAACCTGTTGTGCCTGAAATAAGACTCACCAGGAGCAAGGATGGTACCACCGGCCAAGCTTTATTTTTGTTCGAAAAACCTCAAGCATTATCTTCAATTACTGATGGCGAAATCACAGGTATGCGTATGATTGACTCTGAAGGTGAAATATTAACTAGGGAAGTTAAAGTAAAGTTTGTTGATGGAGAACCAATATTTTTAGAAGCAGTATACATTTGGAAGAACACATCTGACTTTGATAGATTTATGAGATTTGCAAATAGTTATGCCAAATCAAATGGATTAGGATATTCTGAGAAGAAGTAGAATATTTTAAAAATTGAGTAGTTCTTCATATTTCAAGTTAGTAGTAATCTTAATCACTTCGTTAATAGTTTGGACTCTAAGAGATTTCCTCCTATTAATAATTTGTTCCTTAGTAATTTCAAATATTGTATGTAATTTATGTAATCAAATACAAAAGAGTTTGAAAATTCCTCGACCGCTGTCATTGATTCTTGTCTTAACTGTAATATCAGTAATAGTATTTACTATTTTTATTCTTGTATTGCCTCCGTTTATAAAAGAATTCAATGAAATACTAATTGATATTCCAAATGGTTTATCAAAAATAAATATTTTGATTAATACAAATCTGAATAAATTTAATGTTTTACTATATGGAGAAAAATCAGAAAATGTTATAGACATTTTCAGTCTTATAAATAATGTAGTAACTATTCCTGATGTCTCAACTATTGCAAAAGCTATTCAAGAAAGTTTTAAAAATTTAATAAATATAGCGGGTAATCTTGGTTCAGGTCTTTTGAAATTAATATTCGTATTGGCAGTGAGTTTAATGATTTCTATTGAACCAAAACAATATAAAGAAAATATACTTCTATTAATTCCAAAAATTTATCGCAACAAATTTAGAAATATTCTGGAAAAATGCAATACCGCATTAGCAAATTGGACCTTTTCTATGGTCATAAGCTCACTATCAGTAGGTCTTTTATCATTAATAGTTCTGTCTATATTAGACGTTAAATATGTTGTCTCAAATGCTTTAATAGCAATGGTTCTTAACATTATTCCAAATATAGGTCCAGTTATTAGCGGGATATTTCCAATTTCAATTGCACTACTAGATAATTTTTGGAAACCACTTGCCGTTTTAGGAGCATATGTAATCATTCAAAATATTGAAAGTTATATAATAATGCCATCTATTATGAAGAAAAAAGCAAACTTACTTCCTGGCTTAACATTAATATCACAATTTGGATTTACCTTCATTTTTGGTCCATTAGGTTTAATCCTTTCTCTTCCATTAGCTGTAGTAATTCAGGTTTTAATCAAAGAATCATTTAAAGATATTTAAAAACTATTTTATTTTTTTATATAAATATGGGTAAGAAAAAAGTATAAAGAAAGCTAACGGATGTTTACCAATAGCAAAATATAATGAATTAAAAGTAAAATGATCAAATAATATTCTTAGCTCAGTAGAAAGATCTATTAAAACTAAAGAAAATAAAATTATCAAATAGTAATTAAATTTCATAAAGTTAGAAGCCTAAGCTTAGTCTTTAAGCAACAAAGATGGAGCCAATAAAATACTTGAATAACTTCCAATTATAATTCCTAATGATAAGGCTAAGGAAAACCAAAATAGCGAGTAAGATCCAAACAGAATTATGCTTAATAAAGGGATTAGAGTTGTAATACTGGTAAACGTTGTTCTCCTAAATGATTCGTTTACTGATAATTGAATAGTTTCGTTATAGCCTTCTTTCTTTGATTTTAAATTTTCTCGAATTCTATCAAAAATTACAACAGTATCATTTACAGAATAACCAGCAATAGTAAGCAAGGAAACAGCAAATAAACTATTTACCTCGACAGATAATATAATTCCTAACCAAGAGAATATACCGAAAACAATTAATAAATCATGGAACAAAGCTAATAATGCAAATAATGCATATTTTTTATCAAATCTAATAGTTATATATAAAGAAATTGCAATTAAAGAAACTAACAATGAAGTAACACAATTAGTAAGTAATCTTTTACCAAGCTTTGGACCTATTAATCTTGTATCCTTACTCTCATAATTTAGAGGTCCAATAATATTATCAAGATTACTAATAAGATTATTTGATTCTTCGATACTCAAATAAGGTGTTCTTATTGAAATTAATTTATTATTATTTTGGGATTGTAATTTAATGTTATTTAATAAGTTTTTATTTTTAGAGTTCTCTCTTAAATTTTCTAAAACTAAATCAGGAGAAAAATTAGAACATTCCTCCTTACAAATTCTCTCTATTCTTAGTTCAGTTCCCCCAACAAAATCCATACCTAAATTTATAGGTTTCTTATAAGAAGTATTAAAAGTAGAATATAGAATTCCTAAAAGACTCAAAAAAATAAGAACAGTTGAAAAACCAATTATATTTCTTTTATTTTTTATTAGTTCAAGATTGAATTTCATGGGAAAATTAGAAATAAAAAATTTATTGTGTAAAATTATTCCTAGGTAGATAGAGATTTTTTTGTCTGAAAGATTGATATGTTGTAAAAAATCGCAAGATAGTTTTAGAACAATTTAATGAGGTAAACAAGCTTATTAAGACTCCAATACCTAATGTTGCTGCAAAACCTTTAACAAAATTTGTTCCTAATAAAAACAATACAAAACAACTTAGAAGAGTTGTAATATGGCCATCAACTATAGATGAATTAGCTCTTTGAAAACCGCTATCAATAGATCTTGTAAGAGTATTACCATCATATAATTCTTCTCTAATTCTCTCAAATATTAGAATGTTTGCATCGACAGCCATACCAATGCTAAGTATAAGACCAGATATTCCAGGTAAAGTCAAAGTTACAGGAATTAAAGAATATAGAGCTAAGTTAAAAAAACCATAAAGTACTAGAGAAAGAACTGAAACAAAACCTAGAATTCTATAATTAAAAATCATAAAAATACCAACAAAAATTAACCCACTAATAGCTGCATAAAGACTTTTTAAAATATTTTTGGATCCCAACAGAGCCCCTATTGTATTAGTTTCTACTATTTCAATTGGCAATGGCAATGAGCCTCCTTTAAGTTGAACTTCTAATTCTCTAGCATTTTCAGCACTAAAATTACCGCTTATTGTTGCTAATCCACCTGTAATCCCAGTACTAGCAAACTGATTACCAACACTAGCTTCACTTATTGATTCACCATCTAAAATGATAGCCAAGAGTTGATTAGTACCCGCAATTGACTTTGTAATTTCTGCAAACTTTTCACCTCCTGAATTACTAAAAGTTAATAAAACTTCCCAATTACTATTTGTTTGTTCTTGTCTCCTTCCTGCGTTAATAAGATCCTTACCAGATAAATCTGTTTTAATAAATAAATTTGTAATTTCTTTATCAACATATTTTTTGATATCAATTAACTTCCCATATAAATCATTACTAGTAGATGAGTAATTCAATTCTTGCTCTATATCTTTAAGATCATCTTGAATAACATTTAAGAAATTATCATCATTTTGACTTTTTTCTACAAAGGAATATTGTTTAATTAATTCTTTAATACTAAATCTTTGTAATTGCAGGGTTTTTAAATCTGTTGATGTTCCTTCTTTTTGGGTTCTAAATTCTAATAAAGCAGTCTTACCTAATACTCTTGAAGCAACTAAGGGATTTTGTTCACCTGGCAACTCTAAAATCAATTGATCTCCACCGAGGGTTTGCAAATTAGACTCAGAAACTCCTAAATTGTTAACGCGCTTATCTATAACCGAATTCACTGCTTCAAGTTCATCCCTTGTTACCTTACCTTTCTCTTTAATAATTTGTAGTGTAAGTTGAGAACCCCCTTGTAAATCTAATCCCAACTGTAAGGGATAATTTATTAATAGATAAACAGATAAAGTAAGTAGAAAAATAATAAAAAAAAGCCAACCTTGCCTTTTTTTCATTGTCTATATACTCCCACTAATTAAGTGTTCAACTTTTTCAACTATTTGATGTGGTTGGATTATTGTCAAATTCTCAAGATTTCCATTATAGGGAGTTGGAATATCCTGACTAGATAATCTAATTGGCCGGGCATCAAGATCATCAAAACACTCTTCAGTTATCAAAGCAATTAATTCTGCACCAATACCTCCAGTCTTCATGCATTCTTCAACAATAATAACTTTATTTGTTTTTCTTATTGATTTTGAGATTGTTTCCATATCAAATGGTTTTAAACTTATTAAATCTATTAACTCAACATCTATTCCTTTTTTTTCTAATTCTTCAACAGCTTTAAGGCAGTGATGTCTCATTCTTGAATAAGTCAATAAAGTAATATCTTTTCCTTCTTTTACAACGTCAGCCTGATCTAAAGCGCAAATATAATCACCCTCAGGTAATTCTTCAGACAAATTGTATAGAAGAACATGTTCGAAAAATAGAACCGGATTATCATCTCTTATAGCTGCTTTCATTAAACCTTTAGCATTTGTGGGTGTACTACATGCAACAATCTTTATGCCAGGAACTGCATGAAAATATGCTTCAAGTCTTTGACTGTGCTCAGCACCAAGTTGACGACCAACTCCTCCAGGTCCTCGAACTACTGCTGGTATTTTATAATTTCCGCCACTTGTATATCTAAGCATACCCATATTATTTGATATCTGATTAAAAGCTAAAAGCAAAAAACCCATATTCATTCCTTCTACTATTGGTCTTAAGCCTGTCATTGCTGCACCCACTGCCATACCCGTAAAACTATTCTCTGCAATTGGAGTATCTAAGACTCTTAACTCTCCATATTTTTCATATAAATCCTTAGTTACCTTATAAGATCCTCCATATTGACCAACATCTTCCCCCATAACGCAAACATTTACATCATTTGCCATTTCTTCATCAATTGCCTCTTTCAAAGCATTAAATAATAATGTTCCAGCCACAATTAATTACCTAATCAATCACATTTATAATCCTACCACTTTAAATAATTCATCCTCCTTCAGCAAAGGTTATGAGTAGTAATATTGATAAAATCATTCCAGGCGACAGTAAAAGTACTAAAAGGCCTAAGTCATGTAAAGACATTCAAAGAAAGTGTTTTCTTAATAATATTGGCAATTCAATTTTTCTTCAGAAAAAAACTGCGAATAAATACAATAAAAAGTCCTATACCTATAAAAGCAAAAGAGAAAGTTAGCAAAAAAGATAGTCCAATTATTAAGGTATTAATACTAGAAGAAATATTTTGGACTAGATCAGAAGAATTAGATGGTTTATGTAATGAAAAATAAATTGCAATTTTATTACTTAAAAAATAAAAAAATATAAATAATAGAAAACTTGTAAATGATCCTACAATAAAATTTAAGGGTTCTTTTTTGGGAATGGTGTTTTCAATATTCTCATTACTATTATCAGCCACAATAAAATTTGAATAAAAAAATTTTAAATGAATGTTATTCCCTTTTTGAGGAAAGTGCAAACCCATGAATCATAACCTTTATTTCTAAACAATTTATAATTTGCTGTTAATTCTTTTTTAGCAGTCTCTATATCTTTAAAGAGTGCAAAACATGTAGGCCCTGATCCACTCATTGAAAATGAGAGACAATTTTCTAATTTAGAAAGTAAATATAATGCCTGCTTTACAGAATTATTTTCATTTTCAACAACTAACTGCAAATCATTTTTAATAGATAAATGTTGATTTTCAAAATTTAAGTTATTTAAGTTATTAAAACCATTATCTCTTAAATTTTTTCTTATGTTCTTAATCATTTCTCTATCAGTAAGATATTTATCACAAAATCTTTTACTATATTTTTTATAAGTTTCAGCAGTTGATACTGATACATTCGGATTTTTTAAAAGAATTACTCCATATTCAAGGGTTGAATCTAATTTCTCCAAAATTTCGCCTCTTCCAAAACATAATTGAATACCACCATTCATAAAAAAGGGAATATCAGATCCTAAAGTTGATGCTAATGAAGATAAAGTTTTTTGATCTAATTTTAAATCCCATAATTTATTAAGACCAATTAATGTTGCTGCTGCATTACTGGATCCACCAGCTAATCCTGCACCAATTGGGATATTTTTTCTTAAAAATATATTCGCACCGAAATCTATATTTGATTTTTTTCTTAATAGATTTGCCGATTTAACAATTAAGTTATCATCAGATAAGCTTAATTCATTACAATCAGAATCAAGTTTAATTAGACCTTCATTGTTAATTTGAAATTCTAAATAATCAGAAAGATCAATATTTTGCATAATCATTGCTAACTCATGGAATCCATCCTCTCTTTTACCAATAACTTCAAGGTGCAAATTTATTTTGGCAGGAGATTTTATAATAATTTTCGTTTTAGCTAAATCTTGCATATAATTAAAATCTTATTTTTTAATTTTAATACAATTTTCTGCAAGCTTAATCCATTGGTCAACTGAAATATCTTGTGGTCTTAAATTAAAACAAACTTTTGAATACTCTGATAATTCATTTATCTCTTCATTTGAAAGTATTGAATTAAGAGTGTTTCTAAGCATTTTTCTTCTTGAATTAAATGAAATTCGAAGAAGTTTATCTATATATTTTTCTAAACTAATGTCTAATCTTAAATCATTTTTAAATGGTTCGAAAACTACTAAAGAAGAAAAAACTTTTGGAGGCGGACTAAATGATGAAGGCGGTACATCGCAAATTTTTTTTATTTTTGATAAGAGTTGCATTCTTACACTAAGCGCACCAGCATAAGGACTTCCTTCTTTTGACAATATCCTATCTACAACGTCTTTCTGCATTAAAAAAATTATTTTTTCGTAATTATTTTTTCTTGTAATGCCCAATCTCCCTATGAAAATATCCAATATTGGGCCAGTTATATTGTAAGGGATATTTGCTATCACTTTTGTAATCTTTTTATTAATCGAATCTAAATTTACATTAAGAATATCTCCCTGCTGAAGTGAAAACTTATCATAATTATTGAATTTATCATTTAATAAATTTATTAAATCTTTATCTAATTCAATCGCATGTAATTTTTTAATTTTTGAATCTAATAACTTAGATGTTAAAGCTCCTTTACCTGGACCAATTTCTAAAATAAAGTCATTTTCATTAAGAAAAGCAATTTCTTTAATTTTTTCTAATATTTTTTTATTTACCAACCAGTGTTGTCCAAATCTTTTTTTTTGATGATAGTTTTTAGAATTCATCTAAAAGATAAATAATATGTTTAAATTAAATATGAATTTATTTAATACTTTATATCATGAGCTTATCAAAAAAAAATTTAGATAAACTCAATAAATTTAAAAAAAATAAAAATTTAAATAATGAAAGTAAAAATATAAGTAACTACCCAAATATATCTAACAATGATAATTTAATTTCTAATCCACTTAATGCAGAAGATCCCAATAAAATTTTTTATTCGTTAATTGATAATTCAGAATCTTTAGAAGAGACGTCTAATGTTAACAATTCACTAAGAAAAAGTGAGCTTAATCAAATTAATATGAATTCTAAAAAAGCTAATTTTTATAAGAAATTAACACCCGAAGAGGAACTATATGATGAATTTAATTATCTTCTTGATGAATAATTAGTTTTAATATTTACTTATGCTTCAGAGTAATAGATTAACGATTAATGCTATTGGCAAAATAAAGAAATTATGGATTAAAGATGGAATTAATCAATATAAAAAAAGAATGCCTGAACTTATCATTAATGAGTTAAAGACTTTTAATTTAAATAATCTTAGATCAAATAATAATACTATTATCTGCCTAAGTGAAGAAGGGAAGCAGCTTACTTCAGTTGAATTATGTTCTTTACTCCTAAATTTTAAAAATAAAAAAATTAGTTTCTTAATAGGTGATGCTGATGGAATCAGTTCAGAAATAAAAGAAAAATCAGATCTTATACTAAGTCTCTCTCCTTTAACTTTTCCTCATGAATTAGCTAGATTAATCCTAATTGAGCAAATTTATAGAGCTATTTCTATATCTAATAATTCCCCCTACCATCGTTCTTAAAAATATTTGATTTAATCTAAAATTAATCTATAAAAGCTTAACAAATAACTATTTTTTGTTTTTTTATTATATAGTACATATATACTATTAATTTAAGTCTTGGATTCTTTTGGTTCGACTACTAAAAAGTTAAAAATCCCCTTATTAACTGATTCAGTATCAGCGGGATTCCCTTCCCCTGCAGATGACTATACAGAAGAAAATATTGATTTAAATGAACATTTAATATCTAATCCATTTAGCACTTTTTTTCTTAGAGTTAAAGGTGATTCAATGATCAACGCAGGAATTAAAGATAAAGATTTAATAATAGTGGACAAGAGTTTAACAGCTAGACCAGGAAATATTATTATTGCGATGATAGACGGGGAATTTACAATAAAGAGATTATCTATAAAAAATAATGAATTATATTTAAAAGCAGAAAATCATAATTATCCTGATTTTAGATTTAAAAACCATATTAATGTACAGATATGGGGGGTTGTTATTTATTCAATACATAGCTATTTATGAAAATTTCAAGTGTTGATGCTATAGCTCTTATAGATGCCAATAATTTTTACGCTTCATGTGAACAAAATATTAATCCTCATTTAAGAAATAAACCAGTAGTAATTTTATCTAATAATGACGGATGTATCATTGCAAGAAGTCCTGAAGCGCGAACTTTAAAAATTAAAATGGGAACTCCTTATTTTAAGGTAAAAGAAAGATTAAATAAATTAGATGTAGCAGTCTTAAGCTCAAACTACTCGCTTTACGGCGATATGAGCAGAAGACTCATGAATTTACTAAAAAACTACTGTGAACAAATAGAAATTTATTCTATTGACGAAGCATTTGTCTCAATTTCTAGACCTAACGATAAAAATCTATATCCTTGGGCAAGAAGCATAAGATCATTAATATATCAGAATTTAGGGATTACCATAACAATAGGAATAGGAGAAAATAAAGTAAGAGCAAAAATTGCAAATAAACTAGCTAAAAATATTGATTATTCAGCTGGAATATTTGATTTAGCTAGAACCAGAAATGAGAGTAATTATTTGAAAATAATCAGTGTAGATAAAATATGGGGAGTTGGGGAACAAACCTCTAATTGGTTACAAAGTAAAGGTATTAAAAATGCGAAAGAATTAAGAGATATGGAAGAAAACGAAATTATTAAGAAATTAGGAATCGTAGGAAAAAGATTGCAATTAGAACTGAACGGTCATAAATGTCTACCCATAGAAGAAAATAAAAAGTCAAAAAAGGAAATTCAGGTAAGCAGGAGTTTCGGTACTCCTGTCACAAAATTAGAAGACTTAACTCAGGCACTTGCAACTCATGCAATAAAAGCCTCTGAAAAAATGAGAAGTCAGAATTTGCAATCGTCTGAAATTAGAGTATTTGCCAGAACTAGTAAATATGCAAACCAAAATTATCAAAGAAGTGCTCACAGAAAACTTACAAATGCCACAGACGACACAAATAATATTTTAAAAATAGTAGTTGAATTATCTAAAGAAATTTATAATCCCGAATATAAATTCTCAAAAGCTGGTGTTTTAATGCAGGATTTAACTAATAGCGAATATTTACAGCAATCATTTATCAATTACGAATCTCAGAAAGACCTACAAAAATCAACAAATCTTATGCGAACGATTGATTTATTAAATAAAAGATTTAATAAAAATGCAATTACATGGGCTATTACCAAAAAGCCACATAGTTGGATAGTAAATAAGAATTTCTTAAGTCGCTCATCTACAACTGATATAGAACAAATCCCAACTATAGTAAAGTAAAAAATAAAATGGAATTTATAATATTTTTAAGCAGATTAGATAAAGAGATTCTTGATTTATTAATAAAAGCAAACTACATAGTTGAAGAAAATAAAATTGAATGTCTCTTAAACAAAGAAATAAAAGGACTACATAAATATGAAAAAAATAAAATAATAATATGTACTGAAAATGCAAAAAGAAAAACAAATTATAGAAATAAAAAGCAACAACCAAATAAAGACAATTTCAAAACAGAACTGGCAATAAGAAAAGCATTAAGACATGAAGCTACACATGCAATACAAAAATGTAATAGTAATAAAGTAGTAGGAGATATAAAAAATTTAGAAAGTAAATTACATAAAAGTAAGAGAAAAGCATTAGATTTTTCTACATCCAATTTTTCTGGAACTTATGCAAAAGAAGTTGAAGCTTATGTTCTTGAAGACAAGCCAAAAAAAGTAAAAAACTTGATTAAGAAATACTGCCTATAAGATAAAAATATAATTATTAACTAGCAATAAAATTACCACAACGTTGTTTGTCTAAAAAATTTATATGCTGTCTTTCTAAGTAATATAATTCCTGAAATTTAATCGCATCTGAGTTTAAATCCTTAAAAAGATCATCTATCTCTTTATTTGTATTTGAGGAACCTGAAGAAGAATTATTAATTAAGATAGATATACAATTTTCTAAAGTTTTTAATCTTTGAGATCCCCAAGATTCAATCAAGTGTCTACATCTTTTAAGTGAATTATACTTCTCAAGAAGTGATAAAGTTCCAAGTAAATTATGTTTAGGGTTACTAAGCAATGTCAAAAACAACTCATTTGGATTAACGAATATATTAACTTTATTTGATGATTCAGCGTTATCAAGAGCTAAGTAATCAGGCAGAAGTGAAATTAAATTTATACTAGAAAACTCTTTAAAAAGAATTTGATTATTTGATTTTTTTAATTCATTTAAATAATTTAAACCCAAATTATTTTGTTCAATTTTTGTAATAGTTTCCCATATATTTTGAATATAGGTAGTACTAAAACCGCTAATTTCTCTTTTGAGAAACTCCTCACGAATGAAAAGCCTAAGATCAGGACAATGTAAATAATAAAAAATTATTTCCGATTCATTTTTCTCACGACGAGAAATTTCGTTTGGTTGTTCAAATTTTCTTGATCTGCCATGCCAACGAAAACCCTTAACTTGATTTCTTAAATCTTGTTCAAACTGTATTGCCAGCCTAGCTTGTCCCTTACTTAATCGTTCTGAAACTTTTTGTAAGTAATGTGTTCTAGTTGATGATTGAGGCAATTTACTTAACAATTTTACCAATAATGAAATAACACTCTGGAAATTTTCAGACTTAGTTAAATCCTTATCTTTAAAAATCTGATCAATCTCCCAATCAATCCAAAAGGATGAATTATCAACTAAATTGAAATAATCTTGTGGCGTATGACTATTCAAATATTCATCAGGATCTTTAAAATCACTAATTTGAAGAATCTTAAGATTAATTTGATCATGAAGAGATAAACTCTCTACTTCTTTAATTGCTCTTTTTGTAGCTAATATACCTGCATTATCAGAATCAAAATTCAAAATTATATTTTTATTATCTGTACATCTGCAAAGTTGAGAAATTTGATACTTATTTAGTGCGGTTCCAAGAGAAGCTACAGAATTATTAATACCTTTTGAATGAAGGGAAATCACATCAAAATATCCTTCAACAATAATAGCTTTGTCTCTTTTTCTAATATTGCTAGATGCTTTTTCTAATGCGAACAACATCTTTCCCTTTTCAAATATCTCAGATTCAGGAGAATTTAGATATTTAGGTTCCTGACCATCAAGAGATCTTCCTCCAAAAGCAACTACTCGTCCTTGCATATCATGTATCGGAACAATTAATCTATTTCTAAAACGATCATAAATCTTGTCAGAATTATTTTTAGAAATTGCGAGACCTGAAGCCAATATTAGATTAACAGGAAATTTTTCTACCTTGGATAAATAATTGTATAAATCATTCCATGAATTTGGAGCGTAGCCCAATTCAAAACTATCAATAATTTTGTTATTTAATTTTCTCTTGGATGTTAAATACTTCATAGCATCAACTCCTAGAGAATTATTTAATTGAGACTTAAACC
>QCCS01000019.1 GCA_003281185.1 Prochlorococcus sp. AG-347-M15
TCATATGGAATATCTTATGTAAAAGCTTTTTACAGTAGGTTATCTTTAGAGACTAATCAATTACAAGGAAGAGCCACAAGATTATTTGTTGGCCCTTTATTAGCAAGTCTTGAGCAATTAGTTGGGAAGGGTCCTTTTTTACAATATCTACAATCATTTAGATATCCATTGGCAGGTGAGTTTGCTTTTACAAAAGACCTCGCTATGAATTTAAGAATACCTTGTGACTGGGGTTTAGAAATAGGTTTATTATCAGAGGTATACCGAAACGTAAGAACTTCCAAAATAGCTCAAGTTGATCTAGGTTTGTTTGACCATAAACATAAAAATATTGGAGATTCTTCTAAAGAAGGATTACAAAAAATGTGTACAGAAATACTTTCAAGTGTTTTAAGAGGACTCATGGAGCATCAAGCCGAGACCTTAACGAGCACTCAACTAGCCACTTTAGAAGTTCTCTATAAAAGAGTTGGAGAGGATCGAGTAAAACAATTTGGACTAGATTCAGCAGTTAATAAACTCCCATACGATAGGCACGAAGAAGAGCTATCAGTTCAAAAATTTGCAAAGCTATTGCGCCCTGCTACTGAAGGTTATTTGGCGTGCCCTACGACACAGCAACTACCAAGTTGGTCAAGAGTATTATCATGTGAGAACAAATTGCAAGAAGATTTAGCTATTGCAGGATCAAAAGACATAAAGATAAATGAAAAAGAATTAATTAAAAACTATTAGAGTAAAAAGTACCTCTGAGCCATAGGTATCTGATCAAGAGGTTCACAAGTAAGAAGTTCACCATCGGAAAAAACTTCGTAAGTTTGTGGATCAACTGAAATATTAGGTAGTTTATTATTTAGTTTTAAAAATGATTTATCAATATTTCTTGTATTTTCAACAGCTATACATTTTTTTTGTAATCCTAATTTTTTTGGAATATTTTGATCAATTGAATTTTTACTTAAAAAGGTGAATGAACTATTAATAAGAGATTTGCCAAAATTTGCAAACATAGGTCTACCATGAACAGGACCTGGCGTAGGGATTGAAGCATTTGCATCACCCATTTGAGACCAAACTATAGATCCTCCCTTAACAACTAATTCAGGCTTTACTGCAAAAAAGGAAGGTTTCCACAATACCAAGTCTGCAATTTTACCTTTTTCTATTGACCCAACATATTTATTAATGCCATGAGCTATTGCAGGGTTAATTGTGACTTTAGAAATATATCTCTTAACTCTATAATTATCGTTCCTATCAGAATCCTGTGATAATGGTCCTCTTTGTACTTTCATTTTATGAGCAGTTTGAAAAGTTCTTATTATTACTTCACCCACTCTGCCCATAGCTTGAGAGTCACTAGCAATAATTGAGAAGGCGCCCATATCATGCAAAATATCTTCCGCAGCAATAGTTTCTCTTCTAATCCTTGATTCAGCAAATGCAATATCTTCTGGAATTTTAGAGTCTAAATGATGACAAACCATTAGCATGTCAAGATGTTCTTCTAGTGTATTTCTCGTGTAGGGTCTGGTTGGATTAGTACTACTAGGAAGAACATTTTTTTCTCCGCAAATTTTAATAATATCTGGAGCATGACCTCCACCCGCTCCTTCGGTATGAAAAGTATGAATTGTTCTTCCTGCAATAGCCTTGATAGTATCTTCAACAAAGCCTGCCTCATTTAAAGTATCAGTATGAATACAAACTTGAACATCAAATTTATCGGCAACATTAAGACATGAATTTATGGTGGAAGGAGTTGTACCCCAATCTTCATGGAGTTTTAATCCACATGCACCAGCTTCAACTTGATCAATAAGATTTTTTTCGTTTGTTGAATTTCCCTTACCAAAAAAACCTAAATTCATGGGGAATGCTTCTGCAGATTGAAGCATTCGAGAAATATGAAAAGAACCAGGAGTACAGGTAGTAGCATTTGTACCGGTTGCAGGTCCAGTTCCTCCCCCCAACATAGTTGTGATTCCTGAAGCTAATGCTGTCTCGATTTGTTGGGGACAGATAAAGTGTATGTGGGTATCTATAGAACCTGCGGTAAGAATATGACCCTCCCCAGCTATTACTTCTGTTGAGGCACCTATAACAATATTGACTTTATCCTGGATATCAGGATTACCAGCCTTACCGATTTCAAAAATCTTTCCATCTTTTATACCCACATCAGCCTTAATTATTCCCCACCAATCCACGATCAAAGCATTAGTTATGACTGTATCTACAGCTCCATCTCCTCTTGTTACTTGAGATTGTCCCATCCCATCACGAATAACTTTACCTCCTCCAAATTTAACTTCATCTCCGTAAGTAGTTAAATCCTTTTCTACTTCTATAAATAATTCGGTATCTGCAAGTCTTACTCTATCTCCGGTAGTGGGTCCGTAAGTTTGAGCATATGTATTTCTGTTAATTTTATAGGACATAATTTTAAGTATCTAAAGAACCGTTAACTAATGAATTAAAACCATATGCAATTCTAAAACCTGAATATGGAACTAATTTGACATCTGTTGTATCTCCAGGTTCAAATCTAATTGCAGTTCCTGCAGGAATATCAAGACGCATACCAAGAGTTAATTTTCGATCAAAAATTAAAGCATTATTAGCTTCAAAAAAATGATAATGAGATCCAACTTGAACAGGTCTATCTCCCGAATTAGAAACTGTTACTGTTTTAACTTCCTTACCATGATTTATTTCGATTTCACCTTGTTCAGGAATTATTTCGCCCGGAATTAAATTACTCATAATTAATTAATCGGATTGTGAATAGTAACTAATTTAGTACCATCGGGAAAAACCGCTTCTATTTGAACTTCATCAACCATTTCAGAAATGCCCTCCATAACTTGTGATTTAGAAAGCCAAGTAGTCCCCTCTGACATTAATTGGCTTACACTTTTACCATCTCTAGCTCCTTCAAGAACTTGAAAACTTAAAAAAGCAATTGTTTCAGGATAATTCAGCTTTAAACCTCTGTTAAGTCTTCTTTCAGCTAATAGCGCAGCAGAAAAAATCAATAATTTATCCTTTTCTTGAGGTGAAAGATGCATAATAAAAAATTAATCCATAAATTCTTAAAAAAGGTTCTCTCTGAACATAATTAATAATTCATAGAATCTTGTAAGGGCCATACACCTTGATATTTTGGCTCACAAAATCCACAAACAGACCTAATTTGTTTCCAAATACAAAAAAAACATTTCCTAGCATCTTGAGAAGAACTCCCAAGGAATCTTACAGAGATTCCATTTTCAAGAATTCCAATAGATAAATGCTTATCACTTTTATTGAAAATCTTTTTTACATTTACCACTAGATTACTTATTTTTGATTTAGAAAAATCTTTTTCGCAAATCCAAATTAATGATCCAAAAACGGGCATGTAATCCATCCCTGACTTTGCCAAATAACTTGCTTTAGATAGTTCAATTTGATCCACATATTCCCAATCATCATATAGATCATTATTTCTCAAAATTTCTAATTTGGACCTAAAAACTCCACTTTCAATAGACTCTCCAGAAGAAGTTCTTCCAAGTCTTATTAAATCAGTAAATAAAAAACTTGAAGTTTCTGAAATAGATACTTTAAAATTTTGATCATATAAACCATTTGCAAAGATGATTGTTTCTTGAGGCAAATACTCTAAATGCGAATTATCTAGAATATTTATATGACTTTTTTGCTTTGAAAAACTACCTTTTGGATTAATTTTTGATCTTCCAACTGAACCATATACTTTCTGCGCTGAAGAGGTAGTCAATAAAACTTTAGAATTTTTTTCTAGATTTACTTCAAACTTAAGTAAATCTCCTCCAACCAATCCCCCTGCAGTATGAAGAACAGGTAAAATACATCTGCCCTCTTGATCATGAGTAGACTTTAATAATTTGTAAGGAGAAGTTGATTTAGATTTAAAGATTGTTTTATCAACATTTCTTAAACTTGCTTTATTATTGAAAAAATCTAAAAAACAATTACCTTCCCATGAAGTTTTAATCATAAATTGTTTTCTTTAAATTACTAAATTAAAGTAACTAAAAATTTTAAATATGAGTATGAATAAGCAAATTATTGTAACTGATTGGATCAAAGGAAAACCTCCATTAGCTTCATTTTTAAAACTTACATTAAGTTCAGATGAAAGAAAAATCTTACGAGGAAAAAGATTAACTGATTGTGAGCAAGAAATAATTTTACAATTACCTCGAAAAGGCAAATTAAATGATGGGGATATTCTTTTAACTAATGAGTTAAATTTTTATATAGAGATAATTGCTAAAACAGAAAATTTAATTGAAATAAGTGCTAATTCTAAAATTGAACTCATTAAAACTGCTTATCATCTAGGAAATAGGCACGTAGAAGTAGAAATCGAAGAAAACATTCTTCTAACAAAAAGTGATTACGTTATTGAAAATATGCTTAAAAATTTTAATGTTGATATCGTAAACACCCAGAAAAAATTTTTTCCTGAAACAGGTGCCCACACACATGAGTAAAAGTCACTTATTTAAATACCTATTAATAAGCCCTAATTTACCAGTTGGGGGATTTTGTTATTCGGAGGGAATGGAGAGTTATCTTCATAATAAAAATTTAAAAGACTCAAATTCGGTAAAAGAATTAATCATAAATGAACTAAAAATTGGCCAGATCAGACTTGATGCAAAAGTCTCACTTGCTTTTTTTGATATTTTCAAAGAAATAGAAAACGATAAAAATGTAAAAGTTAATTTGCATAAAATATTAAGTTTGGATAAGTGGATACTTTCATCAAAGGACTCTCTCGAAATGAGAGAACAACAAACACAAATGGCAAAATCTCTATTTGATTTAACTAAAGAATTTGGGTTTGATTATTTATACAAAAAAAATAATAAAAGCTCCTGGCCGTTAGCGTGGAGTTGGGCTTGTCATTGTTTTGAAATTACGAAGTTAGAAATGTTAGAGAATTTTTTCTACTCTTGGAGTGCAAACCAACTAAGTGCAGCATTAAGGATTATTCCCATTGGTTCAACAAAAGCTCAATTAATTCAGAGAGATTTATTAACAATAATTTCAAAAGTTTCTAAAGAAATTATAGACAAAGAAATTGATGACATATATTTTGGCAATGTAGGTTTAGCTATGGCACAACAAAATCATAATGACCTTTATACAAAACTTTTTAGAAATTAATTTATGAGCAGTAAATTAAGAGTAGGAGTTGCTGGACCTGTAGGTTCAGGAAAAACTGCATTAGTAGAGACTCTATGCTTAAGTTTGAAAAACAATTATGAGATAGCAGTTGTCACAAATGATATCTACACCAAAGAAGATGCTAACTTTCTCATAAGTAAAAATGTTTTAGAGCAAGGAAGGATTATAGGTGTAGAAACTGGGGGGTGTCCTCATACAGCGATAAGAGAGGATTGTTCCTTGAATAAAAATGCAGTTTTAGATTTAGAAAATAAATATAACCCTTTAGATTTTGTTTTTGTAGAAAGTGGAGGGGATAATTTATCATCTAGTTTTAGTCCAGAACTTGTAGATTTATCAATATTTGTGATTGATGTATCTGCAGGAGACAAAATTCCTAGAAAAGGTGGCCCAGGGATAACAAGGTCAGATTTACTATTAATAAACAAAATTGACTTAGCAGAAATGGTTGGTGCAGATTTAAATATTATGAAAAGTGATACAGAATTTATGAGAAAAGGGAAACCTTGGTTTTTTACAAACCTTACTGCGGGCAAAGGAGTTGAAGAAATAACACGATTTCTAAAATCACATATACCTAACAATCGAAACTAGAAAAATAATTATTAGTTATATATTGGATTCAACAAAAAGTTACGACTGATACAATACATATCCTCACTCGTTAATAACTTTTATTTTATCCCCCTTTAGAGGGTCAATTACCTAATTTATCCTAATTCATGAGAATTTCAAGGCGTATTTTGGCAGGATTAGCTACTGCCTCACTTGCGGTCACCGCAACTTCATGTGGTGGAGGTGGAACCTCCGGGAGTTTCGATGACACAGTAACCGTTGGTATTTTGCATTCGTTATCAGGAACAATGGCAATATCTGAATCAACTCTTGTTGATACAGAAAAAATGGCTATTGAAGAGATAAATGCTGCTGGTGGTGTAAAAGTTGGCGGCAAAAGCTACAAAATAGAATACATAGTTGAAGATGGAGCTTCTGACTGGCCCACTTTTGCTGAAAAGTCTAAGAAACTTATAGACCAAGACGGAGTTCCTGTCGTATTTGGTGGTTGGACATCTGCAAGTAGAAAGGCGATGTTACCAGTTTACGAATCAAAGGATGCTTTCCTTTACTACCCAATCCAATATGAAGCCCAAGAATGTTCTAACAACATTTTCTACACAGGAGCTACACCAAATCAACAGTCAGAACCTGCTACTGATTTCATGTATAAGCGTTCTCCCGCAGCTGGTGGAGATTTCTTCCTTGTAGGTTCAGATTATGTTTTCCCAAGAACTTCCAACACAATTACAAAAGCTCAGGTAAAACAGTTAGGAGGTAAAGTTGTTGGAGAAGATTATCTTCCATTAGGGAATACTGAAGTTGCTCCAATTATTTCAAAAATCAAAAAAGCATTGCCTGAAGGTGGAATAATCATCAACACACTTAATGGTGACCAAAACGTTGCATTCTTCAAACAGATTCAAGATGCAGGCATCACTCCTTCAAGTGGCTACTATGTAATGAACTATTCAATTGCTGAAGAAGAGATTAGTACAATTGGTCCTGAGTTCCTTGAAGGCCACTACGGTGCTTGGAACTACATGATGTCAATTGATACTCCTGCATCTAAGAAATTTGCTAAAAGTTTCAAGAAAAGATGGGGAGCTGATCGTGTTGTAGCTGATCCACAAGAATCTGCTTATAACATGGTTTATTTATGGAAACAGGCAGTTGAAGATGCTGGAACTTTTGACGATAACGCAGTAAGGGAAGCCTTAGTTGGACAAAAGTTTGATGCACCTCAAGGTCCTGTTGAAGTCATGCCTAATCATCACCTTTCTCAAACAGTAAGGATTGGAGAGATTAATGCAGAAGGTGGATTTACAATCCTTGAAGAGACAGGAGTTGTTCTTCCTCAAGCATGGAACCAAAAGCATCCAAGTTCAAAAGGATTTGCATGTGATTGGACAGATCCTTCAAAAGGAGAAAAGTATAAGCTTTAAATTATTTAAATCTTACACTTCAAAATAAAAGGAGGTTAACACCTCCTTTTATTTTATATAATTAAAATTTTCTTTTTCTAAATTGGAGTTACTTCTCGATAGTCTTTTTAATGGAGTTGCAATCGGATCTGTACTACTTGTTGCTGCATTAGGTCTTGCAATTGTTTTCGGTCTTATGGGCGTGATAAATCTTGCCCATGGAGAACTTATGATGCTTGGGGCTTACACAACATACGTCACACAATTAATTTTCAAATTACCTATATTAAAACCCTTTTACAATTCATACATAATAGTTTCAATTTTCCTTGCTTTTATTGTTAGTGGAGTAGTAGGGATCCTCCTAGAAAAAACTATAATAAGGAAGCTTTATGGAAGTCCACTTGAAACACTTCTGGCTACGTGGGGAGTAAGCTTAATTCTTCAACAATTTGTTAGAAGCGTACCATTAGCTTATGGGGCGGGTTTAGTTATAAGTCTGATAATTGGTTTATTTTTACCAGCATCATTCCCTTCAAAAATAAAAGAATCGATAAATTTCAAATATTTTAAATTTAGTTCTTGGATCTTAGCTGCTTTAACTGGGGTTCTTACCGGTAGCATAATCTCATCCACTGTAAGCAAACTTAGTAGAGCAAGTGCTCGTAATGTTGATGTAACAGCACCATCATGGATGAGAGGCCAGGTAGAAATTATTGGAACTGCATTTCCTAAAACAAGATTAATGATAATTGTCATTACTTTAATCTCAGTAATAGCAATAACATTATTTCTTAATCAAAGTGCATGGGGTATGCGTATAAGAGCAGTTACTCAGAACAGACAAATGAGCGATTGCCTTGGTATATCTACTGAAAAAGTGGATATTATAACTTTTGGGATAGGATCTGGATTAGCAGGAGTTGCAGGCGTAGCAGTATCCCTTTTAGGTTCTGTGGGACCAAATGTTGGCGGAAATTATATAGTTGGTTGTTTTATGGTTGTAGTTCTTGGTGGAGTAGGAAATTTATTGGGCACTGTTCTTGCTTCATTTGGAATAGGAATAATGACAGATTTAATAGGAGCTGGGAGGCTTTTATCAATATGGCCAGATATGCCCATACCACTTTCAAACACAATCAACTTTTTTGCGACAACAAGTATGGCAAGGGTAATGATATTTGCATTAATAGTTATATTTTTACAATTTAAACCCACAGGTTTATTTCCTCAAAAAGGAAGGATGGTTGAAAACTAATGTCCCAAAGTAAAATTAAATTTGATAAAAAAATAGTATTATCATTCTGGATAATATTAATAGCTCTAATTATTGCAGCACCAACAATACTTCCTGTATTTAGACTAAATCTTCTTGGTAGATACTTATCTTTGTCCATAGTTGCTCTTGGTGTTGACCTTATCTGGGGATATACGGGTTTATTAAGTCTTGGACAAGGTATATTTTTTGCTCTTGGTGGATATTGTGCAGCAATGTATTTACAAATAACAAGTTCTTCTGAATTCCCCAATAATATTCCTGAATTTTTTGCTTTATATGGTGTAGAAAAATTACCTTTTTTCTGGGAACCATTTAGATCGCCAGCTTTTACATTCTTCGCAATCTGGATTATACCCGCATTGGTTGCAGGTTTAATTGGATTTCTTGTTTTCAGGAATAGAATAAAAGGCGTTTATTTTTCAATACTTACTCAAGCTTCTCTTCTTGTTTTCTTCAATTTCTTCAATGGTCAACAAAAACTAATAAACGGAACAAATGGATTAAAAACAGATGTAACCCAACTATTTGGTCAGATGGTGGGTTCAGAGTCAATGCAAAGAATATTCTTTTGGGTGACCGCCATATTAGTAATAGGGGCATGGTTTTTTGCTAAATGGGTGGTCAAAGGAAGATTTGGCAATATTCTTATAGGAATAAGAGATGATGAACCAAGAGTTAGGTTTACAGGATACAACCCAGTAATATTTAAAACTATAATATTTTCTATTGCTGGAGGTCTCGCTGGAATCTCAGGAGCTTTATATACTGTTCAGTCTGGAATAGTATCACCTCAATTTATGACTGTTCCCTTTTCTATAGAAATGGTTATATGGGTTGCAGTTGGAGGGAGAGGAACTTTATTGGGAGCGATAATGGGAGCAGTTTTTATCAACTATGCAAAAAGTCTTGTAAGTGAAGCTTTACCTGCCAGCTGGATGTTTATTCAAGGAGGGTTATTTATCTTAGTAGTAACAGCTCTTCCAGAAGGCGTTTTAGGATGGATTCAAGGAGATGGTCCTAGGAATCTTCTTCAAAGATTTGGTTTAAAAAGGAAGATTGAAACCTATCCAAGTTTAGAAATTAATAATGAGGCGAAAAAATAATGAATAATAAAAATCTACTAAATTTAATAGATATTACTGTTAGCTTTGAGGGTTTTTTAGCTCTTAACAAACTTAATTTGAATTTAAACAAAGGAGAATTAAGAGCTGTAATAGGACCTAATGGTGCAGGTAAAACAACCTTTCTTGATGTAATAACTGGAAAGGTTAAGCCAACAAAAGGGGAAGTTATTTTTAAAGGAAAATCTCTAATCGGTCGAAATGAGCATAAGATTGCTCGACTTGGAGTAGGAAGAAAATTTCAAAGTCCAAGAATCTTTGAAAATCTAACAGTTAAAGAAAATCTTGAGATATCAGTAACAACTCCTAAAAGTCCTTTAAACCTCATTAACAAAAACATTAAAGATGAGCAACTTGATGAGATTGAACGTCTTATGAAAATTGTTAATTTATCTCAGAAAGTTAATTTAAAAGCAGGTTCTTTGTCACATGGGCAAAAACAATGGCTAGAAATAGCCATGTTAGTAGGACAGAAGCCAGACTTAATGCTTGTAGATGAACCAGTTGCTGGCTTAACTGATGAAGAAACTGATCTAACTGCTGATTTATTAAAATCGCTATCTGGAGAGAATACTGTAGTTGTAATAGATCACGATATGGAATTCATTAGAAGACTTGATAGTAATGTTTCAGTATTAAATCAGGGCACGGTATTATGTGAGGGGACTATGGAAACCATACAAAAAGATAAAAAAGTTATTGATGTTTATTTAGGTAGACCTGAAGACTAGTTATGGAAAATTTATTGGAAATAAAATCATTAAATACTTATTATGGCGAGAGTCATATCCTCAGAGATGTAGATTTAAATGTTCAACAAGGAGAAATGGTTTGTTTAATTGGTAGAAATGGTGTTGGCAAAACAACTTTATTAAAATCACTTATTGGTCTTCTTAGACAAAAAAAAGGCGATATTTATTTGATGGGCGAAAATATCAATAGAAAAGCACCACATCAGAGGGCTAGGAAAGGAATGGCATATGTTCCTCAAGGGAGAGAAATTATTCCATATCTGTCAGTTGAAGAGAATCTTATGTTAGGAATGGAGTCTCTTCCAGGTGGATTATCTAAGAACAAGAAAATAGATACATTTATTTATGATCTTTTCCCAATCCTAAAAGATTTTCTACAAAGAAAAGGTGGAGATCTTAGTGGAGGACAACAACAGCAATTAGCTATTGCGAGAGCATTGCTGGGTAAACCTCAACTTTTATTACTGGACGAACCAACGGAAGGTATTCAGCCAAATATAGTTTTAGACATTGAAAATGCAATCAATCAGATAATTAGTGATACAGGAATTGGTGTCTTATTAGTTGAACAACACTTGCATTTTGTGAGACAAGCAAATAGATACTATGCAATGCAACGCGGAGGAATTGTTGCAAGTGGAAATACTAGTGAGTTAAGTCAGGCGGTTATTGATAAATTCTTAAGTGTTTAAATAGGTTATTTTTATTATTAGACAATTTTTTTCATTTTTCACATCTTATAAGGTCTATACTATTTGGATGTTCATTAATATACTTATTGAATTCCATCGCTAATGTTCTAGCTTCATAAGCATCAAAAGCATAAAAGCAATTTTCTAATCTTATATTTTGAAAGTCACGATAGTGCACCGTGTATGGCTTTAAAATATTATTTTTGTTCATTTTGATTTGCTAAAAAGCAATTAGTTCATATTTCAACAATGCATATATTCATAAATAATAAATATATCTTTTGTTGTTATCAAAATATAATGACCTTAATTATGTATTTAAAGTCACTTTTTAGAGCCGAAAATCAATTAATCTCTTTTTTTTTATTCTTAGAATCTCGCTTTTTACCTTCTATTAAAAAAACAAATTTTGATAATAAATATCCAAAAATAGGAACCCAAATCTTTTCATATAAATATTTCATGAAGAAATTAAGCAGCTAATGAGTCTTTATCACTTAATTCACTTTTGTTAATAATCTTTAAATCAATTGTATTAAATAAATGTTGCATGAGTAATAAATCAAGTTCTCCTTTCAATAAATGAACATCGGAGTCGAGAAGATCATCAACAAAATTGTCAAAAGTATCTGGAAGAGGATTCACAACTAGAGAATATTTTTGTCATTATTTACTTAATGACAATTAATGTCAACATAATATACGCATAAAAAAATTTTTCATAATAGTGAAAAATCTATAAAAACAAATTTTAATTTTTCTAAATTTTTCATGAATTTCAAGAAACTAAAATTTGAAATTTAATTTTGAAAGATTATTTTTCTATTAACTCAAAGTATCCATTTTTATTCAACAAATACTTATCAAACCAAAGACTTAATAGGTTGTCTAATCCTATTCCATTCATTTTATTTTCCTGAGAAGTCTTATAGTCTGAGAGAGCAAGTAATAAATATGGAAAAATCATATCAGAAACACCTTTGGGGAGTTTTTTTAAAGGCACCCCATGCGCTCTATCCCATAAAATTTGCATATCTTGAGAAAATAAAGAGCTCCAATAACTAAAATTACAATACAATTTTTTAGGAGGCAAGAGATTTATAGATAAAACTGGAAATGGTGAATTCATAATAAGTAAAATTTTTACGGATTAATTAATTTCAATGCTTTGAAATAAATAGAAAACATTTAAAAAGAAGACGCCCTAATAAAAATACTTACTTAACTTAGCGAACAGTGTATCACTTAGCAACACTTATTAACTATTATATTCATCTATCATTTCCTTAAATTTGAGAAATGATATGAACTTTTTATAAGTTTGCAAATCAAAAGAATCTTGATTATTTTGTTTAAAAAAAGCCGTTTTAAAAGAATCATTTTGATTTTCAAAATTTATATTATTTGTTAATTTTTCACTATCTTGCAATTCAGTTGAATCTTTAATTAAATTTTCAGAAAATTCATAATTAGACTGATATGATTGAGTTACTTTACCATTTTTTTTATTAAATAAACCTCTTATAGAAAGTGCTTCCTCCACTAAAATACTTATAATTTTTGAATTACTTAAGTTACTCTCTTTGCTTAATTTATCAATTATTCTTATAACATCTTCTCTTGGAATAAAACCAACTCTTTTTTTCTTGGTAGGCATTTTAAAATAAATTTAAAGTTCAGCACTTGACTCTAATAAGTGTTGCACTATATTCATTATAAGTCAATAAAATGCTTATGATTTTACCTACAACATTACTTTTAGGAGCCCTTGGATATCTTTTCTACACATCAAAAGAAGAAATTTCACTAGATCACTTAGACCCTTTAGAAAACCAAAAAGAGAAAGATGATTTGTATAAGGATTTGGAAGATCTATTTATTTAAATTGCTCAAACTATAATTAAGAACTTTGTTTCTTAACTAAAGATATACAAAACCTTAAACATAATTAGAATAATAATAAAAATATACATTCAATGACTGTTCATCAAGATTACGAAATAACAATCAATCTAAATGAATTGATTGAGAAGAGAATTCCCTGTTGTGATTTACTGCATCCAGATCATTGTCTTACTGAAAAACAAGTCTCTGAAATTGCACACGATATTCGTATGGATTTAAATTTGCATGATCTTTACAAGCAGGTTGATCAACACATAATGAATTATGTAAATGCAGCTGGTATTGATAACAAAGATCATTGGGTTGAACCTCATCTTCCAGATTTGGAGAGAGATTTAAAAGAAGAAGTTGGTATAGAATTTGATTAATAATTTTATTTCAAATTAAATTAATATATGTACTTTTTTTCTAATTCATCTATTAATTTATAAATACTTTTAGCTGATCTCTTTCTTTTTCTTAAAATTGAAAAAACCATAAATCCAATCAATACTGCAAAAATAGGCGAGAAGATAATAACTACTTGATCCAGATCCATATCAATCATAAGAAAGTATATTATTTAAATTATTAAATAGTATGCATCCATAAAATAGGTACTTTATACAAATATCTTTCACTATAAATAATTAAGTTTTTTATAAAAAAGTACAAAAATAAAAAATTTTTTTATACATTGTTTGAAATTAATTTATTTAAATCCATAATGCCTAATTATTTTGCCCTCTCATTAACTGAGATGGGGATTGGAAAAATAGAGATAACAGTTATTGGAGCAGTAATTTTATTATTTCCAGTTATGTTTGTTTATGCATCTAAAAACCTTGATGCAAAGGGAGTTTTCGAATGGATGATGGAGAAACCCAATGATTGGATAGGTAAAAAATAAGACTATAACAATTTACATTTTTCTAGTTTAATTTTAAATTTTCTAATTTACTAATAGCAAAATCATAAACCTGGCAATTATTTTCTAAATCATTAACTATTGAATTTTTTAGTAGAGAGTAATCTATCAACTTATTCAGTTTATTATTTTTAAATTCCTTATTAGTCTCTCCAATAGCAAATGCCAAAGCTCCATCATAAGAAATCCCGAATTTGGTAGTGTTGCAATAAGTTCTAGTGAACTTATTAGAAATCTTTTTAGTATACTTTTCAAGAGTTTTAGAGGAAGTATCTAAAGAGTAAACTGGATTATTAAATAGAAGAAGCAAAGTTAAAATGAATATCGTAAAAACTCTTTTGATCATAAAATTTCATAAATTTCAGGATTAATATAGTTTAGAATTTAACTTTGCGGAATAAGTTTTATTAAAAATATAGAAATTTAAAAATTGTTGAACATAGCAGCTATTTCATATTTTTGAAGATAAAAACTCTCTAAATGAGTACTTTAAAGTTTGAATTTTTTTTGGTAGTTGTTTTAAAAAACGCCTAAATGCTTTTGGCATAATAAAAATCCCTTTCAATAATTAATAGATAACAAATAATACTTGGGTATTCAATAAATAATTATCCAAAAATAAGTAAATTAATTATTAAATATATGAATTAAGCTATGGAAATGTATTTGAACATGAATTATTGTTTAATTGAGTATAAAATTCAAATTAAATATGGCATTACCTGAACTTATACACGCTCCTATAGATGGGGGAACAATACATAGATATGAGATAAGTGGTGGCAAGAGAAAATTTTTAAGATTTATAGGTTGTTATTTAGGCCAGTGTAATTTCCACAAAAATATTGATGATGCTATTGATTACATAAAAAATTTGAAAGAATCACAAAAGATACAAAAAACATGAAATAAGGATAAATAAATACGACAGGGAATCAATATTTTTCAACAACTACATAATTATTGCTACAAATAATAGAGAATTTTATTTTTATAAGAAATTGATTATTTACTTGGGTTATAGTTCCGAAAGATAAACAGTCAATTAAAAAAGAAATTAATTTATGGAAAACAGACAAATTAATTTTTTTAAATCAAAAGACTTTAATACCGTTCTTAAGCCATTTAAAAAAGGAACGGTAGTAAAAATTGATTCGTTAGATATTAGAGAAAATCAAAATGAATTAAAAATAGGTTTATTTGGTTGGTATGCAATTTGTCCTTCAAAAGAACTAAAAAAAAATAAGCTGAATTATTTTTCACTTTATAATGAGCCTCTTGTTCTTTATAGAGATGAGAATGAAAACGTTAGGTGCATTAAAAATATTTGTCCACATAGGGGAGCCTCTTTTTTTGGAGGAACACTATCAGATGGAGTTATAACCTGTCCATATCATGGAGCTAAATTCTCATCTGGTGGAAATTGCCAAAATCTCGATAGAATAACATGTAGTCACATAGTTGATAATAACTATGATAACTATGCCAAAAGAATTCACTTATCTCAATACAAAGCTCTAGAAAAGAATGGATATATTTTTGTTCATTACTCTAAAAAATCCGACACCGATTTAAACAATATTAGTGAAGATTCACCAATAAGTAACTACGATTTAGCTGATAATGGTTTTTCAGAAAAGGATTATGTATTTGAAGAAGCATTAGTCGACTTTAAATGTGATTGGTCAAGGATAATTGAAAATCACTTAGATATCCTTCATCTATTTTGGGTTCACGGCGATACAATCCCTGATAAAGATGTTAATAAAAATGTACTAGTTAGTTTCAACCAGAAAATAAATGTTACTTCTAAATATATTGAAAGTATTTATTACTACAAGAACAACCCTAAAAATGAATTTATCCGGATAAAATACATCCCACCTGGACGGATATTAATTTATAAAGGCGATCCTTCTGCAGCTAAATATCTACAAGTTTTAGATCATATTCCACTAGGAGATAACAAAGCAAGAGTAATAGTTAGGCACTATAGGAAATTTCTACAAAATAAATTACTTAACAACCTTTTATTATTTAAAGAGAATCAAAGAAAGATTTTTTATAAAATATTTGATGAGGATTATATGATTTTAAAAACGCAAACATATAATCACAATATGGGATATGTAAGTAAAGATGAAATAAAATTATTAGGAGAAGATAGAATAATAAATTACTTTTGGAAATGGTATAAGAAGTCTGAAGATAAAGATGAACCTTGGAGAAATATTAATAAAACTCAAAATCTCAATGTATACGACAAAATTATAATGAAATATCCACCTGAGGTAAAGAAATTAGAAATCATAAATAATATAATTATTATAAGAAAAACATTTATAAGATTTGCTGCTCCGCTTATATTTTTCTTGTTAATTATATAATTTATGAAGAAAGTAAATAGACCTTCATGGTTGAATTGGCTTTATCTTTTGATATTTATTTTAAGCTCAATTCAATTAATTATATTTTGGAGCAATAAGTTCTAGTGGTTAATAACTTTTGGTTTGAAGCAAAAAATATAAATTGTTTTAAAAATGGCTTTAGAGTAATTAAAGATTTAAATTTAAAGATATCGTATTCAGAGAATGTAATATTAATTGGACCAAATGGTTCAGGTAAATCATCTTTAATAGAAGTAATTAATAGAAACATATATCCTGTAATAACTAGTGAATCAAAATTAAAAATATTTGGCAAAGAACTTATAAATTTATGGGAACTAAGAAAAAGAATAAGTACAGTAAATAATGATATAAAAAATAGAATAAATCCAAATCTGCAAGTTTTTGATTTAATTTTAAGTGGACTATATGGAAAGTATTGTTACGTACAAAATAAATCTGAAAGAGACTCTTATAAGGTTGAAAAAATAATGACGAAAATGAATATTTTTAATTTATCTAAAAAATATTTTTCCTATTTATCAGATGGAGAAAAAAAAATTTCTCTAATTGCTAGGGCGTTAATAAATAAACCAGATATCTTGATCCTAGATGAACCAATTGCAAATTTAGATTATAAATCAAAGTTTTTTGTAGTTGATAAGATTAATGAATTATCAAAATTAAATACCAGAATTTTTTGCGTTACTCATGATATCTCTTTGATTACAAGAATATATGATCGCGTCCTAATGCTAAAAGATGGCAAGATAATAGCTGATGGTCATCAAAATAAGGTTATAAATGGTGAGAATCTTAAAAAGCTATACGGCATTGATGTAGAGGTGGCTAAAAATAATGGACTTTGGAATATAAACAGATTATCTAAATAACAATTAAAAAAATAGCTATGGCAATAGCAAGAAATACAAACTTTTTGCTTTTTAAAAATGAAGAGGATTTATTTTTAAATGAAGAAGATCCACATTTAGAGCAGACAATCTTACCTCCTAAAGAACGATCAGAGACAAACGAAGAACTTCCACAATTAAAACAAACTCTATTTACGCTCATCTAAAATAAAATTTTTAGCAATTCTATCTAAATTATATTGCTAAATACTATGTAAAGAAAAACTTCAGAATCAATATGATAATGAGAATCTCTTGCAATAAGTAAATTTATAATGCATAATTGATAATAATTCTCATTATCATATTTAAATAAATGAATTTCCATAGTTATGGAGAATCTCCGTCAAAATTAGTAAGGATAATAACTGGACAATCCGTATTAATAGATCCTTCATCAAGACCAAAAGGGACTTGCCTAGAAGTAGAGAGTGGAATTGCAAGAGTTTATTGTCCTTGTGAAGAAACTGAAGGAATGACACTCGCATTTTTACAATCAGGAGATCAATTAAGGACAGACCTTTTATGTAGCGAAGGTGTCTGCGTTGAAGCACTAACAGATTTGTCGTTTCACAGCAATGTAAATATTGATGAGAATATGGGCTTCGATGCAGTAAATGAATGGACTTTGCAACTCCTTAGGATTAGACACTTAGGAAATGCAGAACAGCGATTACAAGCGTTGCTTTCAATACTAGTAAATCGTCTAGGCAGGAGATGTGGTCAATGGTGTGAGTTACCTTTTAGGTTAACTCATGAAAGGATTGGTGAATTAATAGGTTCTACACGAGTAACATCAACAAGATTAATTTCTAAATTAAGATCATCTGAGTTATTAATAGCTCCTATTGGAACCCAAACAGTTAGTGTTGCTCCTTCTTTTATTGAAACATCGCCACTATAAAAACATGAAGGAATCACAATCACTTACTAACAACTTGTTAATGGAAGTTGAAGTTTTATCGAATAGACTCAGAAATATCAAGCAATCCTACAAATATACAGAAAATAAAGCATTGAAGTTAAGGTTATTTTCTGAAAACAGAAATCTTTTTAAAAGAGTTAATGAGATTTATAAAATAGCTGAGCTCTTAAATAAAAACAATACTGAGAAAATTAACTTTTCTAATTTACTTGTTGAAATAACGAAAAGAACATTAAATGAAAATAAATTTGAAAGTAATCTATTTTTTCTTTAAATCACTATCTATTAATAAGATTGCAGAAGGTTGATTAGAAGCAAACTTAACCTTGCCCAGTATGTTCGCAAATTCATCTTCTGATTGTGTTTGAGCATCTATGATTGGATCTAAAAATACGTTAGTTCTTGTATCTGAGATTCTTTCTGATATGGAATAAATTTGTTGAAGAGATGAAGTTAAATCAGCCTCCATATTAAAAGAATAAGAAATAAGCTCCTCTATAGAATCCCATGTTTGAACGGGTGCAGGAATTTCATCTAATTTTACGCTTTGTCCTCTTGCGATTAAGTAATCTGCAAATTTCTGAGCATGTTCCATTTCACCTTGTGATTCAGTTAGAAAATGAGAGGCAAATCCATTTAAATCACGTTCTTGAAACCATAGATACATAGAAAAATATTGTACATTGGCATATCTTTCCATTGTTAGATGTTCAAAAAGGTTATCTAATAAACTATTGTCTATCGGTTGAGCAACAG
This sequence comes from Prochlorococcus sp. AG-347-M15, assembly GCA_003281185.1. GTDB lineage: Bacteria > Cyanobacteriota > Cyanobacteriia > PCC-6307 > Cyanobiaceae > Prochlorococcus_A. The sequence continues at coordinate 18,838 of QCCS01000019.1, forward strand.
CTCTTCCAGATGGACCAAAATTAATTAATTTCTTTGTTTTTAAATTATTTTCATTCATTTTCTAATAAGGATCTATATAAATAATACAACATTTTGTATAAATTAGTAATTGATAAATCCTTTATATTAAATTAAATATTATGATAATGAAAATCACTCGCAATACTATAAATGAATTTAGAGTACAGTTTTTCTGAACTGCTATTAACTAATAAAATATATAAAAGTAAAAAAAAGAAATGTAAAAAGAAAAAATGCTCTAATTGGAAGGGAGGGAAGTGTAATTGCTTATAAATAAATTCTATATATATACTTTATGTGCTCCAGGATATAAAAAATAATAACTATTTTTTTTAATAGAAAGAGAACATTTATCACCACTATTTAGGAGATTATTAATATCAGTTCTAACCCGCAATATGTTTCCATTAATAGTTACTTTATATATAAGAAATTCTCCAAGAAATTCTTTAGATATTACATTCGCATTACCAGATTCTGATCTTTTAATTGAAATAAATTTAGGCGAAATTGACATACTTTTAATATTTGCATTTTGTAAAATCCCTGAACTAT
>QCCS01000020.1 GCA_003281185.1 Prochlorococcus sp. AG-347-M15
CCCTTGATGCAATGGTGATAATGGACGAACCTACTTTTGCGGGTTGTCTAATAAAAGCAAGACCCATTGGAGTTCTGGATATGCATGATTGTGGTGCATATGATGGAAAACTCTTATGTGTGCCTATGGCTAATCCTAGGCAGGCTAATATAGTGAGTATTAATCAAATTGCTCCTAATCAGCTTGAGGATGTTGCAGAATTTTTTAGAACAAGTAAAGGACTCGATGGAAGAACAGTTCAAATTGATGGTTGGAGGGATTTTGATGTAGTTGAAAATTTATTGAAAAGTTGCATGCCTCTAAAAAAGAAAAACTTTAAAGTACTTAAGAAATTAAATATTAGTAAATAAATTGAAAAAAATAATTTTGTATAGTTATTTAAAATGCTCTACATGCCGAAAAGCTGCAAAGTGGCTTGAAAGCAAAGATTTTGAATTTCAGTTAATTGATATAGTAAAAGAACCTCCACTTGTTAATTATTTAAATCTAGCCTTAGAACAATACAATTACGATAAGAAAAGGATTTTCAATACAAGAGGTAAAGCCTTTAAAACTCTAAATCTTGATCTTGATCCTTTGTCAAAGGAAGAAATAATTCAACTTCTTTTAAGTGATGGCAAATTAATAAAAAGACCATTTTTGATTTACGAAGGGGAAAAAGTAATATTAGGTTTTAACGAAATTGAATATGCAAAACAATTTATATAAGTTTAGAAAATCAAGACTTTATTAATCCTATGCCTTGTTCCATAAAAAGTTTTTTAAAAGAATGGGGTCTACTAATTCTATTAACTTTTTTTGTTTCTTCATGTAGATCATTTTTTGCAGAACCACGTTATATCCCTTCTGGTTCAATGCTCCCAGAATTACAAATAAATGATAGGTTAATTATTGAAAAAATTTCGCTAAGAAACTCTTTACCAAAAAGAGGAGATATTGTTGTTTTTAAATCACCTTACTCGTTTGATAAAAAATTAATTTCATCAAGATCTAAGCCTTTACCAAAAAAAAGATATTGTTTTTTCATGAGTTTTCCTCCAATGTCGTTTGTTCCCGGTCTGAGAGATCAAGCTTGCGATGCTTATATTAAAAGAGTTGTGGCACTTCCAGGAGAAATTGTAAGTGTTAACTCAAATGGTGAATTATTAATAAATAATAAATTAATTCCTGAACCCTATGTCTCTTACAAGTGCTCACTATCCATATTTAATAATTGTGGTAAATTTGAAAACATAAAAGTGCCAGAAGATCATTTTTTAGTTTTAGGTGATAATAGAGCAAATAGCTGGGATGGAAGATATTGGCCTGGAAGTAAATTTCTTCACAAAAAAGAGATAATTGGTAAAGCATATTTCAGATTTTGGCCTCTTAGTCAAGTTGGCTTTTTCAGTAAATAAAGCCTTTTTTCTGACTTTGACTTCATCAAATTAAATTTTTAACAAGGCTTAATTTAAAGTGCTCCTGAAGCAGTTGAATCAAGTATTCCCCCAAGGTGTGTTGTAATGTTAAGAGCGCTAATCACAGGGGGCTTATTGGGATCATTAAAAAGGTCAATTATAGTTATGCCGCCATTACCCTGTTTTATCATCCAAATATTTGAATAATTAATCCCAAGGATGTTACAAATTAGAGTTTTATTGACTGCATCATGGGCAACCATGAGGGTTTGATCATTATCCTTTTGAGATAAACAAATTTTCTCAAAAGCTTCTACTGACCTTTCTGATACATCTTTTATACATTCACCTTCGGGCATTATTACTTCTTCAGGTTTATCATGCCAATTTTTTAATAAAATAGGCCACTCTTCTCTAATTTCTACTTCCAATTTACCCTCCCATAATCCGTGACTGATTTCTACGAGTGAATCTATTTTCTCAATTTTTAAATCTTTGTTATTTTGAAGGATTATTTGTGCAGTCTCATAAGGCCTATGCATTGAACTTGAAAATGCCTTATTGAAAGAAATATTTCTCAAATATTCAAAAGTCTTTCTAGCTTGATTTTTTCCGTTTTCATTTAAAGGGATATCAATTTGGCCTTGAAATCTACCTTCTTTGTTCCAGTTAGTTTCACCATGCCTTATAAGAAATATTCTGGAATCTCCAATTTCATTTGGAATATTTTTATTAAGATGAGAAGTTTGATTTAAGCATTCAATTTGAGTCTTAAAAGAGTTATCATTCTTTGAAATATTGAGTATCGAGAAAGAAGCATTTTCTAATCTTATTTTTCTAAAACCTTGCTTAGGCTTTCCTAATAACAAGAGTATTAAACATCTGAGAATCGCATTATGTCCAACAACTAAAATATTTACATCATCTTTGTCTAGGTAAATTTTTAAAATATCTTCTACAAAATTTGTTGCTTGAAAAAATAACTCTTGAATTGGTTTATAAGTTTTATTGTCATTTCTTTTTAAGATAAGATTCTCTGGATCATTTTTCCATATAGGGTAAATTTCTGGAAATTTCTTTTTTATTTCATCAATTTTTAGACCAGACCATTCACTAAGATCTACCTCCAGCAAGTTATCGTCGAATACAATATTTTGATCTTTATTGAAGGACTTTTTAATTGTTTTTGCAGTTTCTGCCGCTCTGACAAGTGGGGAGGAATAGATTTTTTCGAAGTTTATTTTTGATAATGCTTTTCCTGCTTTTCGGGCTTGTTCGTATCCTTCATCGGTTAATAATGAATCGTCTGTTCTTCCTTGAATTAATCCTTTTGCATTGAAACTGCTTAGTCCATGCCTAACTAAAACTAGTCTTATAGCCATTATATAAATTTGAAAATTAAGATAATTTAATCATCTCATGGCGTGATTAAAATAGATACATAAATATAAGGAAATTCTATGATAACTAACTATAGTTTTGAAGAATATAATAAGTTATGATCTTTAAAAATATTTCCAAGTCAAAACTCACTTTAGCTTTTATTTCAATCGTCATAACTTTTTTTGTATGGCAACAAGGCTTAAGAGATAGTTTAAATAGACCATCTGTTTCATTTGATATTAGTCAAAAAGAACAAGAAATTGCTGAATTATCTGTCCAATCAATACCTGTTAAGCTTAAAAAATTTTTTATCATTAATGATCCCGTTGATCAAATAAATAAATCACTCTCTGATGTCTCATTTGAAGAGCTAACAGAAAGAAATAAATTAATTCGAATAATTACTTCAAAATCAGATGATCCTTTAATTTATAAAAATATATCCAAAGATTTTGAAGATAAAAACTTTAAATTTCTGATTGAAGAGATAGAAAAAAAATCAAATAATAATTCATATAAAGCAAATTCTGATAAGTTTGATTTATTTAAAGAAGATAGATTTTTATATCACCTTTTAAGCCGGAAATTTGATTTTGACGATAGTGCATTAATAACAAAATCATTTTCAAGAAAAATGTTTTTTAAAATATTAGCTATAAGACTAATACCACTTTTAACAATACTTATTGGCTCTATTCTGGCTTTAAAGATATTATGGACAACCATATCTTTGAAAAAGTTTGATTGGAAAGAAATGAAATTCTTAGATTTAGAATTAATAGATATGGTTTTATTAATTGCAGGGGGATTTGTTGTTTTAGGTGAGGTTGTATCACCTTTGTTTTCCATTAGTTTGGTTGAACTTTTTTCTAAAAATATTTCTAATGAATTGTCTCAATCTTTAAAAATATTTTTTGGATATCTTTTTATGGCCATTCCTCCTTTGGGGATAGTTTTTTATCAAATTAAATCTTTAAATGGTGAATTTACTTTTAAAAAAGATTATTTACAGTTCAATTTCTTGCCAATAAAATATTCAATTATTCAAGGAATTAAAGGTTGGTTAACTATAGTTCCTTTTGTTTTGTTAATTTCTCTAATTATGAATAATTTGATCGATAATCAGAATGGTAGTAACCCTTTACTTGAAATTGTTCTTAATAATAAAAATTACTTATCATTTTTTCTATTATTTGTAACAACAACTGTATTGGCTCCTTTATTTGAGGAGATTATATTTCGCGGTATTTTACTTCCAACTCTTTCAAGAGATTTTGGAATAATTTTGGGCATCATAACTTCAGCTTTTATCTTTGCATTAGCTCATTTAAGTTTGGGAGAAATGGCGCCATTATTTGTTCTAGGGATTGGATTAGGAATTACCAGAATTACTTCAGGGAGTTTGTTCTCTTCAGTGATTATGCATTCTTTATGGAATGGATTGACTTTTTTAAATTTGTTTTTATTAAGGACATAAAGAATTTAATTATTTACTTGCGAATCAAAATAAAAAATGTTTATTTAATTAATAACACCTCTTTTATTTTAAATAGATAGTTGATGAGCCCTTATGGTAAACAATCTAATTTTAAAAAAGTTTCAAATGAAAGAAAAAAAAATTCAGAAAAAATTGTTATACGTAATATCCATTTAATACATCAAATATTCAACACTATAAATAGCTCTTGTTTAGTTTTGATTTTTATATTTTTTTTCTTATCTTTGGATAGCCAAAGGAAATGGTCAAATACATATAAAATTTTATCTAAAACAAAAGGAATGAATAATAATCTCATTCACTATATTTCTAAAACAGAAGAGTTTTATATTGGCGAACTTGAATCTCTCAATACTTTCAGAAAAACTAAACCCAAAGATTTAATTTATATCAATAGAACTCCAGAAAAGAAAGAGAGTTTTTTCAAGATAAATTTTAGAAGCTTCATTAAAGGTATTAGCGATAGCAGATATCAAAGAGGATATTAATGAAAAAATATAAAAAAATTGTTCATCTTGCACCTCTTGATCAAAGTAGATTTAAAGTACTTTATATTTTTAACCTGATAATAATACTTTGTTTGTTAGGGAGGTTGGTTAAATTACAAGTCTTTAATGCTTCTGATTTGCAACGGGAAGCAAGATTATTACAATCTTCTAAAACTAATTCTTTAAAAAAAAGAAGATCGATTGTAGATAGAGATAATAGGCTTATTGCGTATGATAAACCACTCTATAAATTATGGGCCCATCCAAAGTATTTTAATTTTCCAGGAGATTCAATTAACAAAGTTCGAACTATAGAAGAAGTTGTAAAAAAATTGGCACCTATTTTGGATATGAACAATGCAGCGCTCTTGGGAAAATTTAATAATAAAATCAGCGGTATCAAGCTTTTGGATAAAATTCCTGAAGGAAAGGCAGTAAAGATTAAAAACCTTCAAATAAGTGGAATTGATTTGTTTAAATATTCGCAAAGATATTACCCACAAGGAGAGCTATACTCTAATCTTGTTGGATTTGTTAATGATGAGAATAAAGGATCAGCAGGTTTAGAGCTTCACTTAGATAATCAACTTAAAGTTTTTAATAAAAGTAATTCAATAAAAAGAGGCGGAGATGGAACCCCTCTCCCAGATAATTCTGGCCCAGGTGATTTTATATCTGATTACAAGAGTTTAGGCTTAACTATAGATTCAAAATTACAGAAATCGGCATTCAATTCTTTATCAAAACAAGTAAGCAAATGGAAAGCAAAGAAGGGATTTGCAATAGTTATGGATGTAAATAATGGCCAGATTCTTTCCTTGGTTACAGTGCCTTCATATGATCCGAATAAATTTTGGAAGTACAATTCTGAACTCTTTAGAGGTTGGTATTCTCAAGATTTATTCGAGCCTGGTTCAACTTTTAAACCTATTAATCTTGCTTTGGCATTAGAAGAAAAAGTAATAGAAAAAGATGGCTCAGTTGAAGATATTGGAAAGATAAATGTTGGAGGATGGACACTCTCTAATTGGGATAAAAAAGGGAATGGATATATTGATTATCCAAAAGTGTTGCAGGTCTCAAGTAATGTTGGGATGGTGAAAATAATGCAAAATTTAGACCCCAAAATTTATTGGACTTTGCTGAAAAATTTAGGTATAGATAAAAATTTAGAGACAGACTTATATGAATCAACCGCAGGTCAATTAAAGGCAAAAGATTTATTTGTAAATCAATCAATTGAGCCTGCAGTGGCTGCTTTTGGTAAAGGGTTTGCAATCTCGCCGCTTAAATTGGTTCAACTACATGCGGCTTTAGCTAATGGTGGTTTTGAAGTAACTCCTCATGTAACCCAAAATTTTAAAGAAAGAGTAAATCAAAGTTCAAAAAAACAATTTTTTTCACATTCGGTCTCTAAAACTGTTCTTGAATGGATGGAGAGCGTAGTTGATAAAGGTAGTGGAGCGGGAGCAAAAATTGAGGGGTATAGAATAGCTGGAAAAACAGGGACTTCTCAAAAAGCTTTAAATGGTTCGTATACAAGTAAAAAAGTTTGCAGTTTTGTTGCGACCTTACCAGTAAATGATCCGAAATATGTTGTCCTTGTAGTCGTTGATGAGCCATCTAAGTCATATGCATATGGTTCAACTGTTGCTGTACCTGTTGCGAAAGAAATCATCGAGAGTTTAATAGTGATTGAAAAAATACCTCCTCAAATTAAAGATCACGAAATGATTGTTAAAAAACCCTAAAATTTCACAAATTTATAAATATATAAGTTCATTATTTGATGAATTCATTTGGATTTGGAGCTAGTTTATATATATATATGATTATTTGGATATGAAATCAATTTTAGAACAATTGTCCTCAATGACTGTAGTTGTTGCTGATACTGGAGATTTAGATTCGATAAAAAAATTCCAACCAAGGGATGCCACTACAAATCCATCACTAATACTAGCTGCTGCTAAGAACCCTGATTATGTGAAATTAATTGATAAAGCTTTAGAAAATTCAGAAAATGCATTGCCCCAGGGATTTTCCGAAATAGAATTGATTAAAGAAACTGTTGACCAAGTATCAGTATTTTTTGGAAAAGAAATATTGAAAATTATTTCTGGACGTGTATCTACAGAAGTTGATGCAAGATTAAGCTTTGACACTGAAGCCACAGTAAAAAAAGCAAGAAAATTAATCAATCTCTACAAAAATTTTGGAATCGAAAAGGAAAGAATCTTAATTAAGATTGCTGCAACTTGGGAAGGGATTAAAGCTGCTGAAATTTTGGAAAAAGAGGGTATTAAATGTAACCTAACTTTACTTTTTAACTTCTGCCAAGCGGTTACTTGCGCAAATGCAAAGATAACCTTAATATCCCCGTTCGTCGGTCGTATTTTGGATTGGCATAAAGCAAAAACTGGTAAAACTAGTTTTAAAGGTGATGAAGACCCTGGTGTTCTTTCGGTTACACAAATTTATAAATACTTTAAAGAAAAAGGTTTTAAGACAGAAGTAATGGGAGCGAGTTTTAGAAATCTTGATGAAATAAAAGAATTAGCAGGTTGTGATCTTTTAACAATTGCACCTAAATTTCTTGAGCAACTAAAAAAAGAAAAAGGAGTCTTAATTAGAAAATTAGATGAAAGTACCGAAGTTAATAATTCTATTGACTACAAATTCGAAGAAAAAGATTTTAGATTAAATATGTTAGATGATCAAATGGCAAGTGAGAAACTTAGTGAGGGTATCACAGGATTCAGTAAGGCTATAGAAGAATTAGAAGAGCTTTTACTCAAGAGATTTTCAGAAATTAAAAATCATAAATTAATTTCTGCTAATTAAATTTAAGCTTTGATTTACAACTAAATTAAATTCCACTCTTTAACAAAAGTCTTTTAATAACTCTTTTTGCAATGTCTTCATAACTCATTTCACCTGACAATATTTGGGCAATGCGTTTAGGAGCTGTTTTTCTCTTAACACCTAATTGGTATCCAGTTCTGGGAAATCTATAAAAAACCTGTGCAATTCTCCTACCCCAAGACATTGATTCCCCCCAATTTTTGTTTACTTTTTTTGTGTAATGATTTAAATCATCTTCTTTCCCTGCTAGGCATTGATCTATGGATTCTGCAGCATAAAAACTGCTAATTAAAGAAGGTCTAATCCCTTCAGCTAAAAATGGATCGCATAAAGAGGCTGCATCACCAACTGCAAGAACTTTATCTCCGTTGATTTTGTGAAAGCCATTCCATATTCTGAGTTTTTTGTTAATTGTTTTATAAGAATTGTCATTAAAACCGAAACTTCTAATGACCTGATTATTTATATCTTGATTTTCTAAAAGACCATTATTTATAAAAGTACCTAAACCAATATTTAAGCTTTCTTTTAGAGGGAATGCCCATGCAAATCCATACTTTATAAATCCAAACTCAAATCTAACAGTATCTCTGGGGATTTCTCCTAAACCTTTTAATCTTAACGAGATTGTGTTTGCAAATTTTGGATTTCTTGGCCCTAATTTGAAATACCCTGCCCATTTGGATTGTGAACCGTCTGCAATGACCAGAAATTTTGATGTATATGAATTTTTATTATTGCAAGTAATTTCCCATTTATCATTTTTTTGGATGATTTTTTCTACCATTATTGATCTTATTATTTGAACTCCATTTTTTGTGGATTCATCAAGTAATATTTGGTCAAATTTTTCCCTTCTAATAATCCAAAAAGGCGATTCACCTGTCAGATCGGCTACTACATTATCACCTGCCTTCCATCTAAATTCAACATTATTAATTCTTGACTCTATCGCACTTTTCACATCTAAAGGGAGGAATTTCTGCATAGAAGATGCCATTCCTCCAGCACATGGTTTATAACTCTGGACTTCTTCTTTTTCAATGATTAGAACAGAATACCCTTTTTTTGATAGGTGCAAAGCGGTAGAGGATCCTGATAAACCTCCACCAATTATTACGACGTCAAATTCCCTCAAACTTTTAGAATTTCTTTCTCTTTTTCAGATAATTTTGTTTCAATTAAAGAAATAAATTTATCAGTAATTTTCTGAATTTCAGATTGATTATCTCTTGATTCGTCAATAGAAATAAGACCATCTTTTTCGTCTTTTTTTTCTTTATCAACAGCATCTCTTCTAATATTTCTCAAAGCTACTTTTCCTTCCTCTGCATATTTGGAGGCTAATTTACAAAATTCCTTTCTTCTTTCCTCTGTTAAAGGAGGAACATTTACTCTTATTACCTCCCCATCATTATTTGGAGTAATACCTAAGTCGCTCATTGAGATAGATTTTTCTATCGCTTGTAAGCATGAAATATCAAAAGGTTGTATTGAAATTGTTTGTGAATCAATGGTGCTTATCGTGGCAAGTGATTTGATTGGTGTTTCTGTACCATAGTATTCAACACTTATTCTGTCTAACAAAGAAGCATTAGCTCTGCCTGTTCTAATTGTATTGAAGTTTCTTTGTGTTGCTTCAATACTTTTATTCATATTTTCTTGAATTTCTTGTTTTTTCATAATAAAAAATTTGAATAAGCTTTAACTAATTAATGAACCTATAGGCTCACCAGCAACAGCTTTAGAGATGTTCCCTTTTTTGAATATATCAAATACCATAATGGGGATATTGTTGTCTTTGCATAGTGCAATTGCAGTGCTATCCATTACAGCGATTTCATCACTAAGAACTTGTTGATAACTGAGAGTAGAGTATTTTTTTGCTTCTTTAAATTTATTAGGATCACAATTGTAGACGCCATCAACTTTGGTGGCCTTCATAACAACTTCAGCATTTATCTCTGCTGCTCTCAGTGCTGCTGTAGTGTCAGTTGTAAAAAATGGATTTCCGCATCCTCCTCCGAAAACTACAACCCTACCTTTCTCTAGGTGTCTCATGGCTCTTCTTCTGATGTAGGGCTCTGCAATTTCCTGCATTTCTATTGCAGTTTGAACTCTAGTTGCTACTCCTACTCTTTCTAAACCATCTTGAAGTGAAATCGCATTCATTACTGTTGCTAGCATTCCAACATAATCGGCCGTCGCTCTATCCATTCCGTCTGCAGACCCTTTAAGCCCCCTAAAAATATTCCCACCTCCTACAACTATTGAAAGTTGCACATTATTTTTGACTACTTTTGAAACATCCTCTGCAATTGACTGAACTATAGCCGGATCAATACCATAAGGTTTTTCACCCATTAGTGCTTCACCACTAAGTTTTAAGAGAACTCTTTTGTAAGTCATTCAATAATTGTACTTTTAAGACCATAGCAAGTAAATGAACCAAATTTATTTTTTGTTCAAATATTGCTTGCGTCTTTAAACATTTCTAAACTTGGCTGAAGAAAATTTAAATAATAATTTGCTTTAACTAAAACTCAATACACTTTTGTGCTTTTATTCCTTGTTCTCTAAAAGGATGTTTTATTAGTTTCATTTCTGTAACTAAATCTGCAAAATTGATAATAGAATCAGAAGCTCCCCTTCCAGTTAAGACAATATGATTTTTTCTATTTTTTAAACTTTTTAAAAAAGTAATTATTTCGTCTGAATCAAGATAGCCAAGTTTTGTAGCAATATTAATTTCATCAAGAATTATAAGTTTATAAGATTCATTTTTTATATATATTTTGGCTAATTGCCATGCTTCTTGAACTAATTTTTCATCTCTAACTCTATCTTGTGTTTCCCATGTGAATCCCTCCCCCAATGCATGCCAAGATATATTTGAGGATAGATTCTTTAGTGCTTTTTCTTCTCCAGATGTCCAGCCCCCCTTAATAAATTGGATAATTGCTACTTTATAACCGTGCCCTATTGTCCTTAAAGCCATCCCTAAAGATGCAGTTGTTTTACCTTTACCATTTCCTGTGAAAACGATCAATAAACCTTTTTTGGTTTTCCTAATTTTTAATCTTTCTGTTTGAATATCTTTTCTTTGCTGCATCCTTTTTTTATAGGAGTTCTCATCGCTCTCTGGTGATAGTTTTCCTCCCATACCAAGATCCTTGGCTTGAATATCAAGGCTAAATATTTTCTCCGGAGATAGAGGTTCTTCCTGCATATAACTCTAATTTTATTTAATTATTATAAATCTTTAAATAGTTTTACTTCTTTTTACTTTTAAAAGTGCATTATTAACTGCCTGTTGTTGATCTCTTTTTGTAATCCAATGATGATAAGTTTGAGTGTGTAGGCTAACTGAGTGTCCCATCATTCTGGCAGCTACCGTATCAGGTAAATCATAAAAAATTGTTCTTACTGCCCAAGCATGTCTGAGATCATAAGGTTTTATTTGTAAAGAGTAACGCTTAAATTGATCTGTAATTTTTTTTCCAATATTCTGCAAAGTTGTGATTTTGAGGTCTTTATTAATGTTTGGGAGTAGTTCTGGATTTTTACCAAGTTTTGATAATTCGAACTTTTCTACCCATTCAGGATGAAATGGCCAAACTTGATGTTCCCCTGTTTTAGTAGTAGGTAAAACTCTAATAATTTTGTCTCCAAAATTTGTTAGCGAACTCAAATCACAAAAAAATACTTCATGATTTCTTAATCCATATGTAGCCATCAACCCAAAAACAAATTTCCAAGATTTGTTTGGGATCCTCTCCCAAAGTTTCTCTATGAATTCGTCATTGGGTAGATCCCTAAATCCTGCTTTTTTAAGGCCATATCCTCTAGAATTTAATTTCCAATCCTCTGGAAGTTGAATGTCCAGGTAATTGGCCAAAACATTTAAAGAAGTAGCGCATTGTTTCCTACTTCTGCTGCCCTCCTCGTAGCTTTCAAGTGTTTTTTGAAATATTTTATCTAAATCCTGATTATCGTTGACATTATAAATTTCAAGAATTCTTTTCAGGTAGGGCTTGTAAGAACTTCTCCAAGTAGTTTTTCTAGTACTGTTTCGATATTCACTCTTGCTTTCTTTAAAAAAAAATGCCTCAAATTGATTTAATTTATTTGGAAATTCAAAATCTTTTTTTATCTGCTTTTTATTAGGGTTGCCTATCCAATTAATCCAGTCAAATTGATTTAATTCAAGTTGTAAATTGATTAATTGTAATTTTTTTTTAGCTTCCTCTAATCCATAAATATCAGCCGCTATACCAAGAGATATTCTTTGAATTTTAAAGTTGTTTTTATCTTCTTTAGAAGGTAGTGGACCTCTAATATTTAATTTCATTCCCCTTTTTTCAATTCTAAGTTTACTGCCTTGAGTAGCAAATTTATCATTGATATTATTAATTTCCTGAATTACGTTCATTTACTTATATAATTGACCTTATAATGACGTTTTTAATGTTGATTTTCAATCTCCATAAATTTTAAATGGATAAAATAGGCGTCTTACTAATGAATTTAGGAGGGCCTGAACGCATTACCGATGTAGGCCCATTCTTATATAATCTTTTTTCTGATCCAGAGATAATCAGAACTCCATTCCCTGCTTTTCAAAAGCCTTTAGCTTGGTTGATTAGTACTCTTAGAAGTACTACTTCACAACAAGCCTACCTCTCTATTGGTGGAGGTTCTCCCATCAGAAGGATAACTGAACAACAAGCAAGAGAATTGCAATCTAATTTAAGGGATAAAGGGTTAAACGCAACAACTTATATCGCTATGAGGTATTGGCATCCTTTTACTGAATCAGCTATTTACGATATAAAAGCAGATGGGATAGATCAAATTGTTGTTTTACCTTTATATCCACATTTTTCAATAAGTACAAGCGGTTCAAGCTTTAGGGAATTAAAAAAATTACGAGATTCTGATGATGATTTTAAGAAAATTCCGATGAGATGTATAAGAAGTTGGTTCAGCCAATCAGGTTATCTAAAGTCAATGGTTGAATTGATTTCTGAACAGATTTCTCTTTGTGAATCCCCTTCAAATGCCCATATATTTTTTACTGCTCATGGAGTTCCCAAGAGTTATGTAGAGGAAGCTGGAGATCCTTATAAACAACAAATTGAAGATTGTTCCTTATTAATAATAAATGAGTTGGAAAAAAGTTTAGGGTACAGTAACCCTTATACACTTTCATATCAAAGTAGAGTTGGGCCAGTTGAATGGTTAAAACCTTATACGGAAGAAGTCTTGGCTGATCTTGGGAAATCAAAGGTTAATGATTTAATTGTGGTCCCTATAAGTTTTGTTGGAGAGCATATTGAAACATTACAAGAAATAGATATTGAATATAAAGAAATTGCGGAAAAGGCAGGGATCAAAAACTTTCGAAGAGTAAGGGCTCTGAATACTCATCCTACTTTTATTGAAGGACTTAGTGATCTAGTAGTTTCTTGCTTGGAAGGACCTATTATTAATATTGAAGAGGCTTCTCAGTTACCTGAAAAGGTTAAGCTTTATCCGCAAGAGAAATGGCAATGGGGTTGGAATAATAGTTCTGAGGTTTGGAATGGAAGGGTTGCAATGATTGTTTTTCTTGTACTTTTTATTGAACTTATTTCGGGATCTGGACCCTTACATAAGCTAGGAATTTTATAAAGTTCAATACATTTTTTTTATAATTTCAAATTGATTGAAAGATTTTTTTGAATATTTTTCTGACATTACATTTCTAAATGAGGCAAAAGTATTTAATTAAGTTTAATATTTATATTAAATATTGAATTTCTTTAGTGACTCTTACTTCGAGATCCTTAACAAAGGGTAGTTCAAAAAACGAGAAACCAATTTGGATTAATGGTGCAGATGCACTAATGGATTCTCTAAAAATTCATGGGGTAAAGGTTATATTTGGATATCCTGGAGGAGCTATATTACCAATTTATGACGCTGTTCATAAGGCCGAACAAGATGGTTGGTTAAAGCATTATATGGTGAGACATGAACAAGGAGGTTCTCATGCGGCTGATGGATATGCAAGATCTACTGGTGAAGTAGGAGTATGTTTTGGGACCTCAGGGCCTGGTGCCACTAATTTAGTAACTGGTATTGCAACTGCTCAAATGGATTCTGTTCCTCTAGTA
>QCCS01000021.1 GCA_003281185.1 Prochlorococcus sp. AG-347-M15
ATAAATTGATCTTGAGAGTAATAGGATATCCAGGAAATCTTAGGATTGATCATCCCACTTACTTGAGGGTTGAATCAGGGAGAAAAGAGTGGCTTTTAGATGATAAAACGTTACTTAATGTGGAATTAGCAAATGATGGAAGACAAGCCGCAGCAGAATTCGATCTTGATGAATTGATTAAAAATTTAGATAAAAATAGACCATTAAGATTATCTTTATCTGGTGTTTTTTCTGAGTTACCTGTTCCCCCCTTCGTTGTTAAAGAGTGGAGATCAATAAACTGAATTTGTTTTTTGTAGATGTATAAAAAAAATGTAAGCCATACAAAGTGGATGAAAAGAGCAATTTTTTTGGCTTCTTTAGGCAAACATACAACGAGTCCTAATCCTAGGGTGGGAGCGGTGATACTTGATAAGAATGGAAGCCTTATTTCAGAAGGGTTTCATTTCAAGGCAGGGATGCCTCATGCAGAGGCAATGGCTTTTAATAATTTAAAAAAAGATGCTAAAGGTGGAACAATGTATGTGAATCTCGAACCTTGTTGCCATCAAGGTAAAACACCTCCATGTGTAGATAAGATAATATCCTCAGGAATAAAAAAGGTCTATATATCTATTGAAGATCCTGATAAAAGAGTCTCTGGTAAAGGTATTAAGCTTCTAAAAGAAGCTGGAATACAAGTTCACTTAGGATTATGTGAAAAAGAATCCTTAGATCTAAATAAGGCTTTTATTCATAGGAATATTACAAAAAAAGCATTTGGTGTTCTTAAATGGGCAATGAGTATAGATGGAAGAATAGCTTTAAAAAATGGGAAAAGTAAATGGATTACTAATGAAGAATCAAGGTCACAAGTTCATTCTTCTAGAGCAGAATTTGATGCCATAATAATTGGTGGAAATACATTAAGAAGAGATAATCCACTCTTGACTACAAGAGGTTCAAAAAATCCTGAGCCTTTACGAGTTGTTTTCACAAAAAGTTTAGATCTTCCTTCAAAATCTAATCTTTGGGATTGTAGAAAGGCAAAAACTTTAGTTATTTATGATTCTTCTACTGCAAATGAAAGCTATCTTTCAAGGATTCCGGAATGTGTGGAGGTTGAAAAGGTATTATCAGATAATCCAGAGTTAATTTCAAAAATACTTGCAAAAAGAGGATGTAATAAAGTTCTTTGGGAATGTGGCCCTGGATTGGCTACTGCCGCTATTCAATCCAATTGTATTCAGGAACTTATTACTTTTATTGCCCCAAAAATTTTAGGTGGAGAAAATAGTATGAATCCCCTAAGTGATTTTGAATTTAGAGAAATGCATGAAATCATTAAATTAAGTGATTCTCAGTTTAGTTTGATTGGAAATGATATATGTGTTAAGAGTTCATTGAAAAATTAATTTTCATACTAAATTTATGGGTCAAAGTACCGTACGGTTCTTACCCAAAAAAAACAATACAGATACGGAAACTCTTCGTTTAGTTTATAATAAGTTCAAAATTGATCATAACTATGCCAATAAGACAAGACGATAATCAACCTAATAGAAGATTTGGAATTGTAAATATCATTTTGATAGGAGTTGGAGCATTACTTCTTTTTAGCAGCCTTTTCCCGAATCAAAATATGCAAATTCCCAGGGTTCCTTATTCATTATTTATAGATCAGGTTAATGATGGTGAAGTTAAGCGTGCATATATCACTCAAGAACAGATTAGATATGAGTTGAATGGAGCTGAAGAAGGCGCTCCTTCTGTTTTGGCAACAACCCCAATTTTTGATATGGACCTTCCACAAAGGTTAGAAAGTAAAGGGGTGGAATTCGCTGCCGCACCTCCCAAAAAACCTAATTTTTTCTCAACCATATTGAGTTGGGTTGTTCCTCCTTTAATTTTTATCCTTGTTTTACAATTCTTTGCTAGAAGAAGTATGGGTGGAGGTGGTGCTCAGGGAGCTCTTAGTTTTACTAAAAGTAAAGCCAAAGTTTATGTGCCGGATGATGAGTCAAAAGTAACATTTGCTGATGTGGCAGGCGTTGATGAAGCTAAAGACGAATTAACGGAAATAGTTGATTTTCTGAAAAAACCTGAGAGATACACAGATATCGGTGCGCGAATACCAAAAGGGGTACTTCTTGTAGGACCTCCAGGAACAGGTAAAACTCTTCTTTCAAAAGCTGTTGCGGGAGAAGCAGAAGTTCCTTTCTTTATAATTTCAGGTTCTGAATTTGTTGAGCTTTTTGTTGGTGCAGGTGCCGCAAGAGTAAGGGATCTATTTGAACAAGCAAAGAAAAAAGCTCCATGCATTATCTTCATTGATGAATTGGATGCTATTGGTAAAAGTCGTTCAGGATCAATGGGTGTAGTTGGCGGGAATGATGAAAGAGAACAAACTTTGAATCAACTTCTTACTGAAATGGATGGATTTGCCTCTGCAGATAAGCCAGTTATAGTACTTGCTGCGACTAACCAACCAGAAGTCCTAGATGCAGCTCTATTAAGACCTGGTAGGTTTGACAGACAAGTTTTAGTTGATAGACCTGATTTGTCAGGTAGAAAAACTATATTGGAGATATATACCAAAAAAGTTAAACTAGCTGATTCAATTGACTTGGACTCTATTGCTCAAGCTACCAGCGGATTCGCTGGAGCTGATTTAGCTAACATGGTAAATGAAGCTGCTTTACTTGCTGCTAGAGCTAAAAGGAAAAGTGTAGAACAACAAGATTTAAGTGAAGCTATAGAAAGAGTTGTGGCTGGATTAGAAAAGAAGAGTCGTGTTTTGCAAGATGATGAAAAGAAAGTTGTTGCTTATCATGAAGTTGGTCATGCAATAGTTGGCCATCTTATGCCAGGAGGTTCAAAAGTTGCCAAGATTTCAATTGTACCTAGGGGTATGAGTGCACTTGGTTATACTCTTCAATTGCCAACAGAAGAAAGATTTTTGAATTCTAAAGAGGAATTAAAAGGACAAATAGCTACACTTCTTGGAGGAAGATCAGCAGAAGAGGTCGTTTTTGGAAAGATTACTACTGGAGCCTCAAACGACTTACAAAGAGCAACTGATATAGCAGAACAAATGGTCGGTACATTCGGAATGAGTGATATTCTTGGTCCCTTAGCTTATGACAAACAAGGTGGAGGTCAGTTCTTGGGAAATGGAAACAATCCAAGAAGATCTGTTAGTGATGCTACTGCTCAAGCAATAGACAAAGAGGTTAGAGATTTAGTTGATGATGCGCACGAAACAGCACTTAATATTTTGAGAAATAATTTACCTCTTCTTGAATCAATTTCTCAAAAAATTCTCCAGGAAGAAGTTATAGAAGGTGAGGATCTTAAAACCCTTTTAGCAGAGAGTAAAATGCCTGCATAGTAGAATCTTGCTCTAACTAGAAATATTCATGCTAAAACCAAATAAGCTTGCTAACAATAATTTCCTATCAAGCTTGGATTTATCAACCGATGAAGTTTTGCATATTTTTGATCTTGCAAATAATTTTAAAAATAAAAAATTGAATATTGATCTTGGTAATAAAGTTTTAGGATTAATTTTTGATAAGTCATCAACTCGCACAAGAGTTAGTTTTCAAGTTGCGATGACTAGACTTGGTGGAACCACTATTGACCTAAATCCCACAACATCACAAATAGGAAGAGGGGAGCCAATTAAAGACACTGCGAGAGTTTTAAGTAGATATTGTGATGTTATCGCAATTAGAACATTTGATCATTTAGATTTGGAAGAATATGCAAAGTGGTCTGCAAAGCCAATTATTAATGCTCTTACAGATTTAGAACATCCATGTCAGGCATTAGCTGATTTTTTAACGATTAAGGAGGAATTTATTGATTTTAAAGATGTAATTTTGACATTTATTGGAGATGGTAATAACGTTGCAAATTCACTTATTTTATGTGGGGCTTTGTTAGGAGTAGAAGTTAGGATTGCATGTCCTAAAGGTTATGAACCTAACTCTTTGGTGATAGATAAAGCAAATCAAATATATAAAAACAAGAATTTGTTGAAAATTACTAATGATCCCAATACTGCTGTTTCAGGAGCAAATGTTTTGTATACCGATGTTTGGTCATCCATGGGTGAAGAAAATCAAAAGGATGAGAAAGAAAAAGTTTTTAATGGTTTCACTATTGACAGCGATTTATTAAGTAAGGCTGATAAAGATGCAATTATTCTTCATTGTCTTCCAGCATATAGATCCAAAGAGATAACTGATGAAATTTTTGAAAGCCAAAAAAGTAGAATTTTTGATCAAGCGGAAAATAGATTACATGCTCAACAAGCTCTTTTATCTTGCATTCTCCAATAGGAACACTTGCAAGTTAACTAATAAACCGGTACAAATGTATTAGAGTACATTTGTTTTATGGAAACTTCAGGGGACGATCTTACCCAAGCTCAGAATGAGCTCTATGGATGGATAAAAGAATATATGAAAAACTTTCAACATAGCCCATCCATCAGACAAATGATGCAAGCTATGGGATTAAAATCTCCTGCCCCAATTCAAAGTCGCTTAAAACATTTGCAAGAAAAGGGTTACATCTCTTGGCAAGAAGGTAAAGCAAGAACAATGCAAATAGTTGATGAAATTATAGAAGGTGTACCAATTATGGGTTCAGTCGCAGCTGGAGGTTTAATTGAAACTTATTCTGATGTTAAAGAGAATTTAGATATTTCTGATGTTTTAAAAAAGAAAAATGTTTTTGCTCTTACAGTTAATGGAGATTCTATGATAGACGCATGTATTGCAGATGGAGATATGGTTTTGATGGAGCCAATTACAGATTCATACTCTCTTAGAAACGGAACTATTGTTAGTGCATTGGTTCCAGGTTTAGGAACAACTTTAAAGTATTTTGTTAAAAGAGGAGGAAAAATATTTCTTGAAGCAGCAAATCCTGCTTATGAACCAATTGAGTTAAATCTTGATGAAGTCGTATTTCAAGGCAAATTGCTGGCAGTATGGAGAAAAATATAAGTTTATTTAAAATTATCATTGATCTTTACCTTTAAAAGAAGTTATAATATCAACTAATTTTGAAGTAGTTTTTTGTCTAATAGAACTGGATTATTTTTATTTATTACTTTATTAATTTTTAATCCTTTATTAAGTTTTACTCTCTCTTCTGAAAATAAAAATGAAATAGTTTCACAGGAAACAAGTATTGATATTAATTATTTTAATAAAATTCCAAAAAATGATTATATTATTGGGCCTGGAGATAATCTTTTAATAGTTGTTTCTAAAGACTATCCAGAATTGACAAGAAGTACTGTAGTAAATGGCGAGGGTACAATAAATTTATATTCTTTAGGAAGAATTTATGTAGAGGGTCTAACAATTAGTGAATTAAAATCTTTGATAGATAAAGCCTATAAAGATTATGTTAGATATCCTGATATTGAAATAAACATAATTGACTATAGACCAGTATCAATTTTAGTTAATGGCGAGGTTAATAAACCAGGTCTTTTAACTTTAAAAGGTTCTCTTTCTCTTGCTCCAAAAAATCCCATCCAAGAAAAACCTTTTTTAGGCTCATCGAAGATCCCTCCAGCTTTTCAGTATTTAGATCAAATATATGCTGATACAGATACAAATATAGATTATTACTTTCCAAAAGTATTTGATGCAATTCAAAAAAGTGGCGGCGTTACAGAATACTCTAATCTTTCAGAAATTAAATTAATTAGAGAAAACTCCTTATCAAATGGTGGAGGCAAAATTGAGACTACGTTAGACTTGAAAAAATTTATCTTAAATGGCGATGATTCAAATAATATAAGAATTTATGATAAGGACATTATAGTAATAGATAAATTAAAAGATCCTGATCAAAGCATAGTATCTAATGCAGTCAGATATAGGATGAATCCACAATATGTACAAGTTATTGTTTCAGGGAGAGTAAATATTCCTGGGGTATTTAAACTTAGTAGAGAAAGTACTTTAAATGACGCTATTGATATGGCCGGAGGCACAAGAGTCATTAGAGGCCCAATAAAGTATCTAAGCTTTAATAATGATGGAACTATTGATAAAAGAAAAATTAATTATAGAAAAAATTTAAAAAGGGGTTCTTATTCTAATCCTTACCTTAAACAGGGAGATTTAATTGTAGTTGGGAGCAGTTTTTTAAGTAATTCCGCTGAAGCGATTAAAGAAATTACTGCCCCATTTCAAGGACTATACTCTACATATAGACTTTATGAGTTAATTTCTGAATAATAAATATTATGAATAACGATCCTCAATTAAACAACTCTTCATTTCAATCATCAGAAGAAGAGATTGAACCAAAAAAGATACTAAACATTGTCCTAAGGAATAAATCTATAGTTGCTTTTTTTACAATATTTTTTTGTGTATTTTCTATTATTTATGCCTTTAGCAAAAAGAAAATTTATCAAGGAAATTTTCAGATAGTAGTAAAAGAAAAACGAGATAAAGATTTTGCAGAGTCATCAATTGTTGGTCGTTCATCATTATTGGAGAATTTGACAGGCAAATCATCTAACTTGAAAACCCAGGTCGGTATATTGCAAAGTTCTTCAGTACTTTTGCCCGTTTTTGAATTTTATAAAAAAGAAAAATATCAATCAAACCCTAATTTGAAGGAAATTTCCTTTCCATCATGGAAAAACAATATGGAGCTCACATTAAAAAAATCCACAGATATTGTAGATATTACATACCAGGACGATAACAAGTCTTTAATAAAAAAAGTACTTGATAAAACAATTAAAACCTATCAAGAATATTCTGGTAAAGGTAAAAAAAGAAATTTAGAACTTGCAGATAAATATTTAAGAGAACAAATTAGTTTTTATAAAAATAAAAGTTCTCAATCTATTAAGGCTGTACAACAATATGCAATTGATCAAGATCTTACTATGCTTGATTATGGTTTTTTAAATTATAGTTCTGGTGATGATATCACAACGGATCTTATGGGAGCTGGAGGAGGGTTGTCACCTTACATAAGCAATATACAAAGCCAATCTGGAGATGTATTAGGAAAGAACGTTAATATAGAAATAGCTAGAGCAAAAGCAGCTAATCAAATTAGGAATATAGATATTAAGATTAGAAAAATACAGTCTTTAGAGGAAAACGATGGTATCGATGAACTGTCTTATATTAATTTGACTATCCCTAAGTTAGATGGCAACGATACAATTAATGATTTAACTAAACTCGACCTCCAAATACTTGAATTAAAATCAAAATATACTGATAAATTTCCCGAATTAGAAAGGCTTTATGAAAAAAGAAAGCTCCTTATAGAATTACTCAAAGATAAATCTATAGGTTTATTAAAGGCACAAAAAGTCTCTGCTGAGTCAGTTCTTGAGGCAGCTACTAGACCTAAGGGGGTTTTATTGAAGTATAAAGAATTAGTTCGTCAGGCGAATAGAGATGATAAAACCCTTGTAAGATTAGAAAATAGATTAGGTGGAATAAAATTACAGCAGGCTAGATATGAAGATCCTTGGGAAATAATAACCAGCCCAACTATTCAGGGACCCCCAGTAGCGCCCAATAAGAAATTAATTACACTTATAGGAACTATTTTTGGTTTTATTTTTGGATTTTTTATCGCATTTTTAAAAGAGAAAAAGTCAGGTTTAATTTTTGAAGATGATATGCTTGAATCTTTATTTAAGATAAAGATAATAGATAATATTGATTTAAATAAATTAAATCCTAAATCATTTGATAATAAGTTTTTTATTAAAGAAATATTTAAACGAAATAAAGATAAATCTTTTAAGTTGCTTTATTCCAACTACTTGTATAAATTAGATCCGCAATCTTTAAGATTATTTTTTAAAGAAAGCAAAACTAGTTCCTCAATCATTAGTGATCTTGAAGATATTCTGGATAATCAAATTATTATTTTAGTTACGACTATTCCTAACATTACCTTTAAGGAGGTAAATAGAATTAAAACTCAACTTGAAATAATAGGCAAAAAACTTTATGGGATTGTAATCGTAAAGGAATAAAATATTAATTTATATTCTGAAACCATCTCCACGCATCTCTCACGATAATATCAATTCTTGAATTCTTAGGAACCCAGTTTAATTCTTTAAAGGCCTTTTTAGGAGAGGCTAACAGAAGATGAGGGTCTCCTTTCCTTCTCTGTTCAACTTTTGTTTCAATCTTAAGATTTGTAATTTTTTCTACTTTAGAAATAATTTCTTTTACTGATAAACCCTTACCTGTTCCAAGATTATAAATGTAGCATCCATTATTTCTAAGTATCTTTTTTAACCCAATTACATGAGCCTCAGCAATATCAACTACATGAACATAATCTCTTATACATGTACCATCTGATGTTGGATAATCGTCTCCAAATATTTTCAAATAGGGAATATTTTTTACTGCAGCATGGAAGGCCAGAGGTATTAAATGTGTTTCTGGAATATGGTTTTCACCAATGTCACCATTAGGATCAGCACCTGCTGCATTAAAATATCTGAAAATTATGCTTGATAATCCATAAACTTCTGAATATTTAATAAGTAGTTTTTCTATAATTAATTTACTTTCGCCATAAGGATTAATAGGTCGCTGTGTAGTTGATTCTAATATTGGAGAATTACAAGGTATTCCATAAGTTGCGCAAGAACTTGAAAAAACGATGGGGATTTGATTATTACCATTAGATTTTCCTCTTTTTTCTGAAACCTGAAGCAAAGTATCAAGTAAATATATTGTATTTGCTACATTATTTTTGAAATATTTATTTGGATTAATTACACTTTCTCCAACATATGCAAATGCAGCAAAATGAATAACTGCAGTTACGGGCTCTCCCTTTGTGGAATCATGTTTTCCGCTTAAAATCTTATTAACCAATTCAGTATCTCCAATATCCCCAATTACTAATGGAACCTTTAAAATCTTTTCAACTATTTCTTTATGTCCATTAATAAGATTATCAAGAACAACAACTTTAAAACCCTCTTTTTGCAATGCCCTTACTGTATGACAACCAATATACCCAGCCCCACCAGTAACTAAAATATACATATGAAATTATGCACAATATACAGATTAATAATTAAGTTTATCTTTACCCTTTTGAAAGTAAATAATATTAAGAATTGACTAATATCATACAAGGGCTAGGTTTTTAAAAAATTCTAAGATGATGAATATCAATATAATAAAGCAATATTGATTATTTAAAAAGTTAAATTTATGATGATATAGAATTAAAAAACTTTTAAAAAGTTAAAAATAAATTTTTAAGGAAATTATATAGATGTCGTACTTGATTCCATATATATTTTTTGTTTTTTTATCTTTAGCGAATAATAGAAAATTTACAAATTTATCTGGGATCTTAATTTGGATTATCCTTGTTATATTTATAGGCTTTAGATTCGAAGTAGGTGCTGATTGGTTTAACTATCAAACATCTGTAGAACGAGCAGCAGATAAAACTTATTTGGAACATTTATTACACGCATTTTCTCCAGGATATGCGTTAATATTGAAAATTTGTGCTAGATATAAATGGGGTGTGTATGGCTTAAATATAATTAATGCTGGAATATTTTCTGGCGGACTTATTTACTTCTGTAAAAAACTTAAAGATCCTTATTTAGGATTGATTGCAGCTTATCCATATTTAATCGTAGTAGTTTCGATGGGATTCATAACCCAAGCAAGCGCTATTGCAATTATATTAGTTGGGTTGACTTTTTATCAGAATAAAAATTCTAAAGTTTTTTACCTATCTATAGCATTTGCTACGATGCTTCATAATTCTGCATTTCTTTGCGTATTGATTCCTTTAGTTGATCGGATAAGACTTATAAAAAGAAAATCATCTTTAGTAAGTCTTTCATTATTAACTTCAGTTTTGGCAATTCTTTACATACGATATTTAAATAATATTTTCGATAGTCTTTATAATTCTTATTTCGGTCGCGAAATGGAAGCGCAGGGAGGTTTAATTAAATTAATAATAATGATGATGTTTGGGATTGCTTTTATTATTCTTCGAAAGAAATTTCAAATGTCAGAACAACAAAAAAATCTTCTATTTAGTTTATCGATTATTAGCATTTTGTTGTTTCTTCTTTCTCTAACTATTAAAGCTACAATTACCACGTATAGACTATCCTTGTATTTTTACGCATTACAACTATATGTAACTTCAAATATAACTTATTCTAGATTTTTAAATCTATCTCCTTTAAGTTGGAAGCTTTTTTTCTATTTATATAATTTTTCACTTTTAACTTCTTGGGTCTTGTTTGCAAATCATGCATATGCTTGGTTGCCTTATAGAAATATTTTATTCGAAAATATTTTTTGATAATAAAATGTAAGATTCTAAAATAATCCCATATTTTTAAAAGTTCTAAAATATAACAATTGATTTTTTTTTAAATGTTTTTTTATAATATTCAAGATTATAAAATTTAAAATAAATTAAATTTGTTCGATATTTATACAAGTTAATTTTTTTTTTGTGGGGTTTAAGTTTAGTTTAATGAAAAAAATTTTAATTATTTGTACTTATCCTTTGAATACAGTTCCTGGCCAAAGATTAAAGTATGAACAATATCTTGGATATCTTTCTGAAAATGGATATCACATTGAAGTAATTCCTTTCTTTGACCTTAAAACTTATAAAATTTTATATAGTAAAAACCAAAATATCCAAAAGATTTATGGTACTTTGAAAGGCTTTATACGTCGATTTTTAGATATTTATAAAGTATATAAATCAGATGGAATATTTATAACTCTAAGTGTCGTCCCTTTAGGACCATCTTTTTTTGAGTGGCTTTACATCAAATTAGCAAAAAAGACAATTTATGATATTGACGATATGATATTTCAGCTCAGAACAGCTCCTAATAATAGGATTACTAAATTTTTAAAATCGAAAAAGAGATTTTATTTTTTGCTAGAAAAAGCAAATCATTGTATTACATGCACTCCTGAACTTGACACTATTGCTAAAAGATATAATCAAAATACAACAGATATCTCATCAACTATAAACACTAAAACTTATATTCCCATTAATAAATATGAAAATAAAAAAGATTTAATCATTGGTTGGACAGGTAGTCATTCAACTGTTCCATATTTACATTTGTTGGATAGTGTCCTAAAAGAACTCTCTAAAAAATATAAATTCAAATTATTAGTAATGGGAACTCATGATTTTGAAATAAGTGGAGTTGATATTGAATGTCTTAATTGGAATTCCAACATAGAAATTTCAACTCTGCAAAGAATGGATATTGGACTTTATCCCCTTCCTGATGATGAATGGGTAAAGGGGAAAAGTGGTCTTAAAGCTTTACAATATATGGCAATGGGATTACCAGTTGTTGCTAGTAATTTAGGGTGTAACGAAAGAGTAATAGAAAATAATGTTTCAGGATTATTGGTTAACGATTTAGATGATTGGTACGAATCAATTTCAAATCTTATTGAGAAAAATGAATTGAGAAGATTTCTTGGCCAAAATGCTAGATTAAGAGTAGAAAAGTATTTCTCAATTGAGGCAAATAAGAATACTTATTTGTCCATATTTAATTCTACATTTAGGTAATGATTAAGAAAAAAAATATTGATCTCAGTACAGCAAATAGTTTTGGAGAAGAGTGGGAAAAATTCGATCAAACTAATTTAAATGTTAAGGAAGCTTTAGAAAGGTTTAATGAATATTTCCATATATTTCCTTGGAATTCGCTGCCTGATGATTCTGAGGGGATTGATATTGGATGTGGCTCTGGAAGATGGGATAAATTTGTAGCTCCAAGAGTATCTAAATTACATTGCGTTGAACCTGCTGAAAAAGCAATTACTGTAGCAAAACGAAACTTATCAAATTATAAAAATATAATTTTTCATCAAAAATCATTAGATGATTTAGAAATACCAAATGAAAGTATGGATTTTTGTTATTCATTAGGAGTTTTACACCATGTACCAGATACATTAAAAGCATTAGAAAAATGTGCAAGTCTTCTAAAACCTGGAGCTCCTTTTCTAGGTTACTTATATTATAATTTTGAAAATAAATCAAAAATTTTTAAATTGATTTGGAAAATTTCTGATTATTTCAGAAGAATAATTTCAAAATCATCTTCTAGATCTAAAAACTTTTATTGTGATTTAATTGCGATATTCATATATTTACCATTGACAACTTTTTTGAGGTTTCTGGAAGTTATTGGATTCAAAGTTAATAAATTACCTCTTAGTTATTATAGAAATTACTCTTTTTATACTATGAGAACCGATGCAAGGGATAGATTTGGAACTCCTGTAGAGAAAAGGTTTAGCCGAAAAGATATTGTTAAAATGTGTGAAAAAAGTGGTTTTGAAAAAATAGTTTTTTCTGATAAAGAACCTTATTGGTGTTTTACAGCAGTAAAAAGAAGAACTAAAAAGTAGTTGTTATAAATTATTCAATTATTAATTTTTTAGACCAATTAAGCATACTTTCAATCCCTTCTATACATGAAATTTTAGGTTCCCAATCTAGAAGATTTTTTGCTTTTTCTATATTTGCAATAAAGCAATCCTGGTCTGATGTTCTTCTATTTATTTTTGAGTAGTGTAATTTAGAAAGAGATAATTTATCTTCTAAAATAGCGAAAAGTTCTATTAGACTTAGTGAATTTTTATAACCACCACCAATATTAAAAATTTCACCTGAAATATCTTCTTTTTTACTGTATGCACAACAATACAAGTTAACTAAGTCTTTTGCATTTAAAACATCTCTTACTTGTTTGCCAGTACCTGAGATGGTAAATGGAATTATTTTTTTGTTTTTATTCTTAGCAATTCTTTGCTCTAAAGCTTTCTTACAGAACCATCCAACCCATCCTTGATCAATTGAAGAAAATTGTCTTCCACCATATATAGAAGAATGTCTAAATACAACAGTTTTCAACCCAAAGACTCTTGACCAATCTCTTACATATTGATCTGCTGATCCTTTGGAACATCCGTATGGAGTAGAAAAATCTAAAGGTATTTTTTCGTCTAATCCATTTGGAAAATCTTTAAGTTTATACCTGGTATCTGTTTCAATTAATTCTAGTGAATTCAAATCACCATAAACCTTATTAGTACTGCTATATGCTAAAAATGATTTCGGTGAATACATTCTTGAACATTCAAGTATATTAAATGTTCCTTGTAAATTAGTTTCAAAATCTTTCCTTGGATTAGTAATTGATTTTGTCATCGCAACTTGGCCTGCTACATGACAAATAAAATCAAATTGAGAAAATTTTTTAAAGAATTTGAGAATAATTTCTTGATTACAAATATTTGCTTTCAAGAAAGTTAGTTGATCTTTTTTTGCAAAAGAATTTAACCAATTGAGATTATCTAATGATCCTTCTCTCTCTAATGAATCGATAATAAAGATCTCATAATTTTTTTTTATAAATTCGGCTGCTAAATTAGA
>QCCS01000022.1 GCA_003281185.1 Prochlorococcus sp. AG-347-M15
CACGTTAAAAAAAAGGTTTTTACTTAAGAGTTTAGCTATAAAAATACTAGCACTTTAATTTGCATTCTTTATAGTTTTTTTAAATGAGTAATGATGATCAGTTAAAAGTTAAGCAAACTGTATCTAAAAAAAAATCTTTTAAGGAATTAATTATTGTTAGGGATATCCTTTTTTGGATCGATCTTGTTGGTGAAGGTCAAAATGAAAATGCTATTTTTGCAAGACCATTTAATGAAAAAGAGGCGTTTCCTCAGAAATTAACAAGTAGAAAATATTATATTAAAAATAACTTTCATGGATATGGTGGTAAATCTTATAAATGTATATATTTAAAAAATAATTTTTATTTAATATGGATAGATCAGATTACCAACGCAGTATGGTTTCAAATTTTTAAAGAGGTAGCATCAAATTATAGAAGTCAAAAAAAATATCTCGATTTAGTTCAAGAACCGAGACAACTATCTAAATCAATTGATGGAAATTTCGATTCTTCATTTGTTATTTCTCAAAACAATTTTTTGTATGGTATTTGTGAAATAAATAATAGAGATTATTTATTTTCTTTAAACTTAAAAAAAACTAAACAAGATATTTACCGAATAAAAAAATTTAAAAATTTCGCTGGAGAATTATCTTCTAATAATTCTGTTAGCTTACTTTCTTGGGTCGAATGGGATTCGCCTTATATGCCCTGGCAGAAAAATGATCTTTGTTTTGCTCAAATTGACTTAGATGGAGAGATAACAAAAATAAAAAAATTTTCTGATAAGATGATTAATGGCAAAAAAAACGTTTCTTTTTTTCAACCTTATTGGATAAGTGAAACTCTTTTAGTATGTTCTGAAGATAGTTCTGGATGGTGGAACTTATTGTTATTAGATGCTAGTAAAATTGAGAATATTTTTATTAAAAAAAGAGTAGAGAGAAATTTTGTTGAATATGGAGTACCTCAGTGGGTCTCAGGAATAACATTTTTTTCAGGGGATATAAAAGATTTATTTTGTTTAGCAAAAAAAGAAAATAATTTAGTAGTTGAACAATATAAAGATCTTCAATTCGTTAAAGAATTTTCTACTCCTTTTACCTCAATAAGTGATTTTAGTGTTTTTGAGAAGAAAGTAGTTTTGAAAGGTCATGGATCTGATTTTCTTGGAAATTTACTTGAAATTGATTGTAAAAAGGAAGTTTTATCAAATGTTTTTGAGGAAATAAATGCTGAATATATAAAAGATTGTTCAAAACCTGAGTCTTTTTGGTTTAAAGGTTTTGAAGATAAATCTACTCATTCTTTTTTATATAGGCCGCTTGTTGAAAAATTTAGAAAACCTCCGCTTTTTGTTAGAGCTCATAGTGGACCAACTTCATTTTTTGATGGATCATATAATTCTGAAGTTCAATATTGGACGTCGAAGGGATTTTTTGTTGCTGAAGTCAATTATGGAGGATCATCAGGATTTGGCAAAGCATATAGAGAGAGGTTGAATTATAAATGGGGTATTGTTGATTCTTATGATTGCAAATCACTAGCTCTTGAATTAATCAAATCAAATCAAATTGATAGTGAAAAAGTAGTGATTTTTGGGAATAGTGCTGGTGGATTAACTGCCCTGAATTGTTTATTATATGGGTCTATTTTTACAGCAGCAATTTGTAAATATCCTGTTATTGATTTGAAGGATATGCATCACAACACTCATAGGTTTGAAAAAGATTATTTAAATTCATTGGTAGGAAATTATGCAAAAAACCATGATGATTATATAAATAGATCACCGATAAATTATATTAAAAAAATAAAAAAACCTATCTTATTGTTTCATGGAAAAAAAGATACAGTTATTTCTTATAAACAAACTTTAAAAATTCAAGAAATTTTGATTCAGAATCATAAATATTCAGAAGTTATTTTTTTTGATAATGAAGGGCATGGTTTTAGAAATGTTGAAAATAAAGAAGTAGTAATGCAAAAATCTCAGGAATTTTTAAAAAATGCTTTGAATATTTAAGAATTGATTTTTAGAAAATCAATAGTATCTTTTAATTTTTCTATAAAAATATCGATTTCTTCCTTATTGGTTGTGAAATTCATGCTGATTCTAGCTGTTGATTTAATTCCAATGTATCTGTGAAGAGGTTGACAGCAATGGTGGCCACTTCTGATGCAAATTCCTTTTGAATCAAGAATTTCAGCAATATCATTTGAATGTATATTTTTTACATAAAAAGTGGCAAGTGAGGCTCTGTCTGGATCTATCTCAGGCGTTGGACCTATGATTTCAATATTTTCTATTTGATTTAATTTTTCAAACAAATATTTAGTAATAGTATTTTCATATTCATGAATTTCACTCAATCCAATATTGTTAATATAATTGATTGCTTCTGCAAGACCTATTGCTTCTGCAATGGCTGGAGTTCCAGCTTCAAATTTGTGTGGTAGCTCTGCCCAAGTACTTGTCTCTTCAAAAACATCTTGAATCATTTCGCCACCTCCAAAGAGAGGAGGAATTTTTTCTAAGATTTCTTTTCTTGACCAGAGGAAACCAATACCTGTAGGACCGCATAATTTATGTCCTGATCCAGCTAAAAAATCTATATTAAGATCAATCACATCCAGTTTTTGATGAGCCAAACTTTGACAAGCATCTATTAAAACTAAAGCACCTTTTTGTTTAGCTAATTTAGTAATTTTTTTGATTGGATTACAGCAACCTAGTGTATTACTAACATGTACTAGGCTAACAAGTTTAGTTCTAGATGTTAGTTTTGATTTAAAGTCTTCTATATCTAATTTCCCATCTTTATCTATACCTATAAACTTTAATTTGCATTTATTTTTTGCTGCAACCATTTGCCATGGAACAATATTACTATGATGCTCCATTATTGATAAGAGAATTTCATCGTTTTCTTTTAATGAATATTCGCCCCATGATCTAGCTACTAGATTGATTGCCTCAGTAGCATTTCTTGTGAAAATAATTTCTTTTGCGGAATTCGCTTTTATATATTTGCTAATTAAATATCGTGCATTTTCAAATTCTTCTGTTGCTTTTGCACTTAATTGATGTGCCCCTCTATGTACATTGGCATTAAAGTTTTTGTAATATTCATCAATTTTTTTTAAAACTTGTATTGGTTTTTGTGTGGTTGCCGCATGATCTAAATAAATAATTTGCTCATTACTTTTTAAGTTCTTATTTAAAAGAGGAAAATCTTTCTTCGTTATTTCAGGAAAATTTTGAATGGTTTCCATTAATTCTCATTTAAAAGTTTATCAAGCAAATTCCATCTATCTTTTGAAACTGGAATAAATGAAATTATTTCTTGAAAGTAAGAACTTAATTGTAGTTTACTTGCTTCTGCTAATGTGATTCCTCTTGTTCGCATATAAAAAAGTTCTTCTTCATTTAGTTGCGAAATTGTAGCTCCATGTTTGCATTTGACATCATCAGCAATTATTTCTAATTGAGGTTTGGTATCTATTTGTGCGAGATTTGATAAAAGTAAATTTCTGCTTAATTGAGAAGCATCAGTTTTCTGAGCAATTTTCGGAACTTTTATTGAACCTTCAAATATTGCATGTGATTTATCATCAGCAAGTGATTTGTTGATTTGATCTAGAAATCCATTTGGGCCATTAAAATCTATTTTTGTATAAGTAGAAATTTGTTCATCTTTTTTTGTTATTTGCATACCTTTGATGTTGGTTTTAGCATTGCCTTCAGATTGTTTAATATTAAT
Source organism: Prochlorococcus sp. AG-347-M15 (assembly GCA_003281185.1). Taxonomy (GTDB): domain Bacteria; phylum Cyanobacteriota; class Cyanobacteriia; order PCC-6307; family Cyanobiaceae; genus Prochlorococcus_A. The sequence goes on from QCCS01000022.1 coordinate 3,748, forward strand.
TTCAAATCTTGCATAATTGAATTTGAAATGTAGTGATCCCAAATTGTATTCGCTATTTTTTTGTTGAATTACATTGAGAGAATTTAATAAATTAGATCCGTTTTCACCGTAAGAAACAACACCATGATTTAGGGAACTATTTTCTTCCAAAAAAAAGAAAGTTGATTGAGATAATGAAGAGTTTTCTTTGCCAAGATTTACTTGTAATAATTCAATATTACAATTCTTTTCTAAAAATATTACCAAGGTTTTTGCATTTAAAGAGTTATTTGATGCATGACTAAAGATTTCAATAGGAGGAATTTTTGATCCATTGATTTTTAATCCCAAGATATTATTTTTACAACTTAAAGACAGATTTAATAGGTTACACCAATTTTCGTTTTGATCAAAACAAGATATCTGTTCTTTGATAAATTTATCTAATTTATCTTCATTTAATTGTTGTATTGAATAATTTTCCTCTTTTAAATTAATTTTATAATTCTCCCCAATTACTAATCTAATAATATTTTGAGAATTTTTAGGATATGGCAGATCAGATTTCAGATCTTTTTCACTAACTGAGTAGTCTAAGAAGCTTGAAAACTTTGATTTATTTGAAAGTCTCCATAATTCACTTTTCGGATTAGGCAGGGGGCTTGATTGTAATTTATGAAGACAGATTTTTTGTATTTCTGTTTGATTTTTAGCTAATTTATTGGTTTTTATTTTTTCAATGATTTTCATTTATTTAAGTCTTTTTTACAAAATTATCAGTCCATTCATAACCATTCTTTTCAAGTTCTAATGCAAGATCACTCCTGCCAGTTTTTATAATTTTTCCTTCTGCCATAACATGGACATAATTTGGTTCAATTTCATCTAGTAATCGTTGGTAGTGAGTAATTAATATAATTCCAGTTTGTGAATTAGATATTTTTTTAATTCCTGATGCGACAATTCTAAGAGCATCAATATCTAGACCAGAATCGGTCTCATCTAAAATTGCTATCTTGGGCTCAAGTAAAGCCATTTGCAGAATTTCATTTCTTTTCTTTTCACCTCCAGAAAATCCCTGATTAACACTCCTTGATAGGAATGCCTTATCCATTTTCACAAGTTCTAACTTTTCTTTAACTAATTCCTCAAAATCAAAAGTGTCTAATTCTTCTTTGTTAAGGAATTTTCTTCTAGCATTCGTTGAAACTCTAAGAAATTCCAGATTACTAACGCCTGGAATTTCTATTGGATATTGGAAACCAAGGAAAATTCCTGATTGAGATCTTTCTTCAGGTTCTAGAGAGTTGATATTTTCACCTGAAAATTTTATATCGCCATTTGTAATTTTATAGGAGGGGTGCCCTGCAATGATTTTCGAAAGAGTACTTTTGCCACATCCATTTCTTCCCATAATGGCATGGATTTCGCCAGGATAGACAGTAAGAGAAACTCCTTTCAAAATTGGAAGATTATCAGTAGATGCAAAGAGATTTTTAACTTCTAATATTGGATCTGATTCTTTCATTTTACTTTGCATTTCAGTTTAGAAATTGATTAATTAACCTACTGATCCCTCGAGTTTAAGTGCTAGTAATTTATCTGCTTCAGCAGCAAATTCCATAGGTAATTGATTAAATACATCCCTACAAAAACCACTGACCATCATAGAAACAGCCTCCTCGAATTCTATACCTCTGCTTTGGAGATAAAAAAGCTGGTCTTCGGAAATTCTACATGTGCTTGCTTCGTGCTCAATTTCAGAATTAGGTTGTTGAGATTTGATGTAAGGGAATGTGTTTGCAGAAGCTTGATCCCCTATTAACATTGAATCACATTGACTGTAATTTCTTGATCCTGTAGCTTTTTTACCCATTTTGACAAGGCCTCTGTAGCTATTTATTGAATTACCTGCACTTATACCTTTGCTAACAATAGTTGATTTGGTTTTGGGACCAATATGGATCATTTTTGTGCCAGTATCTGCTTGCTGGAGATTATTTGTAAGTGCTACTGAATAAAATTCTCCCACAGACTCTTCCCCTAAAAGAAGACAACTAGGGTATTTCCAGGTAATTGCAGATCCTGTTTCAACTTGAGACCAGCTAATTTTACTTCTTTTACCTAAACATTTTCCTCTTTTGGTGACAAAATTAAAAATTCCACCAACTCCTTCTTCATCACCAGCATACCAATTTTGCACTGTTGAATATTTTATTGATGCATCGTCTAGGGCTATAAGTTCTACTACTGCTGCATGTAAGGTATTTGTATCAAACATTGGCGCTGTACAGCCTTCTAGATAACTTACAGAACTTGATTCTTCAGCAATTATTAGGGTCCTCTCAAATTGCCCAGAATCTCCACTATTAATTCTGAAGTAAGAAGATAGGTCCATAGGACAAGAAACACCTTTTGGAATATAAACAAAAGAACCATCACTAAAAACAGCAGAATTTAGTGCTGCAAAATAATTATCACTAGCTGGTACAACTGTACCTAAATATTTTTCAACTAAATCTGAGTGATTTTTTACTGCTTCACTTATTGAGCAGAAAATAACTCCATGTTCAGCCAGTTCCTCTCTAAATGTTGTAGCTATAGAAACACTATCAAAGACTGCATCTACTGCCACATTTGTGAGTTTTTTTTGCTCTGTAAGAGGTATTCCCAATTTGTCAAAAGTTTCAAGGAGTTTGGGGTCAACTTCATCTAAGCTAGCAATTTTCTCTTTTTGTTTGGGAGCAGAGTAATAAATTATATCTTGATAATCGATTTGTTTGTATCCCAATCCTGCCCAATCAGGTTCATCCATTTTTTGCCATTTTTTAAAAGCTTTTAATCTAAAATCAAGAAGATATTCGGGCTCTTCTTTTTTTTGTGAAATCAATCTTATGATGTCTTCATTTAATCCCTTTGCAATTTTTTCAGTTTCAATATCAGTAACGAAACCATATTTGTAAGGCTCTTTTACTACATCTTTAACTAAATTTTCGTTGACCATGTTATCTAAAAATAACTTATTACAATTAGCTTTATATACTCTAACGAAAGATACCCCCAATATTGAGTTTTTTTCCTTTATTAAAACTAAAAATTAATGTCTAATAATCTTGATCCCCTCTCAAACCCTTTAAATATTCAAACAATTAAAGAAATTGACAATCTTGATCTACCAACAATTCAGAAACATCATGTAAGAATACTTGCTCATTGCCTCCAGATCCTAAAAACTATAAATGCAAATAATAGTTTAGAAAATCAAAATAAAAATCTCCTAAGAGAATGGTGTGATTATCAATCCAGAAAATTTGATGATAAAAAATTTAGTGACCTTTTTTATGAACAATTAGAATCAACTGAGAAAAAATTAAATACTTTTTCAGAAAGAATTGGTAAAAATATTAAGGATTTAAAGATAGATGATTTAGTACTTTTAGTTGGACAAAGTTAAAACTCTCCCCAAATTGATCCCGAAGAAAAAATATATTTTTGTTGAGTCGTTAACAAATTCAGGTAATAAAATTTAAAAAAAAAGAAAATTAATTTACATTCTAACAAAGTCTAAAAAATTACTATTCCCTTTATTAGCAACTGTTTTGAAGAGAAATATAGAATTTGTAAATAATTGAGTAGTCAGAGGATCCTGACGACAGGGTAAAAAGACACACAAATCCCCAAAAAAAAGAACATACTGATCCCAAACAAAAACGGAGATTTTCAAGTGGCTGATGAGATCATGAATAAAGATCAATTACTCTCACTTACCCTCAGACAATTACGTCAAGAAGCAAGTAAATTATCAGTACCGTTATACAGTCGTAAAACAAAGGCTGTTTTAGTCGATTTAATACTTAAATACCAAGAAAAATCTTCTAATAAAATAATAACCAGTGATTTCCAGCAAAACTCTGATGATACTTTTGAGTCCAATACTAATAATAGTAGTGATGAAGTTAAAACTAACGTAGTATTTCTTCCCAGGGATCCAGATTGGGCGTATGTTTTCTGGCAAATTTCTGATGCTGATCGTGAAAAAGCCCAATCCTTAGGTGCGAACAAATTATGTTTACGATTATTTGATGCATCTGGTTCTGAAGGAAGCCACTTGAATCAAGGAACACTCAGGGAGATAGCTGTTGATAGTTACAGTACAGAGTGGTACTTGCCAATCCCACTTGCAGATAGAGATTATAAAGTTGAATTAGGTTACAAATATGGTTTTAACTGGATGTCATTGGCATTTTCTTCGATAAGCCATGTTCCTGGGACTCACCCTTCTGAGCAAATTCTCGATAAATTTGTACCTTTTAATTTAGATTCCACTTCTGAGTCAATCCCAGATATTTCTAATCCTGTTGTTTCAGAACAAAATGGTATGCATGAAAGGTTATACCAAGCAGCAACTAACATTCCTCTCAGAAGAAAATTTGGTTCTGAAGAATTTATGGAAAACGTAAATTCAAAAAACCTCAATGATAATCTTACAGACTCAGGAGCAGGTAAATGGTCATCAGGTTTAAATGATTCTGGAAGCGGAATTGTTAAAAATAGATCTTTTTGGCTCGTTGCTGATGCTGAATTAATTGTTTATGGAGCTACAGAGCCTTCTGCAAAACTGACAATAGGTGGAGAAGATGTACCTCTTGCTGCAGATGGTACTTTTAGAATTCAGGTTCCATTTAGAGACGGGACTCAAAAATATGATATAAAAGCTGTTGATGTATCTGGTGAGCAAGAAAAAAGTATATCAATGAAATTTGATAGAACTACACCACTTGACGATACTAATGAAAAAGATAATGCTGAGACTGAATGGTTTTAATAAATTAAATTAATGTTAAAAAAATTTGTAGCTTTCACTCCTTTGTTTGGGGCATTAACGTTTCCACTAATAGTTCCAATTACAATTTCTAAATTTGGTGTTAATTATGGAATTCTTAGTGCATTATTAATCTCTTCGTTATGGTTTATCGCTATGTTAAGAACTTCCGAAATGCCTCATTAATTTAGTTAGATTTTTGGAAGTTTCTTAAAAATATGAATCAAGTTAGTGTAATTAATATCAATTCTCCTTTTCTAGATCAAAAACCAGGCACTTCTGGATTAAGAAAAAGTACTTTAAAGTTTCAGGAAGAACATTATCTAGAAGTTTTTATTGAGGCAATCTTACAATCATTAGAAGATTTAAAAGGTTCAACATTAGTAGTTGGTGGCGATGGCAGATATGGCAATATTAAAGCAATAGAAAAAATTGTCCAAATATGCATTGCGCATAAAGTTCAAAAGGTTATTGTTCCAAAATACGGTTTATTATCTACTCCTGCGACATCACATTTAATTAGAAAAGAAAAAGCTATTGGTGGAATTATTCTTTCTGCAAGTCATAATCCTGGTGGGATTGATGGCGACTTTGGAGTGAAATTGAATATCGCTAATGGTGGCCCAGCTCCTGAGATAATTACTAATAAGATTTTTAAGGCTTCACAATTACTAACTAGCTATAAAATTTGCAAAATTCAATTACCTGATTTTAGTGAATATGGAACTTATCCTTACGACGAAACTACCTTAGAAATTATTGATGGATTAACAGATTACTCTAATTTGATGGAGAAAATTTTTGACTTTGATCAAATTAGTGATTTTTTAAAAAAAGACTTCTCGTTAATCTTTGATGCAATGAATGCGGTTACAGGGCCATATGCAAATAATATTTTTGTTAAAAAAATGGGTCTTGCACCTGATTGTGTAATGAATGGTAAACCGTTAAAAGATTTTGGGGGTTTACATCCTGATCCTAATCTTACTTACGCATCCAACTTGGCTGATTTGTTACTAAATAAAAAATCTTATAGTTTTGGTGCTGCATGCGATGGAGATGGAGATAGGAATATGATTTTAGGGAGTGGATGTTTTGTAAACCCTAGTGATAGCCTTGCAGTTATCACTGCTAACACAAAATGTGTCCCTGGTTATAAAGATGGTATTACAGGTGTGGCACGATCCATGCCAACCAGCTCAGCGGTTGATAATGTTGCTCGAGCATTAAATATACCTTGTTTCGAGACACCTACTGGTTGGAAGTTTTTTGGAAATCTTTTAGATTCTAATTTAATTACTTTATGTGGAGAAGAAAGCTTCGGAACAGGTAGTAATCATGTGAGAGAGAAAGATGGACTATGGGCAGTTTTATATTGGTTACAAGTTTTAGCTGAGAAAAAATGTTCGGTAAGTGATTTGATGCAGAATCATTGGAAACAATTTGGTAGGAATTATTATTCAAGACACGATTATGAGGCAATCCCCTCAAATATTGCTAATCAAATCTTTGGTAATCTAACTTCTATGCTCGAAAATTTAAAAGGAAATAGTTTTGCTGGTCATTTAGTTAAAGTTGCAGATAACTTTTCATATTTAGATCCCGTTGATAATTCCATAAGTGAAAATCAAGGTCTAAGATTGGTCCTTGATGATAATTCTCGAGTAATTGTTCGTCTTTCTGGAACTGGAACTAAGGGTGCAACATTAAGACTTTACTTTGAGAAATTTTTCGATCCTCAACAGAATCTTTCGTTAAATCCTCAGATCGCTTTGAAACCTCTAATAGATGATTTAGATACTCTTTTGAACATTTCAAAACTTACTCAAATGGAAACTCCTACAGTAATTACATAGAATTGAAAGTAATGATTTTTTGATTTTATATATATGCATTCAGAAAATTTGTTTACTAATCACTCTCAAATAGAGAACAATGCACCTTTGGCAGATAAATTAAGACCAAAGAATTTGGAAGATTTTTTTGGTCAACAACCAATCCTGAATGAGAATTCGCTTTTAAGAAGTGCAATATTAAACGATAAGATTAGTAATTTTATTTTTTCCGGTCCTCCGGGTGTTGGTAAAACTACTCTAATTGAAATTATTTCTTTTAATACGCGTTCAAAATTAATTAAGTTAAATGCAGTACTATCAAGTGTTAAAGAATTAAGAAATGAAATTGCTAATGCAAAAGATAGATTAATAAATACAAAAAGAAAAACAATTCTATTTATAGATGAGGTTCATAGATTTACATCAGTTCAGCAAGATGCTTTATTACCTTCAATAGAAAATGGGACTATAACTTTTATTGGTGCTACCACTGAAAACCCTTTCTTTGCTGTTAATAAAGCGCTTGTTAGCAGGTCTCGTATTTTTACATTACTTCCTTTGGCAGAAAATGATTTGCAGAAAATAATACAAAAAGTCATAACTTACTATTCCCAAAAAAAATATTCAAAAAACGTTAATTTAACTCAAGATGCTACAAGTCATTTAATTAAATTTTCGGGCGGAGATGCAAGGACATTAATCAATGCGCTAGAGATGGCCATAGAAACAACTGCTGAAAATCATGCTAAAGAAATCAACATTAATCTCTCAATAGCAGAGGATGCAATTCAAAAGAAAAATATTGTTTACGATAAAAATGGTCAAAATCATTACGATGTAATAAGTGCCTTTATCAAGTCCATAAGAGGTTCTGATCCAGATGCAACTTTATTCTGGCTTGCGAACATGCTGGAGGCTGGTGAAGATCCTAATTTTATTTTTAGAAGACTACTTATATCTGCCAGTGAGGATATTGGAATAGCTGATCCTAATGCCATAGTAGTTGTACAATCCTGTTGTGATGCTTTTGATAGAGTTGGTTTTCCAGAAGGATTTTATTTTTTAACGCAGGCTTCTTTATATTTAGCTATGTCTCCAAAAAGTAATAGTACGAAAAGTATTTTTAAAGCAATTGAAACAATCAAATCTACCAATGCTTTTGATGTTCCACTTCATTTAAAAAATAATTCTAATAGTTATGTTAATCCTCATAATTATCCTGGTAATTGGGTCGCACAGGAATATCTTCCTAAATCTTTAAGAGGTTTGAAAATATGGGAACCAAATAATAATGGATGGGAAAAAACTCAATATGAACAACTGCTAAAAAGAAAAGAAAACTAAAAATTTTTCGAACAACAAATAATCTCAGGATTAAAAGAAGTTTTTTCTTCGTAAGCTAAAGCGATAGTCCAATTATGGAAGTTAATCTGTGAATAATTTAAACGTATATTTTTTGTATTATGAATTAATTCTTTTGGCTTTTCAAATAATTGCCAATGGTTAATGTCTTTAGCTAATTTTCCATGATCCCATTTTATAGCCGCTTCAACAGCACACCATTGATTTAATATCGTATTTTTTGTTAAATAATTATTATGGTTTGATTTATTGGTATGAAAGAAATACTTTTCTGCAAATTTTATATGGTTAAAATCTCTATCAGTTCTCTCAATATCTATACCTATTTTGCTTTTATGCCACACTATAGTAATGGCATCTTTACAGTGACTTAAACTGATATTTCCCATGTCAGAGGGTAAACTTGGAGGTTCTCCAGGCTGAGCATTAATTGGAATTTCTAGGGGGTCTAAATCAAAAAGTGTTGAAAGTGATTGTCTTAAATAAGCTCTTGTTTCTAAAAAAATCTTTGATCTTGAACTTGTTAGGTTTTTTGCGGTTTGAATTTCTTCTACAGTTGCGACATCTTGCACACCTTTAATCTCATAAAACCAAATTTTTGGTATTTTATATTCATACTCATTTAACAATTTCAATGGCTCTTAAGGTTGGCGACAAAGCACCAGAATTTAAATTAAAAGATTCTTTTGAGAAAGAAGTTTCTCTTAGTGATTTTAAAGGTAAAAGAATAATACTATATTTTTATCCAAAAGATAATACTCCAGGATGTACTAAAGAAGCATGTAATTTTAAAGAGAATTGGGATTTACTCCAAAAAAATAATATTGTTGTGCTTGGTATTAGTAAAGATAACGCATCCTCTCATCAGAAGTTTATAGAAAAATTTAGCTTACCTTTTATTCTTTTAACTGATCCTGAACCTTTTAAAGTTTCTTCTGATTACGATAGCTATGGACTGAAGAAATTCATGGGGAAAGAATATATGGGAATGATGAGAAATACTTTTTTGATCGATACTGATGGCAACAT
>QCCS01000023.1 GCA_003281185.1 Prochlorococcus sp. AG-347-M15
TTTGGTTAACTCAGGCCAATTTGGATATCTACTTAATCCATCTTCAACAGATTCTTTCAACTCACTTTTCACATCTGGCATCATCATAGACATTTTTTTTATTAACTCAATATGATCCCTAACACCTTTATTATTGGTAGCCAAAAGAGCTAAAGACAAATTCATTCTTGCTTGTGGATCTTGCTGATTTAATCGAACAGCTTGTCTGGCAGCTGACAAAGCTTCTTCATTATTTTTTAAAATTAATTGAAGCCATGATAAACAAGTCCAAGCAGCAAAATGATTTGGAATTTGCTGTATAATTTTTTGAAAATCTTGAACAATTGGAATTAAATCTTGCCCTGCTTTATATCTTGATAGAGCTGCATTAAAATCCTCTTCTATGGGATTAATTTCGTTAGTCATTATTTATTAAACTGCAAAGGAGCTTCCACATCCGCAAGTTTGAGAAGCATTGGGATTTACAAAATTAAAGCCACCTCCAATTAATTCCTTACTAAAATCTAATTGCATTCCATAAATATATAAGAGGCTTTTAGGATCACAAACTACCTGAAAGCTTTGATCAGCTTTTAATGAATAATCATAAACTTTATCATCGGGATTTATTTCATTAGTTCCTATAAAATCCATCGTATAACTCATTCCACTACAACCGCCTGATCTTACTCCTACCCTTAATGCTTTTTTATCACTTTGGCCCTTCAATAAATTTGAAATTTGTTCTATAGCATCATTCGTAATTAAGATACCTTTGCCATCGTCAGAATTTTTGATTTCCTGTTTAACTTCTACATTTTCCATAAACAAAGGATAATTACTATTAATAATATAAAAACTTATTCGATAGGATGCATAGAACAAACATTATCCAAACTTGATTTGTTATAATTTTAAGAAAAAGTGAAAATTGCAATAGTTGGTTCTGGATTAGCTGGTCTTACAGCAGCAGTCAATTTAGTCGATGAAGGCCACGAAGTAGAAATTTACGAGAGCAGGTCATTTTGGGGAGGTAAAGTAGGAAGTTGGGAAGATAAGAATGGCAACCACATTGAAATGGGTTTACATGTATTTTTTTACAATTATGCAAATCTTTTTAAATTAATGAAAAAAGTGGGAGCTTTAGACAATTTACTCCCGAAAGATCATACTCATCTATTTATCAATAATGGCGGGAATTTGAAGTCTTTAGATTTTAGATTCCCCTTGGGTGCGCCATTTAATGGACTAAAAGCGTTTTTTACCACCGAACAACTTACTTGGGTAGATAAATTTAGAAACGCCTTAGCTTTAGGGACAAGCCCAGTTGTTAGAGGATTGATAGATTATGAAGGCGCAATGAAAATAATTAGAGATTTAGATAAAATTAGTTTTAAAGAATGGTTTTTAAACCATGGTGGAAGTGAAAAAAGCTTAGAAAGAATGTGGGATCCTATCGCATATGCTTTAGGTTTTATTAATTGCAAAGATATTTCAGCAAGATGCATGCTAACTATCTTTATGATGTTTGCTTCAAAAACAGAAGCCTCAAAACTAAATCTTTTAAAAGGTTCTCCACATAAGTGGTTAACTCAACCAATTGTGGACTACATAAAAAACAAAGGAGCAAAAATACACCTTAACCATAAGGTAGAAGAAATCATTTATGAAAAGGAATCTTCCTCTTATTCAGTTAATCAATTAAAAATATCTTCTCCTGAAGGCATTAAGGTAGTGTTTGCAGATAAATTTCTAGCTGCCTGTGATGTTCCTGGAATAAAAAAAATAATTCCAAAAGAATGGTATCAATTTAAAGAATTTGAAGGTTTAAAAAAACTTAGAGCTGTTGCTGTTGCCACAATCCAATTAAGATATGACGGTTGGGTTACTGAATTACAAAAAGATAATACTGGTAACGAACCAATTGGACTAGATAACCTTCTTTATTCTGCTGATGCCTCTTTCAGTTGCTTTGCAGATTTAGCACTAGCAAGTCCAGCAGATTACAGAAAAAAAGATATGGGATCTCTCCTCCAATGTGTTTTAACTCCTGGCGATAGATGGATGGGAAGATCTACAGAAAGAATTACAAAAGAAATAGATAAAGAGGTTCGCCGTCTATTCCCATCTTCAAAAAACCTTAAATTGCTTTGGAGTAATGTAGTACAAATTCCACAATCACTCTATAGAGAAGCTCCCGGTATGGAACCATTCAGACCTAATCAAAAAACATCTATATCTAATTTCTTCATGGCTGGTAGTTATACAAAACAAGATTACATAGACTCTATGGAGGGAGCTACAATGAGTGGTCATTTGGCAGCTGCTGCAATTTTAGAGAAGAAAGCAGAATTAGCAAAAAATCTTGCTGTGAGTTAATTCATGGGTACTTGGCTAAAACATGACGTAATAACAGTTGTTAATGCACCTCTTGAAAATGTGTGGGATACATGGAGCGATTTAGACTCAATGTCACTTTGGATGAGCTGGATTGAATCTGTAAAAACAGTTGATGAAGATACTAATACATTACCAGATTTAACAGAATGGACTTTAGCTGCAAATGGCTTTAGGTTCAAATGGAAAGCTCAAATTACAGAAAGAGTCGAAAAAAGCAAACTTAAATGGAAATCTATAGGAGGTTTACCAACTGAAGGATCAGTAGTTTTCGAAAGTAAAGCTGATCAAATCACAACGGTAAATTTAGCAATAACTTATGAGCTTCCTAAAATGATTGCGCGTTTTATGGAAGAAAATATCTTAGGCAAATTGGTTACAAACGAATTACAAGCAAACATTGATAGGTTCAAAGATTTAGTTGAAAAGAACTATTCAACAAAAATTTCTAACTAAAAATATTAATTGCCAGATCTAAAAGTCCTTCAAAAGTATATTTTTGTGCCTGACTATCAATTCTTCCAAAAATCTTGTTACATATTTTTGTTGTCTGAGGTCCAATAGTTAACAACTTAATCTGATCAAAATATTCTAACCATTGTTTACCCAGTTTTTTTTCTAATAAAAAAGCAGCATTTACTACGGTTTTACCGCTTGAGAAAATAATTGCATCTACTTTTCGATTAGAAATAATATCAATTGTTTCTTGCGGAATTGAGTCAGGACATCTAGTCTCATATGCAGCAACCTCAAATACACGAGAACCAGCCTTTCTAAATTGATCTGCAATTAGATCCCTACCTCCTGTTTGAACTCTTGGTACAAAGACTCGAAGTCCATAACCAGATACTGGGAAATTATCAATTAAACTTTCAGCAACGAATTCTGGAGGTATGAAATCAGCCTTAATCCCAAAATCATCAAGAGTTTTTGAGGTTTTTTCTCCGACTACAGCGATTTTTGTTTTTTTAGAACATTCTTTTAATGAACTATTAAAGTATCTAAGTCTTTTATCCACAAATTTAATACCATTACTACTGGAAAAAATAATCCAATGAAAATCATTTATTTGATTTAATGCTTCGTCAAGAGGATTCAAATCATCAGGATCACCAATACTTATTGCAGGCAAATCAAATACATTAGCGCCCTTACTTGTGAATATCTTTTTTATATCCAATATCCCTTCTTTTGATCGAGTAATAATTATATTTCTTTGATTAAGAGGTAGATCAACTATTGGCATCCTTATCCTCAAAATTATCATTTTGATTTTTATTTTTTAATTCATCGAGAAGTTTCAAGACTGATAATCCTTTATCAAGAAAAACATCGTCTTTAAAAATTATCTCTGGCACTCTTCTCATCTCTATTCTTTTTCCTAAAGTATGCCTTATAAAGCTTTTAGCAGTATTCAAGTTTTCTACAATCTCTCTCCGCACTTTCTCTTGAGCAGTTGAAGTTATGTAAATTTTACAGTGTTGCAAATCACCTGATAAATCAATCTTAGAAATATTTACGAAATGATCTCTAACAAGATCATTTTCCAAATCATTCTGCAAAATAAGGGTTATTTCTTTCTTCAAAAGAGAAGAAACTTTTGCAAGACGGTAATTATTTGGCATTATGGTTGTAAATTTATTGGGTTTGTCATCGCTTGCAAGACAAAATAAACAGTTATGAAAGCACTTAAGACAGAAGATATCAAACCTACTATTGTGAGTGGATTTGTTCTATTCTTAAATAAGGGTTCAAGCAAAGCAAAAAGTCCGCCAACAATGATGGATATTAAATACTTGGGATATCTTGCAACATTAGAGAAAAATTCGCCCATCAGCTCCACAAATAGATTACTTTTTTAGCTAAGTTTTAACAAACATTTAACAGCATGATTACATTATATCAATTTAGGCATAGTGCTTTTTGTTTAAAAACAAGAATGGCTCTTCATGCAAAAAAACTTCAATATAGAGTTGAGGAAGTAACACCTGGAATAGGACAATTTGAAATCTTTAAATTATCAGGTCAAAAACAAGTACCTGTAATAGTCGATAGTAATGATCAAGTTATTAATGACTCTTCAACTATTTGCGAATATATAGATAAAAAAAATGATAACAATCCACTCTTTCCTGAGGACCCAATATTATTTGCACAATGCAAACTAATTGAAGACTGGGCAGATACTACAATGGCTACAACTTGTAGAAAAGCTTTAATAAAATCTGCGATAGAAAACCCACGGCTAAGAACTGCATTACTTCCAGATGAAATACCTTCTTCAGTTAAAAGTATTGTTGATAAATTACCTTTTGAAAATCTTAGTAAAATTTCTAATGTAGTTTTATCTTCTAAAGATAATTTAGAACTCCAAAAATTACTGGAAGCTTTATCAAAATCCTTGATCAACAAAAAATATTTATTTGGAGATAGTTTATCAATTGCAGATATTTCGGTTGCTGCTCAATTATCACTTCTTAAATTTCCTAAGTCTGCAGGACCAATTCTTTCAGGAGAGGGGAGCCAAGAATACATAAATAACCCTTATTTAGAAAATCTTTTTATGTGGAGGAACAACTTAGAAGAATATCTTTTTAGTGCTAACTCTCAATAAATTTAAACTTCAATTTATATTTATTTGTTTTTATAGCATGAATAGAAGGATCACCAACTTTTGAACCATAAGAAACGATATATTGCACTCCACAAATTGATGGTTTGATTGAATTATCAACTTGCGATATTTCTTCGGAACATTTTTGAAATTTACTAATGGTCTCTACCTGATTAATCCTTGAAGCGCCTCGCTTATGCGCTGTTTGTATAACTAGCTCATCTGCGAAAAAAATATCATCATCTTGGATCTGATTTCTCCCTGTAATTCTTGAATCGATATAAAGATCATCTTTTAAATAAGTAATTTGATTATTAATAGATTGAGGATCATTTACGACCTTGATTAAGGTATCACCAAATATTGCTTTTCCAATAGATTCAGAATTTTTTGCACGATTACCAATAATTAAATCTTTATCATTCTTAAAGAAATTTACTTTATAAATAACTGGCTCTTCTGAATCATTAATTATATCTTGAGAAGTAACAAGCCAATTCCCCTCGAACCATTTAGGATAAATTAAATCCTTAGAAGTGTCAGATAATTTAAAATTTGGCAAATATAATTCTGGCCATTGATTTACACGATTTTCCAGAAACTCTCGTACGTTAGAATCTACTAGAGCAAAAGAACTTTCTAAAAAAATTCCTTGAAAAATCAAGCAAAGAATTAATCCAAGAAGAATTTTCATTATGTCAAATCCACTAATAAGAGCATCAGATCATTATGTATTATTAGAGCCAGATTCAAAAGAAAAAATTGTATCAAAGCAAGAAGCAATTTTATGGTTAAAGAATTGGCTTAGTAAGACAGAAACACAAACAATATATCAAAATATAGAAGATCCTGATCAGGAATTTTTTGAAGAATTGTTGGAAAGCACTTATGAATTAGAAATAAAATTAGGATACGTTATCAAATGGTTTGCGGTAAGAATTGAACCAGATTAACTAATTATTTCTTTATGAATTGCATTAATTATTTTCATAGCGACTTCTTCAATATTTTCCCTTTTTACTTGAATTCTTAGATCTGCTTGGGAATACAAATTTTCTCTAGATTGAAAAATGGTCGTATATAAATCATTTAGATTCTTTCCCTGAAGAAGTGGCCTATTTTCAATTTCATTTTTCAATCTTTCAATTGCTATATTTTTGTCGAGATCTATCCAAGCAATTATTCCCTGTCTTAAGATTCCCCAGTTTTCCGATTTGGTAACTATTCCTCCCCCAGTTGAGATTACTAATGAGGGAATTTTGATAGTCTCTTTAAGGCAGTTTGCTTCTAATACACGGAAATTATCTTCTCCTTCGTCATTAAAAATTTGATTGATAGATTTTTTTGCCAACTTCTCTATTAATGAATCTAAATCAATGTATTTATACTTCAATAATTGAGCCAGCTTCAAACCAGTTTGTGACTTACCAGAACCCATCATTCCAATTAAAAATATGCTTCTGCCCTTAATAGAATGAACTGTTTTTTCGATAATGGATTGTTCCATAAAGACAAAAGCGTATTTAAAACCTTAAGATAGTATTATCGCAGAAAAGTATGACTTCTACACAATCCAAACCATTACATGGAAAAGGACGTGAATGCGTCATAACTCGACGTGCCTGCTTTAGTTCTAGTCACCGTTATTGGCTTCCTGAAAAAAGCCCAGAAGAAAATTTTTCTCTATTTGGGAAGTGCAGTATTGCACCAGGTCATGGTCATAACTATGAACTTATTGTTTCAATGGGTGGAGAACTAGATTCTGATGGAATGGTACTTAATCTCTCTGATGTAAAACACTCTATTAAAGATAAGGTTACTGGACAATTAGATTTTCGTTTTTTAAATGATGTCTGGCCTGAATTTAATGTTGATAATCATGAGGGTATACTTCCCACAACTGAAGCATTAGTAAAGGTCATTTGGAGTCGTCTAAAGGATGATTTACCTCTTACAAGTCTAAGACTTTATGAAAACCCAAATTTATGGGCAGATTATTTTGGAAAAAACATGGAAGCATTTTTAACAGTACAATCTCATTTTGCAGCAGCTCATAGACTTGCGAAAGAAGAGATATCCTTTGATGAAAATAAAAAAATCTATGGGAAATGTGCCAGAGTTAATGGACATGGTCATAACTATCTAGTCGATATAACTGTAAAAGGAGACATTGATAAAAGAACAGGAATGGTTTGCGACTTATCTGCTCTTCAAGAGATAATTAATGATTTAGTTGTTGAACAACTTGATCATACTTTTCTAAATAAAGACATCGAATTTTTCCGTAATTGTGTTCCAACTGCTGAAAATATAGCTTTATATATTTCTGATATTCTCAAAAAACCAATACATAACATTGGTGCAACATTACACAAAATAAGACTACAGGAGAGTCCAAATAATGCTGCAGAAATTTATGTTGATCAAAAGTTAACAAATTCATTGAATTTCAAACTTGAAAATAGTTTAGTCACGCAAACTTGAGTATCCCAAGAGTAATAATTGTTATAGCATCTAGTCTTGATGGGAGAATTGCATTTCCTGGAGGTGGAGAATCGCATCTTGGAAGCGAAGAAGATAAAAAAATATTAAGTCAAAACTTATCAATGGTTGACGCCACCATTTTTGGTTTAGGTACTTTAAAAGCTCATCAATCAACTTACATAATTAAAAATCTAAATAATAATGACGAAGTAAATATATCAAAAAGCCAACCAATTTCTATAGTTGCTTCAAATAGCAAGAAATTTAACAGTAATTGGAAATACTTTCGTCAACCAATTAAAAGATGGCTAATAAGCTCAAGTAAAGTTGATAATTTATATGATAATAAATTCGAGAAACAACTTTTTTTCGAAGATTCATGGGGGAAAACTTTAATTTCACTCAAAAAACAGGGGATAAATGATCTAGCTCTTTTAGGAGGTGCAAAACTTATAAATTCATTTATAAAAGAGGATCTCATAACAGATATAAAAATTACAATAATTCCGCGAATTATCGGAGGTAGATATACATGGATTCCTCAAGAACAAACAAATGAGATTTTTAATCTCAAAAGACTATGGGAAATAAAATCAATTAAAAATTTAATGAATAATGAAATCCATGTTCATTACAAAAAAATTTGAAACAGATTCAATAATCAATGACCCATAAAATACATAAAGTTGAAGTCAAATTATCAATTAAGGAAATCTCCAAAGAGAGATGGAATGAATTAGCAAATGATATCAATAACCCATTTTATGAATGGAATTGGCTTAAAAACCTTGAAATATCAAAAAGTGTTTCAAGAGAAACTGGTTGGCAGCCTCTATATTTTGTTGCTTATAAAAATGAAGAAATATTAGGAATTGCTCCACTTTTTTTAAAAAATCATAGCTTTGGAGAATTCATTTTTGATCAATCATTTGCAAGATTGGCGCAAGAGCTGAATTTAAATTATTACCCTAAATTAATTGGAATGAGTCCTTATAGTCCTATAAATGGATATCAATTTCTTTATAAAAAAAATAAAGATAAGAAAGAAATTACGAATTTACTTATAAACCATATCGAAAGCTTTGCTATTACAAACAAAATCTTAAGTTGTAATTTTTTATATATTGAGGAAAGCTGGGGCGACCATCTTAAATCTTTGGGATACCATGAATGGATAAATTCCAGCAGTGAATGGAGGAGTAATGGAGAAAAAACATTTGATGATTTTCTTTCTAGATTTAACTCTAATCAGAGAAAAAATATCAAAAAAGAGAGGAAATCAATTTCCAAACAAGATATTAAAGTAGAAATTTTTAATGAAGATAATATTAACAAAGAAATCCTCAAAACAATGCATAATTTTTATGAACAGCATTGTGCCAGGTGGGGAGTTTGGGGAAGTAAATATCTAACATCTACATTTTTCGAAAACATTATTAATAATAAA
This sequence comes from Prochlorococcus sp. AG-347-M15, assembly GCA_003281185.1. Classification (GTDB taxonomy): domain Bacteria; phylum Cyanobacteriota; class Cyanobacteriia; order PCC-6307; family Cyanobiaceae; genus Prochlorococcus_A. The sequence goes on from QCCS01000023.1 coordinate 8,922, forward strand.
AAAAATCTTTTACTTTTTAGCGCATCAAAAAAGTATTCAAATGATATAGTTGCTATGTCGATGTGCGTTAAAAATAAAAACAACTTATGGGGTAGATATTGGGGTAGTCAAGAAGACATATCTAATTTACATTTTGAATTATGCTACTATCAGCCGATTGAATGGGCAATAAAGAATAGTATTCATTTTTTTGATCCTGGAGCGGGTGGTAAACATAAAAGGCGAAGGGGGTTTTTTGCAAAAAGCTCTATTAGCTTGCATAAGTGGTTTGACAAAAATATGGAAAATATCATTTATCCTTGGCTAAATGAAGTTAATAAACAAACCGAGACGGAAATTGAATTTGAGAATAATTCAATACCCTTCAAATAAAAAAATATTTGGCTTTAACAAAGATTATATTAGTAATATAGTTCTTTTAACTTCTAAGAATGGATCCTAGTAAAAGTTTAGATGAAAAAATAAAGATTGATAATAATTTATCCAACCGATATATAGACTTAGATCCAAAAGGTTATTTTATTATAAAGGTAGATTTAAAAGAAAATAAAATTATTTTAGAGCACTTTTTAAATAACATTGATGAGGAAGGCTATGCACTTGACCCCGAAACAAATGAACCAATTAAATGCGACTCTCAAAATAAAAGAGTTAGTAATGAAGTTTTTAAAGGTATTAGTGCGAAACAACTTGGAATATTGATCACTGAAGAAAGAAATGACTTAATAACCAGATTCGATCATGCTCTATATTTAGGCCGGGAACTTCAAAAGGCAGAAGAATGTTTATACAAAAAATTACCATATATCCAAGATTAAGAAATTAAACGAAAAAATCTAATCTTTTCATGTAATGTTAGATTAAATAAAAGTAAAAAAATTAATGAACATCATTTTCTATTTCGCATTTATTGGTTTTGGTTTTGGAGCTGCTTTCGCATTAGATAAACTCTTAAGAGCAGTTAAATTAATTTAAAAAACTACAAAATTTTAATAGTCTCTCCATACAAATCATATTCATCCGCAAAAGAAATATTTGCTTCAACAAATTTACCAATATAATTTTTCAAATGAATTTTATCTTTAACAGATAAAATTACATTTCCGTCAATTTCAGGCGCAAAATTGTAAGACCGACCTATTAATTCGTTATTATCTGATATTTTTTCTACCAAAATTATCATTTTTGAACCAACATATGTCTGATTTTTATCTTTAGAGATATTTTGTTGAACTGAAATAACGTTATCTTTTCTTGCCTCTGCAACCTCTGCAGATACTTTATTTGGCAAATGAAAAGCTGCAGTTCCTTCCTCAGGAGAAAAAATAAACACTCCCACATGATCAAATTTGTGCCTATCCAAAAATTGTAGAAGATGCTCAAAATGTTCTTTTTTTTCTCCTGGGAAACCAACAATGAGACTAGTTCTTAATACAGCAGATGGAATTTCTTCTCTAATTTTCTCCAAAATTGATTCATTCAAAGAAGCCTGCCAAGGTCTATTCATACTCTTCAACACATCCGGATGACTATGCTGAAGTGGCAAATCAAAGTAAGGCACTATATTCTTTGAATCTCTGAAAGCTCTTATAACTTCATCAGTTAAACCTGTTGGATAAGCATAATGTATCCTTATCCAAGGAATTGGAACTTTAGAAAGCTCATTCAAAAGTTTGGCTAATGATGGTTTGCCATAAATATCTTGACCATAATTAGTTGTTATTTGACTAATTAATATGATTTCTTGAATACCCTTTTTTGCAAGACTTTTGGCTTCTGAAACTATAGATTCTATTGTTCTACTTCTTTGAGGACCTCTCAACTTAGGAATAATACAAAAAGCGCAATTATAGTTGCAGCCTTCAGCAATGCGAAGATAAGCAACAAATTTGTTTTTATTTACAAAACGAGGCATTTCCTCATCTGCAATAAATTCAGGTATTTTTGAAACTTCATTAACGATTTCCCCTTTTTCTACTCTGTCTAAAACCTTGGCTATCTTTTGATAATCTCCTGTTCCAACCAAACCTTTTATTTCAGGGATTTCTTTTATCAGCTCATCTTTAAAATGCTGCGCCATACAGCCTGCAACTATTACTTCCTTTCCTTGATTTGTATATTCTAGAATTTTTCTAATAGATTCTTCTCTAGCTGTTTCAATAAAACTGCAAGTATTTACAACAACAATATTTGCATCATTTATATTGCTGTCAACTTCATAACCCTCTTTATCTAATAAGCCTTGCATATGTTCAGTATCAACAAGATTTTTCTCACAACCAACATGACTGAATGCAATCTTAGATAGTTTTTTTTCTTTTACATTGAGACTATTTTGTTTCACAACTTGAAAAATAAAAATTTAAAGATTAAAACAGCATTGCGTACATAACTTTCATGCCAAGATAATATTAGGATAGATAATGTAAATAACAAACTTTCATTTTGTATGGCCCTTAAGACTTTAAACAGAAGAAATAAAAAAGATTTGAAATGGCCAAAAATCATAATCGCAATACTCAGCACTATAGGCATTGTTGACACAGGTTCGATTACTTTAAAAAACTGGGGATTATTTACTTCGCTTTCATGCCCAGGGATACAAAATGGTTGTGAAACAGTTTTAAATAGTCCTTGGGGTACTTTATTTGAAAATAATCAAATTAATATACCTCTCTCATTAGCTGGATTTATAACATATTTATCAATATTAGTTATCACAATAATACTCTCGCTTAATTTAATTTCCCCAAAAGAAAAACTAAATAAGTTTTTATGGTGGTTAGTATTTCTAATTTCTTGTGCGTCATCAACATTTAGCTTTTTATTGATAAATATAATGTTTTTTAAGATTCAAGCATATTGTTTTTTTTGTATACTTTCAGCGATTTTATCGTTTTCTATCTTTATAATTTCTATGATTGGAGCAAAGTTCGAAAGTAGAGAACCTATGATTTTTAGAGGTTTCATTGTAGCCATTAGCGTCCTGCTGGGGGGGTCTCATTTGGTCAACAAACGTTGACCCCTCTAATGCTATTGATGTTGCAAACCCTACTGAAAATGTATCGCCCATAATTACCACTTCAAGCTCTCCACAGAAGGTAAAGTTTGCAAAATTTTTAAGTGAAAAAAATATTGTTATGTATAGTGCATATTGGTGCCCGCATTGCCACGATCAGAAACAATTGTTTGGTAAGGAAGCTGTTAAAGAATTAAAAATAGTTGAATGTGCTAAAGATGGTAAAAATAATGAGTACGAGCTATGCCAAACGAAAGGAATCAGTGGATTTCCTTCTTGGGAAATAAATGGAGAAATTATTAGTGGTACTCGTGACTTAAATGAATTAGCAACAAAAACCGACTATCAGGAAGATCTTAATTTTTAATAAATCTTTTTTGAATTTTTTTATCTAACTGCTGTCTAGTATGGCATTCCCAATTTTTATCTTTATCTGGAAAATCATCTCTATAATGGCCTCCTCTACTCTCTTCTCTAAATAGACAAGCCTTTAATAAAGTTATAGTGGTTATTTGTCTGTTCTTTAAATCAAGTAAAAGATTCAGTGCCCTCCTATGACGCTCACTAAGTTTAATTTTTTGATGAAATTTTATTTTTTCAAGAGTACTTAGTAAAGCATTTTTT
>QCCS01000024.1 GCA_003281185.1 Prochlorococcus sp. AG-347-M15
ATATTTTACTTGCTGGCGGGCAAGATAAACTGAAGGGACAAATTTTTAGGGTCGGTCACTTAGGCTATATGTGTGATAGAGATATCATTACAGTAATTTCTGCTATTAGTAGTACGCTTTTTGATTTAGGAAAAATAACACCTCAACAAGCTGGCGAAGCATTACTAAAGGCGTATAAAATTCTTGAAGCGAATTGATTTAAGTTCCAGGCTCTTCAACATTACCGCCTAATTCAACAATCTTTTTTCTAAGAATAATTGATTTTTTTTCATCGCCCTTAGTTTGAGCGATAGCAAGAGCAAACTCTAATTTTTCAAGTTGATGGCCACCCTCGAAAAAAGATAACTTTTTCTTTATACGGGTTTTATTAGTCTTGTATGAAATTTGTGTAGACATAAAATTTATGCTTTACATAATATTATGCCAATTAAAGGGGACATTACGAGAGAAAAACTAAAATATTATTTGACTATAAACCCAAGCAAAATAAAATTTTTCTAATATTATGTCCAAACATCTATAAAATTTATGCCAAACATAAACCTTATCTATTATTTAATTGCTGGTGGAATTTTTGGAGCTTTAGCCTTAAAAACTGGAATCCCCGCAGCTCCTCTCGCAGGGGCTTTAATAGGTGCAAGTATTCTCAGCATCAGTGGCAAAGTAGAAGTAGCTGAGTGGCCAATTGGCACGAGAACACTTCTAGAGATTGGAATTGGAACAGTTATTGGTACGTCTTTAACTAAAGACTCATTAGTTGACCTTCAAAGTTTGTGGAAACCAGCTATTTTAATAACTTTTACTTTAGTTATCACAGGATTAGCTATTGGATTATGGACTAGCAGATTACTTAAAATCGATATAATAACAACGATTCTTGGAGCTGCACCTGGAGGAATTAGCGGTATGAGTCTTGTTGGGTCAGAATATGGAGTAGGTGCTGCAGTAGCTACTTTACACGCAGTAAGACTGATTACTGTACTTCTAATTCTTCCTTTAGTTGTAAAATGTTTGAACTTATTTGGAATAATAAAATCTTAAAATTCTATAGACATATTCTTATTAATAGATATTTTTAAATAGATGAGTAAATTAAATGAAAGGATTTAAAAAAAAATTCTTATTTTTAAATTTAGGGATAATATCTTCTTTATCTCTTAATATTTCTACAGTTAATGCGGGAACATTTGGAGCAGAAATTTTTTGCACAATGAGAGATGGAGGAAATGATCATGAAAGTAGTTGGCAAGCAGCTTACACCTATATAAAAAAGCAAAAAGGAGGAATTTTCAAAGTTTCACCTAAGCAAGCAGCAACACAAATTACTGAATCAGTTATCAGAGAAAGAGAAAAATTCAGCTATTGTGTTGAATACTTAGATAATCTTCATCCAAATAGAGAATTAGAAAGAGAGTTACAGAAAGAAGCAAAAAGAAAAGAAAAAGAAAAAAAAGAAAAAGAAAACAAAAGAAAAAGGTTAGAAAAAGAATTAGAAAAGGCTAATGAAGATTTTTCAGAAGAAACAATTGAGAGATACAGCTATTAATTTAGAGCTTTGAGATTTTCATTTATTAATTAATTTTGAAATAAATTTTATTTTGTATCCATAAACACTAAATAATAATTTTATAGGAAATGCCAACTAAAAAAATGATCAAACAATCTTGACTTTTGATCGATTCAAGTCATTATTCATTTAATTAAATAGTCTAAATGCATATTAAAGATGCGGTGTTTTTAGAGGATTTATGTCCTAAATTCAGGTTGAGACAATGGCGAAAGTCAATTCATAGATTTACAGGGAAAAGTTGTATATATTGCGGGAAACCGTCTGAATCCATTGACCATGTTTTACCACGAAGTCAAGGAGGCTTAAGTACAACTGAAAACTGTGTTCCTGCTTGCCTTTCTTGCAATGGCGACAAATCAGATGAAAATGCTTTGTATTGGTACCGAAGACAAAAATTTTATGATCCAAGAAGAGCAATGGCAATAAGAGCTTGGTTAGATGGAGATTTACGATTGGCCGTAAGATTATTGCAGTGGGCTAATCCTAATTTTAGGCTTACTAACAAAAATTATGAAAAGGGTGACTCAAAATATAAAGCAGCTTGACTACCAAATAATACAAAGTTTTTTAGAGTTATAAATTTCGCATATATTTCCTAATTCTCTTGGCGATTCTGGGACTATTAAAATAATAAATAATGAAATAAGAAGAACAAATAATTTTTGGCAAAATTTAAAATCAATTAAACTTGTCTTTTCTTCCTCTATTAAAGGATAATAATAACTTTTGCGTTTAGGAATAAGTTTTGATTGTAGACTTATTCTAGTGACTGTATTCATTATTAAATAATACATATGTACTACTTTAATAGTAAATGAAACATTTAGCAAGTTCCATAGGAAGCAAGAATAAATTTTTGATCCTAGGTTGTGGTTTTAGCGGTAGTTACTTTGCGAAAACTATAAGGAAATTTGGCTGTAATGTCATAACAAGTTCGAGGTCTGAAACTAAAGATCCAAATATGATTGTTTTCAATAGTGAAACAAATAAAGTTCCTCATGAAAAATTTTTTGATGGGGTCACCCATATTCTTAGTTGCATACCTCCAGACAAAAATGGAAAAGATCCAGTATTAAAGTGTCTCAAAAGCAAAATGCAAAATTCATCAGTTGAATGGATTGGATACTTATCTACCACAGGTGTATATGGGGACACCAAAGGTAATTGGGTATCTGAGATTGATCAACCTAACCCTTTCCAAGAAAGAAGTCATAAGAGGTTAAATTGTGAAAAAGAATGGATTAAATCTGGGTTACCTGTACAAATTTTTAGATTACCAGGCATTTATGGACCTGGAAGATCCACTTTTGAAGCAATCAGAAATAAAAAAATACGTGTTATATCAAAAAAAAATCAAGTATTTTCAAGGATTCATGTAGCTGATATTACACATGCAATAATCTATCTTTTGCAAAATAAAGACTCTTTAAAGTTTTACCAAATTATCAATATTGCAGATGATGTACCCTGTTCTCAATTAGAAGTTATCCAATATTGTTTCAATCTACTTGGCCTAAAAATGCCAAGGCCAATGTTATTTGAGGATGCAAAAAATGATTTATCACCCATCGCTCAATCATTTTGGATGGAAAATAGAAGAGTTTCTAATAAACTATTATGTGAAACATTAGGATATAAGCTCATTTATAAAAACTATAAAAAAGGCTTAAAAGATTGCTTTTTAAATAGTTAAAAAACAAGTAATTTAAATACTTTTTATGAATTTAAAAAATACAAATAATATACCCAAGATAGTATTAAGCGTAGGGGATGAGTCTGGTATAGGACCTGAAATAATTTTAAAAGCTCTTTTTTACAAAGAGATAACAGACAATATTGAACTTGTATTAGTTGGTTCCAAGAAAAATCTACACAATACATATACGCATCTTAGATCCTTAGGATTAAAAAACCTAGCCAATCCTAATAATTTAGAAATTCATGATCTGAAACTTCCTTCATCTGATAATGAATCTAAATTAAGTTATGGAAATTCAAGTTTCTATTACCTAACTAAAGCAATTGAAATTGTAAAAAAATATCCTAATTCTGCTCTTGTAACAGGTCCAATTTGCAAGAAATCATGGTCTCTAGCAGGTCATCACTTTTCTGGACAGACTGAAGTATTAGCAAAATTGTGTGGCGTTAAAAATGTTGGAATGTTATTCACAGCTAAATCACCAATTACGGGTTGGAGATTCAATACTTTACTTGCTACAACCCACATAGCTCTTAGTGAGGTACCAAAAAGGCTAAACAAAAAATTGATCTATTCAAAATTAGATCTTCTCAAAGAATTTTGTAGCACTTATACCAAAAAGCCTACTTTAAAAGTTGCAGGATTAAACCCACATGCTGGAGAAGAAGGTATTTTGGGTAATGAAGAAAAAGATTGGCTTAATGAATCATTGATTAATTGGCATAAAAAGAATAGAAATATTAAATTAATAGGCCCTTTATCGCCAGATAGTTGTTGGAATTCTTCCGCAAAAGCTTGGACACAAAAAGATGCTGAAAAACATGACGGCATTCTTGCTATGTATCATGATCAAGGGTTAATACCAATGAAAGTTATAGCTCTTAATTACTCAGTCAACACTACAGTAGGCTTACCTTTTATAAGAACTTCCCCAGATCATGGAACAGGATTTGATATTGCTGGAAAAGGGATAGCTCAATCTCAGAGCATGGTTGAAGCTATAAAGGCGGCAATTGAAATGAGTAATAATTTAAGACTGCTTAACACGCATTAAAACTTGACCAAATTCAACAGGTGTTCCATTTTCAACAAGAATCTCTATTATTTCAGCATTAAATTCAGATTCAATTTCATTCATTAACTTCATAGCTTCCAAAATACAAATAGTTTGACCGACTTTAACATTTGTTCCAACTTCTACGAAAGGCTCCTCACCAGGCGCTGCAGCTCTATAAAACGTTCCTACCATAGGAGAAGTAATTTCAATAAGTCCTGAACGCCCAGGAGGGGCAACCTGAGAAGCTTCAGGCTGATTAACAAAAGGAACATTATCGTTAATGGATTTTTGATTAGCAATTGTTTGCTTATCAACTGAAGTATTAGAAACTAAATTATTAGTAACTTGATTCTGATCAAATAAATTCCGTTTTATTTCGAGTTTAAAATCTTCCCCCTCTAGTAAGAATTCTTGAATATCGCTTTTAGATATTTTCTCTAATAAGCGATTTAAATCTTCATGGTCTAATTTCATAGCAATTAATTTTCACGTCCAAGATAACTATCGTTACGAGTATCAACTTTGATCATTTCTCCCACAGAAATAAATAAAGGAACCATAACTTGGGCACCTGTTTCTAGAATAGCTGGTTTCGTGCCCCCACTTGCAGTATCACCTTTAACTCCAGGATCAGTCTCTGTAACTTTTAAAGTAATAGATATTGGAAGTTCGACTTCTAAAACTTTACCATTATGAAAAACAACATTTACCTCCATGCCTTCTTTTAGGTACTTTGCACCCTTACCAATTTGATCAGAGGAAAGTCTTGTCTCTTCAAAACTGGTCATATCCATAAAAACATAATCTCCTGACTCCACATAAGTATGTTGCAGGTTAGACTTCTTTAGGATAGCTTGCTGTACTGATTCACCGGCTCGAAAAGTTTTTTCAACCACGTTGCCGCTTTGAACTGATTTTAATTTTGTTCTCACGAAAGCAGAACCTTTACCAGGCTTGACATGTAGAAATTCTACAACACGCCAAACTTGTCCATCCAATTCGATGGTTGTACCTGTGCGAAAATCGTTACTGGAAATCATTCCTGTATTACATCCTCAAGGATCATAAACCTACAAGAGTGCTATGCAAAAATTCTTATCAAATCAGAACAAACTTTTCTTTACTATATCTATCTTAATTTTACATGTTTTTCTTATTAAGCCGATTCAAGTTCTAGCTGATTTACCTACTGGAAATGCAGTAAAAGATCCTAATGCAATCCTCAGAAACGCTCTCCCTATAAAGCAATTTGAGTTGCAAGAAATTCAACACAAATTAGAAGAAACTAGTGACCTTGTTAGAGGAGGGAGATGGCCGGCTCTTACAAAAACTGTTACAAAATGTCAATCTTTACTAAAAAAATACCAAAATAAAATTATTCAAGAATTACCAAACGATAAAAAAGAAATAGCTGAAAATACATTTTTAGAACTTCAAGAAAATTTCAATAGCCTTCAAGATCTTGCCAAATCAAAGGATAAGTATTCATTTATTACAACACGCAAAGAAGCTTTAGATAAAATTGGTGGATTAGAGGAATATTTTCTTCCAAATAAATTCCCCTACAACATTCCAGAAGAATTTGACAATCTACCAAGACTACTTGGAAGAGCAAAAGTAAATATAGAGACCTCCAAAGGAGACATGAAAGCTATTATTGATGGATTTAATGCCCCTCTTACAGCAGGTGCATTTATAGATTTATCTTCAAAAAATTTCTATCAAGATTTACCAATTAACAGAGCAGAAGAATTTTTTGTTCTCCAGACAGGCGATCCAATTGGAGAAGCAATAGGGTATGTAGATCCAGAAACAAATGAAGAACGTCACGTTCCTTTAGAAATTAGAATTCCTAATGAAAAGGAAACATTTTATAATCAAACTTTTGAAGATTTAGGTCTTTACACAGAGACACCAACGTTACCTTTCGCCACCCTTGGAACTCTAGGATGGTCCCATTCAAATACCGCAGTTGATGATGGCTCATCGCAATTTTTCTTCTTTTTATATGAAGCAGAATTAAATCCTGCAGGTCGCAATTTAATTGATGGAAGAAATGCTGCCTTTGGGTATGTTGTAGAAGGTTTTGATGTTTTAGAAGAGCTAACTAAAGATGACAAAATAATCTCAATTGATGTTATAGAAGGCATTAAAAACCTGAAATTAAATGCATAAAGAAATATTAGAAAATATAGGAGAAAAAGAATTAATAAATAGGCTTAGAAAATTTATGCCTAAAAATCAAATTTCAGATGATTGTGCTTTAATCAAAACTAAAAAAGATAACTTACTTGTTAATAATGATTCTTTGGTAGAAAATGTTCATTTCAATGACATTTCTATTTGCCCTCAAGACCTTGGATGGAAAGCAGTTGTCAGCAACATCTCTGACTTATTATCAAGTGGAAGTAAGAAAACTATCGGGATTACAATAAGCCTAATTCTTCCCGCTAAAACTGAGTGGATTTGGGTTGAAGAATTATATAAAGGAATTAATAAAGCCTTAAAAGAATACGGAGGGATAATTCTGGGAGGGGATTGCTCAAAGGGAAATGAAAAAATTATCTCAATTACAGCCTTTGGGCTTCAAGGGGAACTTGAATTAAGAAGAAATGCATGTAAACCTGGAGAAATTATCTTAACTACGGGAATTCATGGCCTCAGCAAACTAGGATTTATGATGCAAAATAAAATTAATTTCAATAATAATGTTTTTCTTAATGAAAAACTAATTAGTAAGTCAATTAAACATTTTTGTCGCCCCCAAGTCTACCCAAATTTTCTCAAACATCTTCTTAAAACTCGCTCTAATAAAAAAATAAAGAGGATTGGATGTACTGATAGCAGCGACGGTCTATTTCAAGCAGTACAAGATTTAGCAATAGCAAGTAACTGTAAAGCAATCATAAATTATGAAAAAATACCAAAAGATAAAGATTGGCCTAAAGGAGATAAATGGGATGAATATTATTTTTTTGGAGGTGAAGATTACGAATTAGTATTTTCATTGCCTAAAAAATGGGCAAATAATTTATGTAAAATTGATAAAAATATCAACAAAATTGGTTTTTTTGCTAGTGGTAAACCTTCAATAGAATTCAAAGAGAAAAGTAAAAATAAATTATTGCAAAAATCACCTTTCAAGCACTTTTAGTTATACCCACTTTTGAGCAACAATCTCTGCTAAATCTACAACCCTTTGGCTGTAACCCCACTCATTGTCATACCAAGCGAGTACCTTAACAAGATTATCCCCGATACACATAGTGAGGTCACTATCAACAATTGAGGATTCATTAGTCCCTGCATAATCACTTGAAACTAAAGGCTCATCTCCATATTTAATAATTCCCTTCATTGAACTTAAAGATGCTTCCTTTAGAGCATTATTAACTTCTTCGCTTGTAACAGATTTAGAAGATTCGAAAACAAAATCAACCGCTGAAACATTTGGTGTAGGAACTCTCATCGCAATTCCCGTCAATTTGCCTTTCATTTCTGGATAAACTAACGCTACCGCTTTTGCAGCTCCCGTTGAGGTTGGAACGATATTTGTTGCAGCAGCCCTAGCCCTTCTTAAATCTCTATGGCTGTTATCTAATATTCTTTGATCGCCTGTATAACTATGAATTGTAGTCATCAAACCCTTGTTTATCCCAAAAGTTTTGTCTAAGACTTTAACTACCGGAGCTAAACAGTTTGTAGTACAACTAGCATTGCTCAAAATATCATAATCTTTATGATTATATGTGTCAGCATTAACACCAACCACGTAAGTACCAACTCCAGCGCCTTTACCAGGCGCAGTTAATATAACTTTTTTTGCACCGACTTCCAGGTGCTTACTTGCTCCCACATCTGTATTAAAAACACCAGTTGATTCAATTACTAAGTCAACACCCCAATCTTTCCAAGGAAGATTCAATGGATTTCTATCAGAAAAACACTTAATTGTTTTGTTATTAATTACAAAAGTGTCATCAGTATATTTAATGTCAACACCATCTAATTGGCCAAGAACAGAGTCATATTTTAGAAGATGAGCATTAGTCTTAGGATCAGAGGTAACGTTAATACCAACAACTTCAATATTGGTGTAAGCCCCTCTACTAAGCCAGCAACGCATAAAGTTTCTACCTATTCTGCCAAAGCCGTTAATTGCAACACGCAAAGTCATAACTAAAATTTCTAAATGATTAACCTAAGTTGCCGATCATACTGAATTTTGTGCAATAACGTAAGGGTTTTTTGATTTATTAAGCAAATAAGTATAGTTTTGTATTAATTCTAGGGAAAAAAACATTTTTTTTAAGAAAAAATACCAAAATTTTGCTTAGCAGTTATTTTAATTTTAGGAAAAAATAAAAATTGGATAAAGAATTACTTTTGAAAAGTCATTTTCATTTTATTGGAATAGGAGGCATTGGAATGTCAGCAATTGCAATAGGTTTACTAAAAAAAGGTTATTCAGTCTCAGGGTCTGATTTAGTTAAAAACAATGAAACAAATAAATTAGAGCAATTAGGGGCAGTAATCTTTACTTCTCAAAGTAAACAAAATATTGAATTTATAACTTCAAAATTTAACAACAAATTGCTTAATTTTGTTGTAAGCTCTGCAATCAAGCCAGAAAATGAAGAATTTTCGTACTGTAGGAAAAAAAATTTAACTATTAAACATCGTTCAGAAATACTAGCCATGTTAATGGAAACATACACATCATTGGCAGTAGCAGGAAGTCATGGAAAAACATCAACCAGTACATTTCTTTCAACACTTCTTGAATTATGTACACATAATTCTTCTTCAATAACTGGAGGAATAATTCCTATATATAATTCTAATTGTCATTTAGAAAATACAAAATTCTTAGTGGCTGAAGTTGATGAATCTGATGGGACAATTAATAAATATAAATCTGATATTGGCATAATTAACAACATTGATTTTGATCACTGTGATCATTTTTCTAATTTAAGTGAAGTTATATCTTCTTTTAAAGATTTCGCTTCAAACTCAAAAAAATTATTACTAAATTTTGATTGTAAAAACACGAGAAATAATTTTAATTCTAATATTAAGTGGTCTAACACTACGGCAGACCATGTAGCTTATGCGATAATCCCAAGTGATATTAATGAAGGTCATACCATAGGGAAGTATTATGAAAACGGCAATTTCATAAGTAGTTTAAATATTCCAATTCCTGGACTACACAACTTATCTAATATCACCGCTGCAGTAGCAGCAGCAAGAACGGTAGGTGTGGATTTTGTAAAAATTAAAAACAATATTAAATATTTAAAACTTCCAAAAAAAAGATTTGAATTCAGAGGCCAAATAGATGAAAGAGATTTATACGATGATTATGCACATCACCCAAACGAAATAAAAGAAACTATTAAATTAGGAAGATTATTTATTAAGCAAAAACGTAATAATGAATCTCAAAAATGTAGATTAATAGTTATATTTCAGCCTCACAGATACTCTAGAGTTAGGCAATTTGCAAAAGAATTTGCTGAAGAATTATCAAAAGCTGATGTTATTTACGTAACAGGTATTTATGGAGCAGGAGAAGAGAACACAGATAAAATTAATTCAACAGTTATCACTGATCTTATTTATGAACAAAACAAAAATGTTACCTACATAAATACCTATCATGAAATTACAAATAAATTTTACAAATTAACCAAAGAAGGAGATTTAATTTTGAATATGGGAGCTGGAGATTGTCATAATTTGTGGTCAATTTTAAATAAAAAAAACTAAATTAATGAATAAAAAATATTTTTTTGAAAACTGCAATTTAAGTAGTTATACAACAATAAAAGTTGGAGGGGTAGCTGAATATTTTGCTGAGCCAAGAAATATTAATGAAATTTCTTATATGATTAAATGGGCTAATTCAAATAATCAAAAATGCCAAATAATTGGTGCAGGTTCTAATCTGTTAATAAATAATATTTTCATAAAAGGTTTAGTTATATGTACAAAAAAAATGAAATCATTAAAGATAGATCCACACTTAGGCATTGTTGAAGCAGAAGCAGGTGTTATGCTCCCAAAATTATCTAATGCTCTCGCTAAAAATGGATTACAAGGGGGAGAATGGGCTATTGGAATTCCAGGAACTTTAGGAGGAGCAATTTATATGAATGCTGGTACAGGAAATTTATCACTAGCAAAAAATCTGATTTCTGTAAAAGTAATCGATAATAAGACCCACGAAAAACTTGAAATTGAAAAAAAAGATATTAATTTTGAGTATAGATTTAGTTCTTTTCAAAATAATGATTTAGCAATTATTAGTGCAAAACTACAGTTTGAACCTAATGGAAATTTCGAAAAATTAATTCAAACAACAAAAAATAACCTTAAATTAAAAACAGAAACACAGCCATATCATTTACCAAGTTTTGGAAGTGTTTTTAAAAATCCTAAAAATATATATGCAGCAAAATTAATTGATGATATTGGGTTAAAGGGATTTAAAATTGGAGGTGCAGAAATTTCTACGATGCATTCAAATTTTATAATTAATAATTCTTCAGCAAGTTCAAAAGATATTTATGAATTAATAAGTGTAATTC
>QCCS01000025.1 GCA_003281185.1 Prochlorococcus sp. AG-347-M15
ATTGATTATCAAACTTTTCATAACCCCATGTAAGCATTTCTTGAGGCTTTATATCTACTAATTCTCGATTATATTTCTTCAAGTTGGTTTGAATATCTTTTTGTATTTTTTCAATCATTATTCAGTTTGGTTATGAGTTTAATTTTATTTCGCTCAATTTAAAATTTATTCGTATAGTTTAATAATACATTTACGCATACCAATATTTCTCTAATGAAATCAATACAAAAACCAATAGTAATAGTTGGAGCAGGTTTCGCAGGTATGTCATTTGCTTTGAATTTAAAGAACCTTAATCCTTCTTTACCGATTCTTGTGGTTGATTCTGAAACGAACTTTATATTTAAACCTTTAATGTACGAAGTTTTAAGTAAAGAAATAAGAAGTTGGGAAGCCACCCCAAAATTTGCAAATATTTTTTCTGATGCTGGTATAACTTTTTTAAGAAATTCTTTAACCAAGATCTCCTTCAAAGAAAATATTCTTGAATTTAGTGATGATTTAAAATTAAGTTATCAGTATCTTGTTATCTGTACAGGCTCTATTCCAAATAGCTTTTTTATAAAAGGTGTAGATGAAAATTGTTATTTTTTTAATGATGTTAACGATCTAAATAAATTAAATTCTTTTTTAAAAAAATCACAAGATACTGCGTTGCATAAAAAGTTATTCATAGTTGGAGGTGGTCCCTCTGGCATCGAGTTGGCATGTAAAATTAAAGATTTATTTAAAGACCAATTTGAAATTAATGTAATAGAAAAATCAAACGAAATCCTGAATAAAAACAAAATTTTTAATAGAGAACAAGCAGAGAAAGCATTAGAGAAAAGAAAAATCAACGTTCTTTTGAATTCCACAGTTCAAGAAGTCTCAGAAACTAAGATCAGTATTTCTAGTGAGGTTGGAATAACTTCTTTGGATAAAGATATTGTTATTTGGACTGCAGGCGTTAAACCTAAGTTGTCTTACTTAGGAACTGATCAAATAACAAAAAAATTTGGAAGAATTTTAGTGAATAATAATCTGCAAATAGAAAACTATAAAAACTGTTTTGCTATTGGCGATGTTTCAGTTATTGAAGGAATGGAGGATTTACCTATAACTGCTCAGGTCGCTATGCAGGAAGGAAATTATCTGGCTAATAATTTAGAACTTTTAATTCAAGGAAAGGATCCTTTACCCTTTGAGTTTAAAGATAATGGTGAAATGATTAGTTTAGGAATAGGAGAAGCTTCAATTTCTGGCCTCGGGGTTACTTTATCTGGGAAATTGGCGTTTGAGGCAAGAAGACTTATCTATGCTTCCAAGTTGCCTGATATTACTGAAAGCTTAAAATCTGCATCTTCATGGATATTCCAAAAAAAATCTATTTTTAAAAAGTTTCTGAAAAAAGATAATTTCAAGTAAACTTTTTTGAAATATTGTTTTTGGGTATATTGAGTTAAATAAGTTTCGTATGAATTTAATTGAAGTAGTTAGTAATAATTTTGATGCGTTTATAACGGTAGTTGTTTTAATAATGTCAATAATTTTATTTATTAAAAATACTATTGCACCAGAATTGACTGGTTTGTTATGTGTTGGAATATTTATAGCTACAGGGGTTCTTTCTCCTGAAAAAGCTTTAGCTGGATTTGGTAGCCCATCCTTAATTACCCTTATGGGTTTATTTGCAGTTTCTTCTGCATTATTTAAAAGTGGTGCTTTGGACAGAGTAAGAGAGTTGATATCTTCTGAAAGTATTAGAACGCCAAGGAAATTAATTTCTTTAATAGCTTTTTTGATAGCTCCAATATCTGGAATAGTACCTAATACTCCAGTAGTAGCCTCTTTGTTGCCCCTAATTGAAGGTTGGTGTGAGCGAAGAAATATATCACCATCAAAAGTTTTATTACCTCTTTCTTTTGCTACTTTATTAGGTGGAACTCTGACATTATTAGGTAGCTCAGTAAATCTTCTTGTAAGTGATATTAGTCAACAATTAGGGTATGGAGCTTTGGAATTATTTAGTTTGACTTCAATCGGAATTCCTGTATGGCTTATAGGTACAATCTATATGATTCTTGTTTCTGACATGCTTTTACCGGATAGAGGTAGAGATAAGGAATTTATTAAAAATGGTGATATGAATATATATTTTACTGAAGTTACTATTCCTTCTACTTCAGAATTAGTTGGACAATCTGTCAGAAATAGTAGATTGCAAAGACGATTTGATGTTGATGTTCTGGAATTGCAAAGAAATGGAAAAGTTATTCTTCCTCCTTTGGCTGATAGAAAGATTGAACCAGATGATAGGTTAATAATACGCGTTACAAGGGCAGACTTATTTAGGCTTCAGCAGGAACATACCATTCTGTTAGGCGAAAATAAAACATCTTTCGATGGAGAAAACGTTTTCTCAGATGATGAAGGCACTAAAACCTTCGAAGCTCTTTTACCAGCTGGCTCAACTCTAGCTGGTGCAAGTTTGAGAGAATTAAGATTTAGGCAGCGTCATAATGCAACAGTTTTAGCACTAAGAAGAGGTCAACAAACTGTTCAGGAGAGATTAGGCCAAGCTGTTTTAAGGGCTGGAGATGTTTTATTATTGCAAGCACCTTTAGATTCAATAAGAGGTTTGCAAGCTAGTAATGATTTGCTTATTTTAGATCAATTCGAAGATGATTTACCTTTCTTGATAAAAAAACCTATATCGATTGCAATTGCAATAGGAATGGTGGTTTTGCCTTCGGTTTCTAATATTCCATTAGTTGGTTCAGTCCTTTTAGCAGTCATTGCTATGGTTGCTTGTGGATGTTTAAGACCTGCAGAGATACAAAAATCAATTAGGTTAGACGTCATTTTATTGTTGGGATCCTTATCATGCTTTAGCGTGGCTATGCAAGTAACAGGATTAGCAGATTTAATTGCTTTCAATCTAAACTTTGCCCTTAATGGAATGCCTCTCTATTTTGCACTAGTCGTAATTTTTGTATCGACAGTTATTCTTACACAATTTATAAGTAATGCTGCTTCGGTTGCTTTGATTTTGCCTGTTGCTATTGAATTCTCAAATGTTTTAGGGATTTCACCAAGTGCTTTAATAATGCTTGTTTTATTTGGTGCAAGTCAATCTTTCTTGACTCCAATGGGTTATCAAACAAATTTAATGGTTTATGGTCCTGGAAGATATAGGTTTTTTGATATCGCAAAATACGGAGCTGGATTAACACTTATAATGTCTTTTACAGTGCCAGCATTGATAATTTTAAATTACGGATAAATAAAGTGAAATTAACCAGTAATGTTTATAAGTTAAAAGATGCTTACAAAAAGCTATCTGTGCCTCAATTTACTATTGTTACAGGCTTATTTATTATTTGCCTTGGAACTTTAATTTTGAGTTCTCCATTATGTTCATCTTCAAAGGTTGGCTTGTGGGAAGCATTTTTTACATCTACTTCTGCTATTACCGTAACTGGTTTAACCATAATAGATATTGGTGATGATTTAAATTTCTTTGGCCAGGTTTTCTTGGCTTTTATGCTTTTATCAGGTGGTCTAGGATTAATGGCTATTACAACATTTTTACAGGGTTTTGTTGTAAAGGGGACAAAGCTAAGAACTAGATTAGACAAAGGCAAGACTCTAGATGAATTTGGAGTTGGAGGAATTGGTCGAACTTTTCAAAGCATTGCTATTACAGCGATGAGTATCATATCCTTGGGCGCAATTGTTTTATATGCTTTTGGATTTGTAGACATTCAAAACAATTGGGAAAGATTATGGTCCTCAATTTTTCATAGCATATCTGCATATAACAATGCAGGATTTTCTTTAAGTTCAAATAGTCTCCAAGACTATAGAACAAATTATTTGGTTAATAGTGTTTTTGTTTTTCTCATTGTTATGGGTGGATTGGGATGGCGGGTTATTGATGATATTTGGAGTAATAAAAAAAATCTTTCTTATAAAAAATTAAGCCTTCATTCCAGACTAGTTATTAGGACAAGTTTGTCTCTAATATTATTTGGATCATTAGGATTCTTTATCACTGAATCATTGCTTAATAGTCAATTTTTTAATGATTTGAATTTGTTTGAACGGTTATTGTCATCAATTTTTGAGACAGTAAGTGCAAGAACTGCAGGCTTTACAAATTATCCAATATCCTTGAACTCTATATCAGATACTGGCTTATTGTTATTAATGACTTTGATGTTTATTGGAGCAAGTACTGGAGGTACTGGTGGAGGCATAAAAACAACTACATTTATTGCTTTAATGGCTGCAACTAGATCAACTTTAAGAGGTCAGAAAGATGTAATTATTAGCAATAGATTAATTTCAGATAAAGTTATTCTAAAGGCAGTTGGAATCACAGTTGGATCTTTGCTTTTCGTTCTTTTAATGGCAATGTTGCTTAGTACAACAAATACGTTTGTTAAGAGAGAATCTTTTACATTCCTAGAAATTCTGTTCACTTGCATATCTGCATTTGCAACAGTTGGTTTTGATATTGGTTTAACGGCAAAATTAAATCATTTTGGTCAATTTATTCTTATTGTCGGAATGTTTGTGGGCAGACTTGGGATCCTTTTGCTTTTAAGTGCACTTTGGCAGGCTCTTTATAAGAGTAGAATAGATAGACAAAAGAGAATTGGCTATCCTAGGGCTGATCTTTACGTTTAGGATTAACTAAGTTTTATTATGGCTGATTGGTGGCAGTGGTCTCAAAAGAGAGAAAAAGAAGCACTCACTTTTGCAGTTGTCGGCGTTGGAAGATTTGGAACCGCAGTTTGCAGAGAACTTATAAGTAATGGTGCAGATGTTTTGGCTGCAGATTATTCGGAAAAAGCTATTGATGATTTAAGGCAATTAGAACCTTCAATAGAAGCAAGAGTTGTCGATTGTACTGATGAAGAATCTATGAAAGAATCTGGAATTCTTGAAATGAATACTGTTGTAGTGGGTATTAGTGAACCTATTGAAGCAAGTATAACTACAACACTTATTGCAAAAGATAGTGAGGGTAGCAAAGTGAAAAGAGTAATAGCAAGGGCTACGAGTGATTTGCACGAAAAAATGTTAAAAAGAGTGGGTGCAGATAAAGTTGTTTTCCCATCTAGGATGCAAGGAGAAAGATTAGGTTTAGAACTAGTAAGACCAAATCTAATCGAAAGATTGGAACTAGATAACCAAACTGGTATAGATGAAATAACTATTCCAGAGGAATTTATTGGAAGATCTTTGAGAGATTTAAATTTGAGGAAAAATTATTTAGTAAATGTTCTTGCTGCAGGTCCTGCTGAAGAGTTAACAGTTAATCCTCCAGCAAAATATATTTTGGAAAGAGGAAATATTTTGGTAGTCATGGGTAAAACTGTAGATTTACAGAAATTGCCTCAAAATTAATTATTATTAATCAGATTTTTTAAAGTATCTAATCCTTTGAGGAGCTCTTTTTAATCTTCTGACGCTTTGTTTTTCAAGTTCATTTCTAAATTGATCAGTATTTAAATTATTTTCTGAAACAGGCGATTTGCTTTCTTTTTCGAAATATTTTTTTATACCTTCTTGTATTAACACTTTTGCCATATTACTTACTGTCCTAGATTCTTTATCAGCCAAAATAGTTAATTGCTCACATATTAATTCTGGAAGAACTACTTGAATTCTGGGGGATTTAGGCTTCCCATTGGTTGAGTTTTGGCGGGTAGCCATGAGTCAAAGTTGATAACTGTTACTTATTAGTATACACAGTTAGTCAAGGATACTATCTTTGTGTATATTATTAGTAAGGAAATTTTTGTCCGTATCAATTAATTGTTTATTATCCCATGAAAAATTCAAGAAAAATTGATTCTCCTAAAAGTTCGATAATTGGTAAACCAAAAAAAAGATTAGTTAATTCTGATTTTCACGATAATGAAAATAGTGACGTTTTGGTATCAGCTGTAATTAGTCCATATTTGTTAACTCATCTTCACCATATTCTTCAGCAGTCTGAGTATTATGCTCAAAAAGATGGTAGAAAATCTCACGCAGCTAACTTTGCGAAACTAAGAAAAGTTTTATGTTTAGACGCAAGAAGTATGGCTGATGCCTCTGCAAAAGAGATAAAAGATGTAGATAATGATTTATCTAATAATAAATATAATGAACAAAATGTAGCTTGAAGTAATAATCTATTAATAAATAGATTTTTAAAACATGTCCAGTAATGCTGAAAAGCTTTATAAGTTAATAGCCAACGATTCCAAAAAGAAACAAAGTCTTTTTATGACAGCCTTAACTAATCCCAAAAAAGCTTTAGATAAAATATGCGATATTGGCAACGAGTTAAATATTTCTGTGACTAAAGAAGAGGTTATTGAATATTTGAGTACTATTGATGATGAGGCAACTAAAATGTGGTTAATCAAGGCTCGAGGAGGTCTTTAGGAAAAGGTTTCGAATAATTATTATTTGGATTAGGAATAGGTTTTACCCTTTTGTTGTAGCCTCCTCCACCAGCCAAAGTCCAGAAAAACCAATAACTAGGAATTGCAAGAGCTGCAGCTATGAAAATCACTACAATTTGTTCTATTCTTTTCATGATTAAATTTTATTCCACAAAATATTTTTTAGTAAATAAGCCACAAATTTTGTAAATTCTATTTTTAAAACAGTGATTAGATTTGAAGGTGTAAGCAAAATTTATTCTAAAGATGTTGTTTTAAAAAATATTAGTTGGGACATTAAGAAAGGAGAAAAAGTTGGCTTAGTTGGCTCTAATGGTGCAGGTAAATCAACCCAATTTAAGATCTTAATCGGAGAGGAAGAGCAAACAAGTGGAACGATCATCAAAGAGGGAAATCCTAAAATTGCCCATTTAAAGCAAGAGTTTGATTGTAATTTGAATTTTTCAGTAAGACAGGAATTAGAAAGTTCTTTTAAAGATATACAAATTGTTGCCATTAAACTTTTAGAAATTGAGAATAAAATGAAATCGTTGGATATAAAAAAAAATTCCGATGAACTTGAAATATTTGTAAATCAACTCGCAAAATATCAAGCAAAATTTGAAGCTTTGGGTGGTTATAAAATGCAATCTGATGTAGAAAAAATATTACCAAAATTAGGCTTTTCTGCAGAAGATGCTGATAAATTAGTTGGCAATTTCTCAGGTGGTTGGCAGATGAAAGTTGCACTTGGAAAAATAATATTACAAAACCCTGATTTACTCTTACTTGATGAACCAACCAATCATTTAGATTTAGAAACTATTTTTTGGTTGGAAGAATATCTTTCATCGCTTAAAATTGCAGTTATAATAATCAGCCATGATAGATATTTCTTAGATAAATTATGTAAAAAAATAATTTTTGTAGATAGAGGAACATCTGAAACATATAATGGGAACTATTCTTTTTTTGTCGAACAGAAATCTTTGAATGAAGAATCACAAAATAAGGCATATCAATTACAACAAAAAGAAATTGAGTTACAGAAGAGGTATATAGATAGATTTAGAGCTAGTGCAACAAGAAGTTCTCAAGCAAAGAGTAGAGAAAAACAATTAAAAAAGATTTCTAAAATTGAGGCTCCCATAGCAAAATCAAAAAGTCCTGTTTTTAATTTTCCAGAGTGCCCTCGCTCAGGAAAATTAGTTCTAAATATCAAAAATTTGTCTCATAGTTTCGAGGATAAAATTCTTTTTTTAGATGTAAATTTAAAGATTTCTTCGGGGGAGAAAATAGCAATATTGGGACCTAATGGCTGCGGCAAAACTACATTGCTTAAAATTATTATGAAAAAAATATCTCCTGAAATTGGAGAAATTAATCTTGGTAAACATAATATAATTACTAGCTATTATGAACAGAATCAGGCTGAAGCACTTTCACTTGAAGAAAGGGTTATTGATTTAATATGTAATAAGTCT
>QCCS01000026.1 GCA_003281185.1 Prochlorococcus sp. AG-347-M15
CACTCAATGTAATCCTTAAATTTTAAGGAGGCTGAAACTAAATATAAAAAACTGAATTTTTTATTTGGATAAAGCAATTCAATTTGAGTAGATTAATCTACAAAAGGATTTGAACACAACGGAGAGTTTGATCCTGGCTCAGGATGAACGCTGGCGGCGTGCTTAACACATGCAAGTCGAACGAACCTTCGGGTTAGTGGCGGACGGGTGAGTAACGCGTGAGAATCTGCCCTCAGGAGGGGGATAACGGTTGGAAACGACCGCTAATACCCCATATGCCTATTGGTGAAATGAATTTCGCCTGAGGATGAGCTCGCGTCTGATTAGCTAGTTGGTGAGGTAATGGCTCACCAAGGCTTCGATCAGTAGCTGGTCTGAGAGGATGATCAGCCACACTGGGACTGAGACACGGCCCAGACTCCTACGGGAGGCAGCAGTGGGGAATTTTCCGCAATGGGCGAAAGCCTGACGGAGCAACGCCGCGTGAGGGACGAAGGCCTCTGGGCTGTAAACCTCTTTTCTCAAGGAAGAAGATATGACGGTACTTGAGGAATAAGCCACGGCTAATTCCGTGCCAGCAGCCGCGGTAATACGGGAGTGGCAAGCGTTATCCGGAATTATTGGGCGTAAAGCGTCCGCAGGCGGCTTTTCAAGTCTGCTGTTAAAGCGTGGAGCTTAACTCCATCATGGCAGTGGAAACTGAAAGGCTTGAGTATGGTAGGGGCAGAGGGAATTCCCGGTGTAGCGGTGAAATGCGTAGATATCGGGAAGAACACCAGTGGCGAAGGCGCTCTGCTGGGCCATTACTGACGCTCATGGACGAAAGCCAGGGGAGCGAAAGGGATTAGATACCCCTGTAGTCCTGGCCGTAAACGATGAACACTAGGTGTCGGGGGAATCGACCCCTTCGGTGTCGTAGCTAACGCGTTAAGTGTTCCGCCTGGGGAGTACGCACGCAAGTGTGAAACTCAAAGGAATTGACGGGGGCCCGCACAAGCGGTGGAGTATGTGGTTTAATTCGATGCAACGCGAAGAACCTTACCAGGGTTTGACATCCTGCGAACCTCTTAGAAATTTGAGGGTGCCTTCGGGAATGCAGTGACAGGTGGTGCATGGCTGTCGTCAGCTCGTGTCGTGAGATGTTGGGTTAAGTCCCGCAACGAGCGCAACCCACGTTTTTAGTTGCCAGCATTTAGTTGGGCACTCTAGAAAGACCGCCGGTGATAAACCGGAGGAAGGTGTGGATGACGTCAAGTCATCATGCCCCTTACACCCTGGGCTACACACGTACTACAATGCTACGGACAAAGGGCAGCAAACTCGCGAGAGCTAGCAAATCCCATAAACCGTGGCTCAGTTCAGATCGTAGGCTGCAACTCGCCTACGTGAAGTAGGAATCGCTAGTAATCGCAGGTCAGCATACTGCGGTGAATACGTTCCCGGGCCTTGTACACACCGCCCGTCACACCATGGAAGTTGGCCATGCCCGAAGTCGTTACTCCAACCCTTGTGGAGGAGGACGCCGAAGGTGGGGCTAATGACTGGGGTGAAGTCGTAACAAGGTAGCCGTACCGGAAGGTGCGGCTGGATCACCTCCTAACAGGGAGACAACAAAATGTTTAATATTATTATTTTGTCACCTTAGGTCGATCGGTATCTCACATTCTTAATTAATTAAGAATTTCTTTTCCTAAGTTTTTCTAGGTCACACCCATTACTTTTCCTGGGCCATTAGCTCAGGTGGTTAGAGCGCACCCCTGATAAGGGTGAGGTCCCTGGTTCAAGTCCAGGATGGCCCATATCTCTATGTTGGGGGTATAGCTCAGTTGGTAGAGCGCCTGCTTTGCAAGCAGGATGTCAGCGGTTCGAGTCCGCTTACCTCCACTGATTACCACCTCTTCCATATTTAGAAAGGAAATGTTTTGAGTAGTAATCAAATTCTGAACGAATTTAGCTTCCTAATGAAATCATTAAGATGCTGAATTCATTGAATTAATTTCATTGTTTTCAGAGAACCTTGACAACTGCATAGATTATTTTTAAAGACAATAAGCATCTTTGATGATGCAGATTTATTATTTGTGCGAATGCATTAATAACAATTCTATTAAGCTGATGCTTCAATTATGAAGTTATTGGTCAAGCTACAAAGGGCTCACGGAGGATACCTAGGCACACAGAGGCGATGAAGGACGTGGTTACCTGCGATAAGTCTCGGGGAGTTGGAAGCACACTTTGATCCGGGAATTTCCGAATGGGGCAACCCCATGTACGGCCAACTGAATATATAGGTTGGTGCGAGCTAACCCAGCGAACTGAAACATCTTAGTAGCTGGAGGAAGAGAAAGTAAATAACGACTCCCTCAGTAGCGGCGAGCGAACGGGGAACAGCCCAAACCGATAGTCTTGACTATCGGGGTTGTGGGACAGCAATATGGATCAATAAGTCTAGAAGAAACGTTTGAATGGCGTGCCACAGAGGGTGAAAGCCCCGTAATCGAAAGATAAGTTGACCTAGCTGTATCCCGAGTAGCACGGAGCACGTGGAATTCCGTGTGAATCTGCGAGGACCACCTCGTAAGGCTAAGTACTACTGTGTGACCGATAGTGAAACAGTACCGCGAGGGAAAGGTGAAAAGAACCCCGGGAGGGGAGTGAAATAGAACATGAAACCGTGAGCTTACAAGCAATGGGAGCCCGACTAATCGGGTGACCGTGTGCCTGTTGAAGAATGAGCCGGCGACTTATAGGCACTGGCGGGTTAAACCGGAAATGGTGGAGCCACAGCGAAAGCGAGTCTTAATAGGGCGTTTGTCAGTGTTTATAGACCCGAACCCTGGTGATCTAACCATGGCCAGGATGAAGCTTGGGTGATACCAAGTGGAGGTCCGAACCGACTGAAGTTGAAAATTCAGCGGATGAGCTGTGGTTAGGGGTGAAATGCCAATCGAACCAGGAGCTAGCTGGTTCTCCCCGAAATACGTTGAGGCGTAGCGTCTAGTGCTCCAGCAGGGGGGTAAAGCAACCATTTCGGTGCGGGCTGCGAAAGCGGTACCAAATCGATATGAACTCTGAATACCCTGTGTGTAACTAGGCAGTCAGACTGTGGGGGATAAGCTCCATAGTCAAGAGGGAAACAGCCCAGACCGCCAGCTAAGGTCCCAAAATTAACGCTAAGTGATAAAGGAGGTGGGATTGCCCAGACAACCAGGAGGTTTGCCTAGAAGCAGCCATCCTCAAAGGAGTGCGTAATAGCTCACTGGTCGAGCGATCCTGCGCCGAAAATGAACGGGGCTAAGCGTTATACCGAAGCTGCGGATAAATTTATTTATGGTAGGGGAGCGTTCTATGTAGGGTGAAGCGTTAGCGTAAGCGGACGTGGACAGCATAGAAGTGAGAATGTCGGCTTGAGTAGCGAAAACATGGGTGAGAATCCCATGCCCCGAAACCCTAAGGGTTCCTCCGGCAGGCTCGTCCGCGGAGGGTTAGTCTGGACCTAAGGCGAGGCCGAAAGGCGTAGTCGATGGATAACAGGTCAATATTCCTGTACCAGATGTGTTTTGGGAAGAGGGACGGAGAAGGCTAGCCAAGCCAGATGTTGGTTACTGGTTCAAGCGTTCAAGGCTTTGAGAGATGGAGAAAACATCTTGAGCTAAGGCGTGAGTACGAGCTGCTACGGCAGCGAAGTTGGTGATGTCATGCTTCCAAGAAAAGCTCTATACCCGTTAAGACACAAATGCCAGTACCCGAAACCGACACAGGTGGGGTGGTAGAGAATACCGAGGGGCGCGAGATAACTCTCTCTAAGGAACTCGGCAAAATGGCCCCGTAACTTCGGGAGAAGGGGTGCCAGCGAGAGCTGGTCGCAGTGAAGAGGCGCAAGCGACTGTTTACCAAAAACACAGGTCTCCGCTAAGTCGCAAGACGATGTATGGGGGCTGACACCTGCCCAGTGCCGGAAGGTTAAGGAAGCTGGTTAGCTTTTAGTGAAGCTGGCGACTGAAGCCCCGGTGAACGGCGGCCGTAACTATAACGGTCCTAAGGTAGCGAAATTCCTTGTCGGGTAAGTTCCGACCCGCACGAAAGGTGTAACGATTTGCGCGCTGTCTCGGAGAGAGGCTCGGCGAAATAGAATTGTCTGTGAAGATGCGGACTACATACACCCGGACAGAAAGACCCTATGAAGCTTTACTGTAGTTTGATATTGTGCTCGGGCTCTGAATGCGCAGAATAGGTGGGAGACATTGAAATAGTGCTTGTGGGCATTATTGAGTCATCGGTGAGATACCACTCTTTTAGAGCTAGGGTTCTAACGCTTACCCGTTATCCGGGAAGCGGACAGTATCTGATGGGCAGTTTGACTGGGGCGGTCGCCTCCTAAAAGGTAACGGAGGCGCACAAAGGTTCCCTCAGGCTGGTTGGAAATCAGTCGTTGAGTGCAAAAGCAGAAGGGAGCTTGACTGTGAGACCTACAAGTCGAACAGGGACGAAAGTCGGTTTTAGTGATCCGACGGTTCTGCGTGGAAGGGCCGTCGCTCAACGGATAAAAGTTACTCTAGGGATAACAGGCTGATCTCCCCCAAGAGTTCACATCGACGGGGAGGTTTGGCACCTCGATGTCGGCTCATCGCAACCTGGGGCTGAAGTCGGTCCCAAGGGTTGGGCTGTTCGCCCATTAAAGCGGTACGCGAGCTGGGTTCAGAACGTCGTGAGACAGTTCGGTCCATATCCGGTGTATGCGCAGGAATATTGAGAGGATTTCTCCCTAGTACGAGAGGACCGGGAGGAACGCACCTCTGGTGTGCCAGTTATCGTGCCAACGGTAAACGCTGGGTAGCCATGTGCGGAGTGGATAACCGCTGAAAGCATCTAAGTGGGAAGCCCACCTCAAGATGAGTATTGCCATGGCTTAAGCCAGTAAGGTCACGGGAAGAACACCCGTTGATAGGCTCTACGTGGAAGCTTGGTAACAAGTGCAGCGGAGGAGTACTAATAGACCGAGGGCTTGACCAAATAAACTTAATTTGTTGTTTTTAATTTATATAATTTTCTATGCAGTTCTCAAGGTTCACACTATCCTGGTGTTCATGGCGATGTGGAACCACTCCGATCCATCTCGAACTCGGTTGTGAAACGCATCAGCGGCGAAAATATTTAGGGGGTAGCCCCTTGAGAAAATAGCTCAATGCCAGGTAAAAATTTTTAAAAGGGTTTACTTCTATTTAGTAAGCCCTTTTTTATTTTTGGCATTTAGGACACCAATGGGTACTTCTCCCAGTAATTTTTTGCCTTTCAATTAAATTTCCACATTTACGACATTCTTTCCCAGTTCTTCTATAAACGTTTGTCTGTAAACCAAAATTGCCATTCTCTCCTTCTAAGTCTCTAAAATCGCTAAATGTCGTCCCCCCAGAACCTATACTTTTTTTTAATACAGTTTTAATTGATTCTTTAAGCTTGATTAACTCATTCTTCTTTATTGTATGAGCTTCCCTAAAAGGTGAGATTCCGGCGGAATATAAACTTTCATCAGCATAAATATTTCCTATACCTGCCACAATTGTTTGATCCAATAAAATAGCTTTAATAGATTTTGTCCTTTTTGATATAACTTTCTTGAGGTATTTTGTATTAAATTCTTTAGAAAATGGTTCTGGCCCTAAGGAACCTAATCCTTTAATTATTCTATTTGGCGATAACTCTTGCTTAATCCACCACATTTGGCCAAAACTTCTCACGTCAATATATCTAAGCTCATTATTGTTTTTATCGAAAAACCTTATTCTTGTATGTTTACATGGCGGAGTAGAATTTTTAATAAATTTGAAATATCCAGTCATTCTTAAGTGCACTATAAGGAATCCATTATTTGTTGAAGATTTCTTTTGAGGGTATTGAATATTCTCATTTTCAATTTTTTTTAGTTGAGCTATCAAATATTTTCCTCTTCTATCCCATTTGTATAAAAGAGAGTTCCTTAATCCCTGAATAAATTCTTCTTTGTTAGTAGGAAAAGCAACAGTTGAATCCCTACAAACTTTTACTTTATTGATAATATAATTATTAAGTTTTTGCTCTAAACCCCTACGAACAGTCTCTACTTCAGGTAACTCAGGCAATTATTTAAGCTTTCTCTAATTCACTTTCAGCAAAATTATTTGTATTTGCTCCACCATCAGTTCCACTTATTCCGGCGTAATTTACTTTATCAAATCTAACTACGCAGTTATATTTAATACCTGATGTATCAACTGATGCAACTTTACCTATTTCATTGTACCAATATGATTCAGGTCTCTTAACTCTTACGAGATCTCCTCTTGAAATTGCCATTACTCTATTAATTTAACTCTTTAAAGAATAACCCATTATTAATATTCTTAGACAAATTATTCACACATATTAATTAAAAGTTCCCACAAAAATTATCTATTAAATTTTTTTCGAATTCTTCTTTTGCAAGCTGACCTCCCCTCCATTTTCTGCCTGGGATTCTTACATCTAATTCATTTGTGTCGCAATTGATTGCAAGAATTAGTTTTTTATTTTCTTGATTTAGTACATTTAAAACTTTTCTACCTTTAATTTTTTTATAGGATTTATTTTGAATTGTTATTGGGCCATAAATTTGTTTATCTAATTCTACTATTTCATTTTTTTTCTCATTTTTAAATATTGGATAAATTTCAGAACTTATTGAGTTGTTTTTGCTTAATAAGAG
>QCCS01000027.1 GCA_003281185.1 Prochlorococcus sp. AG-347-M15
TCTTGGTGCAATTTTGGGTTCTATAGCGTTATTAACTAATAGCATTTTTACATTAACTATTTTCTCAGGAATATTTATTATTGAATCTTTATCAGTAATGATTCAAGTAGGATTTTTTAAAATTACAAAAAAATTATTTCATAAAGGTAAACGCATATTTTTAATGTCTCCTCTGCACCACCATTTTGAACTTAAAGGAATTAAGGAACAAAAAATAGTTGAAAATTTTTGGAAAATCAACATTTTTCTAGTGATTTTAGGTATAGTTTTAAAAATCAATCTCTAAATTTGTTATGAGTTTTTTTACATGGAAAGATAATGGATTAACAAGTGACTGCTCAAGTCTTGATGCGATGGCATCAAGATTTGAAGAAACTGCTAACTTAATGAAAAAACTATCAAAAAAAGGCTTTAAACTAAAGAAAACTAATAATAATCAACTCATTCTTCACCCCGATCCCAAAGTGTTTGATCAATGGGGTTTTATTAGTGAAGAACTTCCTTTTAAGCAACTCTGTTTAATATCAGATGAAGAATAACTATTTAAACTTGGAAACTCTTCAGTGAGTATTGATAAATAATTACGTACATGAGTGTTCCAACTAAAGTGCCTATTAACACCTTCAATTCCATTTCTACTCCATAACTTCCACTGATTATTATTAGAAATTCCTTTTTCAAGAGTAACTTTCAACTCATTAATATCAGTAACATCTACTAAAAGTCCATTTTCACATTTTGAACGAATTTCTTTAGGTCCTCCGTCATTTGTTGATATAATGGGCAATCCACATGAAGAAGCCTCAAGAAGGGTTAAACCAAAAGGCTCTGTTAGAGCTGGATTTACAAACACCCCGCCTCTACTTGCAGCCCATCTATATAAAGCAGGAATCTGAGTAGGAAGATGTTTTTTTGGATAAGCTACCTTACCGTACAAATTATATTTATCAATTGTTTCAAAAATTTTATTGAAAACTTCTTTTTGTTGAAGGTCAAGTTTTGAAGTATTATCTCGACAGCCCAAAATCAGAATTAAATTAGTTTTCCTTTTTAATTTTTCAGATCTTCCATATGCCTCAATCAAAGAAGGAATATTTTTTCTACGTACAGCTCTAGATATATTTAATAATGGAGGTTTAGTAGAATCCTTTAGAAAAGGTTTCATCATATTCTCAATTTCAGCTGTCTCTGTTGTCGAGTGAATATTATGAAACTTATTATGATCAACACCAGGAGGAATTACTCTAGCTTTGTAAGGTGAAAAACAAGAATATTGGGAATATTGAAAAACTGACTCTTGTTTAGTACTTGTAACAACAATATCTGCGGACTTTAACACTTTTTCTTCTGCCTCAATCCTTTTACTTATGGCATAAAGCTTTTCTATTTGATTAATTTTTAAACCAGTATCAAGCAATTTCCTTTGTTTCTCTCTTCCTAAAGAATGGCCAGTAAAAATAAGTGGAATATTTAAGTATTTACTTAATTTAACACCTACATATCCTGCATCTGCATAATGTGCATGAATAAAATTAGGCTTCTTATTTTTTTTATAGTAAGAAATAAGTCTTTCAGTTAACTGATCTAAATGAGGCCAAAGCAATTCCTTTCTTAGATATTTATCAGGTCCAAATTTGAATCTTAAAATTCTAACTCCTGGTTCTACAAATTCTTCTTCTTGAGAATATTCATCGTCTACTTTAATGTCTTTAATTAAGCGAGTAACTAAATCTATTTGATCAACTTTTGAAGTATTAGCCAAACTTTTAACTAACTCTAAAACATATTGTGTTTGCCCTCCTGTATCAGCATCCCTCCCTAATTCAAGGTTTTTAGAGCGTATAAGACCATGTAAATGTAAATGTAAAAATTTAAACCTCATTCAACTTAATCCTCCGATCAACGGTCTTTAATACAAATAAGCTGAATTTCTAGTGGAAATATTAAGAAAGCATTATGATTTTTAAATTTTTTAATTCAAAAATTTAAAAAAAACAGTTGGAGACTGAGTTTGTTCTCCTCAAAAGGAGATTTTAATTTTGCTGGAATAATTAAAAATACAAAGAAATACAACTAAAATTTTTTATTTAAGAACTTTTTTAAGATATTTTGCTGTATGACTTGTGGGATGTTTAGCTACATCTTCAGGGATACCTTCTGCAATAATTTCGCCACCTTTATCTCCTCCATCAGGTCCTAAATCAATGATCCAATCAGAACATCTAATTACATCTAAGTTATGTTCAATAACGATTACAGAATTCCCTTTGTCTACCAAACGTTGTATCACATCCATTAATTTGTGAACGTCATAAAAACTTAGACCGGTAGTTGGTTCATCAATCAAATACAAAGTTTTTCCAGTCGCCCTTTTAGATAATTCAGTAGCTAACTTTACTCTTTGAGCCTCTCCGCCAGATAATGTAGGAGCAGGTTGGCCTAACTTGACGTATCCTAAACCGACATCTACTAATGTAGATAATCTATCAGCAGCTTGAGGTATCGCAGAAAAAGTTTCTGCAGCTTGTTCAACAGTCATCTCTAAAACGTCGGATATATTAAAACCCTTGTATTTAACTTGAAGAGTTTCCCTGTTGAAACGGGCTCCTTTGCATACTTCACATTGAACATAAACATCAGGTAAGAAATTCATTTCAATAACATTAACTCCCTGCCCTTTACAAGCTTCGCATCTACCTCCTTTTACATTAAAACTAAACTGACCAGCCTGGTAACCTCTTGCTTTAGCTTCTACTGTGGCAGTAAATATCTGCCTTATAGGATCAAAAGCACCTGTATAGGTAGCAGGGTTTGATCTTGGTGTTCTTCCTATTGGAGATTGATCAATAACAATAACTTTATCAATTGCCTTTATACCCTTCAACTCTTTTAACCCTTGAGGAAAAGGAACTTTTAATCCTAGAGAATGACACAAGGCAGGGTGAAGTAATTCATTGATCAAGGTACTTTTTCCACTTCCGCTAACACCAGTTACTGAAACTAATCTTCCTAATGGAAAATCTACAGATATGTTCTTTAGATTATTTTTTGAGCAATTATTTAAAATGATACTTTTTTTTACAGATGCTCTACGCTCTTTTGGAGTAGGAATCGATTTTCTACCACTTAGATAAGCCCCAGTTAATGACCTCTCTGAATTCAAGACGTCTTGATATGATCCTTTTGCGATAATTTCCCCACCATAAACACCTGCACCTGGGCCAATATCCACTAAATAATCTGCAGATTTCATTGTATCTTCATCATGTTCAACAACAACTAAGGTATTGCCAAGGTCTCTTAAGCTTTTTAATGTATCTAATAACCTATCATTGTCTCTTTGATGTAAACCAATACTTGGTTCATCTAAAACATAAAGAACACCAGTAAGACCTGCACCTATTTGCGTAGCTAATCTAATACGCTGAGCTTCTCCGCCAGACAAAGTCATAGCTGGTCTATCTAAAGTTAAATAATCTAAACCAACATTAATTAAAAACTTCAAGCGTAAACGAATCTCTTTTAAAACCAATTCACCTATCTGCTTTTGTTTTTCTGATAGGGTTATATTTTCTTGCTTAGTTTTGCCTAATCCCATGATGCGTTCTACATGAGTTAAAGTTTCAGAAACGCTAATAGAAGTTAAGTCAGTAATATTGTATGGTCCAAGTTTGACGGCCAAAGCCTCAGGTCTTAATCTTTTGCCAGAGCATGTTTTACAAGGTACTAATTCTTGATACTTTTCTAATTTTTGTTTGACTGATTCTCCATTAGCTTCATTCAATTGCCTTTCTAATATTGGTAAAATTCCCTCAAAAGGCCTTTCAAAACCACTTGAAGTTTTGAAACGACTATCAGCTTGAATCAATATTGGTTTATCTGACCCCAAAAGTAGAACTTTTTTTTGCAAATCACTTAAATCTTTCCAAGGAGTTTTTAATTCAAAGCCATAAGCTTGGCCTACAGAATAAAGTAAAGAAAAGTAATAAGTATTATCTTTTTCACTCCAAGGCGCTATTGCAGCATAAACAGGTAATGTTTTATCTGGTATGACTCTGTCTGCCGTAAATTTTTTTAAAAACCCAATACCATGGCAGTCTGGACAGGCTCCATATGGACTGTTGAAGGAAAATAATCTAGGAGATAGTTCCTCAACAATAGAACCGTGAACAGGGCATGCATAATTTTCTGAGTAAAGTTTTTCTCTATCTAAGTTAAGAGGTAATTTTTCTCCTTTTTTTGGAACAACTTCAACTATCGCTAAACCATCACCTCTTTTAAGACAAGTTTGCAGAGAATCATTTAATCTTTCTTGTATTCCTTCTCTTGAAATTAATCTATCAACTACTACCTCAATGTTATGAATTTGATTTTTATCTAATTCAATACTATCAGCAAGTTCTCTAACCTCGCCATTGATTCTTACCCTAGCAAAGCCTTCAGCAGCTAGTCCACTAATTAATTTTGTATGTGTTCCTTTTTTACCTCTTACAACAGGAGCCAACAATTGATACCTTGTACCTTCTGGCAAAAGAAGAATTTGATCAACCATTTCATCAATTGTTTGAGGAGAAATTGGAATACCACAATGATGACAATGCGGCTCACCAGCACGACCAAACAGCAGTCTTAGATAATCTTGAATTTCTGTTACTGTTCCGACTGTTGAACGAGGATTATGACTTGTTGATTTTTGATCAATTGAGATAGCAGGTGATAAGCCCTCAATATTATCGACATCAGGTTTATCTACTTGACCTAAAAATTGCCTTGCATATGCAGAAAGACTCTCAACATATCTTCTTTGACCTTCAGCAAAAATCGTATCAAAGGCTAAAGAACTTTTACCACTTCCACTCACACCTGTGAAAACTATAAATTTATTCCGAGGTAAGGAAAGGTTAATATTCTTTAAATTATGCTGACGAGCTCCCCTAATATTGATTGAATTATCTTCTTCAAAACTATCACCAATTTTATTAATCATGTTTGAATCTAACTATGATTTAAGATGATTATTATAGTGTAATTTTTTCCGTTTTATGCAGCTCCTCGTTCAAGAAGTCTAGAAGCATAATCATTTGCTTCAACAGAACCTCCACCAATAAGCTCTATTAATTCATTTTTTCTTTGTGTTTTTGTAGTTAATTTTGATATTGAAGTATAAGTTATTCCATCAATTACATTTTTTTTAACTCTGAAATGAGCTGATCCTCTAGCAGCCAAAA
>QCCS01000028.1 GCA_003281185.1 Prochlorococcus sp. AG-347-M15
TAAAAAAAATTCTTTTTTATATAAAAAGCATATAATGTAAACTTACAATTATTTTTTCCGTTCTTTAGCGAATTGATATTCCATAGCTTCTCCTGATTTTTTTTAAATAAGTGAAATTCATGAGATTTGTATTTACTGAATTTAATAAACTCATATTTAATTAAAAATTACTTCCAAATCTTCACAAAATAAGTTAAAAAGATAATTATCAATTAATCAAAAAAATATACTTAAAAAGTTGATATTATCTGATGATTCATAAAAAAAAGAGGGTATGAGCCCTCTTAATTTCAGGATGCATGTCGCATTTATCATCCATAAACTTTTGCTACAATGGGTGCTGCCTCTTCATCAGTGAAAACTGGTGTTGTCTGCCAATTTAGAAGCTCTGCCCATTCTGCAACATGTTCATAAATGGCTTTTGGGTTATCTGTTTTCAGAACAATCCAACCTTCTAAAGAACCAGGAGCATGATATCTGCCTATAATTTCAACTCCAGGATAATCGCCTCCTCCTGCCAGAAATTTTTCAGCCCCCTTTTGGTGGTATCCAGTCTTAAATGACCAATGCTGTACATAAAGCATCTTTTTTTTTTTAATTTTCAATTAATTTGTAGCAAAAAATGAAAGAAAATGTTTTATTAATTACTTTAATTAAAATTTATGTTTATCAACTGAAGATATTGTTATGAGAATTTAAAGAAAATTTAATTTTCCGAAATTTACATTTTGTTGAAATAAACCAAATAAGTTGTTCCCAACTATGGCAGCAATTATTAAAACGAAGGCTACTATGGCGAAAAGAGCACCTACATCTTTTATGTCATAAGGTGCTTTAAATAAAGGTTTTTGGTCTGCCATAGTTATCAAGTATATAAAGGCAATTAAATTATATAAGTTTAATACTTGTTAGAAGTATTAAGTGATTTTTTTAGATTAAGTTTGGACAAAAAAAAACCACTAAAAGTGGCTTTTTTATTAATTTGATAAATGAACTAGCTTGTGTAAGTTTTTCCTCTATAAGTTAGTTCGTTGTGCTGCTTTTTAGCTGCTTCTTTGTTCTGGACGTACTTTTGTCCTCTGTAAATTAGAGTCATTTTTTAAGCTCCGGTTTCGCTTAAGTCCCCGTTCCATGGCTTAAGTCGATTTGCGGCTTGCTATACGCAAGTTGAACGTTTTGGTAGCGGTTGCTACAATTTAATAATAGCATTCAAAAAAAATATTTGTCTAGGCCTTTAATAAATAAACTTAATATTTTAATTAAGAAAATAGGCTCCTACTAAAGAAATTTATTTTTTTCTTTATGTAGTTTCTTGCAGGTTACATTTTGTTCGTTTTTGAGAAGTATTTTTTATTTAATGAACTTTTAAATGTAAAATTCTTAAGATTATAAAATTTGTTTTATGTTTTCTAGAAGCAAAAAACCTACAGTAAAAAAATCCGCAATAGTTGAAGAAACTCCATTATTTGCTCAATTACTACCATTCGCAAACAGAATGAATGATAAGGTTCAGTTGGTAAATGCTTTAGCTTTTACTTTTATTATGGGATTCTCAATTTTTGGAATTGCTTTATGGAAACTTTCAGGACTCACCTAGTTATTTGGTTTTTGCAAAGCATTAATTTTTGATTCTTTGTTTTTAATTATTGTTAATAACCACTTAGTGGCAAGTCCCCTAGATATTGATCTATTTTTTAGAAATCTACATATATAGATGTGTAGATTTTTTTCATTTTTGGAGTTAAATCTTTCTTCAAAGTCTAATATTTCCTCTTCTGAGGTTCTTTTTCTTAGCTCATCAACTAAGGCATGACTTGAGGAATCATTAAATAAGTTCCCGATATTTAGGCTTAATGTCATTAATAATTTATGTCCCTACTAAAGAGGTAGCCATAAATTAAATTTTTAAAAACTAATTAATACTTATTATTTACAAAAAATTCAAAACTTAATCTTTCGGTTTAGCCAGAGGGAGGAGGCATTTATCTGAATCACATCCTGCTGGCCCCGCTTCAGATAGTTCCCCAACATCATATTTATTAAGAGCGTCAAAGAAATCGTCATTGACTTTCCTTTCAATTACTTTATTTTGCAATGATATATATTCCTCTTTACTTATTGGTTCAAAAGGTAATCTTGGGAAAGTGGCGTTGGCACTAAATCGAGCTAGTAATGCTGCTGAAATATATCCTTCATTATTTTCTATTGCATTATAAATAGCTTTCGCTAAATCCTCGATTTCATTTTCTCTAAATTCTACGGTTGCAGAGGTATTATGCTCTGTATAAAATTTCTGAACTTGCATATAAAAATCAAATTGAGCTAATGCTGAGAAATTATTAATGTCTATTTGGTCCGCGCCCTCTATATTTGCCCAACTAACTTCTGTAGGTATTTCAACTAACCATTCAGTACATCTTGGATCAAATGGATTGTCGAGCAAGCAGCCATTTTCATCTTTATCAGATTGAGATGGAACAACTGAGTAACCATAATCCATGCAAGCTAAAGCGATTGGATCATTTTTCCTAAAAGTTATTCTCCTAATGAATCTTTGAGCTTTTGGCGGGTGCCATCCTGGAGCTGCTCCTGTTAGAAGACTTTTAGTCCCTGCTGGCTGAACAGTTGTACATCGATTTGGTCTTCTTAAATTATGTTTATCACAATATTCCCAGACAGTTTCTTTTACTATTTTTCTCCAGTAATCTAGGAATTTAGCTTCCTTCGCCTTGAAAGCCTTTCCTTCTTCGGTATTTGGCCTACCTGCTTCCCACCACTTCAACCATGGCGTCCCAAAAGCATGGACACAGAAATCAAATAATCCAGTGAAACTTACCCCTACGATGGGGTCAAATTCTCTACTTTTCCTGTAACGATCAACTTCAAATTCATGATTAAGTAAGCATGCTACGGAAAGAGCTGCTGCTTTAAAAGCTTTTTTTTGCTCTTCAAAATTTCCTGGATCAATCTGATTTAAGTGAACTTCAGCCAAATTGCAGTGAAAATCATTTCCCAAGATCTCACCACAAGGGTTAAGTCCATATCGACTCATCCTGTGGTCTAACTCTTCTTCTGAAAATGGGCCATAACTACTATTTATCCAATTTCTTGCTTCATCCTTACCTTGTTCTGAGTATATTTCAATAAATTCCTTTCTCAAATCATCATCTTTGAGAATATCTGCATTTGACCTTGCGATTGCCTCTGGAGCAAATTGAATAGCTCCCTCACCTGAATGGAATTGTTTTGTTACTGCATCCAAAACAGTTTGGTAAGTGGGTTTTGTATGGTAAACCCTAGTATGATTAGCCATCCTGAGGGCATCTTTTTCAGGATCTATTCTCCAATTACCATTCTCATCTTGACTCCATAAATTTTCTTTTGCCGACGCTGCTTCCTTGTCATCTGAAGCAAATTGTCTCATTCCAGCACTTCTTCTTATGTTCCCAGCGACTATGGTTACTGCAGCTTCATCAATTAATAAACAGCACTCCACTGTACTTAACTTCCTGCCAATTGCCTTTCCAAGAAGTGATGCGACTCTAGAATAAAGATCTTTTAATTTGATAGGATTTGCCATACCACCAAAACCTTTTAATGATTCTCCGGCAGGCCTAATATCTTCCAAATCAATATAAACATCAATTTCTCTTTCAAGACTCTCGTTACTTGATGCCTCAAGAAGATATTTATAGCTATCTACCCATCCTCTTCTGCTATCTCCTACTTTGATATGAAGGTCTTTACCTTTGATTTCTAATGATGATTTTTCTTCCCTTAGCTCTTTAGGAGTGATTCCAACTTCACTAACTGACTTAATATTTATTTTGTTTATTACCGTAGGCAAATTGTTTATAAAATGAGGCTCAATTATTGCACCTGTCCCACATCCCATCATTGCTAAGTCCATCATCAAAGCAAAGGCTTCCCAATCAATCAAGTTTGTTGAAGTACAGTTGTATGCACCAGAGAAATTTTGGTTTTTATTAATCCAAGGAGTTCCTCCAATCCATAACCATCTCCCTGATGGTTGAGCTTTTTGGTTGCTTTGCATCTCTCTCATTAGGATCAATTCTTCATCAGAAAGTTTTCCTAATTCTTTTAAGCCTGATAAATTTCTTTCACCTACCTCGCTCCAGTTCTCCCTTGTGCCAGAGGAGGTTTTCCTACTGTAAGATCTGAAAAACACTGGATAAGCAGCTGGCGCAGTCTTTGGAAAATCATCTTTTTTAAGATTATTGGAATTGCTCTCTGAAGAAGCTTTATTTGGTGCAATAGTCACGATAAAAAAATGTATGTAAATAACCCGTACTGGAAGAATAACTCTACCTGTGGCGTCTGCAACTATTCTTACCACTATTTAACGGTTTGTGTAGAATTATGTTTAATATGAGATCTTTTTTAAGAAAGAATATGGAAAGAATCCCTGAACCAGAATTAATGGAAAAAAGAGAGCAGGTCATTTCTTATAGCGATGCTGATTTTTCAGAAGGGGAAGTTAATCTAATTAATCAAATTAATCATTATCTTTTGAGAAGGAATATTTTTTTTAATGAAAAAGATTTAATAGTTGATTTAGGATGCGGTCCAGGAAATATTTCTGAGAAGTTAGCAACAAAATGGCCTAATACTGAAGTAGTTGGAATAGATGGTTCCAAAGAGATGATTATGAGAGCAGAATACAACAAAGAGGTTTCTACTAACAAAAAAAATTTAAATAATTTACGCTACATTAATTCAGATATCAGAGATATTAAATCAACTAATTTTTTACATAAAAAAAAAATTAGTTTACTTGTAAGTAACAGTTTGATCCATCACATTACCTGTCTGGAAGATTTCTTTAACATCATAAAAA
>QCCS01000029.1 GCA_003281185.1 Prochlorococcus sp. AG-347-M15
TCGAATCCCACCCCCTCCGTTCTAACATCGAAGCAGGATATCTCAAATTTAGTCAGACAAACTCAGAAAGACTGGTATTAGTAAGATATCCAAAATTCAAGATGATCGATAATAGTTATAAAGAATCAAGAATTTTAAATTAGCGTGTGTTTTTCGTGTGTCTTTTTTAAAATTCCGTGTGTCTTTTTTATTTCCTTATTCCCTTTTCAAATTTAAAAGTTTTTCGCTCTATTCTTCAGGATGATGAGGATCTGGATGAGGAGGTATCGCAGCATTATATTCTTGTGATGTTGCTTCTCCAATAATCAATTTAATAATCCATCCTCTGTGCCAAACTTCTAGTTCATCCCTTTGCCAAGGTTCTAGATCTGGATACATTTCTGCTAATTCTTCAGACGTCAGTGGTGGTTGCATATTCTTCTTAAAAATCCACTTCAAAGGGGATTTCCATTATTGGATTCTTTATTCCAAGTTTTTTGGCAGTTTCGTGCATAACTTTATAGTCATGTTTACATTCTTTATAGAATTTCTTTTCTTCTTCAGTAGCGTCTTTATTTAAAGGTTTGCCTGTAGTCGCAAGCATTAATAACTCTTGATATCTTTTGTTAGTAATCATGATTTAAATTTTCAGATAAGTTACTTCGAAAGATTTACATGAGCGTGTTTCTTGAAGACGATTATTTATATTAAACGCGTCATTCATTTCAAACCTTTGATATATATCTAAACCTCTATCGAGAGAAATCTTCCAACCAGTATCAGTGGTTATATGTCGTGCATGAGAAAACCCTTCCTCATCAAATTCCCATTGAAAATCAATCCCACAACTAAAAGCACTATTCTTGATCTGTTCAAGATAGTCTTCTTGCTGTTGAGATCTCAATTCATCATGATGAGTAACAAGTTTCAATTTTATATCATCTTCTTTATTTTTTGTTTTGATAATAGTTTCAACAAACTCCATTAAATTTCGAATTTGATGGAAAGTTCTTATGTAAGGATCAGTAACAGTAATAATTTTTGCATCTTTTAAATATTTACTAAATAAACCATCGAAACTGATCCCTTTTTGATTTTCAGAAATCATCAAGTGATCTGGTTTTAATATTTCTTGATTCGCTTTATTATCTTTTGAGTAATCTTCTTTTTCTAATTCATTGTTTGTTTGAGCAGCAATGATTTCTTGATCTTCTTTCTCATCACTAGCATCTCTTTGATAATAAAACTGCGGGTACTCTATCTCTTCAAGAGTGCTAACTGGAATTAATTTTCCACCTTTATTTGCATAAGCAAATTGAACATTCCCAAAAGTGCTATCAATTCTTTTTAATTGATCTTTAACTCTTTTCCTACACTCGATAGCAAATTTCAATATCTCTTCAGTTTCATCCTCAGTTTGATTACCATTTGGAAAAACTATTTTCATCAAACCAGAAAAAGTTTTATTAATGGCATCTTTATCTCGTGTTGCAATATCCGAAGATAATTCAAAATGTTCAGAATATCTATCAGAAAAGTCTTGTTTTCTTAGGTCTCTAAGAATTTCTGCAATGTAATCCACTACAAAACCATAACCTTCAGAGAACATTTCACCTCTAATGATGTCTATCTCCCATCCTGGCAAGAATGCGTGCAATCTATCAATAAAAGCAGAGTCATAATACTTTTCAGGTAATTCCTCAAAAAAGTCAGAATGCTTGAGCATGAAGGGAACATTATGTTTTGTATTGCCTATGAATGCCATAGATGCTTCTGCTCCAATGGTTTCTACTCCTCTAGAAAAAGTTTTATTTGCCAGATAATTTTTTAAAATATCAACAAGTGCCTTATTTACATTCTTTTGTTTTCCTGCGAATTCATCAAAAGCGACTATGTCCCAATATCCAACTAAACCTAATTTGCCTGAACTATTATTTACAAATAATTTAGGTACTGTGACTTCACCACCTGAAATTAACATTCCATGAGGACTAAATTCTGAAAAGATATGCGATTTACCTGTTCCTTTTGGACCTAATTCAATTAAGTTATAGTTTCTTTCTACATAAGGGACCAATCTAAGTAACTGCAGCATTTTATTTCTTTTACCAAACATTTCTGGATTGAATCCCATACTCTGGATAAGCAAATCAATCCATTCATCTGTTGAAAATTGACTACGAGCATTTAAATAACCTTCAAAGTCAAAATCCGATAATTGAATAGGTTTTATTGAACCCAATATCCAAGGTTGAATTCTTGAGTCTTCATTGTGTTCGTATTCAATGTCGGATATACACCAAACACCTGTAACTAATAACTTCGGATGTTTTTTGATTATTTGAGTCTCTACTAATACTTTTTTTATTCCTAGATTTGCAAAACTTGCTTCATAAGTATCATTCTTATCATTAAATGTTACTTGTACCTTATCAATTACTTTATTTCTCCCTCTTTCTCTAATACTAGATCTTGTTAAATTTGCTTCGTTTCTATGGACATAATGTTTTGCAAGAATTTCTT
This sequence comes from Prochlorococcus sp. AG-347-M15, assembly GCA_003281185.1. GTDB lineage: Bacteria > Cyanobacteriota > Cyanobacteriia > PCC-6307 > Cyanobiaceae > Prochlorococcus_A. Next base: position 2,503 of record QCCS01000029.1, read on the forward strand.
TTACTGTATCTATTCCACTTTGTATGGATTGTTCGTCATTTGTTGCGCAATATTGACCGAGCAAATACTCCAAAACATAAGTTGGGACAATTGCATTACCTTTTACTTTTTTAACTAAGTCCTTTCTTACAACTAATCCAGGAAAATATTGATTTATTTTGTCGTTTAAATTACTCATTAATAATTAATTTAGAAATCAAAATCATTTGTAAAGGTTCTTTTGATTATAAATTGAATTGATTTATAAGTCTGAACATGTGATGTATTTGAATAATATTCATCTAAATTGAGAAAAACTTCATTATTATTTAAATCATCTGCAGATTTGGTAAGAATCAGTTGAATTATTTGCTCTCTTTCTCTTGTATTTTCTGATTTGCTATCAAATATTATTTTTACTTGGTTAGAAATTAACCTTTTATCTTTAGAAAACAAACCTACTAATAGAGTCCTAGAAATATTTTTACTATTAACGGGAGACTCTTGATAAAGTTTTACAGACATTTGACTTGTGGTTATATTCTTGGAAAGACCAGGAATAATTGTTACTCCTACTAGATTAGAATCTTTTATTTTACTTTTGGTTACCTTAACAACTGGGATTACAATTTCCTGGAGAGATATACCACCATGAACGAATCTAGAACCTGATCCAGATTTTCTTAAACGATTTATTGACTTAGGAAAAACGATTTCAAAATCACCTTTGATATCTAATGATGAAGAAGTAAATTTTTTAAAACTTTGAGAATCTTTGAAGTTCCTACCTATTAGAAATCTTCTATCAGAGTAGAAAATTTCTGCTGCTTCAGGACGCGCACTTAAATAATCAGAGTCCTCTATGTCCCGATTTTGATATATAAATCCATGATCAGCAGTTATGAAGATATTTGCAGAAGCAGATTTTCCAATTTTTTGTATTAATTTAATTAATTCTTCTAATGTATCTTCCACTGCTTCAAAAACATTACCTTCGGTTTTTTTAGAATCTCCAGTAGCATCGATTCTGTCATGGTAGAGATAAATAACATTATGATTTTTGATTATCTCTCTGAATTCCATACCATTAAGATTTAAGAAATCAGGAACTTTTGAAACATATGGATTATCTTCATATAAAACTTTATTTAGAATCTTTGATCTATTAATAATCCCTCCAGTAGGATCAGAATCATGGGTAACATTTGCATTCGAAGATGAAATGATCTCTAATTCTCCAGGTGGTAATAACGATGCCATACCCATTTGAGTATATGAGGGTAAAGAAGAAATTAAAGGTATAATTTTTGAACTAAAATTATCTAAACTTTCTATTTTTTTATTTAATTCATCTCCTATCTCGAACCTAAAAGCATCGGATATTATTACAATGGATTTTTTATTTTTTTTTCTTATTTCTTCTATTAATTGTTTATAAAAAGATCTCTGTGAAGTTAGAAAATTTGAATTCCATTTAGTTAATTTATCTACACTTTTTTGGAAATTATTATTGACCTTTAAAAGGAATTCATTAACGTATTTATTTTCTACTAAATTATTAATATCTCCTAATAATGTTGGTTGAGATGACTTTTGATAATAAAAAATAAACTTTCTATATAATTGGTCTATCTTAAAAAGTTCTAAAGAGTAGATTTCAATATACCTATCAAAACTATCAGTCTCTAAATTTAAATTTGAAATAGTAAATAAAAATTCAGAAGCATTGAGTAACGTCTGATATATATTTTCGAATTCACCATACCAATATGTTTTTTGTCGTTCTTTTAGAATTTTAAAAACTGCATTATTTGAAATTGTTTTTTCTTTAATTTCATAAA
>QCCS01000030.1 GCA_003281185.1 Prochlorococcus sp. AG-347-M15
TTACTAATCCTCTGATTTACATCCTCTCTAACATCAATCTGTCCACTAGAGACTATTAGTTTTGGAAGGTCTAAAGTTACTGAAAGTGTATTCATCACAGCTTCTATTTTTTGTAAAGATTTTTTTAATTCCTCTCTAACTTTTGAATAAGAGGAATCAACCCCTTCTTGCAATTCACTATCTAATATTTTTTGTGATGCATTTTCTAAGTCTGATTCACAATTATCTAATTCATCTCTGCAATGATTTATTAAAGAATCCAATGCCGATTCAAAAATCTCTTCTATCTGGCATTTATTTAGTCTTAAACTACCTTTATCTTTTATCAAACCTAGAGAAATCAACGATAATTCTCTAGAAAGGGATCTATTATTGTTCATCAATTAAGAAGAAGTATTAGTGGAAGCACGTAATTGAGAAAATAATTTTGAAAATGTTGGATTTGTAGTATTGTTTTTCTCATCTGGATTAACAATCCCAGCCGAAATTATTGTTCTAAAGGCATCTTCGACAGAAATATCCAAATCCTTAAAGAGGCTGCGCAAATGGCGGAAGATTGGGGGTATGACGAAATAAACTTTAATGTTGGCTGTCCAAGTCCTAGAGTCAATTCTGGCAATTTTGGAGCTTCACTTATGAAAGATCCTGAAAAAGTAGCAAAATGCATAGAATCTTTAAAAAATAACTGTAACTTACCGGTTACCATTAAACACAGAATAGGCGTCGACAACGAGGATAGTTTCATTCATTTGAATAATTTCGTTAGGTGTGTAGCAAATGCTGGTGCAGATAGATTTGCAATTCACGCAAGAAAAGCAATATTGAAAGGTTTAAATCCAAAACAAAATAGGACCATACCTCCACTTAAGTACGATTTAGTAAAAAAATTAAAAAAAATAAATCCAGAATTATTAATTGAGATAAATGGGGGTTTCTCAAATATTAATCAATCGTTAGAAGCCTTAAATGATTTTGATGGTGTAATGATTGGACGATCAGTATATAAACATCCTTTACGATGGTCTGAAATTGATCAAAGAATTTATGGAATAAATAAAAAAACAAACTCTGCTTCAAATATTATTTTTTCCTTAATTCCATATATAGAAAAGCATCTATCTAATGGAGGAAAATCTTGGGATATTTGTAAACATCTTATAAATCTAGTAGAGGGTATTCCAAGAGCAAAAGTTTGGAGGAATCAGATATCTACAAAATCCATAAAAAAAGAATTAGATATTGGGTATCTTATTAAATTAACTTCTAGACTAAAAGAAATGGGTTATTAATTCTCTTCATTTGATAAGTTACTCTCATTTGAAACACCTCTTTTTCTTCTCGTCCTGCCACTTTCATATTCAGAGTTATCTGAAGAGTTTCCATAACTTCTGTCTTCCCAACCTTCTGACCCAGAAGATTTATTCATAGAAGAAGTGTTAGGTTGAGAACTTACTCCACCATTATTTCCACCGCCGTAACCTCCACCGCCGTAGCCGCCACCATTATTTCCACTTCTTCCTCCTCTTCGAGGCCCTCCTGAGCCTCTTGGCTCTGCCTTGTTAATTCTTAGTGGCCTGCCCATCAGCTCTACACCTTGCAAACCATCAATAGCTGTTGATTCAATTGATTCATCTGCCATCTCAACAAATGCAAAACCTCTTTTTCTACCAGTATCTCTTTCAAGAGGAAGAGAACAATTTAAAATTTCACCAAAAGGGGAAAATAACCGTAACACATCTTCACGTTCTGCGCGGAAAGGCAAATTGCCAACAAAAATACTCACTTTAAACTCAACAAATAAAACCTAATTAAAAACTACAATAATGTAGTTTAATAAGACTACCTAATCATTCTACTTCAAAGTATACCCTTGTTGTAGAAAAATAATTCAGATTCAGATCAACAATTTTTTCTGCCAGTTATTTATCTCCTTTTCTACCTGGGAAAAACCAGTTCCTCCTTTACTAATTCTTGACTTTACGACATTAAAGGGTTCAAGATTTTCTATAACAACTTCATCAAATTCGAGATGAAATTTTTTAAATTCATCAATTGTTAGATCTTTAAGCAACATATTTCTCTCAATACAAAATCTAACAATTTCACCGACAACTTGATAAGCAGTTCTAAAAGGGACATCTTTACCAACTAGGTAATCTGCCAAATCAGTGGCGTTTGAAAAATCATTTTCTACTGAATCAGATAAATTTTTAATATTAAATTCTATGCCCTCATTAATTAGTATTGTCATTGCTTTAATGGAAGAAGATATAGTCTGTACAGTATCAAATATTGGCTCTTTATCCTCTTGAAAATCTTTATTATATGCAAGTGGTACGCCTTTAACCATCGTTAACAATGATTGAAGATGTCCATAAACTCTTCCTGTTTTACCTCTTATTAACTCTGGAACATCAGGATTTTTTTTCTGCGGCATTAAGCTACTACCAGTAGCACATTTGTCTGTTAATTTTGCAAAAGAAAATTCATCAGTCACCCATAAAATGATCTCCTCAGAGATCTTACTCAAATGCGACATTGCCAAAGCAGATGCAGAAACAAATTCTATACAAAAATCTCTATCACTTACTGCATCAATACTATTTTTATAAATCTTTTCAAAACCCAACTCTTTGGCTGTAAATTTCCTATCTATTTTTATTTTTGTGCCAGCTAATGCTGCTGCTCCCAATGGTGAAGTATTAACTCTTGATCTTACCTCTTTAAACCTTTCGCGGTCTCTTTGGAACATTTCTAAATAAGCCAATAAATGATGGGCCAAAGATAATGGCTGTGCTCTTTGCATATGAGTATATCCAGGAATTAGAGTATAGATATTTGATTCTGCGAGAATTAAAAAAGATTTTTGCAAATCAATTAATAAAATATCAAGATTGTCAATCTCTTTTCTTAGCCACAATCTCAAATCTGTCCCAACTTGATCATTTCTACTTCTACCTGTATGTAATTTTTTCCCGGTTTCACCAATTAAACTAATAAGCTTTTCTTCAATACAATAGTGAATATCTTCGGAAGGAGGACTCGGAGAAAATTTACCCCGCAAATACTCAACTTTTATTTTCTCTAAACCATTAATAATCTTTGATGTTTCAGAAGAGGATAAAACTTTTGTTTTACCGAGCATTTTTGCGTGCGCAATCGAGCAATCTAAATCCTCTAAAATAAGTTTGCTATCAAAACCAATTGAAGCATTAAACTTTTCAATGAAAGGATTAAGTGTATTATCAAATCTTTTACTCCAAACTTTTGCCATATCAATTATTAGCTTTATATATCTCTAATAAAGCATTTTTTTATATAGCTGACAAAAATGTCTATTTTAATTGAAAGATAACAATAGATGCATCATCTTCTAGATGTCTATTTTGTCCAGTAAAATCATCCAATTTTTTGAATATTTTATTTAAAATTTCTTGGGACGTATTAGATTGCTTGCATAGCTTTGTAAAAGTTTTAATTAATCTTTCCTCATCAAATCTTTCGCCTAGGGAATTAGAAGTATCAATTACTCCATCAGTGTAAAAAAGTACTAAATCATTTTCGTTAAGCTTGATTTCACGACAAAAATATTCGGCTTCTTTTTGTAATCCTAGTACAAATCCTTCTGCATCTAATTTTATAATTTTCTGATCTGAGTTTCTCCAAAGCAAAGGGGGATTATGGGCTGCATTAGCAAATCTCAATTTTCTGGTTCTAGGATCATAATCTGAATAAAATAATGTCACAAATCTATGTGATTGATCTAAATCATTTATTGCTAGTTGATTCAAATCATGCAAAATTCTATCCGGCGGTAACCCTGTAAGAACCTCTGCACGTAACATTCCTCTTAACATAGTCATCAAAAGACCAGCTGGAATACCTTTACCCATAACATCGCCAATTACTAAAGCCCATCTAGCTTTTTCTTTTCTTTTTTCTGAGATATTAGTCTTTAGACACATAAAATCATAATAATCTCCACCTAACTGTAAGGCAGGTCTACAATGTGCAGCAATATCTAAACCATAAATTCTTGGACAATAATCTGGGAGTAATTGAGACTGTATTTCTGCACCAGTAGAAATTTCTCTATCAACATTCTCATGCTTTTTCTTTGTTTTTATCAAGCTATAATTTTCTAATCCTACAGCTAGGCAATTTTGAATAAAATTGAAATTAGAATCATTATTAATAGAATCACAAGACAAATCGTTGCTAAGAATATAAATAAATCCTCTACATTTGCCTCTTGATAA
>QCCS01000031.1 GCA_003281185.1 Prochlorococcus sp. AG-347-M15
GAAATTTCAGGCGAACTTGTTGGCAGCGTTGCTGCACTAGAACACCCAACAAAAAATAAAAAGCTTAATTATGGAGAAATTTTTTTAAGAGACAACGTTCCTGTAATGATTTATCTCATTACGCAAAAACGGTATGAAATTGTCAAAAGGTTCCTAAGTGTTTGCCTGGAGTTACAAAGTACTAATTACCAAACACGCGGTGTATTTCCAACTAGTTTTATTGAGGAGAACGGAAAGCTTATTGGAGACTATGGTCAGAGATCAATAGGCAGGATTACTTCGGCTGATGCGAGTTTATGGTGGCCCATTTTATGTTGGTACTATGTCAACAAAAGTGGGGATTATGCCTTCGGAAAAAGTCAGAGTGTTCAAAGAGGAATTCAACTTTTACTAGATTTAGTTCTCCATCCAACATTTGAGGGTACTCCTGTACTTTTTGTTCCAGATTGCGCATTTATGATTGATAGACCTATGGATGTGTGGGGAGCCCCTTTAGAAGTTGAAGTTTTATTACATGGATGTTTAAAAAGCTGCATAAACTTAATGGAATTAAGTCGAGCAGATCATGTAAGCAGACTTTTAGATCAGAGACTTATTCTTACAAATCAATGGGTTAAGGATTTGGGAGGTTTTCTCTTAAAACATTATTGGGTTACTAGCCAAACAATGCAAATTTTAAGAAGAAGGCCAACTGAGCAATACGGAGATGATCAACACTTCAATGAATTTAACGTTCAACCTCAAGTTGTTCCTTCGTGGCTTCAAGATTGGTTAGAGAATAGAGGAGGTTATTTAATAGGAAATATCAGAACTGGTAGACCTGACTTTCGATTTTATAGTTTAGGAAATTCTTTAGCATGTATTTTTGGAGTACTTCCCCCTGCGGAACAGAGAGCTTTATTCAGATTAGTTTTACATAATAGACAGCATTTAATAGCTCAAATGCCTATGAGAATTTGTCATCCTCATATGGATGTAGAAGAATGGCAAAATAAAACTGGTTCGGATCCAAAGAATTGGCCTTGGAGTTACCACAATGGTGGACATTGGCCAAGTTTACTTTGGTTCTTTGGCGCAGCTGTTCTTTTACATCAAAAAAATTACGTTTCTGATGACGTAATTCTTATGGAAGAAATGAAATCTTTAATTGAGGAGTCATATTGGTGTCAACTTAATCAGTTGCCTAAACAAGAGTGGGCAGAATATTTTGATGGACCTACAGGTACTTGGGTAGGGCAACAATCGAGAACTTACCAAACCTGGACGATCGTTGGATTTTTATTAATGAATCACTTTCTCAGGGAAAAGGAAAACGACTTAGATATGTTTAAAATCTAATTTTAAAATAAACCTAAAGTTAATGATTTATCAATAGGTAAGCAAGCGCCAATACCAAGATATATTGTTAGGAAAGTTCCGAACAAGAAAACAGACATTGCTATAGGTCTTCTGAAGGGATTGGAAAATTTATTAACGTTTTCGATGAAAGGTAAAATCATTAATCCAAGTGGAATTAACGTTTGAAGTGCAATACCTAAAAGTTTATTAGGAACTACCCTAAGTATTTGAAAAACTGGATATAGGTACCATTCAGGAAGAATTTCCAGGGGTGTTGCAAAGGGGTTAGCTTTGTCTCCCAACATTGCAGGATCAAGGACTGCTAAACCAACTACGCACGCGATAGTTCCTAAAATAACTACTGGGAAAATATATAGTAAATCATTTGGCCATGCTGGTTCACCATAATAATTATGGCCCATACCTTTAGCTAACTTTGCTCTCAATTTTGGATCAGAAAGATCTGGTTTTTTTAACGTAGACATATGGAGGACTAATAGTAATTTAAGTATAAGAGTTTATAAAGGACCTGAAATCCCCTGTTTACGAATCATTAAAAAGTGCATCAACATGAAAACCGCTAATGACCACGGTAATACAAAAGTATGAAGACTATAAAACCTTGTTAAAGTTGATTGTCCAACACTTTCTCCTCCTCTAAGGAGTTCAACCATAAAGTCACCAATTACTGGTATTGCAGCAGGGACACCTGAAACAATTTTAACTGCCCAATAACCTACTTGATCCCAAGGTAGAGAGTAACCTGTTACTCCAAAGGCGACGGTTATAACTGCCATTACAACCCCTGTAACCCAAGTTAATTCTCTTGGCCTTTTAAAACCCCCTGTTAGATAAACCCTAAAAACATGGAGGATTAACATCAAAACCATCATTGATGCACTCCATCTATGCACTGATCTTATTAACCATCCAAAGCTTACATCGGTCATTAAATAACTTACTGAATTATAAGCTTGTGTAACTGTTGGCTTATAGTAAAAAGTCATTGCAAAACCTGTTGCAAATTGAATTAAGAAGCATACTAAAGTTATGCCTCCTAAACAATAAAAAATATTTACGTGAGGGGGTACGTACTTGGAAGTTACGTCGTCAGTTATGTCCTGAATTTCAAGCCTTTCTTGAAACCAGTCATAAACAGATGAAGAATTCGCCATCCAAAAAAAAATTAGCTTTGATATAAAGAGCTTACTTAAAATTCTTATACTTGGTGTTAACACTTAACCCAATGAATTCATCTTTTAACAAACTTTTAACATTCAAAACTTTGATCACTGCATCAATGATCATAGTTTTTTCTATCAATCTTTTATTGATTGAAAGAGTGGATGCTCTCAGTGATAGCAAGCAATTAGTACTTGATGCTTGGACCTTAGTAAATGAAGGTTTTTATGATCCAGAAAAGTTTGATGAAATCCAATGGAAAAGAATTAGACAAAAAACATTACAGAAACAAATTGAAACAAGTGAAGAGGCTTATTCCGCAATTGAAGACATGTTAAGACCTTTAGACGATCCCTACACGAGGGTTTTACGCCCAAAAGATTATGAACTACTCAAATCAAGTAATTTTGGTAGTGAAATTAATGGTGTTGGGCTTCAATTGGGTGAAGATGATGACAATAAAGTTAAAGTTATCTCTACTCTTGGGGGTTCCCCAGCTGAAGAAGCTGGAATAGTAAGCGGGGACTTGATAGAGACAGTGGACGGAATCTCATCAGAAAAATTAGGGCTTGCGGGTACTGCCTCTAAGTTAAGAGGTGAATCGGGGACAAAAGTTTTAGTTGAATTATCTTCGGAATCAGGAGGAATTAGGGAAGTCGATCTAGAGAGGAGATCAGTAGATCTCAGACCAGTTAGAACAAAAAGACTAAGAGATGATTCTCACACAATAGGATATTTAAGGATAACTCAATTCAGCGAAAGCGTACCCAAAAAAGTTGAAGAGGCACTTCAAGAGTTGAAAGAGAAAGAAGTTGAGGGCTTGATCTTGGATCTTAGAAATAATTCAGGTGGATTAGTAAGCTCAGGTATAGCAGTTGCAGACTCATTATTGAGTGAGAAACCTGTAGTCGAGACAAAAGATAGAAATGGGATCAAAGATGCAATTATTTCTCAAAAAGAGACATCGTTTGATGGACCAATGGTGACTTTAGTAAATAAAGGCACTGCAAGTGCCAGTGAAATACTTGCTGGTTCTTTACAAGATAATGAGAGATCGATTCTTATGGGAGAACAAACTTATGGAAAAGGTTTAATTCAATCCCTAAAAAGTTTGGGAGAAGATAGTGGTATTGCCATAACAGTAGCTAGTTACTTAACCCCCAAAGGTAATAATATTCAAGGCCAGGGTATGACTCCTGACAAACTACTCGATCTCCCGGATACAAGTGATTATGGTAGTACTGATGATAAATGGGTTAGGAATGCAGAATTATTTCTGGGGTCACTTCTAGAAAAAGAAGGAGTTGAAGTTCAAACTAATGAATTAAACAATGAAGAAATTAAATCTTGAAATGGATAAAGATTAAAATAAAAAATCTTAGAAATTATGAGTATTAAAAGAATTTTTCATGACCCAATTCATAAAGAAATAGTATTTGATGCAGAAAAGCCAGATGAATTAATGATTATGGAATTAATTGATACAGTTGCTTTTCAAAGACTAAGAAGAATAAAGCAATTAG
>QCCS01000032.1 GCA_003281185.1 Prochlorococcus sp. AG-347-M15
GTACTTATTCAAAAGATTGGAATCGCATTGAGTGTTCAATTATTAGGATTTTTGTTGTATTTATCTGGTTATCAAGCATGTTTTGTAGATAAAAATGCTTTGAATATAATTGAACAATGTACTTCGGCACAATTAACTATTAGATTATGTATTGGGTTTATACCCTCAGTATTGGTCATCATTGGTATTTTAATAATGCGTAACTGGGATAGAAAATTAATTACGAACTAATATAGAAATATGTATTACCCTAAGTTTCTCAAAAGACTTCTAAGCAGCTTAATCATTGGAGGGCAAGCTATTAATTTTATCTTTAGAGGTAAAATTTCCAAAAATGATCTCTTTGACCAACTAATGGAATCAGGTCCTGGAAGTTTGTTAATAGTATTAATTACAGGAATTGCTGCAGGTACAGTTTTTAATATTCAAGTTGCTTCACAATTGACAAGCATGGGAGTGTCAAGTGAAATAGGGGGGTTATTAGCAGTAGGAATGGCTAGAGAAATGGCTCCTCTTCTAACTGCTACTTTAATGACTGGGAAGGTTGCCACCGCTTATGCTGCTCAACTTGGCACTATGAAAGTTACAGAACAAATTGAGGCCATAACAATGTTAAGAACTGAACCAGTCCAATACTTAGTAGTTCCAAGGTTGTTATCTATGGTAATAATGTCTCCAATACAGTGTCTTTTATTTTTATCTGTAGCTTTGTGGAGTGGACAACTTTGGAGCACAATTTTTTATAAAGTTCCTCCAATAGTTTTTTGGACATCGGTAAGATCTGGGAATGTGAGTTTGACAAGTTCAGACATGACTTCAATGTTGATAAAATCTCTAGTCTTCGGATTACTCATTTCAATTATTGCTTGTGGATATGGACTCACCACCAAAGGTGGTCCAAAAGAAGTCGGAACAAGTACAACAGGTGCGGTTGTAATGACTCTCGTTACTGTATCTTTAATGGATGTATTACTAACTCAAATTTTATTTGGATAAATCTATGTTTAACACTAAATCAAAAAAAGAAGAACCAGTAATAATATCACCATTATTTCAATTACCAATAATTCTTATAGTCTTAAGTTTTATGCTTTTATTTTTAAATATTGGTTCTTTGCCAACAATAGTTTTTGCATCTTTTAGCTTTTTCTTATTACTTCAGTCGTTTACCTTAAGAATAAAAATAACAAATGATGATTTTATAGTTTTACAATTAGGAAAAGAGATTAGAACTTTTCCATTCAAAAACTGGATATCATGGAAATTCTTTTTTCCTATAATCCCAGGTATCTTTTATTTTAGAGAAAAGTCTAGTCCCCATTTATTACCAATATTATTTAATCCAAAGCAATTAAGAGATGAACTTCTAAAAAAAGTTGACTCCTTGGAAATTAAAAATTCCTAAATTCAATGTTTGCTTAATCATCAAAATTATTTAAATGACCAATACAGAAATTTCAAACAATAATCCTGAAAAGGAATTTATAATAGATAAGTCAATTTCAGATGATAAACCCAAACAAATTAATAAGAAAAATACAACACAAAATAAAAGAATTGCTCCAAAAAACGATAAATCAACTAAATCTTTTGATGAAATTTCCAATGAAATTTTTAGAGATCTCGTTTCAAAAAAAGACTCTTTAGTTAGAGAAATAAAAGAGTTAGAAACAAAAAAAAAAGAAATAGAAAAAGATATTGAGTCAAATTTTAAAGGACAGTCAGATAATATCGCTAAAAGAGTTAAAGGCTTTCAAGAGTACTTAACTGGAGCTTTGCAGAATCTTTCACAAAACGTTGAGAAACTTGAATTAGTTTCTCAACCAATAATCGTCAAGCCATCTCCCCTTGATGAGAAAAAGCAAAGCAATAGCACAAATAATGTAGTAAATGTTCCTGCTCTTTCTGAAACATTTAAGCCAGATGAAGAGATTATAAAAAGTTGCTTTTCAACTTTCACAGAACAACCTGATTTTTATGCTGAACCTTGGAAATTAAGACGAAGTCTTGATTCATCAGATATAGAAATCATGGATGAATGGTTCTTTAACATGGGTGGAAGAGGTTCTCTTGAAAGTAGAGGATCTCGACAAAAAAATGCCTTGTTTTCAGCGGGGTTAATATCTATCCTTGGCGAATTATATGGAGATCAGTTTCAGACTCTTATTTTAGCTTCGAAGCCTGAACGATTAGGTGAATGGAGAAGAATTCTTCAAGATTCACTTGGTCTCACAAGGGATGACTTTGGACCTAATAGTGGAATTGTTCTTTTTGAAAGGCCAGAAGGTGTCATCGAAAGAGCTGATAGATTAGAAGGCAATGAAGAATTGCCATTCATTATCATTGATGCAGCAGAAACCTCTGTTGAAATTCCAATACTTCAATTCCCATTATGGGTTGCATTTGCAGGTTCAGATAATGAAATTTATGATGATCTTGAACTAAACTAATCTGGATGTATATCTTAATAATTTTTACAAGTTATCTTTTGGGATCACTTCCAACAGGTTTTTTAATTGGAAAATATCTCAAAAATATAGATTTAAGAACTATAGGTTCTGGATCTACAGGTGCCACAAATGTCTTAAGAAATGTTGGGAAATGGCCAGCACTTTTTGTATTTATCATTGACGTTGGTAAAGGCCTTATTGCAGTTAAAATTGCTCAATATTATACAGATCAAGGGTTAATAGAAGTTATAGCTGGCATATCCGCTATTGCAGGGCATATTTGGCCAGTATGGCTAAGAGGTAAAGGAGGGAAAGCTGTTGCAACTGGATTAGGTATGTTTTTAGCTCTTTCTTGGAAAGTTGGACTAGCATCTCTTGGCATTTTTTTAATAGTCCTAACAAAAACTAAATTTGTTTCTTTATCCAGTATTTCAGCTGCAATCTTACTTCCTCTTTTTATGTTTTTTTACCTAGATAATTTTATGCACCCATACTTTTTTATAAGTTTAATTGTGGCATTATTAGTTCTATGGAAACATAGAACGAACATATCAAGATTGCTTAAGGGAGAAGAATCCAAAATTAATCAGAATTAATAGATTCAAATATTTCTTTTAAAGCTTTATTAGGATCAATAGCTTTTGATATTGATCTACCAATGACTAATTTAGAAGCGCCATTATAAATAGCTTCATGGGGAGTCATAATTCTATTTTGATCATCTTTATTATCAATTTTTAACCTGATACCTGGTGTAATTAGTTCAAAATTATCCTTATAAATAGATCTCAACATTTTTACCTCCCAAGGAGAACATACACATCCATCTAATTCCGCATCAAAAGACAACTTTGCAAGTCTCAATACATTTTCTTCAATTGAATTATTTCTATCAAGATCAGTTTGAAAATCTTCAAGAGAAAAGCTTGTTAAAACAGTAATTCCTACAACAAATGGAGGTTTTATACTCACTGAGGTGGCTCCTTCTAAAGATGCTTTTTTCGAATCCTTAAGAGCTTTTAGACCTGCCGAAGCATGAATAGAAATTATATCAACCCCTAATTTTGAAACTTGGAAACATGCTGCACTCATGGT
>QCCS01000033.1 GCA_003281185.1 Prochlorococcus sp. AG-347-M15
TCAAATTGCTATTCAGGGTTTACTAAATAATAATGATAGGGCTCAAAGCGTTATTGAGGAAGCAGATTTAATTGTAAATACAACACCAGTGGGTATGAAGACAAATAAAAATCAAGAAAGTTTTATGCCGTATGGAGAAAATTTTTGGAGATCTCTTAACTCTAAAACAATTGTTTACGATTTAATCTATAATCCGGCTCCAACTCCTTTATTAAAATTTAGTTCCAAAAAAGGATGTATGACTATCGATGGATTACAAATGCTTATTGCTCAAGGAATGAAGTCATTAACATTTTGGACAGATGGTTTAGAAGTCCCCTTTCACATTATGAATGACGCCGATGACCGATTATGGAGAATATCAATAATAATTTACCCATGGGGAAGGTTGTAGGAATCGATTTAGGAACAACTAACAGTTGTGTCGCTGTAATGGAAGGTGGTAAACCTACTGTAATAGCAAATGCTGAGGGATTCAGAACTACTCCATCAGTTGTTGCATATACAAAAAATCAAGATCAGCTTGTTGGGCAAATTGCAAAAAGACAAGCCGTTATGAATCCTGAAAATACTTTTTATTCTGCAAAGCGTTTTGTTGGAAGAAGAGTTGATGAAGTTAATGAAGAATCCAAAGAAGTTAGTTATTCTGTAGAAAAATCCGGTTCTAGTGTTAAATTAAAATGTCCTATTTTGGATAAACAATTTTCTCCAGAAGAGGTAAGTTCTCAAGTTCTAAGAAAGTTAGCTGATGATGCGGGCAAATATCTTGGCGAAAAAGTTACTCAGGCAGTAATTACAGTTCCTGCTTATTTTAATGACTCTCAAAGACAGGCTACTAAAGATGCAGGAAAGATTGCAGGTTTAGAAGTCCCCTTTCACATTATGAATGACGCCCTAAAAAATTATCTAAAAAAAAATGATACCAATTTCTAAGAAACTACCCTTTGTAATGTATTGTGAATAATGTACAGACGCTCATAACGTCAATTTATGAGCCTAAGACCTTGTCTGAAACTATGAACAAACAACAAACTTATTACGAAACAATGTACATCCTCCGTCCAGATATTGCGGAAGATGAGGTAACTAATCACATTGATAAATACAATAAACTTTTAGAAGAATTTGGCGGTACTATTCTTGATAGTCAAATGAGAGGCAAAAGGAGATTAGCTTATCAAATAGCAAAACATAGAGAAGGCGTTTATGTTCAGTTGAGTCATCAAGGTGATGGGCAACATATTTTAAAAATTGAAAAAGCAATGAGACTTAGTGAAGATGTAATTAGATACATGACCGTTAAACAAGAAGGGCCTTTACCAAGCCCAAGACCTTCGAATAAGGGTGTAGCTCAATCAGAGAATAAAGATAATCCAGAACCTAAAGTTGAATCTAAAGAAAAACAAGCAGTAACAAGCTCTGACTCTTCAAATTCAGTAAGAGACAATTCTGAAATCAAAGAAAATACAGAATCTTAAATTTAACCATTTTCTTTTGAATTTAACTCGGCCCATATTTTATTAGACATACCCCACATATAAATAAAACCTTCTGCTAAAGAATGATTAAAGGAATCGTCATGACTATAAGTTGCCAAATCCTCCCTATAAAGGGAATTTTTTTCAGACATTCTTCCAATTACTTTTGCATTCCCCTTATGAAGTCTAATCTTTACTTTTCCATTAACTGAATTTTGAGTAGATGAAATAAAAGCGTCTAAACTCTCTTTGAGCGGTCCAAACCAAAAACCCTGATAAACTAATTGTCCCCATTTTTTTTCCACTATTCCCTTAAAGTCAATAACATCTGGGTTAAGTGTAATACTCTCCAAATCCTTATGAGCTTTGATTAAAAGCAGGAGCCCAGGCGTTTCGTAAATTTCTCTACTTTTGATCCCTACTACGCGATCTTCAATCATATCTATTCTTCCAAAACCATGTTTACCTGCAAGATCATTCGCTTTTTGAATGATCTCCACTGGAGTTAAATATTCATTATTAATACAAACTGGAAGTCCATTTTTAAAAACAATTTCTACATCTTGAGGAGAATCAGGTGCTTTATTAATTGATGATGTCATCGCAAAAATATCTTCAGGAGGCTCTCGCATTGGGTCTTCTAATATGCCCGCTTCAATGCTCCTTCCAAGAAGGTTTATATCTATTGAATATGGTGATTTTTTTGATACAGGAGCCGGAATACCAAATTTTTCTCCATACAATATCGCCTCTTCCCTGCTCATATTCCACTCTCTGGCAGGAGTAATTATTTTTAAATCAGGCCCTAAAGCATTAATTGCTAAATCAAATCGAACTTGATCATTCCCTTTACCAGTACATCCATGAGCTACTGCATCGGCATTAATCTCTCTCGCAGTATTTACAAGGTTTTCAGCAATTAAAGGCCTTGCAAGAGCAGTAGATAAGGGGTATTTATCTAAATATAAAGCATTTGCCCTAATAGCTGGAAAAGCGTATCTCTCAACAAAACTATTTACTAAGTTACCAACAATTGATTGAGATGCACCAGAATTTAAAGCTTTTTGCCTAATAAGTTCTAAATCCTCGCCTTGCCCAAGATCTGCCACAAAAGTAACCACTTCTGAGATTCCATATTCATTCTTTAAATATGGAATACAAACGCTAGTATCTACGCCACCAGAATATGCTAGTACAACTTTTTTTATCTGCTCCATCTAAATTTGCTCCATAAATTTAAAATTTTGACGTAATTAAGAATTTGAAAACTTATTAAAAACTAATATTATTGTAACTAAAAGAGCTGGACCAAAAACTAGTAATAAGAGAAGAAAGTTATTAATTATTAAAACATTGGGATTTAAAAATCCCATAAATTTTAAAAATCCTGACAGCAACAATGAAA
>QCCS01000034.1 GCA_003281185.1 Prochlorococcus sp. AG-347-M15
AATTAGTCCATTGAACATGAACTGGAAATGGCATTGAATCAAAAAATAATTTTGCTGCTTTCACTTGCTCAACAGTTTTTGCAGATAGAGCAATTACTAATTCGTTTAGACCAGTAAGATTTTTTAAAACTTCTCTTATATCTTTTAATGCTGGACGTTCAAATTCTTCATATAAGCAAGGAATTAGTATGCTTGTAGATCTTTTTTTAAGACTTTTATTTAATTCTTTGAGTAGATCGCTAGTTACACCGTATTCATGTATTGTTGTGATTAACCCTTGTTGAAAGTCCATTTTCTAATTGATGTGCAGAATAGTGTTAATACTTCTAGAATTTTTTCAAAGTGAAGCAAATTGATTCAGAGAAAAAATTAGATAAATTAAAACTCTATAAATTGTTGAAAACAATTTATTCAAATAATACTACAGAAGAAATTAATTTTATTTCAAATCAATTATTACAGACTTTAGATAATTTCAAAGAGAAATATGCTTATGAAGAAATAAGCAATAAAGAAAGATGGGATGAATCCCATTCAGTTTTGATAACTTATGCGGATAGTATTTTTAAAAATGGAGAGGCAACATTAATTACTCTCCGAGATTTTTTAAGCAAATATTTTGGCAGTCTTTCTAAAGTTGTACATATTCTTCCATTTTTAAAATCCACAAGTGATGGAGGATTTGCAGTCTCAAGTTATGAATCTCTAGAAGAAAAATTTGGTAATTGGGATGACCTCAATGGTATTTCCAAAAATCACATTTTGATGGCTGATTTGGTACTTAATCATGTTTCATCATCTCACCCATGGGTTCAACAGTTTATTAAATCCGAAGAACCAGGATTATCAAATGTTTTTTCCCCGAAACAAAATCTTGACTGGTCAAATGTTGTTAGACCAAGAAGTTCATCCTTGTTTTCTCAAATAAATACTGAACAAGGCCCTAAAAAGGTTTGGACAACTTTTGGTCCAGATCAAATTGACTTGAATTGGCAAAATCCAAAAATGACTATTGAGTTCTTAAATTTAATTATCAGTTATTTAACAAACGGGGTAAAGTGGATGAGACTTGATGCTGTTGGTTTTATTTGGAAAGAATCAGGGACAACATGCTTGCATTTGCCAAAAGCACATTCAATAGTAAAAGTTTTAAGAATTCTTTTAAATAATCTTCTTGATGATGGAGTTTTAATAACAGAAACTAATGTCCCTCAGAAGGAAAATTTATCTTATCTTATTTCTGAAGATGAGGCCCATATGGCATATAATTTCCCATTACCTCCCCTTCTACTTGAAGCAATTATTACTTCTAGAGCTGATATTTTAAATTCATGGATTTATGATTGGCCAGAATTACCTGAAGATACCACTCTTTTTAATTTCACTGCATCTCATGATGGTGTTGGGTTAAGAGCTCTTGAGGGACTTATGAATGAAGATAGAATTAAAAATTTATTAATTAATTGTGAAAAAAGAGGAGGACTAGTAAGTCATAGACGTTTATCAAATGGTGATGATAAACCCTACGAATTAAATATTAGTTGGTGGAGTGCAATGGAAGATTCAAGCAGGGATTCTAATAGATTCCAATTTGAGAGATTTAATTTGACTCAATTATTAGTAATGTCTCTGAAAGGTGTTCCGGCATTTTATTTACCTGCATTACTGGCTTCAGAAAATGATATTAAAAGTTTCTCTATGACTGGTCAAAGAAGAGACCTTAATAGAGAAAAATTTAAATCAGACATTCTTTTATCTGTGTTAAATAATCCAGAATCAAATGCTAATAAAAACTTAAAAAATCTTTGTGACGCTATGGATGTCAGATCAAAATTAAAGCAATTTCATCCTTGTTCAGAGATGAAATGTTTGTCTAAAGGTAGAAGCGATATTGTTGTAATTAAAAGAGGTGAAGGTCCAGAAGCTGTTTTTGCGATCCATAATATGACTGAAAATAAAATTAATTATCAATTGAATGATAATGATCTTCCGGAAATATTTAATAATAATTTTAATATGCGAGATTTTTTAACATCCTATAAATACAATTGGAAAAATATTAGTCTTGACCCTTTTCAAGTTATTTGGCTTGGTTCTTTATAAAATGTTTGAAAATTCTTCTTTTTGGATTGTTAGTGATGTAGATGGTACTTTAATGGATCACTCTTATGATTTAACACCGGCTAAAGAAACTATAAAAAAACTCAAAATGTTATCTATACCTGTAATTCTTTGTACGAGCAAGACTGCATCTGAAGTGAAAGTTATTAGGAAGGAATTAAACTTAACTGATCCCTATATTGTAGAAAATGGTGCAGCAATATATGGTGAATCTCTTAAAAAAAATAATGGTAAAATTATTCTTGGGAAAAAATATGAATTACTTGAAGAAATTTTAAATTACATTTCTAAAGAAATTGATTAT
>QCCS01000035.1 GCA_003281185.1 Prochlorococcus sp. AG-347-M15
AAAGCAGGATATCTTGTCTGAAAATTAGCAGGTGGCCAAGGAGACCAAGATATTAATCTTCCTTGAGGTTCATTTGAAATGACTTTTTTTTTCGATTTTTTGGAAATTAAATTGTCTGTTGCGAAACCTTTATTCATAAATCAAATAAATTTTATTGTAACAAAGACATACAAAAAAGGCGTTTATATTATTCTGTTTAACTTAAGTTGCTTTTTATTAAAACGGAGGGGGTGTCCAAAGAATCAGTTTAGAGTGACCAGTTTTGACCCTGTAAGACACAGATCTCTGTACCAATCATAATAAAAAGACACACGAAAAACACACGGAATATCTAATACTTATCACTTAGTAAATCTTATTACAACCCTTAAATATCATATTTAAATAATGCATTAAAATTAGTCAAATCATTAGATTTTGATGATTTATTTAGATATAAATTGACAAGATCTTTAAAATTAGAAGAAAGGAAATAAAATTGAAAAAATTATTTTTTTTAACTTTAATATTAGGTTTCTATACTTCTGTAAATGCAGAGCAATATCAAAGGCACAAATATACCTGCCCAGAATCGCAAGGTGAATGTAATGAGGAGGAAAGAGCAGTAGTTAAATTAGTAAATGACAAATATTGGAAGATGCTTTCTGACAGGATTAAGGAAAATAAAAACTATAAGTATCCTTGGTATTTTGTTTATAAAGATAGTAGAGAATGCAAATATACAGTCGGTGCAAAGGAGGATATGCCAACTCATGTTGTAAATATGGAATGGATTGAAGTCGATATTTGTAAAAAGACCTCCAAATTGCTTTATCGAGACGGTAGATATAGATGAAACGCTTACTTTTTTTATCACTCTTATTAGGTCTAATACCTTCAGTTAAAGCAGATTCATTTTGCACTCTCATAAGTGAATCAGAACCAGATGTCTCCCTTAAAATGCATAAACCATATGGAGGTTGGGGTGTTGGAACTTTAAGTTATAAAAATGACCCAGAATATCTCTTACAAATTGGGATCTCAAACGGTTATGGAGGTCAATATTACCATTTAAAAAATTATGATCCGAATGCAATTGCATATGATTCAAAACTTAAACACCACTACCTAAAACATGAAAAACTAGAAACAATCGGTTATGGACCCTTCGTTAATTTTGTTGGAAATCAGTTAGCAAGATCAACCCCAGAAGCACAAAGAACATCAGGAAAACTTAAAGCATTTATGCCAAATTTAGGGTCTCTTTATTACTATTCTCTCTCGGGTAATACAAAGAAAGGAGAATATGGGAGATTTAATCTTTCAATAAAGATGAAATCAATCTTGAATGCATCGGAAGGATTTTTCATTGACTCTGGTGGATGTAGAAAATATTTTGCTTATGGATGGGATTAATGAAAACTATCTTTTTATATCCCTTAATACTTTTGTTTTTTATATTTCCTCTCAATGCAGAAACGAATAAACAAAAAGAATATGGCAAATATGATTTCTATTCAAAATGTTTAGATGATGCGTTACCAAGAACAATGAATAATGGATTAGTTTATGAATGTTCAATGAAATCAAAAGAAGAAATTGATAACTTAATTCAAGAGAAAATATCATCTAAAGGTGAATGCGATAAAAAAGGATTTGAATCTCATGCCTGCTCTTTAAAAAGAAGTCAGAAGGCATTTAAAACCTATTATCAAACTGAATGCACTTGGAATAAGTATGGAACTATGTATAGTTACTGCGAAATGATGCTCAAAAAAGATAGGTTAAAATGGTTAGATAAAACACTCGGTTGAGATAACTAAAGTAAAAAAAAATGATTAGTTCTGCTTCTTTACCTAAGAAGATTAAATATCGTTTATCTTTTGGGACTGGGAATGCCTATATTAACGAAAGCAATCTAATTCTAAAAAAATACTTAGAAAATAAAGATTGGAAAGAAACAGAAAAATATAGTGTTGAGAATAATATTCTTCAAACCAATACTTTGAGTTCTGCAAAAAGAATATTCAGAGAGATATCATTAAGACTCAAATCACTCAGTAATGAAGAGCAAGAAATATTTATTAGAAGTAATTATTTAGACCAATCCATACTTATTTGGATATCTATATGTAGGACTTATAAGTTTATTGGTGATTTTTCATCAATGATCATTTCAGAAAAATTCAATTCTTATCAATTAGAAATAGAGTATAGTGATTTCAACTATTTTTTTGAAAAGCAAAAAGTTTTTCATGAAGAACTAAGAATATTAAAAGATTCAACTAGGAAGAAACTAAGGCAAGTAATTTTTAGAATTATGAAAGATTTAAATTTAATATCCAAAAATAAAAAAATTACTCCCCTATTACCTTCTTTAGAGTTAAAAAAGGCATCAAAATTGACCAGAAAAGATCTTAAACTTTTTCTTC
>QCCS01000036.1 GCA_003281185.1 Prochlorococcus sp. AG-347-M15
TTCCAGGAATATATAACCCTATATCTATAATTATCGGAATCTACTAGTCTTGTATGTTCAAGGATGTACCAATCATTGTAAGAGGATTCAAAAATCATTTCATGTTCATCGACTTGCCTAATATTTGATATACCTTCAACATTACTTAAATAAAAATTTTCCCTTACGAGCTGGTGTCCTCTTAGAAAGGCATACATTTCACCTTGTTCTTTATATTGTGGATTTTCATCAAAAAAACTATATTTTTTTTCTGGATACCAGATGAATTTATAATGTGATTCCCACTCAGTTTTATTCTCAAGAGCTTTTATATCAATATTCATACATAAATTATAAGTTTTTTGCTCTTCATCAAGAAAATAAGTTCTATTAGATTTCCAAAATCCAATATTTCTGGAAAACCATCTCTTTAAATTACTATTGATGCTAATTTCTGGAGAATTATTATCGCCAAAATTTAGATTTTTCTTTTGATTAATAACAACCATTTATAAATATGTCTTATTTATTTCATAGCTTATCTGTAGAATAAAAATAAATATCTTAATGTGTTTATAAGGATTAACAGCTTTTCAACACTTGAGGGGAAATCATTTGAATGACAAAAAAGAGCTTAAATTAATACTTGTAGCGGCTAGAAATCAACTTTCTAGTGCTGATATTAAGTCTCTGGTAGCTTATTTAGAATCAGATGATTGTGAATTTGAGATATCTCTTCAAATTTCTGAGCCCACAGAACAACCTGAATTACTAGAATTACACAGATTAGTTGCCATACCAGCTCTTATAAAGATTTCTCCAGCTCCAAAGCAAATATTTGCTGGGAGTAATATTTTCTCTCAATTACAGAAATGGTTGCCGAGGTGGAAACAAGAGGGCATGACAAAAAATCTAGGGATTAATTTGCAACCATCAAAAATTGATTCAACAAGAACTCAAAAAGAATTTCTTCTAGAAGACGAGCTTCTTGTTTTAAGACAAGAAAATGAGACATTAACAAAAAGAATAGAATCTCAAGAAAGATTATTAAGAATGGTCGCGCATGAATTAAGAACTCCCTTAACTGCTGCCACTTTGGCTGTTCAAAGTCAAAAACTAGGCCAAATAGACATATCAAAATTGCAAGAGGTAATCAAGAGACGTTTAGAAGAAATTGAACTTTTATCTCAGGATCTTTTGGAGGTAGGAACAACCAAATGGGAAGCCTTGTTCAATCCTCAGAAAATTGATTTAGGCAATATTAGTGCAGAAGTAATACTCGAATTAGAAAAATTCTGGAGATTAAGAAATATTGAAATTGATACTGATATTCCATCTGATCTGCCAAGTGTATTTGCAGATCAAAGAAGAATGAGGCAAGTTTTTTTAAATTTAATTGAAAATGCTGTGAAATTTTCAAAAGATTCTGGATCTATAAAAATAACTATGATTCACAAGACAAATCAATGGTTAGAAATAACAATTTGTGACAAAGGTGCCGGTATTCCCTTGAGCGAACAAAAAAGAATTTTTCTGGATAGAGTTAGACTCCCACAGACTTCTGAGGGGACGTCAGGATTTGGAATTGGGTTATCTGTGTGCAGGAGAATAGTAGAAGTACATGGCGGAAGAATATGGGTTGTATCTGAAGTTGGTGTAGGTTCATGCTTCCATTTTACTGTTCCTGTGTGGCAAGGACAAAATAAAGATCAACAATACTTGACGAAAGGCTAGCCTTACTCTTAATTTTTAATAAGCTGTTATGCTAATTTCCTGGCCCCATCGTCTAGAGGCCTAGGACACCTCCCTTTCACGGAGGCGACAGGGGTTCGAATCCCCTTGGGGCTATTAACTAAAATTTAATACTAATTATTTTTTCGATTTAGCTTGCTTATCTACAGCAATCAAATTTTCGGAAAGATCTTTTTTTAGTCTTTTTTCTATCATTGCTATTGGCATCCACTGACAACCTTGAACAGTGAGATCATAAATTAATGAATTTTTTGAAGTATTTTTAATTTTTTGAATTTTCCAACTACCTTCAAATTTTCTGAAATCTCCCTTTATCAAATTGAATTTTAGAAGGCCAAGCTCCTTATCTTCAAACAAATCGATAGTTACTTCAGCTGAAAATTTCATGCCAAGGAAATCTTGAGCGCCAACTTGTTTAAGGTGGACATTATTGTTCTTTTGATATATTTTTTTGCTTGACAATAGATTTGGAATGTAGATATTAAGTCGATCATAATCCGTTAAAACATTCCACAAAGAATCGAAACTTGCAGAAGTTGTTAATTGAGCGGCAAGTCTTCTTGTCCCGCCAGAAAGCTTTTCCATTGTTTGCTCAATTGTCCTGTAATCATTTTTATTAAAATAATTTACTGATTCTTGAGGATCTTTCATAAATGAATTTTTTAATTTAGATA
>QCCS01000037.1 GCA_003281185.1 Prochlorococcus sp. AG-347-M15
AAATTTACTTAAGATTTTTATGAAAATATTTGTATTTGTAAGTTTTATAGTGTGCTTAGTCACAATAATCTTTCCAGTTGAAATCTTTGCTGATACGGCACTTGATGTTTACATGAATGACTTTTATTCTAAATCGAATAAAGCTAGCCAGATTCTTAAAGAAATTGAAAATAGTCTAAAAGAGGGATCAAGAAAAAAAGTATGCTCCAGGCAAAGAGAGGCAGCAAAATTAGGTCTATTAGCTAATAAATCGTTAATTAAAGCCTTTGAAATAGAGGGAGCTAATCCACCAATGCAAGCAATAAAGGCAAGTCAACAAAGATGGGAATCTATTCTGAATGAGTGCTGAAGAAAGTGAGTAAATCAATAAATCTTTTTAAATTTGCATTCTTACAGATTTGCTAATTAAGGGGATTTCGGGTTCAACTCCATAAATACATTGAGAAATCGAATAAATAAAAATACATAGTGTAAGTATAAAAATTATTGAGCCTAATTCAACTATGGGAAATATTCTCAAGAAATATGAAATTATTATCAAAGCAATATCAATAAGTAATGCTTGGCATGCGTTATATCTGACGAAATAAGGAACATTTGGATTTCTTGCTAATCCAGCAAACAAAATTATAAATAATAAAAAACTACCAAAAGGCAAAGATTTTTCAATTATTGCTACCGGGAAAGTTAATAATAATAGTATTTTTAAAAATGAATATTTATAGAACAAATAATATCCAAAAGGTATTGATGCTTTTAATGGCAAAGTATACAAAAATACTGATGATAGTCTCTGGAATATCTGATTCAATATATTAAAGTTTATTATTCATATTTTAACCTAATTTTTCTGAACTTAATATAAAGACTTAGCCTCGAAAAAATTAACTTTGGCAGATGGTTATTAAATATTAGATAATTGATTAAGGTTCATAATTCAAAATGCGAATCCTTCATACAATGTTGCGGGTTGGAGATTTAGATAAATCCATTGATTTCTACGTCAATAGATTAGGAATGAATTTATTAAGAAAAAAGGATTACCCTCATGGAAAATTCACATTGGCATTTGTTGGTTATGGCTCAGAAGAAGAAGACACAGTAATTGAATTAACCTATAACTGGGACAAAAAGTCTGAAGACTATGAGCTTGGAGATAAATATGGTCATATAGCCATTGGAGTAAAAGATATTCATCTAATTTGCCAAGG
The DNA here is from genome assembly GCA_003281185.1 of Prochlorococcus sp. AG-347-M15. Lineage (GTDB taxonomy): Bacteria > Cyanobacteriota > Cyanobacteriia > PCC-6307 > Cyanobiaceae > Prochlorococcus_A. The sequence continues at coordinate 1,212 of QCCS01000037.1, forward strand.
ATTAGAAAATAATGGCTGTAAAATAACAACCAAACCTAAAACAATGAAAAACAGTACTACTGTCTTGGCTTTTATTGAGGATCCAGATGGTTATAAAATCGAACTTATAGAAAGAGATTAAAAGCCCAGAAGTCTTTAATTAAATAAACAAATAACTAAGATTTAAAAAAGATTGAATTATCTTCTATATCATTTTCAATTAACGAAAAAATATCTCTAAAACCACATTGGATGAATTTTACAGTTTCAATTTTTGTAAAAGATTATTTCTAAGACGAGGAATAATGTAAAATAAAATTTAAGCAATCTATATTAATTCTATTTAGAATTTATAGACAATCTATATAGATTTATATATCATAGAATTATCTTATAAAGCTTATGCCTAGTAATTGGTCAAAAATAAGAGATGAATGGCTTGATAGAACCGCAGTTGCGAAAGATGATGCCAAATGGGCATTAGAAGCTTTAATTAATTCTGAAGAAGAGTTATTTGAAATAGAACAAAAAATAAAGAATAAAGAGGACGCTATAAGCCAAGTAAAATTTTTGAAGAAAAAGGTTAAAGAAACTATTTCCTCTAAAGAAATTAGTCTCGATGATATTGCATTAAATACTTCAAATTCAAACAAAGTACAGATCTCAGTGCCATCAAATCTTACTTATCTTTTAAAAGTTTGGGCCGCAGCAGAAGGAAGAGATCTATCAAGTGTTGCTTTTCAATGTTTAGAAACTGGCATAAGGGAAATGAAAAGCAAAGGTTCAATACCTTCAATAGCAGTAAATAGATATGACTCGGCCTGTCAAAAGAGGATTGCACTAGCAGAAGTAAACAATCTATTGGAGAAATACGAATTAGCTCAAGATGAAATCAAATAATTATGAATAACAGAAAAATCATTAAAGGATACAAAACATTAATATCATCAAGATTTAATGTAGATACTTCTATAGATAAATCTAAAGATGGAATAATTTATACTCTTTATTCTGATGCATTTAATTCACTTAAAGTTGGTTTTGCTGAAAATGATAGGGTACTAGAAAAAAAATTATCAAGTGAAGCATTGATATTATTGGATATGAAAAAAGGCAAAAAGAAAGATCTATGTTTAT
>QCCS01000038.1 GCA_003281185.1 Prochlorococcus sp. AG-347-M15
GGGCAGTAGGCGGATACAAAAGTTTTGATATCTGAATTTTTATTTATGGTTGGCGCTAGAGTTATTAATCTTCTCGGGTTTAATGTACTTATTGATGATTCAAAAAATTGTCCTCTGTAGTCTTCAAAGTCTTTATTAGATAAATTTGCCTTCAACAAATTCAATAATTCTTCACTGTTAAGGGAAGTAGTTAGAGGAAGTCCTTGATCTAATATAAATTTTTTTGCAACTTCAATTATCTCTTGACTTAAATTTCCAGTAATTGGACCATTTACTAATCCTGTTTGTACCAAACATTGTTCTAGCCAAGCAGGCTGCCAGACCATTAATGTAAAGGTATTAGCTCCAGTATTATCTTTATCTTCTGAAATCCATAATTTATTAAGGTAATTAGAAATTTCCTGATAAGGCAGCTCTAATGGGGTTTGGAGTGTTAGTTGAGGTTTCATTTTTAAGGTCTGCGCCAGAAAATATTATCTTTTGAAAGTAATTGATCAGACTCAGGAGGTCCCCACGTCATAGATTCATAATTATAAGTAGGTAACTTCCAAGGAGAATTATCCATCAATTCTATTAATGGCGTATAAAGTTTCCAGGCTGCCTCAACTTCATCACTTCGAGTAAATAATGTTGGGTCAGAAAGCATTGCATCAGCTAATAATCTTACATAGCCTTCATCTGAGGGTTCTCCAAATGATTCATCATAAGAGAATTCCATCTCAACAGGTCTTGATTTCATTCCAGAGCCGGGAGATTTTACCTCAAATTTAAAAGTAGCGCCTTCATTTGGCTGAATTCTAAGGATAAGTTGATTTGGGGCAGGATTTATTATTGTTGAATCAAATAAATGAACAGGAACGTCTTTAAAAGTCAAGACTATTTCTCCAAGTCTTTTAGGTAGTCTTTTACCTGTTCTCAAATAAAATGGAACCCCCTGCCAACGCCAGTTATCAACGAAAACTTTTGTCGCAATATAAGTTTCTGTTGTGCTATTACAATTAACACCATCTTCCTGCCTATATCCTTTTAGTCGATTTGAAATATTTCCTCCTTCTCCATATTGACCTCTTATGCAACAATTCCAAGGTTCATTTTCGTCAGCAAGTTTTGAAGCTTGAAGAACCTTAGCCTTTTCATTTCTTATTGCTTCTGGTTCAAATTTCCCAGGAGGTTCCATAGCAGTAACAGCTAGCATTTGTGTCATATGATTTTGCAGCATATCTCTTAAAGCACCAGAGCTTTCGTAGTAGCCTGCTCTATCTTCAACTCCTACTGTTTCAGATGATGTAATTTGAATGCTTGATATATAATTTCTGTTCCAGATTGGTTCAAAAATAGTGTTGGCAAACCTCAAAACAAGAATGTTTTGAACTGTCTCTTTACCTAAATAATGATCAATCCTATAAATCTGACTTTCTTCTGCACAACTTTGAACGATCTTATTCAATTTTTTTGCACTTGAATAATCTCTTCCAAAAGGTTTTTCAATCACTAAACGACTTTTTTTCGGGTCATCTAAAAGGCCAGCTGCTTTAAGAGCCTTACATCCACTTGCATAGAAATTCGGAGAGACTGATAAATAAAATGTTCTATTACCATGCGTAGCTTGTGTTTTATCAATTTCGTTTAATCTTTTAGAAAGCCTTATGACATGATCACTTTGTTGTAAGTCAACTGGTTCATAGAAAAGATAATTAGAAAATTGCTCCCAATCCTTTTCTTTACCTGATATTTGATTGGATAGCTTTACTTTTAACTTTTCTCTAAACTCGTTATCAGTCCATGGTCTTCTCGCACAACCAACTATCCCAAATTCACTAGGAATTCTCCTTTGCAAATAGAGCTCAAATAAAGCCGGTATTAATTTTCTATGAGTAAGGTCTCCACTAGCGCCAAATATTACTAAGCATTGTGGAGATATGACTCTTTCCTGCCGTAAACCTAATCTTAGAGGATTACTTAAAGTTAAAGGCATATTTTTAGTGTTCTTTTTTTAAAATCCTATTTTTTCCTAATATTAGCTACATATTGTGTCTAAACCAAAAAGTATTTCTAATGATAAATTTGAATTTAAATATCAAATACTTAGTAAGTTTCTACGTGCCATCTCCCTGCTTTTTTTAATTGGGGTCTTAATTCTGACCAGTTCAGACCTTCAGAGATACCTTGCTAATTATCCAGATAATTTTAAATATACAAAAGCAATTAGTCGTGAACAGCAAAATACAAAAGGTGGAAGAATGTACATTCAAGACAGAGTCTTAGAATCGG